>JAVBTX010000010.1:0-181076 GCA_031555935.1 Lachnospiraceae bacterium | reverse complement strand
AGGGGATTGGGGACTTTGTTGTGTAGGACAGTTCGGGGGTCCGAACCGTCCATACTTTTATAAAAATAAAGGGGATTGGGGACTTTGTTGTGTAGGACAGTTCGGGGGTCCGAACCGTCCATACTTTTATAAAAATAAAGGGGATTGGGGACTTTGTTGTGTAGGACAGTTCGGGGGTCCGAACCGTCCATACTTTATTAAAATAAAGGGGATTGGGGACTTTGTTAATTCGAACATTTTTTTTCTAAATCGGTTCGAAATATCTCGTATTCTGTGGCTGGCATTGGCTTTGCATAATAATAGCCTTGTGCCAGTTCACACCCTAGTTGTCTTGCAACATCTGCCTGTTCCTCTTTTTCAACACCTTCCACAGTAAGATAAAGCCCTAATTTTTTAGCCATCTCAACAACTGCTTCTAGTATCTGTCGGCCTCTTGAATTTTCTGCTTCATTCAAAAAGCTCTTATCTATTTTTAGAATATCAATGGATATCTGACCTAACATACTAAGTGAAGAGTATCCACTTCCAAAGTCATCCATTAATATGGTAAAACCTAAATCGTGTAATTTTGATACATTCTGTTGCAACCGCTCAGCCCGTTCCGTACATACGGTTTCGGTAATTTCTAATCTTAGCTGCTCTGGTTTTAATTCATATTTTTGAATCAAACCAAGTATCTTTGTCGTAATCTCCTTCTCATACAAATCTACTCTGGAGACATTTACTGAGACGATGCTTTTACGGCCCTTCCGATTCCATTCCCGCAGCTTTTTGCAAACCTGCTCCCATACAAAATAGTCTAGTTTAGGTATCAGTCGGTTTTTTTCTAATATCGGTATAAACCGATCCGGCAGTATCAAGCCTTTTTCTGGATGATTCCAACGAACGAGTGCTTCGGCACTATGTAATTCACCAGTCTGTAAATTAATCTTCGGCTGATAATATACTTCAAATTGTCCTTCGTTCAAGCCTTGCTGAAATTCTTTCACAATCTGTTGATTGGTAACAATCTGCTCATACAGACTATCGTTAAAGCAGACAAAATCTTGAGCGTTCTCATCATCACCACCGGTTGCTGCAACCAGTCCTGCCATTTCATATATTTTACCCAATGGTATTTTCTTGTCCGCGATTGGACAAATACCAATTGTAGAGATAACTTCGTAATCAGAACTAAACTTTTTCACTTCTGTCTGAATCTGGCTGGCAACTGCCTTGCATTTCTCCTGTGTTCCCGAAAGACAGATACAAAAGGTATCACTTTCCATCTTTCCAAAGGTAACATGTTCCTCATCCTTTAGAATTTCTTTTACACAAGTCGCTACAAATTCAATTAAACGGTCGCCCTCTTCAGTTCCAAAAAACTCATGAATCTGTTTTAGTCGATTGATATCGAGTCGAATAAATGTAAATGCTTCATTTGCATATTCCATTAGCAACTCATTTGTTGCTTTAAAGAATCGACTCCTACTATATATTCCAGTATGACGGTCATAGTCCGCCAAATATTGTAACTGCCAAAGTAAATTGTCCTGATTATTTTCCAGAACATTTCGCAAACGAAATTGGATAATTGCGGTATTGAATGGCTTTGTGATAAAGCTTGTTGCTCCTAATGATAGTGCCTTCTCTTCTGATATCGGGTCATTCGAGGCAGTAATTACCATAATTGGAACACTTTTTATTACATTATAGTTTTTCACCTTTTCCATAAAGGTGTAACCATCCATAATCGGCATTTCCAAATCCAATAGAACTGCCATAATATCTCCGGCATATTCAAGCATCATGTGTAATGCCTGTTGACCATTTTCCGCTTCAAGTACATTGTATTCTAAGCCAACGATAACTGCTAACATCTGTCGACTTAATTCATTATCATCAACAATTAATATGCTTTTTTTGTTCAATGTACCCTCGTTTCCCATGATATTTCGCCTTCTCCTACTTTGGTTCTTTACTTGTTCCAAAATGGAATATGTATGTCAAATTTTGTCTATTTCTGTTTGACAAGCTTATCATACACTTTTATTCACTTGCAATCAATTCCATTTATGTTATAATGTATTCCAAAACGGAATACATCGCAGGAGAGTGTAAAAATGCGCATTGATCACCTTATTTATTTTATCGCTGTTGTTGAAAATACTTCCTATTTAGAAGCTGCTGAAAAACTGAATCTATCCCAGTCTGCTCTGTCCAAAACAATTATGAAGCTTGAAGAAACACTGAATGTAAAGCTTTTTGACCGTTCAACCAGACGCGTAACGCTCACTCCCGTTGGTGAGCTTGTATATCGTGATGCCAAGCAGTTGTTAGAGCGATATGATGTTCTGATCAATGACGTTCACGCCTTTCAAGAGGCTTCCAACCAAACCATTGTGCTTGGGGCTTTACCGACACTATTTACACCTGCGTATACCATTCGTTTTAAAAAATATCGTGATTCACACCCTGAGGTGAATCTGATGCTGTCTGAGGAAGATGATGAGAAGCTCCTATTAGACAGCCTGTTAAAAGAACAAATTAAATTAGCATCACTACGAAAAGGTGCACTTTCGGATAACCGATTCCATTTCTATCCGATTGCCCATGAGCGTCTTTGCTTGGTTGTGCCGGCTAATCATCCCTTAGCAGAGCGAGTGGAAGTCTCATTAAGCGAATTAAAGAATGAACAATTTATTCTTTATCGGCCAACTAATTCTCTCTATCAGCTCTGCCTAGATGCCTGCCTGGAGGCAGGTTTCGAACCAAACATCCTGTTGACTGCCCGGGCCGAATCCATCCTCTCCTCGGTATCAATTGGCCTTGGCATTAGCCTGATGACGGAAAATACTGCCTCAGCATTTACCATGCAGGACCAGATTGCGATTGTTTCCTTAATGGAAACAGTCATTACTTCCCTCGGAATTGCCTCCCCAAAAGGGCGCGTGCTAAGCCTTTGTGAACAGGAACTAATCGAAATGCTTTGTGAATAATTATCCTTGTGATTCAAAATACCGCCGTAGTTCTGTTGGACCTTCTAATACCTCTCGGTTTACAAATAACGATCCGTCGCGACGGCTGCTAACAGACCATTTTACCAGACTGATACTCCCTCTGACGACTTCTATGGCCGTAATACATCTCGGGTGCACCATACTGCCATCGTTAAAATACCGCCCCGCTCCCGGCTCCGGAAAGACTGGCCGATGTGTATGCCCGGCAATCACAATTAATGGATGCGTTTCGGCAAACTCGCAGAATCTTTTTTCCTGACACTCACAAGTCCGGTAATTTCTAGCCGGTACGGTAGGGTCACGTAAGCCAAGCTTTTCTAAGGGTTTCCAGACAAAGCGCACCAGAAATTTTGACAGTGGCTGCAAATAATCATTCATGATATCGCCTTGGTGCCCATGCACGGCAAATATTTCTTCGCCATTTGCTGACTGGAACCGAACCCCCTCATTTATTTGCAGTTCAGGAAATAGGGCCTCCTTCTTTTTTGAGCATTCATTCCAATATGTCATATAGTTTCGGCGAACAAAATTTCGCTTTCGTTTATCAGCATCATGGTTTCCCCAAATCATAAACATTCGATTCTTTTCATAAAACTTTCGCATCAGCCAGAAAACATGACTGTGCGTCTCAATAATTCGATTCTGACTGCGATTTTCCCATAGTTCATCGCCATCACCAATTTCCACATAATAAAAATTTCGCTCATAATAATAGTTCAGTGCCGTAAAACATAGACTCTGATTATTCGCAAAATTGTCATTCCAACTGCCGGTTCCCCGATGACAGTCACTAAAGAATACATAGTTGCCATTTCTTTCTAATGGAATAACTGGTGCCTGGCGATAAGCTCTTTCAATTCTTGAAAATTTATTCATGCAGCTTATTTCTTTCAAATAGTTTTAACGTTTTTCCTATCTGCATTGCTCTTGCAAACAGCCGGGGCGCTTTTATTTGCAAAACTATTATTTTATCACAGGTGTTTTGATATTCTCTAGTAATGCGGTGGTACATGCGGCAAAAAAACCGCATTCGCCTTACCCGAATTCGGTCCGTTATTGCCCGACGGGTCTGAGGCTGTCTGGTATGGGGCTGATCAAATAAGATTCGCACTGTCTCCCCCCGCACTTGATATTCATTGGAATGGTATCCAGCACGGCGCAGCCCCTCCAGAAACCGTTGACACATCTGGCGATTTAAAAAGGTCAGTGTGACTACCATTTTTATTTGCCACGGATAAGCCCAATCACCAAGTCGAAAACCGGTCAGCCACCAATGCTGCTTCTTTTGACCAAAAACATGTTTATTTCCATCAAAGAGTTCCATCTGCATCCCGATATATTCACTGGAATCTACCCCAAAATAAAACTGCCCTGGGATGCTTCCGTTTTCATTTGTTGATTGATATAAGCCAATTTCACCACCGACAGTCATGCCATACTGGCCTTTCCATAGCTCTAGCAGCCAGCGACGGTCATCATAATTAAAATAAATTGGTTCACAATCAATAATCATCCCCAGCAATGGTGCCGCTTCATCATATATTCTGGCATATCCATAACGTTTCTGCCAGCCATCTTCCCTGGCATAAAAAATATCTTTTTCACTGTTATATAAAAATCCGGCCGGAGCCACGATTTGGTTAATATAATTTTCTTTTTCAGCTTGTGTACTCTGCTCGATAAAATATTTGACCTGCCTAATTCTTTTGTACCGTCTATAAATAGCCGCAATCCCCGCAAGTAAGAGGATGGCCGCCCATGCAATCAGCCATCCCCAATATAACGGTTCTCCCGAATCAATTTGATTCCACATTCATTTCTCATCCTTTTACCTTCTCCCTACTATTATATGACTGTCCGGTAATGTTGTTCATCCAGATGCGCCGCTAAATATAGCATAGTCCGTTCAAGAAAGCCATAGACAGCAATTGCCCCCATAAGTCAGATTTTAAACTTATGGGGGCAGTTATTGGCTCTAATTAAATTCTTTTAAATTTAATACCAGTATTGTCCTGGATTTCAAACAGCTTTTTATATGCTTTTATCTTTGTCTCTGGTACTTTTACAGTTGCTCCCACACTATTAAATGTATGCAAGTTTCCTACCGTATTCAATTTAGTACTCTTGATGGTAATTGTCTTTAAGTTTCGGGAACCACAGAATGCATGGCTTTTTAATTCCGTCAAGCCCTTTCCGATGGTGATGCTTTCCAAAGAAGAACACTTGGTAAATGCCCGTTTGTTAATAACCTTGACATTATCCCCAATCGTTATTGTTTTCAAGGTTCTACATTTATCAAATGCCCTTTCCGCAATTGATGTCACCTTGCAGGTATTGCCTTTTATTTTTACAGTCTTTGGAATGGTCAACGTTGTGGCATTCTTCTTTTCCTTCGCCAATCCAGTTACTGTTACTTCAATCGCAGATGGATCATTATTCGCCGTTACTTTATAATTTAAGCCTGAAATGGAATATGTCTGGCTCTTACTCGGCTGATAAGTTACTTTGATTGTGAAATTCTTCGTATAATCCGATGTTCTTGTTTTTCCATTTTTAATCGTTGCCTGCACCTTAACAGTTCCACTATTGGTAAAGGTTAGTTTGCCACTTCTTAACTTGGCTCCGGTTGTGCCTGCGTCTTTCAGCTTCCATGTGATGGTACTATTTGTTGCTGCTGTCGGCACGATTGTTCCGCTTAATTTTAAAGTATCACTTACATATACTTGTTTTGGCACATTGGTAATATTGGTTACCGCTGTATAAGGCGGCTGCAGTTTAACAACCTTAGCCAGCTTATCGCCAATAAAGTATTCTTGGTATGTGGTGGCTTCAAATACAACCGGTTTCAATTCCAGCGAGTTGGAATAATCTGATTCTTTGGCATTCAAATTCGTTGAGCCGGTTGCTACTACCGCCGTTTCACTTATAGTGCTTGATTCACTTTGATATGCACGGACAGTTGATTTTAAGGTGATGACAGAATTAATAAAATCATTTTCTACAGTTGGATCATCAGTATTCCGAAGCAATAGAGCAGCACCAAAAACTTCACTCTCATCTGTTACAGAATTGAAAGTAGCATTAATGGTTGCATTTTGGGCAACCAGTACCATTGCGGCAATACCAGCCCCATTTAAACTTACACCTTGTTTTCCTGCTGTTGCATTCAGTGTTATTCCATTTACCGTTAATGTGCCATTAGTGTTTATTGCTGCTGCAATTTTGGCATTTACTGCTGACAAATTTAATACACCAGTTCCTTTGCCACTGCTTGGTTTCGAAATCTCAAGATTTCCCATACAAATAATTGCCATTCCTGCTTCTGTAGCGGTTGTCTTAATGGTATTTGTTGAGCCATCCGCAATAACAACTTTAGCGTCTTCCGGTAAATTTAGAGCCATCATTGTTGTCGTTTCAAAATTAAATCCGTTTAGTGTCAACGTGTTACCTAAAATACTCCATTTTCCACTTTGGCCGGTGTATTCTCCGATGAAACTAACATCTCCATCAACAACAGCCGCTTTCAGCAGTTTTCCTTGGTCCGTGTCAAAATACAGTGCATAAGATTCTGCTGCTTTGACCTCCGTCGCTGCAAAACCACCAAGTAATGCCGCAACAAATGATAATGTTAATACCAGTGATAAGATTTTCTTCATGCTAAATCCTCCATAAAATAATTTTCAAATCCATTGCTTATCTTGATACAATGATTTGTTTTTATTTTACTAGAGCATACGCAAACGGAACACAAACAAAAAAATGACTATATCAGCTCCTGCTCTGCAAATAACGCTGTCACTGCTGCCTCGTAATCACAAGCGCGCTCTGCCTTCCGGATCTTTTTCGCGTATTTCTCCGGATTGGTAAATAGATTTATCATATAAGACCAGATTTCTTTCATTTTGAATAAAACATTGCGGTCGCCTGAAAATAATTCCTGATAATCCGCATATAACCGGTTATGAAAAGAAAATAGCCTTTCTTTTTCCAGCTTCTCTCCATATTTTATTTCGCCCAGCAGTCCGGGGTTTGAAATAATTCCCCGGCCATACATTGTCATGGTTACCGCCGGATATTCCTGACAGAATATCTCATAGTCTGAAACGCAAAATAAATCCCCATTATAACAAAGGGGATTTGTACTATGCGCAGCCGCCCATGCAAATGTATCCATATTCGGCCTGTTCCGATAAAAATCTTTTTGGATGCGGGGATGAACAATTAACTCTGCAAGTGGATACTGATTGTAAATCTCCAACAGCTTTTCCCAATCTTCATAGCCGCTTCTTCCGACTCTGGTCTTGACCGAAATCCGCATCGTGCTTCGGGCAAATATCTCGTCAAAGAATGCCACCATTTCCTCCGGTCTTGACAAAAATCCGCTGCCTCTTCCTTTCGCCACTACAGTGCCTGACGGACACCCTAAGTTAATATTGATTTCCTCATAGCCCAGCTCCTGCAATTCTTCGGCTATTTGCATGAAATCACCAGCATGATTGGTCAGCACCTGCGGTACTGCAAACATCCCCTTGTTATGCTCCGGGATTAAATCATTTAGCTCCTTAGAGTTAAAGCTGCGGTTCATATGAGGTGCTATAAAAGGAAGAAAATATTTGTCAAAACTTTCAAAATAATCATGGTATGCACGGCGATAGACATACCCAGTAATACCCTCTAATGGGGCAAGATAATATTTCATTTTAAAACCCATGCCTTTTTTAATCTGCACGATGTGCTTTCTTCGCGCTTTTTTCCTCATACATTTTGGTATCAGCCAGATTAATATAATCATCCAGCTTTTGATTGCTATATACATCGGTATAAACATATCCGGTGCTGATTTGTAATTTGAACTCCAAATTGGCGTTCTTCTCCACCATCGCTAACTCGTCGCGGATTTCCGCAATAACAAGTTCTATTTTTTCCCGCGGCAAGGACCGACCAACAATTAGAAACTCGTCACCGCCTAACCTTGAAGCAATTCCAAGTTTTTCAAAATGAGTCCGCAGTGATTTTGAGACAGTCTTAATTGCATAATCACCCATCTCGTGTCCAAAAGTATCATTGATATATTTTAAACGGTCCAAATCCACGTACATAACAAATAGTGCTTCACTGCGCTGCCGGCTTTTTTCAAACAACTCCTGTGACAGCTTCATACCACCCAGCCGATTATACAGTCCACTCATCGCATCATGGATATATAAATCCGATAACCGCTCATTCATGTACTCTAAGATTTCCTTCTTATGAAGATTCTCCATCGCCTTGGTTAGTGCATTGATAATCTGATGCAGATACTGTTTTTCCATCAAGTAGATGGCATTGCGAATGACAAAATAGCCGATTGTCTGATGTCTGAAATGTAATGGCAGGAATAGCAAATCCACGCCTCCTTCTTCACTTTCAAACATCGGGAAAATATCTTCTATCCAAGGGTCATTCAGCTCCACCGGCTGTCCCAATTCATAAGCATATTCCACTTTCATCCGCCGCGGATATCCTTCAATACAAAACAAATTAGTCTCTGATTCCTGCCTGTCAAGTCTGCTCTTGTAGTCATTTAGCTGATTATCCAGCACCAGATACATTGCATCACATTTCATCGAAGGCATCCCTTCGGTAATGCATTCCAACATATCTTTGAAGGTGCGACATTTTAACAGTTCATATTCCAGAGTCTGAACCTCTTCTTCAAAATGGTCTGTTTCAATATTGTAAATAATCTGCTTACGCAGATATTCCCGTTCACTTGATTCCTTCACCCGGTCACAGCCACAGCTCTCCCAAAACAGTGTTTTTGTTTCTGTATAATTGAACTGCGGCACTGGCAATCCTTTCCAGATATCGAGTAGGATTTCTGCACATTTATAGCCGACTTCCTCCCTGATATGGCTAACCGTTGTAATTCGCGGCGTATAGTATTCGGCTTTATCAAAATTGTCAAAACCAGTTACCAAAAAATCTGCTGGCGCATGATAGCCATACCGTCTCGCTGACTCGCATACACCGACCGCAATATTATCATTGGCACAGACTATTGCCTCGGGAATATTTTTATTGCGGCGCATCAGTTCCAAAAAGCCATGATCACCACTTTCATATTCAAAGCTTTCATAATAGAAATTAGTCTCGGAAATGGGGATATTTTTCTGCGCCAAATAAGAATGAATGGCCTGCACCCGCTGACTGTTTTCGTAATTGTCCTCAGGTCCCATGACAAACCAAAAGCGGCGGCAATGATGCTCCTCCACCAGATGTTTCAATACCTCGACCATCGCTTTTTGATTATCAATGCCGACATAATAAAAATCTTCACAATTCTGGCCAATCGAAATTACCGGTACACCCGCCTTCTTCGCCTGCTCAACGACCTTGGTTGTGACACCTGAATGAAGGATATTGTTAATATCCAAAATAATTCCGTCAAAATCACACAGATTTGGCAAGGAAAAAATATTATACTCCGCCTCATTATAGGCCTCATCCCGGCTCCAGTTTCCGGAGCTATTAAAAATATACAGATTCACATCTTCGTCGGTTTCATGAATCCGTTGCAAGATTCCAGATGGCCAGGCATACGTAAAGTACCTTTTCCAGCCATCCATGAGTAGTGCTATTTTTTTCACTTGCCACCTCCTGTAAATAGCTAATGCTATTCTTTTTTATTGCTGCTTATATAGATAAAAATCATCCATCGTTCCCCAGCCACCGCCAGCTGCTTTTAGCGATACACCAACGGTAATATCCTGGGTTCCATTTAATTCAATATCTTTTATTTCCGGCATCTGCCAATTACACCATCCAGCTAATGTGACGGGTTCTGACTGGTAGGTCTGACCATCTACAACTGCATAGAGATATATTTCAGCTGCACTGCCAACGTCACCGCCTTGTATGTTTGCGGTAAATGTATATTTTCCGGCCGCTAAGTTTGATACGGTCTGTTCAATGGTAAACTGCTGCTCTTGCTCGCTCCAGAAATGGAAGCTGTTTACACCGGTGATACAGTCGGCTGCTTTGTTCTGTACATTGGTTGGGTTCGCATCGCCCTCATAAGTAACCTTCCACATGGTTGTATCAGCATCTTCAAAGCTGGCATTTTCTAACCAGTTAACATTTGCCACATTTATCGCACACGTAACTGTCATACCATTTTCCAGTGCACCCTCAACTACATAATCTCCACCCACGCTGGTATCAATTGCCGCCACCTGACTTTCATCCCATGTGACTGGCACTCCTTGGGATAATGCGCGGTTATTGTAAATCGCAGAGACAGTTTCTGGCATTACCAATTCCTCATTGATATTTACCTTAATAATGGTCTCTTCCAGAAAATCAATGTCCGGTTCACAGATGGTTCCAAAGTTGACGTATTTCCAGACATTCAAGGATGCCAGCGGATGACCTGAAAAATCAAAGAATGCCTGATTATCCCAAGAGCTTCCGCCATAGTATTTTCCTGCATCTTCCGGGTCATACTTTGTGGAATAGCTGCTTGCCCAGCCAGAGCCAAACTCTTCCCATATTTTTTCATTTGTTTCAAAGGTATCACCAACTGGTGTCCAAGCGCCTTCCCAGTAGAATACACCCAGTGCATCGGCACCAGCCGCTACCGTTGCCGCCATTACATCACGAACACAGGTCGCCTGACTCTGAACCGTTGCTGCATATCCGTCAATGGAATCCGTGTCATCAATACTGTTTGCAAAACCATCTCCATCCTCACCAGTATATGCATAAGAGGTCTCTAGTACTGCTGTCTTCACGCCATAATTCGCGGTAAGATCCTTCAATACGGTGGTTAAGTTATCAAAAGTGCCATGCCAATATGGATAATAGGAAATCCCGAAAATATCGTAATCCAGCCCAGCTGCTTTGTATTTATCAGCATACTGCATAATATTTTTATGGTCCTCTATATTGGTTAGATGTACGGCAATCTGAATATCCTTCGATACTTCCCGAACGGCCGCACTGCCTTGGTGTAACAGTTCAATGACTTTATCATAGTCCGTCTCACCCGACATTCCGTTATTGATTTCATTACCAATCTGCACCATTCCAACATCTGCACCTGCGGCAACAATGGTCTCTAAGCTTTCTTTGGTAAAATCATAAAGCGCCTGCTGCTTATCTGCAAAAGTCAAATGTTTCCACTCTTTTGGTGCAAACTGCTTCGCTGGGTCTGCCCAAAAATCGGAGTAATGGAAGTCAACTAATAATTTCATTCCATTTTCTGCTGCCCGTCGACCAATCTCTACGGCTTTCGCGACGTCGTTGTTACCGCCGCCATAGCCATTGCCATCACTGTCATATGGGTCATTCCAGATTCGCACCCGAATATAATTGATTCCTGCATCTGCAAGGATACGGAACAAATCTTCCTCTTCACCTGCTTCGTTATAGTATACCACACCGCTTGCCTCTTCGGCAATCACACTTGAGATATCCATGCCCTTAATGAAATCGGCCGGCATCCCTTCGATTGGCTCGACATAAATCTCGGCGTCCTCAGCCGCACTCGGCAACGATGCATGGTACACTTCACCCAATTTTACCGTCGTCTCGGTTCCTTCTGCTGCTGTTTCAGTTCCATCAACTGTTTCCTTCTTATCCTTCTGACAACCTGCCAATAATCCTGCCGACATCACCAAGACAAGCATTACACTTAAAATACGTCTCTTCATAGGCTTTTCTTTTCCTCCCAATTATATCCATTTCAATTTGGATTTTTATTTTTTCTCTCCCTTCTATTATACATGCGCAACCGGTTATTCACAATAGCAACATGAAAGGAGACCTGCCCAAATCGCAGGTCTCCTTTTTGGTTATTTTGCTATTTTTTGAAAATCATTTTCCATATCATATACCGTTATTTCGCCTTCGCCAACGAAGTAGAAACGACTGCCTGCATAAAGCCCGCGGTAGGTCTCAACATTCCAGCCATATCCATCACTTATTTCCTCGGAGAATACATTCTCAAAACCATCTTCGTAAGTAAATATCAGGTATCCCGCAGTGCTTTCATAGTCATCCTTTTGAACTGCAAATCCGATGATATTCTTCTCCTTGTCAGCAAGCACACATTTATAGTTGTATAGCGCTGGACTATATGATACATTCTTCATCACGTAGCGATTTTCCTCAACTACATTACATGGGTCGGAGATATCAAACATCGATAATTTCATTCCGATTCGGCTACCAGTCTCGGGGTCCGTCTCATAGCCAATGCCCAGCAACTTATTTTCCCCCCAGAAATGCAGGTATTCGGAGAAGCCAGTTACTTTTAACTCACCCTTTATCTGTGGATTAGCCGGGTCGCTGAAGTCGACAGTAAATAATGGGTCGGTGTTGCGGTAGGTTACGAAATATCCGGTATTTCCCATAAATCTTGCCGAATATATCTGCTCACCTGGTGCCAAGCCGGTTATTTTTCCGGTCATATTTAACGTTTCATCTAAGACATAAACACTGTTTTTTTGTCCACTCTCATCCCATTCGGTTGTCAATACACGCAAATTGTTCTGATACTCATTAATGGCAAAGGTATCGAGGATTTCGCCATTGACACTATTTCCCGCCACCCCTCTTATCTTCCCGTTTTTCATCGAGAATTTAGCAATTTCCGTGTAGCTTGTATTTCCCCATGCTGAACTGTAGATATAGATTGCTTCGTTGCTGACATAAACCTGACCAGAGTTGGTTACCATCAGCTTACTATCTAACACTTCACTTGGCTTATTTACATCTACTGAGGTGATTAGTTTGCCCATATTTCCTCGCTCCGGCAAATAAATACAATCATAAGATATTACTCTCCCCTCAACTTTTGGCAGCCAGGATGACATTTTTTCTTCATCTACTGCTTCTTTTTTCGTGGCATCTGGAAGCGGCATGTAATAATCTGTAAACATGTAGATGATGTCACCTATTTTGCGCGATGTCTGGTAAGTACCATCCTGGGACATTTTTCCACTTAATTTAGGTTGTGCCCGATTGGTAATATCATAGGTGTACAAAACAGTCTGTTCCTCTGTGTCCATATAATATGCATCACTGACAACGTCACTTGAACTGTCTTCTACCATCGTTGTCTGCATTCCCTCAGCGATTAGATATAGGCGGTCACCATCCACAAACATCTCACGAATGCTATCCGCTGGTGGTGTTATTACACTTGTTTCGGTAAGCGCATCGTTTTGAATGTCGGTAATTACTACCTGTCCATTTTGGACTGCATAAATATATTTTCCATCCGTTTTAACGATATCACTTTCGTCTACACCTTCGGTTTGTAAATTTGTTTTGGAATAACCAGCTCCGGCACTTGGGTTGGGAGCTGAATCATTAGCGGATTCTGCTCCTGCGTCAGCCATTTCGTTTTCCGCAACATCTGATTTATTAACCACTCCGCCAGAAAAGAATTCTCTGATCACATCCAATGGCCCACCATACTTTGTTTCGTTTGTATAGTTTTTCTCGATAACGTCATAGACCTCACCATAATTACCAGCAACTGTATACAATTCACCGAGAGCCTCTGGCTCCTCCTCTGCTTCCTCCTGCTGTTCGGTTGGCACTACAACAACATCACTGTTTTGTGTATCTGCTGATTTTGTCACTTGCATTTCATTACGCACAATGTTGCCGACCATAAAAATCACACCACTACATAGTACCAACGCAGCCGCTGAACTTAACTGACGGCGGATTCGCTGTTTTTTTCTTTTCTGAGCTTCTAACTGCTTTCGTATATTTTCAGGGTGCAGTTCCTTTGGCACCTCGATTTCCTCACATTCTTCTTTTAACCATTGCAACATATCTTTTTCATCCATTTAAAACACCTCCTTCATTTTCTTCAAGGCGCGGCTCTCTTTGGAACGCAATGTATTTTCGTTCATATTGAGCAATACTGCCATCTCTTTACTGGTGTATCCACAAAACATATGTAGGGCAATTATCATCCGTTCCTCTTCCGGCAGTTCATAGAATAGTGCTCGGACAGTGGCATGCTCCGCCTCATCGACCCCAGTTGGCATTTCCCATTCTGTTTCGGAAAGCTCTACCGTATGTCTCGTATATTCTTTCAGCTTCTGCTTGCATTTATTGGACAAGATGCGAAATATCCACCCCCGAAATGCATCTTCAATGCGAAGCTTTTTAATGGTCGCAAAGGCATCCATAACCGTTTCACTCACCACATCCTTGGCATCCTCTGGGTGCCTTAATGTGTACAATGCAAAACGGTACATGTCTTCATAGACCATCTGATATAATTCGGCAAATGCTTCTACACTGCCTTTTTTAGCCTTTGTTACTAACGAAAGATAATTATCCATTCATCTCACCTCAACTTTTCCACTTCTTTCAGGTGCGCGCCCTTATTTTGGTGTTCATATATACAGTGTCTTTTGATTTGGATTCTGTTGCAAACAATTTTATTTTTTATTAAATAATGGGTGGATTGCTTAGCAACCCACCCATGTTTTTTTTATTACTATTCATTCTGTAAAACAAATCTTCCAACTAAGTCATTCATCGACACTGCCTGTGCCTCTAACTCCTGGCTAGTCGCTGATGCTTCCTCGGCTGTTGCTGAATTGGCCTGCACAACCTCTGATATCTGGTCAATCCCGGATTCGGCCTGCTGCATCGCGGCTGCCTGTTCCGTGGATAATGTACTTAATTCTTTGGATGTATCAGCAATTGTTTTCACACCCTTAACAACTTCTTCGATAGATGCCGCTGCACGCTCGGCCGCCTTACTTCCCTCTGCGATTTCACGAATGGAACCCTCAATCAATTCACGGGTATCGACTGCTGACTGTGCACTCTGCTCTGCTAACTTACGTATTTCATCCGCTACTACCGCAAATCCTTTGCCTGCTTCACCAGCTCTGGCCGCTTCAATTGCCGCATTTAGAGAGAGCAGGTTGGTCTGGGATGCAATCTCTTCTATTTCAGAAATAATATTTTCAATCTTCTGGGATGTTTCATTGATACGTTCCATTGCCGACACCATTTCCTGCATCTCGGCACGGCTGTGGTCTGCCTCTTTGGCATACTTCTGAGCCTGCTTATAGGAATCGCCAACGCTTTCTGCTGTCCTTTGTACACCTTCTGTAATGTTTGTAAATGTCGCCTGTAATTCCTCTACTGCTCCGGCCTGCTCTGTTGCTCCTTCTGCTAATCCCTGTGCCGCTTCTGACAGATTACCGGAACCTGTGGATACCTGAACAGACATTTCATCAATGCTTCGTAGCGTGCCATTCATCTGATGATTCATATCACGAATTGATTTTAGCAACTGTGAAAAGTCACCAACATACTTATCCTGTATCTTTGAATCAACTGTATAATTACCACCCGCCATTGTTTCAAGCATGTTGCCAGCATCAGCAATAATCGCCTCTAATGATTTTGCCATTTGACCAGCCTCTTTTGTCATGTCGGCAACCTCATCCTCGGTATCCACAATCGGAAATGGTTCCGATAAGTTTCCGCCAGCAAATAACTGTAGACGGTCTGCCAACTGACCTAATGGAACTGAAATTCCCTTTGCAATGGTAGTTCCTAATTTCATCGCTATTACTACCGCACCAACCATTAATGCAACAATCACAACAATTAAAATATTACTCATTGCACTTAGCATAACATCGAGCTTACTACCAGTTGTTTCATTTAATTCCATCAAGTGCACCAAGTCAGCCATAATGGAATCATACAATGGGTCTAACTGTTCAATTGCTATCTTCTGAGATGCCGCACTCTTTTCCGCATCCGGGGTGCTTCCCAATGCAACTACTTCATCATCAATCGGCCAATATTGGTCCAATTTGGCTGCCGCTGATTCATAGGTAGATTCTTCTTCCTTCGATGCAAGTGTATCTTGTAATTTTGCAAAGTGGTCTTTAAATTCCTGTCTTTTGGTTTCATGGTTTTTGACATTATCTGCAATTGCATTATCATCCTGATAACCGATGGAACCTCTGGTTAAGCTTCGGGTATCAGCAAAGGTTGTCATGGCTTCACCGATATCTCCTTGGGGAAATCCATAACTTCGCAGGGCATATGTATAACGCGTTGATAGAATTGCCATTGCTATCGTTCCAACAATTGCCGCCACACTGGCAATTGCAATAATTAGCATAAATGCCGTTGATAACTTCTTTTGAATCTTCATCTTCTTAAAGTCAAACATATTCTCTACCTTCTTTCTTCTGCATTTTTTTATTCGTCTTCATCTTTGTCAATCAATGATTGAATTCCTTGTAATTCATGTTCAGTTATCAGCTGGTCAATATCTAATATTTCTACCAACACCTTGTTATAGTTAACCACTTTCGGAATATAACTGATATTCCCACCAGTTACTTTCGGCATCGGAACAACGTTGCTATCTTCTACATTTACGATTTCCTGCACTTGACAGATTTCTAAGCCAACCAAAACTTTTTCTGTTTTTACAACAATTAATTCTTCTATCTTCTGTTCACCATATCCAAACTTCTCAGCCAGACTATAGATTGGTATCACACGTCCGTGTAAATTCATTATACCCTTTATGCATGGTAAGGATTGCGGTATAGATTCCACTCTTTTGTCTCTCTCAATTGACTGCACTGCTTCTATTGGTATTCCGTATCTTACTCCGCCTAGATTAAATGTGAGTACCTGCATATATTCTGCCTCCTTCGCATGTTTGTTTCTATATTAACATACTTGGTTTAGTTTGCAAAGGCATAATCAAGTTTAAATTCTAGCGATTTTTTACCAGCTTAATCATATAATAAATAATACTGCCAAAAAGCAATCCCAGCATCGCCGGTAAAAACCAGCCTGGCATTGGAACCAAGGTCGTCTGGCGAATATTGATAAAGACAAAATCGACCACCATTAAAAACTTTGCCGTGCTGAGCATATTTCGCAGAATGCGATAAATCCGCTCTCGATTTTCTTCGGTTATATCCACACCGGTGTTCCAAATCTGGGGAAATTGTTCCAAAACTGTGAGAAATATATACAGCACCCAGTTTAAAACCAGCATAAAAATGAGCTCACCTTTTTCTCCCCAGCGGTCGATTTCACCAGCTGCATTGTAATGTCCCGGTATTTTAGTTTGAATCACTGCCCAATTCAGAATTAAATACATCGTGTTTCCGCACAATAACAGCAGACATAGAATTTCCACTATTATATTATATTTTCCTGGTTTTAATTTCATTTACATTCACCTCCTACCAGCGATAGATATAAAATCCCACAATTTTCATATCCGTATCAAATGTTATCCGGTAAATTGCACTGACTTTTTCATACGTCGCCTTCACTTGAACCACTGCCATTTTCATGTTGCGCTGGTGCAGTTCAACCATATACCAATCATCATAAGAAACTAGACCTCCCCAGTCCTCACCGACCTGCTGCTTTGTGCCTTCAATTGTTTCTTCCGTCAGATATGCTTTTAATTCGGTAGCAGTATAGTCATTCTGCAAGCTCTTATAGTCTTTGTTATCCACTACGTTAATAATCTTCTGCATCTGATTTTCTACCACCTCTCTGGTAAAAATCTTGCTGTCATCAAAATCATATGTCTTGGGTAAATACCAATATATCAAGGCCAGCAACAGAATTATGATACCCACTACGAATACCACTAGCTTTAACCCTTTTTCTCGTCTGCCGCGCTTTTGCTCTGCGGCTGAAAAATTAGCATTAAAATCTTCGGCTACTTCGATGGGACTGCCCATTCGCTGATAAACCTGCTCTAAACTCTCACCATTTTCCCTTGCAATATGAATATCAGATTCCAATTCCTTCCTAATTTCTTTCTTTTTCTGGTTCGAACATTTTAATTTTTTTATAATCGCTTTGATATATTTTTTTGATTCCATACTAATCCTCCATCATTGCTGTTACTTTTTCTGAAAATGCACTCCACAATTCTTTTAGCTCGTGTAATTCCTGCTTACCCTTAGCCGTTACTGCATAGTATTTTCGCGATACTTCTTTTTCTTTTGGTTCACTCCAGCGGCTTACCACTAGCTGTTCATCCTCGAGCCGATATAGGATTGGATAGAGCGTGCCTTCCTTTAGAGTAAACAACTCATTACTGTTTTCTTTTAGTTCGCTGAGCAATTGATAGCCGTACTTCTCATCTTTTTCCAACAGCTTCAATACCAATATTTCTAAAACCCCTTTTTTCATCTGTTGCTCATATTTAGGATTCAATCCACCACCTCGTTCCTACTTAGTATTGCTAAGTATATTTTAATGCTTTTGTCTGACCACTGTCAAGGTAAATCTATTTAGCATTGCTAAGTATCTTTCAGGTAATAGAAACCGCCTTTACAACCTCGCATAAAGTTGTAAAGGCGGTTTCTATGCTAACGTGTAAATCCACAAACTTGCTTCAACCAGTTCCCTGCCAAGTCTGACCAAACGGCTACTTCTGGCATTGCTTTACCCATCCACCTTGCTTCGTATTCTTCTTCGGTAATATCAAATTCGTCAAACAGCCACTGTTTTGCTTCATCTGATGCACTTAAGTCGCCAGCTTTGATATGCTCGATAACCTGATGTACCTGCTCTAATGTATACCAGGCATTCATTTTTCCTTCTTCAAAAACCTCATCCGCCAATGACAAACCATGTCCACCTTTCGAAAACACATGCAGTGCATATGGTACATTTTGCTTCTGGCAGGCCATTGCAAACAGATATGAATTTTCAACCGGTACACAATCATCGACTGCTGTATGCCAGATAAAGCAAGGCGGTGTATCTGCTGTCACATGATATTCCAGTGACATATAATGTAGCTGTTCGGCGTTGGCATCCACGCCCAGCAAGTTGTCAAAAGAACCGCGATGAGCTAGTTCGCCGGAGGTAATGACTGGATAAGATAGTATTGCCGCATTGGGACGATTTGATATCCCTACATAGGCTGAATTTTCATCCGGTACGTCCGCATAATGCACACAAAGGCTTCCACACAGATGTCCACCAGCGGAAAATCCACAGATTACCACTTCATTTATGTTGATATGAAATTGCTTTTCTTCTTTGCGGACAAAGCGGACTGCTCGCGACAAATCACGGAGCGGCTGCATTCTAAGTGGCTGCGATGTGGTCGGGTTGACTGTGTAATTGCACACAAATGCGTTGTAGCCGTTGTTGTAATATTTCATTGCTACAATGCGTGCCTCATTTGGTGATATCATTCCATAGCCACCACCTGGTACAACGATGATACATGGTCTGATTTCTTCGTTTTCATCGTGTATGTAGCTGACTAAATTGGGCATAAAATTGTATGCCAACTTGTAATCATATTCTTCTTCATTCCATAGCTTTAATATTTGTGATTTCATCCTGTTTCTCCTGCATGAGCTTAATCTAATTTTGAATACTCCTCTAAATATTTTTCTGCCTGCTTCCCTGTAAGTTCAAAGTCTTTCATTAGCTTATTGAGGATATATTCGTCGGAAACGCCAAGTTCCCGGCAAGTTTTTACCAAGGATTTTATTCCTTCTTCGCGGCCTTCTTCACGACCATCCTCTAAAATTTCTCGGTACTTCAACTCTAATGTCATATATTCCCGCCTCCATTCCATATTTTTGCGTGCCCTGATGACTGCCTCATCAACCTTTTCTACAAATTCATCCGCTGACTTTTCACCAATCAAGTAATTTAAAAATGCATGTAGTTCTTCACTGACATCATCCATTGTTCCATTGGCATTTAAAAATATCTTCGTTGTACCATCTTGCAATGCCAAGTCCTTCTGCTCTTCGCAACAGTTTTTAAAGGTATAGATATGACGTCCCATTCCAAACGGGTCAAATGTACAAATAAAAATGATGTAGCTTTGTTTTAGCTCATTGTAATCCTCACCTTTTTCAAGCCATTCCATATCAATCATACTTTGATAAAATCGACTTCGCTTTGGTAAATTATGCCGATTTTTCACTTGCATTTCTACATCATAGATGGTGTGACTTTCATCTGCCACATATACATCCAGACGGACACTTTTTCCATCAGCTGAAATATCAATTGCTTTCTGCTTTTCCAGATATACGATATCAGTGATTTTTACGTTTAAAATAATTTCCAATAGTTCTTTGCACAGTTCTTTGTTACTCATGACCTTCGCAAAGAGAAAGTCATCAGTTAGTAAGAGTTGCTCATACGTCTTGATTTCATTTTTCATTCGTTCTTCTCCTTTTATTATAGTAAAAGAAATAACGTATGACAATGCCCTCGCTTCATTTCCCTTACTATTTTTTGCATTTGTTGAAAATATGGCTGAATCTGCCATGACAATTTAGAATATCAGAATGCGGATGCATTCTAAGATTTAATATTAAGATAAACTGTTCCGGATTCAATGTCAATAAATCCAGAACAGTTTATCTTTTTTTAAGAATTGCTACTATAATCTCTTCACCATCCACATACTCATCCACATACCATCTTGTAGCCTCTATTTACTTTTTTGTCAACGTTATTAATATCTTACAACATTCATTAATATACTAAAAATAGCTACTGTTTTTTAGATTCATTCTGGAGGAAAAAGAAATGAGTATTTCATATAATGATGCCATCAAATCAAAACATATTCGAGATATGATATTTGGTTTAGATACCTCGGTAGAGCTGGCTAACCAAACCAAGGTGCCCGCCGTTAACTTAGATAATGCAGCAACGACACCGCCTTTTAAAACGGTGGTGCGAGAAATTCAGCATCAAATGCGCTACTATAGCTCCATCGGACGCGGCGCTGGGCAAAAATCCGAATATACCAATCGCATCTATACGGAAGGGCGTGACACTGTTTTAGATTTTGTTGGCGCTGACAAAGAAAACTATACCGTATTCTATGTCAATAGTACCACTGAGGGGATGAACAAGCTCGCTTCTGCGCTAATTGAAAGTCCGCAGGATATGGTCCTGTGCACCCGGATGGAACATCATGCCAATGACCTTCCGTGGCGAATGCGGGCCAATACTGTATTTGTGGATGTGGATAGTCAGGGTCGGCTGGTTGTGAATGAATTTGAAAGAATCTTAAAGAAATTTAAAGGGCGAATCAAATATGTAACCGTAACGGCGGCTTCGAATGTCACCGGCTATGTCAATGACGTTCACCAGATTGCCAGAGTCGCTCATAACTATGGGGCCAGAATTATTGTCGATGGCGCTCAGATTGTTGCCCATCGCAGCTTTTGTATGATAGGAAATTCAGCCGCAGAAAATATTGATTTTTTTGTTTTTTCAGCCCACAAAATGTATTCGCCGTATGGCGGCGGCGCGGTCGTGGGAATGACAGCCATTTTAAACAAGCATGTTCCGCAATTTTATGGTGGCGGTATGATTGAAACCGTGACGGACCAGAACGTCTACTTTACCGACAGTCCCGATCTATATGAAGCCGGTTCACCAAATTATCCTGGCGTTGTCGGCATGATAAAAGCCATGAAGACATTAAAAGGAATTGGCTTTGACTATATTGCAGCTCATGAGCAGCGACTTTTACAAACAGCCTTCACAGAACTACGAAAGATTCCCGAGGTCACGCTCTACGGCGATTGTAAAAATCACGAAGACCGTGTCGGTATCCTTGTCTTTACCATAAAAAATATGGCAAATGAGGCGGTTGCCCAGATGTTTGCCAACTATGGTGCTATTGCCGTCCGCTCAGCCGCCTTTTGCGCTCATCCGTATGTACGACGCCTGACAAATGAATTAACGGTAAAAACTGACGAGAATGGTATCTGCCTGCCGCCGGAAGGATTGATTCGTGTCAGCTTTGGCATATATAATACTGAAGCTGATATCCACTGTCTGGTTCGGACCATTCGGCAAATACTTGACCGGCGCAATACCGCAGTCGAATCACATGAACGCGATTTAATGGCTGCATCTGTTGGCCGCTGTCCATTTCCGTATGACCGATGTTAAAAAAGGTGGGGCTGTGCATAAATGCATCAGTCCCACCTTTTCTCTTATCTAAAACTACTCCATCATAAAATATTCTACGCCAACATTATTCATAATAACAGTTGGTTTACACCGAAAAACCTTACAACAGTTATTTGACATTCTTACTTTTAAAATATAAAAGCCTTCATATGCAACTTTAAACTCAAAGTCTCCACTGCCGCAAATCTTTACACAGCGCAATAAGATATCAGTATCATTGCGTCTCTCATATAATTTTACATCCCAATCATGGAAGTTGCCGCAACAGCACCCCCAGACACATCCTGAAATGATACCTGATTCAACTAAGCACTCCTGACAAGCAGGGCAAGGTTTCATTTCCGGACACTCTGCTGGCACTTGTACTGGAACAGGAATAAATACTGTTTCCGGTTCTGGACAGATTGGGCAACTCGGACATGGCTCTGGTGTCGGACAACTTGGGCACGGAGGACATGGCATCGGCTCTGGGCATGTCGGGCATGGCGCTGGTGTCGGACAAGCCGGACACGGTGGCGGAGTTGGACAGGCTGGTGGCTCTGGGCATATCGGACATGGCGCTGGTGTCGGACACGTTGGACATGGTGCTGGCAATGGGCATGGCTCTGGCAACGGACATGGCTCTGGTAATGGACATGCCGGGCAGACCAGAGGTGCTTTTGGAGTTGGCGCAACTGGTCGTGGTGCAACTGGCTTCGGAGTAACTGGCTTTGGAGTAACTGGCTTTGGTGCAACTGGTGCCGGTACAATCGGTGTTGGTGCAACTGGTGTTGGTGCAACCGGTGCCGGTGCTACTGCTGCTTGACATATTACTCCGCCAACAAATGGATAATAATGAAATTCAAATCCGCTGTTCGCATTTACTGCAAATGCTCCCAAGGCTGCATTACCGCTGACATGACCGCCAGTTGCATGAGCATGAAACATCGCCTGTGGTGCCAATATACTACCCCAAATATCCGAGGATTTTTCCATATAGATATTTGATGCATCCTCAAACACATACAAGGTCTGATTCGTCTTACTTTTTTCTCCGTAAAGACCGTATTGCAAATGGGCATTTGCACCCGTTCTCAGTCTTACAATAACGGTACTTCCGGCTGGGATTTCCGCACGGATGCCTTTATTGATTAAACCATTGGGCCTTACATCAATAAGAAATACATTCTGTGCCGGATCATTGCCCCTTAAAATCCATTCATAGTTATTATCTACTACTACTCCATTTGGAGTCAAAGCTTCTATACATTCTTTGTAATCTTCAATGCTTTCCCTCGCATCGTTAAAAAATCCAGATACACCCGCAGATATTCTGCTTGCAGGTATATATCTTGGTACATCATAACTCGGAACCACATAGTGATCGGCTTTCTCCGATGGTGTCCAATATTCACTGCCACCATTGGCCTGGTACAAATATTTTAACTCTTGTATATCCATTCCATCCTTGCCAATTAAATAGGTGCTTCCCTTAGCGGCACTAAATCCACCACCTGCAACAACATGCCCAATCACCACTAACGGACCGGTCATTGACACATTCCCGCCAGCTAAAAATCGAACTAAATCCGGTGAATATGGGACTGTTTTGTTACCTTTGCGGACATAGCCAACGCTCAATCCTCTTGGACTGTAAAAACTTCCACCGACTGCGACCGGTCCTTCTACATCAACAATGTTATTGGCATCGTTAAAAACAATCACATTGAATTTAGAAGCAGCGCCAAAAGGCTGACCTGCTATATCACTCCAGGTTATATCATCATAAGGTACTCCTGCACTTGCCATTGCTTTATCACTATTACTGAAATTGTCCATGTGAACTCCTGCGAGCTGCTCGAATAGCAACGCATTTTTGTATTCATTTCAGTTTATTCGAATTGGAATGGTTCGGTGCAGGTTTTAATGCAATTAGGTGATTTTTTAAAATTTGATTACTTCTGATTCCTGATTAATAGCACTAAATGTAGCTGTACAATCCTTAAAATAGAGCACCTGTGTATTTCCATCATCTGCTGCATACATCTTTTGCAAAGAAGGATACACATCAAGCATAGACTGTCTTGCTTCTAACCTATCGTCCTCTACCAATGTGCCCGCTACACGAAGCCATTTGCCATTTTTACATGCACAGATTTCTGCCTTGGGATTGTCTGCTAACTGCTTTGATACATCCTTAATCTTACCAGTCTGGATATAAAGCTTTCCTTCAAAAATATGAACCGTGCCAAATGGCCGGACTCTGGGCTGGTCCCCTTCCACTGTTGCTAAATAATATATTGCTGCATCCTTTAAAAAATCATATACTCTTTCCATATTCGTTGTCTCCTTTTCTCTTTCACCGCATCATTTCCGCTCCATCAACACGACGTTCTCACAATCGTCCGTGAACGGAAACATATCCACCGGCTGACACTTCATCAATTGATATCCCTTTTTCGCAATGTATTTCAAATCTCTTGCCAATGTCTCTGGATTACAAGACACATAAACTACCCGCTTCGGTGCCAGGCTTGCGAGCGCATCCAAAAATTCCGTCGTACTGCCTGAGCGTGGCGGGTCCATAAGCACTACATCAATTTTCTCATCCTTCTCCGCTAGCTCCTGCATAAATTCACCGGCATCCTGATTGTAAAAAATGATGTTTTTTATCTCATTGCGCTTGGCATTGGTAATGGCATCCTTGATTGCCGATTTGTTCAGCTCCACACCAATCACTTCTTTTGCCTGCTTTGCAGCCGTCATGCCGATGGTTCCAATCCCGCAATAAGCATCAATGACCCGCTCCTTGCCGGTTATATTTGCATATTCCATCGCCTTGCTGTAAAGCACCTCGGTCTGTTTTGAATTAATCTGGTAAAAGGATGACGGTGAAATGCGAAAGGTCAGTCCACACAATGTATCTTCAATATATCCCCGGCCATACAGCGTGATATTGCGCGTTCCCAAAACCATGCTGGTCTTTTTCTCATTGACATTTAAGACAATCGTTGATATTTCTGGATGCAATTTGCGCAGTGCCTTAACAAAATTATTTTTCGATGGAAGCACTGGTGATGCAAGCACCAACACGACCATAACTTCACCACTGACATGCCCGATCCGTACCATCACATGACGAAGCAGTCCGTATTGGCTGTCTTCATCATATATCTTAATCTTAAAGGAACGCAACATCCCCTTAATGTCCTGAATAATCGCATCCGCCCGTTTATCCTCAATCTGGCATTTGGTAATATTTACGACCTCATGAGTGCCCGCTTTATAGGCGCCGGAAATAATTGTACCATTTCTCAATCTGGCAAATGCCGCGCTTACTTTATTACGATAATGAAGCGGATGTTCCATGCCCAGAATTGGTTCTACCTTGCACATGCCCGCTAACAGTTCCTCAACTTGTTTTTGTTTCTTCTTTAACTGCTTTTCATAAGGTATCCCCTGATACTGACAGCCGCCACATTTTCTGGCATACTGGCATCCGTCCGAGTCTGCCTTTTGCTTGTTAGGCTGCTGCTTGTCCGATAGCCGTTTTTCTGATGGACGTTTACCCGATATTTTTTTATCAAATTGTTTCTTTCCCATTTTATCTTTACTCATTGCTGACTTTCCTTCCACTTTAAAACACTTCTTAGAGTATACACTTTTTTTCTTTTATTTACGAGCCATTTTATAAATATTTTTGATGTAGTTCCCAGCAAAATGTGATAACATAAAGGTAAGAAGAAGTCCGTAACAGTAGATTAACAATGCTCAATTTAAGGAGGCGCCTATGATAACCATCAGTTTATGCATGATTGTAAAAAATGAAGAAGCCATACTTGCCCGTTGCCTTGATTCAATCGTCGACCTCATGGACGAAATCATTATTGTGGACACCGGTTCTACCGATCGCACCAAAGAAATTGCATCCAAGTATACCGACAAGATTTATGATTTCACCTGGACTTCCGACTTTTCGGAAGCAAGAAACTTTTCTTTTTCCAAAGCAACGATGGACTACATCTACACAGCCGATGCTGACGAGATTTTAGACAACGAAAATCACAAACGTTTCGCAACCCTCAAAGAAGCGATGCTGCCAGAAATCGAGATGGTACAGATGAAGTACATCACCAAAAATGAATTCAATACCGTTCTTAACTTTAAGGAAGAACTTCGTCCGAAAATATTTAAACGACTTCGCGAATTTACATGGATTGACCCGATTCACGAGACCATTCGAATCGAACCAGTTGTCTTTGATAGTGATATTGAAATTATTCACCTTCCGCAAAGTCTGCATAGCAAGCGGGATTTTAAAGGATTTTTATTTGCCTATGAAAAAGATGGCTACCTGTCCACCAAAATGCACCGGATGTTTGCAAAGGAGCTTTTCATGACCGGTGAAGACAGCGACTTTACCCAAGCAATTCCATTATTCGAGCACACCCTGATTGACCCTGGTGCTAGTGATGATAAGCGAAAAGAAGCCGCTTGTGTTCTTGCCCATGCATACCGCATAAACGAAAATGTAAATGAATTTTTTAAGCATGCGCTCAAAGATATGGTTACCTTGCCATGCTCCGAGATGTGTTACGAGCTAGGTGAGTACTATTTTGATAACGGTGACTATGATGAAGCTGCCGTCTGGTATCTTAATGCCGCAAATGAAACTGCTTCTATTCTAAGCATCCGTACACAGGGCGACTTACCTTTATATAAGCTCAGCGAATGTTACGAAAAGCTTGCCCTCGCATTATCTGGCAGCAAGGAAATTGCTCAAACCAGCTTGTATAATAAATACACCAAAAAATCTTTGGATTATCGTCAGCAGGCTGATGCTTGGGAACTTCCTAAGGATGTTCTAAGCTTGACCTGAAAGCCATCAAGTGATAGTATGTAAACAGTTTTTATAAATAGCTTTAGGAGGTTATATCATGGATTTTTCTACAGAATACAAACAAAAACTCGTTTCCGCAGATGAAGCTGTTAAGATTATCAAAAGCGGTGACTGGGTTGACTTCGGTTGGTGTGCAACAACAGTGGATGCACTGGATAAAGCTCTTGCCAAACGCACTGACGAATTAAAGGATGTGAAATTGCGCGGTGGTGTGCTGTTAAAACCATTGGCTGTTTTTGAACGTGAAGATGCTGGCGAGCATTTTTCTTGGAACTCTTGGCATATGTCAGGTGTGGAAAGAAAATATATTGACCGCGGTTTTGGCTACTATGCTTCTATCCGTTATTCAGAGTTACCACGATACTACCGTGACTCTGCTTGCCCAGATGATGTTGCAATGTTCCAGGTAGCCCCAATGGACGCACATGGTTTCTTTAACTTTGGTCCATCTGCTTCACACTTGATGGCAGTTTGCGAAACATCGAAGAAAATTATTGTAGAAGTAAACCAGAATATGCCTCGTTGTCTTGGTGGTTTTGAAAATGGTATCCATATTTCTCAGGTTGATTTCATTGTTGAAGGTGAGAATCCAGCCATTAATCAACTTGGTGCCGGCGGCCCAGCAACTGACGTTGACAAAGCGGTTGCAAAATTAATTGTTGATGAAATTCCAAATGGTGCCTGTTTGCAGCTTGGTATCGGCGGTATGCCAAATGCCGTTGGTTCGATGATTGCTGAATCTGATTTGAAGGACTTAGGAGTTCATACCGAGATGTATGTCGATGCTTTTGTTGACATTGCCAAAGCTGGTAAAATCAACGGTTCTAAAAAAAGCATTGACCGTTATCGTCAAGCCTTTGCATTTGGTGCTGGTACCCAAAAAATGTATGATTATTTGAACGACAATCCAGAGATTATGAGCGCACCAGTAAGCTATACCAATGACATCCGTTCTATCTCTGCACTTGATAACTTTATTTCCATTAACAATGCGGTTGATATTGACTTATTTGGTCAGGTCAACTCCGAATCAGCTGGCTTAAAGCATATCAGCGGTGCTGGCGGACAGTTAGACTTTGTACTTGGTGCATATTTGTCAAACGGCGGCAAGAGCTTCATCTGCTTCTCTTCTACATTTACCGGTCGAGACGGCAACTTGAACTCCCGAATTCGTCCAACCTTAAGCAATGGTTCGATTGTTACCGATACCCGCGCCAACGTTCACTATCTGGTTACTGAGTATGGTATGGTTAACCTTAAGGGACTTTCAGCTTGGCAGCGTTGTGAAGCAATTATTTCGATTGCGCACCCGAACTTCCGTGATGAATTGATTAAAGATGCGGAGAAAATGAAGATTTGGAGACGTAGTAATAAATAATTTTAAATAAAATGAACTGTCGTAGAATTTGCGGCAGTTCATTTTTTATGAACATGTTTAAAAAGTTGTATTACATCTATAAAATATGCTAACACGTCCCTTCCATGCCGTTATACAATCAAATTACAAAACAAGCAAGGCTTCAAATATGAAAGGAGATTTTTATGAAATTCAAACATTTCTTAAAAAAGGGGATTGCAGTTATGCTTGGTATGGCACTGACGTTTACGGGTGTTGATTTTTCAGCACTGACACCAAAAACAGTTCACGCCGAAACCGTGACGGAGGATTCCGTTGCAGATGTTTATGCACTTAGTATAAATGATGGTTCAGATATTTATATGAACTATTATCTAGGTGGCTTACGGGAAGCAAAATGTGTGTTAGACGAAGGTGTTAACACCTATACGATTAGTAAGAATGGTATCGAAATCAAAAACGGAACCATTACCGGTGCGGCAAATGGAGAAAGCATTTACATCCGTTACCAAAATGATACTGTCCTTACCTCAAATGATAGTGATTTTATCTATGCCGCTACCTGGTGTGGAAACTTTAGTGATTTTCGAAGCGGCGGCAGCGTTGGCGGTAATTTATCATTACCATTCAGCGGCTGGAGCCCTAGCGACACCAGAGGTAATTTAGAATATATTGGTGGCGGTTGTTTTTTGAAAACATTTGACTACACAACCTCCCAAAATATTTCATCATTAAATTACAAAATTGCCTTTAGTAATGATTGGGCCTATGCAGTACCAGGCGCTAACAAACAAACGCTATTATCGGCTGGAAGTAACAGCATCACCTTATGGGCTAACTCATTCACGGCAGAAACCTATGATTCGGTTAATGACCCAGACGCCAACCTAGGCACGGAAATAATCGTCTCCATTGAAGGTGAAACACTTCCACTCATTCAGGTTAGCAAAAACGGCTTTATCGGAACTATTGTCTTAGGTGCCGATACCTATCATTATACTAGCACCAAAGATACTGCTGCTACTTCAAATGAAGGTGATTTTACTTTAGCCGCTCAGTCTTCTGTTACCTTTATCTATAATGCTGCTGATGATACCTTATTCAATTCTGCAAATGATGCTGAAATTCTGAATGAGATATTGCTGCCAAGCGATACCACACCAGCAGATTTAGATGCATTTGCATATGACGGCGACGATTTAGGTGCTGTTTATACAGAAACCGAAACTACCTTTAAAGTATGGGCACCAACTGCCACCAACGTAGAGCTAAAATTGTACGCAACCGGAAGTGATGACGAACCTGGTGCTGCTGTGATTGATACCATTACGATGGAGCAGGACTTAACTGCCGGCGAATGGTTAAATGGTATCTGGACAGCTACCGTAGCTGGTGACCAGGCAAATGTTTATTACACTTATCTGGTTACCACTGTAAATGGCTACGAAGCGCAGACCAACGAAACCGGTGATGTCTATGCCAAAGCCGCTGGTGTCAGCGGGGACCGCTCGATGGTGGTTGACTTAGACGCAACCAATCCGACTGGCTGGGACTTAGATACTCATGTATCTACCGATGAACCAACCGATGCAATCATCTGGGAAGTACATGTTCGCGACTTCTCTGAATCTGCAAACTCTGGTATTACCAACAAGGGAAAATACATGGCCTTTACTGAACAGGGCACAAAACTAATCAGTGACGGCTCGGCTACCAGTATCGCCACTGGCATTGACTACTTAAAAGAACTTGGCATTAATTACGTTCAGTTACTGCCAGTATTTGATCAGGCCAATGATGAAACCAATGACGATTATAACTGGGGCTACAATCCAAAGAATTACAATGTACCGGAAGGCTCCTACTCCTCTAATCCATTTGACGGAAATGTTCGGATTACAGAGTTTAAGGAAATGGTAATGGCACTGCATGATGCTAATATTGGTGTCATCATGGATGTCGTTTACAATCATGTTGGCGGCGATGCGAAAACCGGCTCATGGTTCAACCGGACCGTACCAAATTATTATTTCCGTTTAACCTCCAGCGGCAGCTTTTCAAATGGCAGCGGCTGTGGAAATGAGACCGCCAGCGAACGGGCAATGTTCCGAAAATATATGATTGACTCCATCTCCTATTGGGCAACTGAATATCATATTGACGGCTTCCGCTTTGACTTAATGGGCTGCCATGATACTGTGACAATGAATCAAATTCGCGATACCTTAGACCTGCTGCCAGATGGCGATAAAATTTTAACTTATGGCGAACCGTGGACCGGCGGTGCAACAGCCGAAGATGAGGGCGTTATTTTAGCTAATCAGAAAAACATAAACCTTCTGGACCTTCGCATTGGTGCTTTTAATGACCAGCTTCGCGACTCCTTAAAGGGACATATTTTCAACGCCGATGCAACTGGTTTTATTCAGGGTGGTATCAATACGCCGCAAAGCCTTCATGATGGTGAGCCTTCTCCGACCTTTACGAATGAAGATGTAATGCAAGGCATCTTAGGCAGCACCAAAGCCGTTGCCGGTGCCACCAATTCCAGCGTCTGGGCATTAGCTCCATCACAGTGCTTGTCCTACAACTCGGTCCATGATAATCACACACTTTGGGATAAACTGATGATTTCGGTAAATGGCACGAGCGGGGAATATGATGGTGATTTTGCTGCCAGAGATAATAATTTAGTAGCCATGAATAAACTTGCTGCCTCCGCAGTTTTAACATCACAGGGTATGGCACTGTTTCAAGCTGGTGAAGAAATGGCCAGAACCAAGAGCGGTGATGAAAACAGTTATCAATCGCCAATTAGTGTAAACCAAATTGATTGGAATCGACTGAGCACATTTGCTGATCTGAATGAATATTATAAGGGCTTAATTACCCTCAGAAAAAAATTTGCACCATTTACAGCTTCCGATATGAGTACAGTAGATGCCACTACCTTTAGCACCGATAACATTGACAATGTCGTTGCCTATACCATCGAAAATCCATCCAGCACCGGCTGGCAAACGGTTGCAGTATTAATGAACGCCAACCAAACGGCGCAGTCAGTGACCCTTGAGACCGCAAGCGGCGTAGTTCCAAGTGATTGGATTGTTGTTGCCGATGGCGACCATGCCGGCATAACCAAATTGTCTGGTGTATCCGGTACTACCATTAGCATCCCAGCACAGAGCACTCTTGTTCTTGTTGATCGCGATAGCTATAAAGCTTCCTATACACCAAATGTTATTGGCATAACCCTAAACCATAGCAGCAAAGAGCTGACTGTCAATGGTACTGTTCAGTTGACTCCTACCGTAACGCCAAGCGACGCTGCACTCAAAGCTTGTACCTGGAGCAGTTCTGATGAAACTGTTGCAAAAGTATCTGCATCTGGTCTGGTAACTGCCAAGAAGGTTGGCTCATGTACAATTACCGCAACCGCTATCGATGGCTCTGAGGTAATGGCACAATGTACCATCACCGTTGTTACCAAAGTAGCAAGCATAACCTTAAACAGCACCAATAAGACACTTGGTTTAAATGAAACATATCAGTTGAATGCAACTGTTAATCCAACCAATGCAACCAACAAAACGGTTACTTGGAGCACCAGCAACAACACAATTGCCACTGTATCTGCATCCACTGGACTTGTAACCGCTAAAAAAGCTGGTACTTGTATCATCTATGCAACTGCCAATGATGGCTCTGGTGTAAGGGCCCAATGTACAATTACTGTAATTACCAAAGCAACCTCCGTAACATTAAATAGCTCTAGCAAGACGTTAGACCTAGATGATACTTATCAGTTAACAGCTACGGTATCACCAGCGGCAACTTCAAACAAAGCCGTTACCTGGAGCACCAGCAACAACACAGTTGCGACTGTTTCAAGCACCGGTAAAATAACCGCAAAAAAAGCTGGTAGCTGTACCATTACCGTGACTACCGCAGATGGAACGAAGCTAACCGCTACTTGTAAGATTACAGTTAAAAACCAGAAACTACTTGCCAAAGGAAAAAAATACACCGATAAAAACTCTAAACTGGTTTATCAAGTAACCAAATCCAGTAAAACCAAAGGTGAAGTAACCATTTACGGTGTCAGCAGTAAGAATATTACCAAAGCAACTATCCCAGCCACCATTAAGATTCAGGGATACACTTACAAGGTAACTGCTATCAGTAAAAATGCGTTTAAAGGCTGCTCGAAGCTAAAAACAATTACCGTAAAGAGTAATAACATTACAAGCGTTGGCAAGGATGCGTTCAAAGGTATTCATAAGAATGCTACCATTAAGGTAAATAAGAGTAAGCTTAGTGCCTATACCAAATTGTTCAAGAACAAAGGCCAGGCGGCTACTGTAAAAATAAAGAAATAAATCTCTCCCTTCCAATTGTGCCCATACTAGGGCACAACCCAAAAAGGAAAGCCATATACCAGGCTTTCCTTTTTTATTCTGAGCTTTTCTATTGTTGATTCATCTTCCTAAGTATTTCATCAACTCCAACATTTCCCGTTAGCAATTCAGGTATCATCTCATCAAAGAATTCATTCTGAATACTATCCTTCCAACGTAGCTGATAATTAGGATAGGAATGTTCGATAGTTCTAAATGTATCACAAAATTTTTGTTCCAAAGAGTTCTCTCCAAATGGTTCTAAGGTACTGCTCAAGTAACGGTATTTTAAAAATTCTACAGCGCCCTCGGTTACTTCATTATTGTACCCGGACACGACTGCCCAGCTCGACATATTTGGTGACACCATCATTGTATTTTCCGGAAATGGTGCAAAACCAACTTGATTCTTGATATTGCCCGGAATATCTGCCATCATCCAATATCCATTTGCAATCATCGCCGTTTCGCCTTGATAGAATCGTTCCGCCGCACCATAGAAATCCAATTCCAACACATCCGAAGTTGTATAATCAAACAGTAAATCGACACATTCCAGCAGCTGCTTCATACTGGCATTGTTATATGAATCCGGCAAGGTTTCGGCCAAAAATGCGCTGCCTGTCTCTTCGCTTGACATATAAGCGGTGGCGATTAGCATTGCCGCCCAATATGTTCCCCCACCATGCAGTGACAGCGGTGTTATGCCCTGCTGTTTGAGGATATCCAGCATCTCGAAAAATGCCTCCCAGGTGGTTGGAAATTCTTCAATCCCAGCTTGAAGTAACAAACTCTCATTATAAAAAATTCCGGCTGAGGAAAACAGTCCCGAATCAACTGGAGATAAATAAATCTCACCATTTTTTTCAACGCAGCTTTCCATACTCACATCATCAATCATTTCACCCCATTTTCCCGAGGCTTCCATAAAAGGACGCAGGTTGACAAAGCGGCCATTTTCGGACATGGACTTATACAAAGCCGGACTAAATGCCACATCTGTAATTACGGCTGGCAGCTTGTCTAAAGCGTTCAAAACTCTGACCTTCTCCCGATATCCCTGTTCGGTCGCAGTCACCCATTGCACCTCGATTTGATATTTCCCTTCGTATTTCTGATTAAATTCAGCCACCATATTTTCATTCTCACGCTGATCTGTTTCAGGATTGACCCGAAACATAACCGGAATTATTACCGCTCCATCTGTTCCATTCGCCTCTTCCTGCTCATTAATGGTATCTGGCCGACTGCACCCGATTAGCACCGTGGAAATTAACAGCAACGGAAGCCAGACCTTTTTCATTCTTGTTCTCATTTCCCGTCCTCCTTCCATTCCACCAATGCAGATGTATGAATCCTAATATGGCCGGTCGTCCAGCCCTGCTCACTCTCATAGCTAAAGTGTACTTTTTCATGATATTGGATTTTCAAACGATAAACAACATTACGGATTCCAACCCCCATCTTGCTATCCGGCTCGTCCCAGTTATTTTCCAGTCGATTAATTCGGTTCAAAACATCTGGTGGGATACCCGCGCCATTGTCGCTGATTGCCAAATGCAGATATTCGTCTTCTAAACAAATACTCACTTTAATAATCCCGCCCGCGTCCATTTCGGCAAAACCATGCTTAATCGCATTTTCAACGAGTGGTTGAAGAATTAGTTTGATAATTCGTTCTGTCAGCAAACCATCTTCACAATCCACTTCATAACGGAACACATCATCATTGCGAATCCGCATAATATCCAGATAGGATTTTACATGTTCCAATTCATCCTTTAAGGTAATGAAATCCTTCCCATTATTTAACGTCAGTCTCAGGAACGTTGACAATGCCCCAATCATTTCCGCAATTGTTGTCTCGCCATTCAACCGCGCGAGCATGTGAATATTGCCCAATGTATTATAGAGAAAATGTGGGTGCACCTGATACATTAATGTTTGCATCTGAGCGTTCTTTAAATGCTCCTGCTGCTGTTTCACCTGCGTTAGTAATTCATCAATCTGACCGAGCATGGCATTGTAAGATTCTCCGATACTATCCAGTTCTGTATTGGTTTCAATATGGATTGGCATATGTAAGCTCTCACCGCTAAAATTCGTCATATATAAATTGAGCTGCTTAATTGGTCTTGATAATCGCTTTGACAAATAGCTGCTTAAGAAAAATGCCCCTAGTAATACCACTAGTACCACTAGTAAAATCACGGTGGTTATTTCACGCATAACTTGGGATATCATCGCATTGGGCACGAACGAGACCAGGACAAAGCCGGTATCTTCATGCATTTTGCAGCATAGGATACCCTCATCAATATGAATCCGGGATTCCTTCCTGCCGCTTGCCGCCACCTCACTAACCGCTGTGGTTACCGCCTTTTGCAGCTCTCGTTCGACGGAGTAGTCTTCAATTTCTGACTGATAACAAATTGTACCCTCATCGTCTAACACAAAATATATTCCAGCCGAATCATCCGCCGCCAATACCACGTCCTCTAACAGCGAATCCTTTAAAACCAGATATAGAACACCTGACCCTTCAGACTGATTCAGTGGCTGCACATTTCTCCCAATCATCAGCCGGTATCCATCCAAATTAAGCGGATAGGCATCCGCCCAGATTAAATGCGTCTTCGCATACGATTCCTGAAGCTTTTCGTACATTTGGGCTTGATGAAACTTCGTTCCATCCCAGACCAGATTTTTTTGTGAGTAGAAGTTTCGCTTATTATCCAGATAGTAATAATATTGAATATATTCGTTGTTCATATAGGAAAGAGAGCGCAACAACATTTCCCGGTCAGTTGCCGATAGTTTTTCGCTGCCCAATGTTTTTTGGATATAATCATTTAAGATTAGGTCATCGGTTAATCCGTCGAGATTTTTATAAATGGCATCAAATGCATAGTAAATGTTTCTCGTTTTACTAGCATATTCTTCCTCCATATTGGCAATCTCATTCCGGTTAATCACGACCATTACACTCGCTGTAACCGCCAGCACTGCCAGCGCAATCAAGCCGATTGCAGACAGCAAAAATTTCTTTCCGATTCCATAGAAAAATTTCTTCACCTTGATACCCGCCTTTACTTTTTATAGTCGCTTGGCAGCACGCCCGTGTACTGCTTAAACAATTTAGCAAAATAAGACGGATTGGGAATTCCCACCGCCACACAGATTTCAGTCACATGCATTGCTGTATTTAGTAGCAGTTGTTTCGCCTTTTCCATTCGAATCATCAACAAATACTGTTTAAATGACATGTTTTTTACCGTCTTAAAAACACGACCAAAATAAACTGGATTCAAAAACACCTCTTCTGATACCTGCACAACAGACAGGGTTTCCTCCTCCATATGCTCATTCATGTATTCACAGGCACGACGAATATAAGTTACATATTTTTCTTCTTCTCCTTTGGGAACTGCCTGCATTCGTTCTTTGACAATCAATAATAATAGTTCATACATAATATGTACCAGCTTGGCCGCCGGATATTGAAACAGCATTCGGTAAAAATCCTCAAATCCCTTAACGACATTTTCACTTAAGCCATAAGAATCATTTAGCATCAACTGGACCCGAACCACCAATTGATGCAGAAATATTTTATTGGTATTTTCATCCTCGCCCAGCACACCAATAAAATTGACACAGCCAGCTTTGACTTGGTCCTCCTCGCCACGACGAACGGCCGCAACAATCTGATTTTCGATTTCAAGCGGATATGCTGGTGCGGCATTTTGCGGAATACTGCCTGATTCCTCAAGCATTGCAACGCCTTCCTCACTGGCCTGTTCATACAGCTTTTTCACCTGCCAAAAAGCTTGATACATTCCATCAATGCCGAGATAGGCATCCGTAATCGCTGACGTGATTTCAAAACCAGTATAAGCATGAATACCACCCAGCAATAGCTTTAGTTTGGCATTTCCCTCCTTGTCGCCCAGGCTGATCATATAGGTACGACTGCCATCCTCATTGACCAACTCCCAAAACGCCGGAAATTCCCGCAATTTTTCCTTCAAATAAGAATACAAGGCAAACCGCTGGGAATCATATTCCTGCTGCGCCGATATTTTGTAAACGGCATCCACATCGATACTAACAGCAACAACATAGTGCTCATCGTAGCCGCGATTCTTGATGGCGGCACAAACATTGACAAATTCTGCCTTGCCCACCGCCCCTTTTAAATAGCGTTCCAGCATATGACAGAAAAAGTTTTCCTCATCCTCTAACAGGAATTTTTTCCAATTAAAATAATTGATTCGCTGTTCCTTTTCCTGCAATGAAATATCATGGACCTTTTTCATTACCTCAATCACTTCATCGGTAACTGGCTTGAGCAAATATGCCACTGCCCCCAAGCGGCATGCTTCCTTGGCATAATCAAAATCCTTATAGGCACTTAAGACCACAAATTTAATGGTTGGATTGCTTTTTCCCGTCTCTTCCATGAGCTGAATGCCATCCATGCGCTTCATGCAGATATCCGTTAAAACAACATCCGGCTCCACCACCCGAATTTTTTCCAAGGCCTCTTCCCCATTCATCGCCGTCCCGACAATTTCATATCCCATTTCTGCCCAAGGAAAGGTTTCTACCAATCCTCTTAAAATTATTTTCTCATCATCTACAATCAGCAATTTTAGCGTTTCCAAGCGACCACCTCTTTTGTAATCATTATTATATCAATTATAACAAATTGGGGGACTTGCTGTCTGCAAGAAAACATAGCCAGAATGAAATTTTTTATATTTTCAACATAATATAAAACTCAAAAATCAGTAACGCTGATATCGGCCCTAATATCACGCCAATTCCTCCATACACGGTAATCCCCACATACAAGCTGAAGATGACAAAGAAGGGGTGAATACCCAGCTCTTTTCCGACTAATTTCGGCTCTAAAAATTCACGAATCAAATTACAGATAATATATATCAGACCATATGCTAATGCGAGAAGATACTCTCCTTGAAATAATTTGATAATCAGCCACGGCACAAAAATAGTTCCAGTTCCAATAAAGGGCAATGCATCGCATAGTCCAATGCCGATTCCCGCCAACAATGCATAGGGACTGCCGGTTAGAAATAGTCCGACAACGCAGACACCACTGATAATCAGCAAGATGATTAGCTGGGATTTCAAATAGGTTCCGCCCGCATGCTTTGAGTCCAGACTGATACATTCCAGAAATTCTCCCATTTGCGTCTTCATAATCCGCCTCCGAATATCATCATAATCTGACAGCAGCAAAATGGTGGCTACCATTGTGACAATAAACTTCCAAAAAAATCCCGCCAGCCGCTTCATTCCTGCCAAGGATAGATTCATCAGAAATGGCACTACCTCTTCCTGCATGGTTTCCATCACACCATCCATGCGACTGGTTCCCCATTCTTGAATAATCTCCGCTTGAATTCCAATTAGCTGTTCAATCCGACCGCAGCAGCCTCCCCAGATTCCTTCAATCTCTCCTTTCCAGATTGCATAACCGCCAATTAAACTGCACAGCTGTTTAATCAACTGCCAGCCAATTAGCAGCAATGGAATTCCAATCACCAGACCGCACAGCACTAAAATGACAAAGCTTATTATGCCACGGGGTAACTTTATTCTCTTTTCAACTCGGTCCACGGTTCGGTGCAGAAATAATGCCAGTATTCCGGCAATAAAAAAGGGAAATACAATTGGTAGCAGATATTTCATACCCAGATATACCGCAATTGTAATTCCCAATATTCGTAATGCATTCGACCACGGTTTTTCAACTATTTTTTTCATACCAAAAGTATAACCGCAATTGCTCTTTTTATCCCTGTCCTAAGACAGATTTCAAATTTAAATAATCTTTAAATCGAATCCCCTGTGGCAATCTTTCAAATGATACTCGTTTCCCTGTCGCCGGATGCAAAAACGAAATATGATACGCACAAAGTGCCACTGGGCCAGACTGATTGCCATATTTGGAATCACCCACAAGCGGACAGCCTAAGTGTGCCATTTGGACGCGAATCTGATGGTGACGACCTGTCTGCAGCTTGATTCTAACCAGACTTCCTACTTCGGTTTCAGTCAGGACTTCATAGGATAGAACGGACTTTTTGGCTCCTATTGTATCCTTACTAACCACTGCTGATGTATTGCTCCTGCCATCCTTATGCAAATAATCGGTTAGCTGAGCTTGTTTCTGTGTCGGACGATTCTGAAGCACAGCCAGATAATATTTTTCAAATTCTTGTCCCTGCATCTGTTTATTTAAATTGGCGGCGGCCTTTTGGTTTTTAGCAAACACTAAAATCCCTTCAACCGGCTGGTCGAGACGGTGAATAACCCCGATGAATAACGTCGGCGTTACACCGGGTGTTTTTCCTGAACTAGCCAGATAATTCCGCAGCAGGCTTTCCATGTCCGGTTCACCAAGCCGCTTGGTCTGTACGGCGACACCGGCTTCCTTCCAGCAGATAATGATATCATCATCTTCATATTGAATCATTTCTGAAATATTTATCACATCAATCTCCTCTATGCTTTAAACCGATATCCCACGCCCCAGATGGTTTCGATATACTGTGGCTTTGCAGTGTTCAGCTCGATTTTTTCACGAATTTTTTTGATGTGAACGGTAACAGTTGCAATATCACCGACGGATTCCATTTCCCAGATTTCCTGAAACAGTTCCTCTTTGGTAAAAACATGGTTCGGATTCTGCGCCAAAAATACCAGCAAATCAAATTCCTTCGTCGTAAATGGCTTTTCCTCTTCATTGATCCAAACCCGGCGAGCCGTCTTATCCACCTTAATCCCACGGATTTCAACAACATCATTTTCCTGCGCATTACTGCCAATGAGTCGTTCATATCTAGCCAGGTGTGCTTTTACCCGCGCCACTAGTTCACTTGGTGAAAACGGCTTGGTAATATAGTCATCAGCCCCGATGCCCAGTCCGCGAATTTTGTCGATGTCATCTTTTTTTGCCGAAACCATCAATATCGGTGTGTTCTTTTTCTCACGAATCTTTTTACAGATTTCAAATCCATCTACCTTAGGAAGCATCAAATCCAGAATAAACATATCAAAATCTTCTTCCAGTGCTCTTTTCAAACCAACATCACCAGTGTGCTCGATTTCTACGGAAAATCCGCTTAGTTCTAAGTAGTCCTTCTCTAACTCAGCAATTGCCACTTCATCTTCCACGATTAATAATTTACTCATTTGGTACCTCCTGATATTTTCTTAGTACAAAATACATAATTGTACCAGTTGCTTCTTTGCTTGTCGCCCATATTTTCCCACCATGATCTTCAATAATTTTTTTAACAATGGATAGTCCGATACCGCTTCCGCCAGTCGCGGAATTTCTTGATGAATCCGCCCGATAAAACCGGTCAAAAATATATGGCAAATCATTTGCTGCAATTCCCTTACCATTGTCTTCCAGTTCAACCTGAATAAAATCGCCGACATCTTTTACCCGAATATTGATAAAGCCCCTGTCTTTATCGAGATATTTTATCGAGTTACCAATGATATTGTGAACCACCCGGCGAATCTGCTCTGGGTCCGCAATAACCAGGATTCCATCATCCGCATAGTTATGGTACGATAGCCCAATCTTGCGAGCCTCTAAATCCAGACCGATCTCTTCAATACAGTCATCAAAGTATTTCATAATATTAATCTTGTTAAAATTATATGGAATCCGGTTCGTATCAATCTGTGAATACAAGGTCAGCTCATTCAGCAAAAGGTCCATTTCATTTGCCTTGTTATAAATGGTCCGAATGTATTTATCCATCTTCTCCGGTGTATCGGCAACGCCATCCATCAACCCTTCGGCATAACCCTTGACGGCTGTAATCGGGGTCTTTAAATCATGGGCAATATTGCTGATTAAGATACGGTTTTCTTTTTCCGCTAACAAGGTCTCCTCGGTCGATTCCTTCAAACGCTTACGCATCTGTTCAAAGTTACTGCACAGCCCGCCAATCTCATCATCATTTTCTGCTTCAACGACAAAGTCCAGATTACCCTCCTTGATATTCTGTGTGGCAACCTCCAACTTGGTAATCGGACCGATAATCCCCTTGTATATCCAAAACGTCAATAATACAGCGGTCAATAACAATATCAATACCACCGATATGACAACATCAATCAGTAGGTTCTTCATTTCCGGTAACAGGCTCTGCGTTGCTGTTACGACAAACAGCGAGCCTTTTTCGGCATCCTGATATTCAAAATCAATCTGCTTCACTAAGGACTGGCTTTCGCCATCATAAAAGATTCGCGATTCCGGGCTGCTTCCGCCGGCACCATATGCTGGCAGTCGCTCTGACGGCAGTGTCTCTTCGCCCGCGCCCTTGAAGATGATTTCACTATCCTTACGCACAATCAAATAGGAATAACGGTCTGACAACCTTCTGTTTATCCCTACCAAATAGTTCTGGTCCTGAAGGCTTAAATTATCACTGGTAGCTACCGACATTAGCTCCTGGCAGATTTCCTTGGTATATTTATTTAAAAGCTGGACCGAGTTAGTCAGGTAAGTATAATCACTATTATTCCCAACTTCATAGGTCTGCTCAATTTCTTTTAGCTGAAAATTGCGAAATCCCCAGATTACCACTCCGGCCATCGTTACTGGCACAAAGATGATAATGCAAAATGATATTAGCAGTCGTGTCTTTAATTTCATATGCTCTGTCTCCTAAAAAAATAAGTCATGGGCATCTGTTTGTCCATGACTTATTATAACACGAATCCGCGTTTTTCCTATGAAATTTACGGAAACTTTTCTAAAAGTTTCATAAATATTTCTTCAATTCCTCTGCTTTATCAATACTTTCCCAAGGAAGACTGATATCATTTCGACCAAAATGTCCATACGCCGCCGTTGCTTTGTAAATTGGCCGCCGTAAATCAAGCATCTTAATGATACCAGCCGGACGCAGGTCAAAGTTCTCGCGAATGATTTCCACTAATTTCTGATTCGTGATTTTGCCAGTGCCAAAGGTATCAACCATTACAGATGTCGGCTGAGCAACACCAATCGCATAGGATAGCTGGATTTCACATCGTTCTGCCAAACCAGCGGCAACAATATTTTTCGCTACATAACGTGCGGCATAAGCTGCGGAACGGTCTACCTTGGTACAATCTTTACCAGAAAATGCACCGCCGCCATGACGAGCATATCCGCCATATGTATCAACGATAATTTTACGGCCCGTCAGACCAGCATCACCATGTGGTCCGCCAATCACGAAACGACCGGTTGGGTTAATAAAGAACTTTGTGTCTTCATCAATCAGCTCTGTCGGCAAAATCTGGTCAAATACATACTTTTTGATATCTGCATGAATCTGTTCCTGAGTCACATCCGGGTCATGCTGGGTTGACAGCACTACTGCCTCTAATCGTTTTGGTTTGCCATTTTCATCATACTCTACCGATACCTGAGTCTTACCGTCTGGACGTAAGTAAGTCAATGTTGCATCTTTTCTGACCTTGGTTAACTGTAAAGCCAGCTTATGCGCTAACGAAATCGGATATGGCATATATTCTTCGGTCTCATTGGTCGCGTAACCAAACATCATCCCCTGGTCACCTGCACCAATGGCGTCTATCTGCTCGTCCGACATCTTATGTTCTTTGGCTTCTAATGCCTTGTCAACACCCATTGCAATGTCTGGAGATTGTTTATCTAAGGCTACCATCACTGCACACGTATGACCATCAAAGCCCGTCTCCGCATGGTCATAACCGATTGCGTTAACGGTATCTCTAACTAATCCCGGAATATCAAACTGGGCCTTTGTTGTTATTTCCCCTGTGACTAAAACAAATCCGGTACAACATGCTGTTTCACAAGCTACCCGGCTCATTGGGTCCTGCTCCATACATGCATCTAAAATGGCATCTGAAATGGCATCGCAAACCTTATCTGGATGTCCTTCGGTTACTGATTCTGATGTAAATAATAATTTTTCCATCTTCTTCTCCTTTCGTATTTACAAATTCGACAAAAAAAATCCTCTTATCAAAAATAAGGGGACTGATTGCACACGAAATCAAACCCTCTTATTGTTCGAACTAAACTCGCTCAGGCTGGCACCTTCCATTTCAGGGGTTGCCGTGACTTCATCGATCCTATGTATCTCCATCACTCTAAATAAGAGAAAATTACTATATTCATTTTTATACCTATGTCTGATAAAATACACCCATTTCCATCAAAAGTCAAGCGTTTTGAGGTACTTTCCATGTATTTAATATTGACCTTTCTTTTCCAAACGAATATACTTATATATATAGGACTAGATGAACGAGAATGGGGATTCACACTATGAAAGAATATCTGCTTGAGGATTTAAAACCGGGCATGATTACTGCCGCTCCGGTCACAACACAAAAGGGTCAGCTAATCATTAACCCGAATGTTGAACTTACATCCGCTTTAATTTCCCGGATGGATTTTTATGGTATAAGAAGCGCACACATTGTAGAGGTAGAGCCTGCCGCCACGGTTACTCCCGATGCACCTGTAACGCCACCGCCGGCACCAGTGCCAGAAACCAGTGGTGTACTTGCGAATGCTTCCTATTCCCAAAAGGTTAAGAGCAGTATGGAGTTTCGTAAATTTCAAGTTGACTTCACGCTTCGCACCAATGATTTAAAAATGTGCTTTGATGACTTTATCAATTCTGGCGGTACGGTCAACAAGGAAGAATTATTGCGGGAAACAGCTTCTTTAATTAGCTCACAAAATACTACGATTGAATTTTTTGATATGCTGCATAATATGCGTCACGACAATGATACTACATATGCGCACTGTGTAAACGTAGCACTAATCGCTCGGATGATTGGTATCTGGCTGCAATTTTCGGAGCAGGATTTAGATGACCTTACTCTAGCCGGTTTATTGCATGACATTGGAAAAACAAAAATTCCGGAAGATGTTTTGAATAAAGAGTCTCGTTTATCAGATGAAGAATTTACTTTAATCAGGCAGCACCCGCAATATGGTTATGACATTTTGAAAAAACAGCCGCTCAGCTCTCATATCAAAAGAACCGCTCTGATGCACCATGAGCGCGGCGATGGCTCCGGTTATCCAATGGGTCTGACATTAGATGAAATCGACGATTACGCTCTGATTATTGCGATTGCTGATGTCTATGATGCCATGACGGCCGCTCGTTCTTACCGCGAACCGCTATGTCCGTTCCAAGTAATTGCGGAATTTGAAAAAGATGGTTTACAAAAATACAAACCAAAATATATTTTGACATTCTTAGAACATATTGCAACCACATATCAGAACAACCGGGTTATGCTTGACAATGGTCAGACCGCTAAAATCGTTCTGCTCAACCGCAATCATTTATCAAAGCCGCTGGTTCAGGTGTTGGGGGATAACAGTTATATTGATTTGGATAAGAGTTCGTTGTATATCAAATCGCTAATTTAAGAGTTTGCCCCGACAAACGCTTGCGCGAATATGCATCCCCGGAGGGTTTATAGAGCAAAAAAAGAATCTCGCTTTTTACGAGATTCTTTTTTTGATTTATGATACTTTTAATTTAAATTTCTGAATATCCTTCTCAGAGTTCACCTTTTCTATCTGAGCCCCAATCTCTGACAATTTCTTCTCAAAATCTTCATATCCACGTTCCACATAATGAATATCATCAATGATTGTGATTCCATCAGCCGCTAAACCAGCAATTACAAGTGCCGCTCCGGCCCGAAGGTCTGGTGCACTCACTCTGGCTCCGGTATAACTCTTCACACCTGTTATAATGGCAATATTGGATTCCACCTTTACTTGCGCGCCCATTCTGGTCAGCTCATCCACGTATTTGAAACGATTCTCAAAAATACTCTCCGTTACCGTACTGGTTCCTTCTGAAACTGCCAGTAATACGGACATCTGTGGCTGCATGTCGGTTGGAAAGCCTGGATATGGCAAGGTGGTTACCTGGGTATGCTGTAATCGTCCGGTTGCTACAACACGAACGGCATCATCTAACTCTTGCACCTGACATCCCATTTCTAACAATTTAGCAGTTGTTGCTTCTAAATGCTTTGGAATGACATTTTTGACCGTTACATCTCCTCTGGTTGCTGCTGCTGCAAACATAAAGGTTCCGGCTTCAATCTGGTCTGGGATAATGGAATATTCTGTTTTATGAAGTTTCTCTACTCCTAAAATACGAATTACATCGGTTCCGGCACCACGGACATTGGCACCCATGCTATTTAAAAAGTTCGCAACGTCTACGACATGCGGCTCTTTTGCGGCATTCTCAATGATCGTTTTACCTTCGGCCATTGATGCTGCCATCATAATATTGATGGTTGCGCCAACCGATACTTTATCAAGATATATATGATTGCCAATTAATTTTTCCGCAGATGCAGCAATTAATCCATGCTGAATATCCACGTTGGCTCCTAACGCACGAAATCCTTTTAAATGAAGGTCAATTGGTCTGCTGCCAATATCACAGCCGCCTGGCAAAGCTACTTCGGCTCGCTTATATTTTCCTAACAAAGCGCCCAGTAAGTAATATGATGCACGAATCTTCTTGATATACTCATATGCTACTGTTAGGTCATGAACCATCGAACCGTTTATTTTGACCGTGTGATTATCTACCCGTTCAATCTTCGCGCCGATGCCACTCATCGCATCCAATAACACATTTATATCCCGAACATTTGGCAAATTATCTATTGTAACGGTCTCATCTGTCATAATTGCAGCTGCCAATATCGCCAATGCGGCGTTCTTCGCGCCACCAATTTCAACTTCTCCAACTAACGGATTGCCGCCTTTTATTACATATTGTTCCATTATTGCACCTCTATATCAAATTTCGAATCAATCAATTAATTATACAAACACAACATTATAGTTATTAATTCATCTTTTTGTCAAGCTATTTTCAGATCCACTTCTTTACAATTTGTTTACAAATATATAAACATTATAGTCTATATACCCTTTATTGTAAATCAAATTAGTTGAGATACTCCAGTGGATTCACTTGTGTTCCACCAATATATATCTCAAAATGAACATGTGGTCCGGTTGAACGCCCAGTATTTCCGCTGAGGGCAATGATCTCTCCCTGTGATACTTTTTGCCCGGCAGTTACCAGCAATTTACTGTTATGCGCATATCTCGTCATCCGGCCATCTGGATGACTGATGAGCACACAGTAACCATAGCCCGACATCCAGCCAGCATTTTCCACCGTTCCTGCACTCGATGCATAAACATTGGTACCCACCCCACAGGCCCAATCTACCCCTTTGTGCATTCTGCCCCAGCGTTTTCCAAATCCCGAGGAAAAACGACCTCCAGCCAGCGGCTTGATATAGGTTGGCGGTATTTTGGTTCCTCGTTCTACAACTGCTGGTGTCGAAGATTCTAAGATTGTCTGATGAGCCATTTTCCGTGCGACTTCCGTGCCATTCTCATAAGTGATAATGGCATTTACCTCACGGCATCCTAATGTCCCCTCTTCTAATACTACCTCATCCGAAGTAAACCAGCCATCGTTTGGTACTACCGTCGGCTCTGCGGCATAGTCCTCTTCATAGACAACCCCTTCTGTAACCAGAATTGATATATCCGGGCGTGGCACCGACAGGATGAGCTCATCTCCTGCCCGAATCGGAACATCGGCATTTTCAAATCCATTCAAAGTAACAATTGCATCGACTGTTGTATCATTCTCCACCGCGATGACTGACAAACAGTCTCCAGCTTCTATCTCATATATCTTATTCGTTTCCTTTTCTTTTGTTACTTCGCTGATTGCTGCGGCAACGCTCGTGAACTGGTCCGACATCTGATAATTCGTATATACTGGTACTTCTTCAGTAAATTCTATCTTCAATATTCCCGTTTCGTAGCCATTTGCTTCTGGATTATCAAGTATCTCTCCTAGCATCTCCGATAGGACTGCATTTGCCCCGGAAGCTGCAATGACTGCCGCGTTCTGCTCGGTTTCTGACTCTGCTGCCACCAGGACTGCCCTTGTCATTCCCATCAGATGTTCATCGCCTTTGCGGTAGTCAATCCGAAACTGCCGCCTGGTATCTGCCGATGATTTCACTTGATTTAATAGTTCGCCAATCTGAGCCAGCTTCCCAAAGGATGCATTGGTATCTCCAGCCCTCAGGGTATAGGAAAATACTTTTGCCTGCTTTTGTTCTTCCTCTAATTGTGCGGTTATCACTTCGATTAGTTCTGCTTCCGAAATAAGCCGTACAAATTTTTCGCTGCCTTCCTTACTGCTGTAAGAAATGTCCATCATCAAATATCCGCTTTGTGTTTCTGCTATTTTTCTCCGGCACTCATTCATTATTTGTGCCACGTTTGTTTCTTTGCTAACTGATCCGATTAGTTTATTATTTACCGTTATCACAAAATAATTCTGTCCAAGTGAATATTTCTGCAATAAACTTAGCCATAACAAAAAGAAAAACATTATCAGAATCAACGCCACCTGAAAAAGCGTCTTTTTTTTCATTTGTCTTGTCCTCTTCTTTAGTGTGATACTTTTTTGATAATTTGCTCAATTGTTTGTTCGATTGACAAGCCATCCTCTTCAATCACTATGTCTGCATACTTTTCATACAACGCCGTTCGTTCTTCGTACAATCTTTGTAAATCCTGACCAGATTTCAATACGACACCACGGTTTTTGATGTTATGCAGTCGTCCCACAATTGTTTTGTAGGATAGCTTCAAATATACCACGGTTCCGATTTTTGTCAAATGTTCCATTGCCTGTGTTCCATAGACCACACTTCCGCCAGTGGCAATAATCGTCCGTGTTACGTTAAGTCCGGTATTCACCCGATTTTCAATTTCAATAAAGCCTTCTGTTCCAACTTGTTCAATAATTTCACTGAGCAGTTGCTTTTCCTGCTGCTGGATGACCAAATCAGAATCTAAAAAATCATATCCCAACAACTTTGCTAAGATAACGCCGACTGTACTTTTTCCCGCACCCGGCATTCCAATCAGTATCAGATTATCCATTTTACTAACTTCCATCCTTTACTATATAAAAGAGGGCGTTTCAAATATAACACTACTTTGAAACACCCCCATTTTTAATTTTTGTTATTCTGTCGCTGTCATTTCTTCTGTATCTGCTGCTTTGATGGTATAAAGTTCTTCAAAGTTTACTGGCTCCCAGACTTTTTCTTTGATGGTCCACTCTACATCTGCTTTATATCCCTCCAGCACTTCGTTATAAAGATCGGTTTCCCGCTGGCTAATAATGCTTTCTTTTTTGGCTTCCGTCTTTTCTTCATCGAACTCACTATCGAGGCGAAGAATATAATAATTGTCATCATCAGCGGTAATTAAATCTGATACCTCACCCTCTTTTAAGGCATCGGCAGCGGCAATCACCTTTTCATCCAGACTGGCTTCATCGGTACCATATGATCTGGTCTCTACTTCATATTCATTTTCCTCTGCGGCTGCCTCAAAATCTTCTTTTGCCGCCTCCGCTACTGCCTTCATATCTGTTTCTAGCTGTGTTTTTTCTTCAGCCGAATATTCCACTGTATTACTTTCTTCATCGGTATATCCGGTTGCACTTACTTTGATATAACTAAAGGTCCGCTGGGCGGCTTCATCATCACTGACATTCTGATCTGCTTCAGCCTTAATGGCTTCACTCATTTTCGTGGTGATTCGGCTCTGGTGCAGTAATTCGACCACGTATTCTTCTTTTGCACCCATTTTGTTAATAGCCTTTTTACTGTTATCCGCCATAAACTGCTTTGCCGCACTCTTCATTGCATCCATCTCTTCATCGGTAATGGTTACATCATAATCCGCCATATGCAGCTCTAATAATTTTGCTGTTAAAATACCTTCTAAAACATCTTCTTTGACATCCTCCGTCATAGTTTTGCCGCTTCCAAATAAATCGGAGGACCACATATCCTCACCGAAGTAGTTCATATAGCCTGAGTCATATGATACGGCCTGGTATTGTGCCATAAAATTAGCTTGTCCTAAGGAAATCTCGATGGTTGTGTCACCAGCTTTTAATGTTGCCACTATCGCATCTTGATCTATTTGACTTCCACATCCTGCTAATAATGCTGATGCTGTCATCACGCCTGCCAATGACAGGGATATTTTTTGTTTCATATTCATATTGGTTGTCCTCCTAAATTTATACTCATTGGTACATTATAATTCTTTTTCGGGGAAGCCGCAAGTTTTTCTTGCATGGGATGTTACATCCCATGCTGCATCCTATGTTGCGGCTTGCATTTATAACATTATCATCTTTACATCAGATAAAAATGTTTCGATTGCCGCTAATGCATCTTGCTGGTCCTTCCGGTCATTTACCTTGGTCTGCAATGTAAAATATGGTCCTTTGGCTTCCGGCGTAAATTTTAGCCGTGGTTTGTATACATCCAAAAGCTGTGGTATTTTCGTTACATCAACCTTTGCCATTTCATATAGAACAAAACGGATTTCGTTTTCCTTTTGCACCAGTTCTTTGATTTCAGCCTGATGTGCCTTCGCCTTTAAACGAGCAATCAGCAATAGATTGGTTACTGATTTTGGCGGGTCACCAAAGCGGTCGATTAATTCTTCGAGCATTTCTTCGCTCTCTTCTTCATTTTCAATGACCGCCATGCGCTTGTAAATATCCAGCTTCTGATATTCATTTGGAATATAGGTAACCGGGATAAATGCATCGATTTGAATATCCACCGAGGTATCAAATGGTTCCTCCAAAGGAATGCCCTTTGCCGTTTTGACTGCCTCGTTAAGCATTTTACAATAGAGGTCATAACCGACCGCTTCCATGTGACCGCTTTGGTCTTCGCCGAGCAGATTTCCCGCACCACGCAGTTCCAAATCCCGCATGGCAATTTTAAAGCCGCTGCCAAGCTCGGTAAATTCCTTGATTGCTGCGAGACGTTTCTCGGCAATTTCTTTTAGCATCTTATCACGGCGATACATCAAAAAGGCATATGCTGTCCGGTTCGAACGGCCAACCCGTCCACGTAACTGATACAATTGGGATAAGCCCATATTATCAGCATCGTGAATAATCATTGTATTGACATTGGAAATATCCAGCCCAGTCTCGATAATCGTCGTCGATACTAAGACGTCAATTTCACCATTGATAAAACGATACATGATATCCTCTAGTTCTTTTTCCCGCATCTGGCCATGAGCAAATGCCACCGTTGCCTCCGGTACTAAGGATTCAATTTTGATGGCAACATCTTCGATTTGATTGACCCGGTTAAACACATAATACACCTGTCCGCCACGGGAGAGCTCCCGCTCAATTGCTTCCCGCACCATCTCTTCATTATATTCCATGACATAGGTCTGGATTGCCATTCGGTCCATCGGCGGTTCTTCTAGGACACTCATATCACGAATCCCAATTAAACTCATATGCAAGGTTCGCGGTATTGGTGTTGCCGTCAGCGTCAGCACATCGATATTAGTCTTTAATTGTTTGATTTTCTCTTTGTGAGTGACACCAAAACGCTGTTCTTCATCAACAATCAGAAGTCCCAAATCTTTAAACTGCACATCCTTCGACAAGACCCGGTGGGTTCCAATCACAATATCGACCATTCCCTTTTTCAAATCTTCAATTGATTTTTTCTGTTGCGCCGAACTACGGAAACGACATAGCAAATCAACTCGTACCGGAAAATCCTTCATTCGTTGAGCAAAGGTATTATAGTGCTGCTGCGCCAGGATTGTAGTCGGTACCAGATACACGACCTGTTTGCCCTCCTGCACGGCCTTAAATGCCGCTCGAATCGCAACCTCAGTCTTGCCATAACCGACATCGCCGCATATTAAGCGGTCCATAATCTTGGTGCTTTCCATATCCTGTTTAGTCGCTTCAATCGCTAGTTCCTGATCCTCAGTCTCCGTAAATGGAAACATTTCTTCAAATTCTCGCTGCCATACCGTATCTTCACCGTAGACAAAGCCCTGTTGCTGCTGCCGCAGAGCATAGAGCTGAACTAGTTCCTTGGCGATTTCCTTCACCGCACCACGAACTCTTGTCTTGGTCTTCTGCCATTCCTGACCACCTAAGCGATTCAGCTTTGGTTTTTTAGCATCACTGCCAGCGTACTTTTGAATCAGCTCCAACTGGGTTGCTAAAATGTATAGATTTCCACTCTTGGCATATTCTATTTTGATATAATCCTTGATGGTCTTATCGACCTCAACCTTTTCAATTCCACGATAAATTCCAAGCCCGTGATTTTCATGAACAACGTAATCACCAATGGCCAGCTCACTAAAGCTTTGAATTTTCTCGCCTTCATATTTTTTCCGCTTTTTCTTCTTTTTCTTTTCACCGCCAAAAATATCGCTTTCGGAGATTACCACAAATTTCAGCAATGGATATTCATAGCCTCGTTTGATTTTTCCATAAGCCGTCATAATTTCTCCGGGCTTCACCAGATGGTCGTAATCAGTCGAATAAAAGCAGTTTAATTCTTCGCCACTTAAATCTTTTGCCAAATGCTCTGCTCTCGTCCTTGAGCCCGACAACAAAATAACCCGATAACCATTTTTCTTATATCGTTTCAAGTCCTTGACCAACAACTCAAAGCTATTGTTATATGGATTGACACTCTTAACCTGCATATGAAAACGGGTCTTGATATCCATTTCCTTTAGCTTCATATCAAGGGCCGCTAAGGCAACACAGTGCATTGCCGACAAACGGGCAAGAATTTCCTTCGTGCTAAATAGCGCTTCCATCTGACCCGGCAAAATATATCCCTTTTCCAAACGTTGCTGCATACTATCGGAAAATTCCTGTTCTGTCACACGCCCCTTTTCGAGCAATCGTGCCGGCTCATCCAAAAATACAATGGTGTCATTTTTATCAAAACAGTCAAGCAAGCTGACGCTCTTTTCCCAAAAATAGGATAGGCTATTATCAATATTGGCACCACCGCCAAGCTCCTGAATTTCTTCTTTCAGTGCTTCATATCCCATTTTTATACGGTGCGCTTCTTCCGTTTTCATTTGCTCACGAAATTTTTCTTCGACCCATTTACTTTCTTTTTCAAGCTTTTCCAAGCCTTTCTCGGTGGCAGCACTGGTCAAGACAAACTCTGCTGCCGGATAGATTGTTACCGCTTCTAAATTTTCTATTGAGCGCTGGCTCTGCGCATCATAGCAACGAATCGAATCTATTTCATCGCCCCACAATTCAATCCGGTACGGATTCTCTTCAGTCAGTAAATAGATATCTAATATTCCGCCACGAACGGCAAATTCGCCTGGGTTTTCGGCTTGATAATTTCTGACGTAGCCCATCTGCACCAGCTCAAGCGGTATTTTTTCAATATCAAGTGCTCCGCCTACTTTGAGATGATGTACTGCACTTGCGAAGTTTTCCGGTTCAGCCATTCGATTCATCAAGGCATCATATGTTGTAATTACCGTTACACCTGCTCCCATTGCTATCTGCTTACAAACCAAAATCCGTTCCTTGGTCAGCAAATTTCCGCGAATATCAGACTGATAAAACAAAATATCTTTGGCCGGATAGGATAACAGTTCTTTATCAAAGAAACGATAATCATCATAGAGCTCTTTTGCTTTTTGCTCATTAAAAGTAACGATGATTTTATTCTTAAAACCATCGCTACAGCCATACATCATATGTGATTTCTGAGCATCCACGCATCCAGAGATTTGGACAATTCCACTTGTGGATTTGACCTCCTTCGCGGCCTCCTGCAATTCCTCTAATTCTCTTAGTGGCTGCAAAAATGCATCCATTTTATACTCCATTCTTTTTGGCATTATATTGATTCATGGCTGATTCCACTTCGCCCTTTAACAGCAGCGATATGGCTCCCACCGCATCTACAAATGATTCCTCGGCATCCGAGCGTTCCGCTTTCGACATTCTCCCGAGAACGTAGTCTGCCAAATCCCAGCCGGGCGGCTTTTCACCAACGCCCACCTTAATTCGCAGAAAGTTCTGTGTCCCCAAATGGGCAATAATACTCTTCATTCCATTATGCCCGCCAGCACTGCCCTTCTTACGAATTCGCAGTTGTCCGGGCGGTAAACTGATGTCATCATAAATAACAATCAATTCGCTCTCTGGTTCTGTTTTAAAATAACGAACCACATCGCCAAGACTTTCACCACTTAAATTCATAAATGTCTGAGGCTTCACCAGCACAACCTTCTGCCCCTCAATCACACCTTTTCCAAGAAGTGCTTTGAATTTCTTCTCAGATATATCAATATTATATTTATCAGCAATACAATCAATGACATCAAATCCCACATTATGCCTCGTCTTCTGATAGGCTCTGCCAGGATTTCCGAGTCCTGCTATGATATACATTAGATTTTCCTTCTACTGCGGATTACTTGTGTGGCTGTATCGAGCTGCTCCTGGTCATTGACACCCGAAATATCTTCTGGTCCTTCCAAGGCAAACGCATCCACCCGCAGTCCTTTTTCTTTGATTATTGTTAATGTATCCGGTAAATAATATTCGCCCTGCACATTATTTGGCTGAATCAGCTCAAGTGCTTCACTTAGCTCTTTTGTTTCAAAGATATACATACCGGAATTAATTTCTTTCGAGCGCAGTTCCGCCGCCGTTGCATCCTTGTGCTCTACACTCTTTACAAATGTTCCGTTCTCATCACGGATAATTCTGCCATAACCACTTGGGTCATCAATCTGCGCCGAAAGCACAGTCACCGCATTGCCATTTTCTTTATGATAGTCTAATAAGCGTTTCAACGTTGCTGCGGTGATTAACGGTGTGTCACCGAAGAGAATCAGGGTCTGGCCTTCTGTTCCTAAGAACTCTTTCGCACATTTTACGGCATGACCAGTGCCAAGCTGTTCCTCCTGCATTGCATATTCAACATCCTTGCTTACAATTGTGTTCTTTACCACATCTGCCTGATAACCAACGACCAGACACACTTTTACTGCTCCCGCTCCTTTTGCTGCATCTACGACATAATCCACCAGACACTTTCCGTCGATTGTATGTACTACCTTCGGTAAATCCGATTTCATTCTTGTTCCTTTTCCTGCTGCCAAAATAACTGCCTTTAACATAATGTGTTCCTCCAAACATTTCATATCTTCTGCTATTTTATACGATTTATCATGTTTTGTCATTAAAAAAAGGGAAGAAAATGCTTTTTAAACATTTTCTTCCTCTTCTATTGCAAATGTTTCATTGCTATGTGCATTACTATGTTGCTTAGCTTTCTTGAAGCGCTTCCATCTCCTCCTGATACTTTTCCAGGATGATTTGCTGAATCTTGCTTCGTGTATCGGAATTAATTGGATGAGCAATATCCCGATATTCGCCATCTGCTGCTTTCCTGCTTGGCATTGCGATGAATAACCCCTTTTCACCGTCAATCACTTTTATATCATGTACAACAAACTCCTCGTCAATTGTAATTGATACGATTGCTTTCATTTTGCCTTCTTTTTCAACTTTACGTACGCGCACATCTGTGATCTTCATTCTCCTTAGCCCCTTTCAATTCTGTACCTTCTCTAATGTCTATCCCTAAAGCGTATAGCGTTCATTGTGCTCTAACACAATTTTAAGACCATTATCGCCACTGTAGTAAGTATTTGCCTTTAATGTACCGCGGCTTTCTACAATACAGTTCTCAATATGTGCATTATCCCCAATGTAAACTTCATTCAAAATAATGGAGTTCTTAATCACACAATTTTTTCCAACGAAAACATTCTTAAATAACAGCGAGTTTTCAATTTTACTGTTTACAATACATCCGCTAGAAACCAAGCTATTACGAACATCTGAGCCAACATTGAATTTTGCTGGTGGATAGTCGTCAACCTTGGAGTAGATTCTTGGGAAGTCACGGAAGAAATATTGTCTTACTTCCGGCTTTAGGAAGTCCATGTTTGCCTTGTAATAAGAATCCACGGTGGAAATATTGCTCCAATATTCATTCATCTTGTAACCAAAGATTCGTTTCATATTCTTGTAACGAATCAAAATGTCGGTTACAAAGTCATAACGACCTTCTTCCTCGCAACGCTCTAACATTTCAATCAACTGTCTTCGACGAATAATATAAATACCTGTCGATACTGTATTCGACTGTGCTACCATTGGTTTCTCTTCAAACTCAATGATTCTGGCATCCTCATTCATCCGTAGTACACCAAAGCGGCTCACGTCCTCTTCTGCCGGCACATCCTTGCACACTACTGTGATGTCAGCTTTTTTCTCAATATGGTAGTCCAACACTTTGTTATAATCCAATTTATAGACACAATCACCACCGGTAATGATTACATATGGCTCATGACGCCGTTTCAGAAAATCAATGTTCTGATACATGGCATTTGCCGTACCGCGATACCACCAGCTATTATCTGCTGTAAGGGTCGGGGTAAACGTATACAAACCACCTTGTTTTCTACCGAAGTCCCACCATTTCGAGGAACTCAGGTGCTCATTCAATGAACGGGAATTATACTGGGTCAATACTGCAACTGTCTGAATATGAGAATTCGTCATATTACTCAGTGCAAAATCGATACACCGAAAACTCCCTCCCACCGGCATCGCTGCAATTGCTCTCTTATTGGAAAGTTCCTGCATCCGGCTATTATTTCCGCCTGCCAAAATTATTCCTAATGCCTTCATACTCCGTCACCTTCCTTAATTATGAAATCTCCGCTTGTCAATGTTCCATTTGTATAATCCGCTGCTGTTGTCACTCCGGCTATCGCTGTGTTTTTTCCAATCTCAACATCAGCCGGTATCACAGAATCTTCACCAACGGTTACTAAATCAAAGCAGTAAACACTCGGATTTAACTTGCTCTCCGCATACTCACCAACACCTAATTTGGAATTTTCACCAATGGTTGTATAATCCGCAACAATAGCGTTTTCAATGAAAGCATTTTCACCTATCTTACAATTTTTCATAATTATTGAATCACGGATTACCGCATTCTTTCCAACTGTTACACCAGCACCAATGACTGAATTATGGACCTCTCCATATATTTCCGAACCCTCACCGATAATACATTTCTCGACGACTGAATTGGCTGATATATACTGTGGTGCAATAATGTCACTCTTGGTATATATTTTCCAATATTCCTCATAAAGATTGAACTCTGGAATAAGGTCTATTAACTGCATATTGGCTTCCCAATAAGAACCAAGTGTTCCTACGTCTTTCCAGTAACCATTATATTCATAGGCAAACAAGCGCTGGCTCTTCTCGTGGCAATATGGAATAATGTGCTTTCCAAAATCGCAATTACTCTGGTCCTTCATTGCCAACAGACTTTCTTTTAAGACTTTCCAACTGAATATATAGATACCCATTGATGCCAAATTACTTCTTGGATTCTCCGGCTTCTCTTCAAATTCCGTAATCCGCTTATTCTCGTCCGTAATTACCACACCAAAACGGCTTGCCTCTTCAATCGGCACTGGCATTGCAGCGATTGTAACATCTGCATTATTTGCCTTATGGAAGTCAAGCATTACCTCATAATCCATCTTGTAAATATGATCGCCTGAAAGAATCAACACATAGTCTGGATTATAGCTTTCCATATAGTTCATATTCTGATAGATGGCATTCGCTGTTCCCGTATACCACTCGCTGTTGTCGCTTTTTTCATATGGCGGTAATACCGTTACTCCACCGTTATTACGGTCTAAGTCCCACGGAATACCGATCCCAATATGCGTATTCAGCCGCAGTGGTTGATACTGAGTCAACACTCCCACCGTATCAATTCCCGAGTTAATACAGTTACTTAGCGGAAAATCAATTATTCTGTACTTTCCACCAAACGCTACCGCAGGCTTAGCCACCCTCGAAGTTAATACACCCAGGCGGCTACCCTGTCCTCCTGCTAGAAGCATAGCTATCATTTCTTTTTTAATCACGTCATTCACCTCTCGTCATAATTTGGCCTTTTAGTTATAAAAATTATATCATAAGCACTTTCTTTTGTACATCATTTTTCACAATTTTAAGATTGTATTTTGTCTATTTTTGTGTATTTACACAATTTTTTCACTTTATGCCACTGTCCTCACACATTTGCTTACCTACCGAAAATAAATTTGCAAATTTCTTGTATATGGTTATAATAAGAAAGTAACTAATAACCATATAAAAAATATAGCAGGCAGGTATACATTATGTACAAAATTAATTTTTCCCAACCGATTCACATTCACTTTGTCGGAATAGGTGGTATCAGTATGAGCGGACTTGCCGAAATTCTTCTCAAGGAAGGTTTTCAAATTTCCGGTTCTGATTCCAAAAGTTCCAACCTTACAGACAGATTAAGTGCCGCAGGCGCTAAAATATACATTGGACAAAATGCAGCTAATATAGAAGAAACTCCTGATTTGGTTGTCTATACAGCGGCCATCCGCGAAGATAATCCCGAGTTTATTGCCGTTAAAGAAGCAGGTATCCCAATGCTTTCCCGCGCCGAACTGCTTGGACAAATCATGAGCAACTATCACAATTCGATTGCCGTTGCCGGTACTCATGGTAAGACGACTACCACCTCGATGGTTTCCCAGATTTTATTGTCTTCTTTGAAGGACCCAACGATTTCGGTCGGTGGTATTCTTGATGCTATCGGTGGTAACATCCGGGTTGGTAATTCGGATGTGTTTATTACAGAGGCTTGTGAGTATACAAATAGTTTTCTTAACTTTTATCCGAAGTTTAGTATTATTACTAGTGTTGAAGCTGAACATCTGGACTTCTTCAAGGACATCGATGAAATCCGTACTTCGTTCCACCAGTTCGCCACTAACACCACGAATGATGGCACCGTCATCATTAATGGTGAAATTGAAAATTATCAGGACATTGTAGCAGGGCTTGACTGCAATATCATCACTTATGGTTTATGCGAGAACTGCGACTTTTATGCACAAAATATTTCTTTCGACCAAAAAGCTTGTGCCACTTATACGGCAATGCATAATGGAAAAGAACTAATGAATGTTACTTTAAGCGTTCCCGGCATGCATAATGTCGCCAATTCCCTTTCCGCAATTGCACTTTGCTTAAGCTTAAATATCTCACTGGAGGATATCGGGCAAGGTCTGCTTGCATTTGGTGGAACCCATCGCCGTTTTGAATATAAAGGTTCCAAGAACGGTATTACTGTAATTGATGATTATGCTCATCACCCAACTGAAGTTGAAGCCACCTTAACGGCCGCCAAAAACTATCCTAACGGACGCGTTGTCTGTGTGTTCCAGCCCCACACCTATTCAAGAACGAAAGCGTTCCTAAATGAATTTGCTGATGTTCTATCAATGGCTGATGTTGTCGTTTTAGCAGATATTTATGCTGCCCGCGAAAAAAATATTTATGACATTCATTCCAGTGCACTTTATGATGAACTGAAAAAATTAGGCCGTGAAGTTTATTATTTCCCTAACTTTGAAGAAATTCAAAACTTTTTATTAGCAAATTGCATTAACAATGATTTGTTGATAACTATGGGCGCGGGAGACATCAATCAAGTTGGTGAATGGCTCTTAAAACAATAGTTATCCACATTATCCACATTAAATTGTCGATATTCGAAAAATTTAATGTGGATTTTTTATGTTTACATAATTTATTTTTATTTTTTCAATAAAATCCCAAAAAGCTCGTGCCATTCTCCTTTCCCACGGGTTACCATAATGGCTGGCGGTTTTATTTATCAACGTTATCCACATTATCCACAATTTCGTAAACCCTTGATTTTACTGGTCTTGCGGAAAATTTGGACTTCTCTTTTTGAAATTCTTATGCTATAATGTGCTCGTTGAAAGAGGGCGTTTTTTATGAAAACCATAACATTACATAGCGACAGCAAAACTACTACCACATGCGTTTCCAACGCATTTATCGACAATTTTATGGCAGATGCAAACGGTGAATTTGTTAAAATTTATCTTTATCTGCTTCGTTGTATGAGTTCTGGTGATGATGTTTCCATTTCTCGGCTTGCTGACAAGTTTGAGCATACCGAAAAGGATATTACAAGAGCTTTAAAATACTGGGAAAAAACCGAATTACTTCGGCTTAATTATGATGTCAATAATCAGTTGCAGGAAATCTGCTTATTAGATTCTGACCCCCAAGCGGCGAAGCCCGTAGCCACAGTTACCAAAGTTGCTCCAGCTGCAGCCATTTCAGGCGCATTACAACCTGTCGCTGCGGCGACTCCAGAGGTTATTGTTCCAGCCAGACCGGAATATACTCAGGACGATTTAATGACCTTCCAGCAGAAGGAACCGGTTCAAGATTTAATGTTTATTGCCGAAAAATATTTGGGACGCACCTTGAATTCTGCCGATATTAATGCTATCTTATATTGGCACGATTCGTTGGAATTTTCGATTGACCTGGTCGAATACCTAATTGAATATTGTGTGGACAAGGGCCACAAAAACATCCGTTATATGGATAAGGTCGCCATTTCCTGGGCTACTGCCGGCATCAAAACAGTTGAGCAGGCAAAGAAAGCCGCCGGTGTCCATAGCCAGTCTTATTATACGGTAATGAAAGCTTTTGGCATTTCCGGACGTAATCTGGTTGAATTTGAGTTGAACTTTATCGAGAAGTGGACAAACACTTATGGGTTCTCACTTGATATTATCGGAGAAGCTTGTAAACGAACGATTCAGGCGATTCACCAGCCAAGCTTTGAATATGCGGATACGATTCTTGGTAACTGGAATAAGAATCATGTGCACCATTTAGAAGACATTGCTGTTTTAGATTCTGCATACCAAAAAAACAAAGCAAATGGTTCCGCCACGAAAGCTTCTACTGCGAAAAATACCGTCGCCAAGAACCGCTTTACCAATTATCCACAGCGTACCTATGACTACACCGAATTGGAAAAACAGTTATTAAATAGCTCCATGCAGTAACATACAAAAAGGGGACCTTTATGGCATTAAATAATTCTCAGTACGACGAATTAATTCGAATGTACAACGCAAGACAATTAAAAAACGAACACGACTTGTCCAAACGCCTGGAACAAATCTATAGCCAGGATGCACGTCTTGCCAGAATTGACGATGAGATTTCAAGTACCTCTATCGCTCATGCCAAATTATTAATTGACGGCGATGAACATGCTCTGGACAATCTTAAGTCCAAGCTCTCATTACTGCGTCAGGAAAAGCAGGCCATTCTAGCAAAGCTTGGTTATCACGCAAGTGATTTAGAGCCACACTATGCTTGCCCGGATTGCAAAGATACTGGTTACATCGGCGGAACACGCTGCCACTGCTTCGTTCAGGCAGCCATTGACTTAGTCTATACGCAGTCCAATATCAAGGAAATTTTAAAGAGCGAGAATTTTTCTACCTTTTCATTTGACTACTATTCTGATGAATTGGTAAATAATACTACTGGGCTTACTTCACTTCAAATGGCTAAACATGCCGTTAAGACCTGCCAGGAATTTACCGCACAATTTGACAGTCGCTTTGAAAATTTATGCTTTTATGGTGAGTCTGGAGTGGGTAAAACCTTTTTATCGAACTGTGTCGCAAAGGAGTTACTTGACAGCGGACATTCCGTGATTTACCTCACTGCTTTCCAGCTTTTTGATATTTTTGAAAAAACAACGTTTACGAAAGATTCCGATGCCATTTTAGCCAATCAAAATATCTTTGATTGTGACCTTTTGATTATTGATGACTTGGGAACAGAATTATCAAATGCCTTTACGACATCTCAATTATTCTTATGTTTAAACGAGCGTATTTTGCGAAAAAAATCAACTTTAATCTCCACGAATTTAAGCATGGAGGATTTTGCCGCAACTTATTCGGAACGAATCTGCTCACGCATTTTCAATTCCTATACAATGATAAAGCTTTTTGGCGATGACATTCGTCTCAAAAAAAGGCTTCGCTAAAAGAAATACAACAGATTATACTATTTTATGGAGGAACCATTCATGTCAGATGATGTAAGAAATTTGGAAACTATCCCAACCGGCTTTCTCGGATTAATTCCGTTAAAGAGTTGCCAGGAAGTCGGCGCAAGAGTTGATTCATACCTTAAAACATGGCGCGAGGACCGTCAGCACCGTCATAACACTAGTATGGCTTTTAAGAATTATACACGCGATACTTATGTAGTTAAGGTCGATGTTCCACGTTTTGGCTCTGGTGAAGCAAAAGCCATCATTAAAGAGTCTGTCCGTGGTTATGATTTATTCTTAATGGTAGACGTTACCAATTACAGTCTTACCTATTCACTTTGCGGACACACCAACCATATGTCGCCAGATGACCACTACAACGATTTAAAGCGTGTAATCGCAGCCGTTGGTGGTAAGGCTCGAAGAATAACCGTTATCATTCCATTTTTGTACGAGAGCCGCCAGCACAAGCGTACCTCGCGTGAGTCCTTAGACTGTGCCCTTGCACTTCAGGAATTAATTGGCATGGGTGTTGATAACATTATTACCTTTGATGCCCATGACCCTCGTGTTCAAAATGCGATTCCATTAAAAGGCTTCGAGACTGTTCAGCCTGCTTATCAGTTTATTAAGGGTATCTGCCGGAATGTTGATGACTTACAGATTGACAATGAGCACATGATGATTGTCAGCCCTGATGAAGGCGCTACCGGCCGTGCGATTTATCTGGCCAATGTTCTTGGCCTTGATATGGGTATGTTCTATAAGAGACGTGACTACAGTGTCATTGTAGATGGCCGTAATCCAATCGTTGCTCATGAGTTCTTGGGTTCTTCCGTTGAAGGAAAAGATGTTTTGATTATTGATGACATGATTTCCTCTGGCGAAAGCATGATTGATGTTGCTACTGAATTGAAAAAACGAAAAGCAAACCGCATTTTTGCCGTTTCTACCTTCGGTCTTTTCACGAACGGCATGGATAAATTTGACAAGGCTGTTGAAGATGGCATCATCTATAAGGTGGTTACCACAAACTTAACCTACCAGACACCGGAATTATTAAGCCGGCCTTACTTTATCAGTTGTGATATGAGTAAATATATTGCCTATATTATTGATACCTTAAATCATGATGCTTCGATTAGCGATTTATTAGATCCAAATGAAAAAATCCAGAAGCTTGTTGCCAAGTATAAGGCTAAGCAAAAACAATAGAGTCGAAAGAGAGCTGCCGCTTCACGATTTTTCAATCGTAAAGCGGCAGCTCTTTTTATTGTCTAAAAAGCTTTCTCTTTAGACATTCATATCAGGTATTAAAATAGATATACTTTACCAGCATATTTCTGATTAACAACATAATATGCGGCATTTTCTTCTGGTTTCAAGTAAACCTGAAGCGTTTTGATAGCAGATGCTTTGTGTCCGTCTTCAACATATGCTGCTTTCGCACGATCAATCACACCCTGTACAACATCTTCGTGTTCCTGGTACTGTATGTATACTTCTGGTACCAGTTCCTCTTTCTTTGCTGCCGGTTTTTTCGCTGCTGGCTTCTTTGCTGCTACTGCTTTTTTAACCGGTGCTTTCTTTTCTTCAACTTTTGCCGCTACCTCTGCTGCTTTTTCTTCAACCTTCTGCGCAGTCTCAGCCACTTTTTTCTCAGCTTCTTTTACTACTGCTTTGGTTTCTGCAACTTTTACAGTTGCCTTTGTCTCGGCTGCCTTAACTACTTCTGCTGCCTTTTCTGCTGGTTTCTTCTGCATACGATTTCCCTCCTGAAACTATTCACACACTAAAAACCTCTCCATTGCCAATAATGCTTCCTTTTCATCTTCACCTTCAGCGACAATGCTAACTGTCATACCTTTTGATGGATTGAAAGCCATAATCCCCATAATGCTTTTTGCATTAATCTTGCGGTCATTACTTTCCAGTATAATATTGCTATCGTATCGACAAGCAACCTGTACTAACTCCGCGATTGGATTATCATACTTTGAAACATTCGAAACAACAATTTCTTTTTTGCTCATGTTCTTTCACTTCCTTAACTTATTAGTACAAAGATAATATAGCCTATTCATTCCTAATTTGCAAGCAACTTGATAATTTTGTGGCATTTGTGCTAAAGCTAGTATAAAACTTTTCCAAAAATTATGCAAATTTATGCATATTTTAGCGGTGTTAATTAATTATTCTTTAATCTCACGCTGATATTCCTTTACATCCTTAGCAATTACATTGCTTAATGCAATTAGACATATCAAATTTGGAATTGCCATTAACGCATTTGCGATGTCTGAAAAGTTCCAGACAATATCCAGCGCTGTCGTTGCCCCGACGTAAACCATAAATGAAAATGCCAATCGATATGCCATATTGTATTTATGTGTCCCGAGCAAGTATTCAAATGCCTTCTCCCCATTATATTCCCATCCTAAAATTGTTGAAAAGGCAAAAAGCACAATTCCGATACAGACAAGATTGGCACCCGTTTTTCCCATTACGGTTCCAAATGCCATAATCGTCAACTCTGCACCTTTTACATAACTGCTTTTTTGATAAATACCATTTTCTGCAAATTGATAGATGAACCCTGTTTCATCTTGAAAGTCTCCCACCAAACCAGTTAATGTTTCATCCGCCATCGCGGTCAGGACAAGTCTGGAGTTATCTTCTGTATTCACTAGTGTTGCCACAGTGTCCTCAAATGATACTATGTAATTTGTTGCTATTTCTTGTTTTTTGTCGTTTATTGTTAAAATTGTTACTGACTCTGCGTTTGCTGCATAACGTCCCGCCTCATCTAGCGTTGTCGCTCCAAGCACACCTGAGCACGCAACACAAAGTCCTGTTATGGTACATACGACAATCGTATCCCAAAACGTCCCCGTCATATTGACATACCCCTGCTTAACTGGACTGTTCGTTGTTGCTGCGGCTGCTGTAATTGCGGCCGAGCCCATACCAGCCTCATTGGAAAATACACCCCTGGCGACACCAAAGCGAACCGCATTCATCATCGATACGGTAATTGTTCCGCACATACCGCCGCTAACTGCTTTGGGCGAAATTGCCATTTGCATAATCATTGCAACGCCTTCCGGCAAATTACGGATATTTCCCAAAATTACAAGCAATCCTGCCACCATATAAAAGATGGCCATAAACGGTACTACGAAGGAGGACACCTTTGAGATTGTCTTTATACCACCTACTATAATAATTAATGCCAGTACCATTAAAATTATTCCACATATCTGCGGAGATATGTGAAATGTATTTTCCATTGCCGAGGAAATGGAATTTGACTGCGTCATATTGCCAATGCCAAAAGATGCTAAAACGGCAAAGAGTGCAAACATCCACCCTAATGCCGTTCCTATTTTTTCATTGCGAAATGCCTTTTTCATGGTGTACATCGGTCCACCTATCATCTCACCCTGACTATTTTTCTCACGGTATTTAATTGCCAGCATGCACTCCGCAAATTTTGATGAGAGTCCAAAGCATGCCGATATCCACATCCACACCAAAGCACCTGGACCACCGGCCACCATCGCGGTTGACACACCGACAATATTACCAGTGCCAATCGTCGCCGCCAGTGCTGTTGTAAGTGCCGAAAAAGGTGATATATCGCCCACCCCTTCGCTCTTCGTTCGTGCTTCCTTGCTCAATGTCATCCTCAGTGCATAACCAAGATTTCTCCACGGTAGAAAGCGCAGACGAACGGTCAGGTAGATTCCTGTTCCCATGATCAAAACCAGCATTACCGGCCCCCAGACAAGTTCATCAATTGCGCTTATTAATGTGGCAATTTTCCCCATTCTAATAACCATGCCTTTCCTTGCTTTTATTCTTTTAAATATGCCAGAAAAACATTTCCAGCCTGCTCAAACATCTCTGATGCCTCTTCCATATTTTTCTTATACGTAGTCCCCAGCGACGAGTCAAATATTGTCACATAATTGGCATCATATCCAACTAACAATACTGCTTCTGTTCCACTCGCCATTGCAAATACTGGCGTTCCACGATTTACATAATATAATGCTTCTTCCAGATTACATCCGGTGATATCTAATACTGTCATTTCCTGCATGGTATCGTCCAAAATACTTCTTGGCGAATCACCACGGTCCAAAAGCACCTGCACGCCTACGTTTAAATTTTCCTTGCCCAGCAATGCACTTAGGCTTTTGCCGACCGGACTGCTCGCTGCATCGCTCTCTCCAACTGCTACCTCGATGGTACTATGAAGGGCCTTTTTCGCACGTTTCCAGATATACTCCTGACCATCACCGATGACGACGCCCATATTATGATTGGCCACTTGAATCGCCTCCGAGATATCCGTCGTTACTGCCAATACTTTTCCCCAGGCGTAAGCATAGTAGTAATTCTCTGGTTCTTCTTTTTGCAGTAATACACTTTTTGATTCTGACAATACAATCTGCTTTGGAACCATCAGCTTTTTCGCTGTCATTTCTGTTTCATTCTTGAGTACCAGCTGATATTGTGTCTGTTTTACCTGGGTTACTGTTGAACCTATTTTCGTTGTCTCATCGGTATCAGCCTCGCGGTTCATTATCGTATCCTGGTCTGCATTTACGAAGGCTACGCCATTGTGTTGAACGCGATTTAAATAAATGGTAAAATCGGATACCTCTATATCGAGAATATAATATCCTTCTTTCTGATATTCTTTGAGGACTTTATGTGATGCCTCCTGAGTATCTACAATTCGTACCTGACGCATTGGAAATATCGTATTTCCTGCCACGTCGGTTGTCACATCCGTTTGTTTGGCTATCCCATAAATAAAATCATTTCCCATAAATCCAAGTGGGCGCACATATTCACCTTGCCCCGCCTTAATTTCGAAGGTTTTTCCATTCTCTAAATCCTTTACGTTGATGACGGTTCCCTGATTCACATCTGTTCCTTCAAGATACGCCACATACTGATGTGAATCTGATACAGCGTAACTCTCGCCTTCCAAACCGGTAATTATCTCCTGATAGTTCATGGTGTTCATGTCTATTTCATATATACATTTGTTTAACATAATATAGAACTGATTATTTTCATTTTCATACATCATCTGCCCTAGCTTGGCCTGCATGATTTGGTATGATTTGGTATATGGGATGAAAAGCTCCTCTTCAACTGTATTGACAGTGCTATCGTAATGATATACGCCAATTCCCACTTCTCCCTCGTGGATTCCCCGATTCATATATCCATACACAACAAAGTCAGTACTTCCCGATTCATCTACTTTGATAATCCGAATATCGTGGTGATTGTTATTTTCCCGATCATCAATTCCTTCGTATCCGCGGAAGCTGAAGATCTGGGTCAATCGTTTTTCATCCACATGATAGCCCCAAAGCTCTCCCTCTTGAACAAAGCTGACAATTTTCCCCGTCTCATTCGCCATATACTGAATATCTTCGCCGCGAATGCCCAATTGAAGATTGTTGCCATAAAAATGTTCGTTTTCACCACGGAAAATCTGATTCATGGTCCGCTCATAATTTAGCAGATACATGCGCTCATTGGTATTTCTGACTCGGTAGCTCTCGGTTGTATTGTAATATTCAAGCTGACCATTGTCACCCTGAGTCGTCATGATATAGCTAAGCTCGATGACATTATAAGATGTATTAATTTCTTTTAACGATATATTTGGCGTACCAAACTGTTTGCCCGCAAAATCGGCCCATGATATCTGCTTTAATGTGGAGTGAATATTGACCTTATGCAAGGTACTATTATCACCCTCAGCATTTGGCTCAACATAGGTTGCCAATGTTGCTGATGTCTCTGTACTCATGCTGGCGTTATGGAAATAGGTGACAAAGTCCAGACTCTCTTTGACATAGCAATCGGCTGGCTGAATGATACGGGTGTAATAATAGACAGCTTTTTCTCCCCCCTCCAGCTTGAGAATCATCAGATACTCACTGCCCTCCTCTAAGATATTTTGAATCTCCAAGTCGGCTGTCAAAACACCGCGCTGATTGGAATATTCATCCACCGAAGAGTCTGCAATTAACCGCGTGGTATCCATGCTTCTGATTTCATATGAAATATCATCCACCGGATATCCATATGTCTGGATTCGAATTGGTAACACCCGCTCCACGTCAACTGGTGTTATCGAATCACGCATATATAATGATTCCATTTCTGTTGTATATCCAAATAGCTGATTAATCTGTTTATCATCATAATACAAATTCACGACGGGCAGCGTTGCCGCCTCCATTTCCGTCGTTAAGTCTTGATTTGTATGGTTGGTCACCACTTCAAATATAAATACTGCTGCAACAAATACAATGCTAAATACAATTGCCTTGATAATGCCTTTACTCATCTGCATGTCCTCATTTAATCTATGGATAAGCTCAGACAGAATTTCTCTGCTTCTGCCTGAGCTTTATTTCATTTATTTATTTTAATTGCTTTGCTTCAAAACTTCAACCTTTTACCACCATTTTCGGCAACGGTTATGACGACAGCGTCGTTTATACATTTCATTATAAAGGAGCACTTCGATTAAGTTCCGAAGCAAATTGTTCTGTGGCGGCCGTGGTCCCGGTGGCATCGGTGGCCGTGGACCTGGCGGCATCGGTGGTCGTGGACCTGGGCCTGGTGGAAATGGCGGTCGTGGACCTGGGCCTGGTGGCATTGGTGGTCGTGGACCTGGGCCTGGCGGCATTGGCGGCCGTGGACCTGGGCCTGGCGGCATCGGTGGCCGTGGACCTGGGCCTGGCGGCATTGGTGGCCGTGGACCTGGGCCTGGCGGCATTGGTGGCCGGCGCTCCTGCATTTCTAATGTCATATCCTCCGATATTGACTGAGCCCCCAATGTGTCACCTACTACCTTTTGATAGATCCGATCACAAATCTGCCGCAGCATCAGGCGATCTGGATACTCATCAAACATCAGACTTCCGTCATATTCTAATTTATCACATTCCTCTTCAATTATTTTCTGTATTTTTTTTGCATCAGAGGGATACAAATCTCTCATCCGTTCCATTTCCTTTTCATATTCCAATTCTGTCATATACATATTCTGAACGGGATATGTCATATAAAAAGGTGTCTTCTGTCCGTAGCCGAAAGCTCCATATGGCGAATTCGCCAGCTTCTGCGGTGGCTTATAGTATGCATCGTTGCTATCGCCCACTGATTTGCTCCATATTTTGATATCAGTTTACTATACGCATTTTTCACCCTTTTGTACCTTGTCTACAACACCGATAACAAGAAAAAGGCCGCCGCCAATTCCTCCGGAAACAGTGCTACTAATGCCACTTGCAGCAAATCCAACGGTGCCTTTTTTCCTTGTAAGGCATAATAGATACAGCCAAGCACATAGTCCCGCGGATGTTTTCGCTTCAATTCGGCTAGACCGACCGCTAATTCGAGGTGCACTTTCTGCGCCAGAAATACCGCATCTGGGTACGCTTCTTCTCCCATCAGGCAGTCTCTCACTGCTTCGATATAATCTGACATAGCATAGATGCCCTTGACATCAACGGCAAAAATTTCTCCGCAGAGCTCTCCCGCTCGGACAAAACACTGCTCTCTGGTCATTGGCCTTCCTTCGGCTCGTTCATGCAATACGATAAACAATCGGTTAAAGTCATTTGACTTGGATAGCTTCTTGGCTGGTATATCATCCGTTAAATATAAATCAGTTCGAGCCAGATAATGAGTGAATCGGCGGACCGCCTTTTTCTCTTTGCCGACACTTTCTTTTGTAAAAGTATAGAGATATCCTAAGTATTTCCCATAATGCTTCATCGTATCACAGTAGCCCATCGCGGCATTTTCAAGCAGCAGCTCGCGGTCAAAATTCAACATCGTTCCAAGTGTCCGACTCGGCTTAATGTATGTTACATATGGACGTCTGGCATAATTTCCATGTGCCGGAGAGGTATGTAAATCTACGGCAATAATGTCTTCCGCGCCCATCCGAAGCGCCAAATCAATTGGCAGATTGTCATGATAGCATCCATCTAAATATGCCTGTTCTCCAATCTTATGCATTGGAAATATCGGAAATATTGCTGATGAGGCTAAGATATATTCTTTTAACATTCCCTGTGGGATTGCTTTCTTCGGAAGCTCGCATGCCTTTAATGTGGGAAACATTACCGTCACCAGACCAAAGTCTATTTTGGAGGCACGGATGGCTTCTTCATCAATCAAATCTTCAATAAATACTGTAAATGGTGAAATATCTGCCCCTTTGTTTTTTAAATATTTTTTTAAGAATGGACGAATGGCATCTTTCTGATCATACATCCCTTCAATCGTAGTAGTCAGGTTAATCCCATCCTCCATCATGTCTTCCATCGTAATGGTTGTCCAAAGCTCCTCGGCCCGCTCATAATCACCGGTCGCCATCAGCGCCCCATTAATCGCACCAATTGAAGTTCCGGTGACAATTTGATAATCAATTTTTAATTCTTTTAGCGCCTTCCAAACGCCCAACTCATAAGAGCCTTTGGTACCGCCGCCACTCAATGCGATTGCTCTCTTCATATGTTACCTCCCAAAGTATGATGTTATCTCGCCTTTTACACCCGCTGAGCCATCCCGGACATCCACGATTCAAACCATGCAAGGATATCTACTTTCCATATTAAAAGTAATGTTCCGATGACGATAAAAAATAGACCAAAGAATGCCTTTTTGCTCAATTTTTCATTTAAAAATACTGATGAAAATGCGACTGTTACAATGATGCTCAGCTTGTCTATCGAAACTACTGCTCCCGTTTCGCCAAGCTGAAGGGCCCGGTAGTAACAAATCCAGGATGCCCCAGTGGCGATTCCCGATAGGCCGATAAACAGTACATCATGAAATGTTATCGTCCGTAGCTGCTTTTGTTTTTTGGAAACAAACACCATCAGCCATGCCATGATTAGCACAATCCCAGTTCGGATTGCCGTACCAAGATTAGACTCAACCCCGTCAATTCCGATTTTGCCAAGGATTGCAGTCAAGCTGGCAAATACGGCGGACAAGATTGCATACAATAGCCACGAATTATTTTTTGCATGGCCCGAAGAGGAAGTGCGGGTAATCATCATTAAGGTTCCAATTGTAATTAACACCACTGCCACAATGCGTGTTATCGTAAATGACTCGTGTAATAAAAATGCTGCCAAAATAATTGTCAGCACTGTGCTCATTTTATCTACGGGCGTTACTTTATTTACACTTCCAAGCTGTAAGGCCCGAAAATAGCACAGCCAGGATGCGCCTGTCGCCAATCCCGATAGTACCAGAAACAGTAATGTTCGACGGCTAATCTGATGAATCGTGTGCTGTGAACCGACCACCCACACCATCAGCCAAGCAAACAGCAGTACCACTATTGTTCGAATCGCGGTTGCGAGTGTCGAATCTGTTTTCTTTATTCCAACCTTTGCCAATATTCCGGTAATCCCTGCAAAAAATGCAGAACCGCATGCATATACGAGCCACATATTGTTATCCTTCTTCTCTTCTTGCGATTTTATTCAAGTTGCAAACCAACTTATGGAAATATTTTACCACACTATCGGCTTAAGTTCTAATAATTACACATAAAAATTTGACAGGTTTCATTTTTCCCGCTAGAATGGCTATAGATTACTTACGAAATGGAGTTATTATGTCAAACGAACATCACCATGAACATCCACATCACCACAATCATGAGCATGAACATCATCACGAACATGAAAATACCAAGGCTGTCCTAAACCGGATGTCCAAAGCGATTGGACATATGGAAGCAATTAAGACCATGATTGCCGACGGACGGGATTGCAGCGAGGTGTTAATTCAAATTGCCGCCGTGCGTTCTGCGATTAATAATATTGGCAAAATTGTTCTTGAGGATCATATCAATCATTGTGTTGTCGATGCAGTGGAAACCGGCAATGAACAAGTTTTAGTTGACCTAAAGGATGCCATTAATAAATTTATTAAATAGCATAACATTGATACAATTTTTAATATTACAACAAAAAATCAGGGAAGCTATATCCATCATTACTGGATTATTCCCTGATTTTGCTTTATGCTATGTTACACTTGTTGGAACGCATTGTCATTTTTACTTCGAAACGGTTATTGTAATTTGTTTTACGGTTTCACTATTCCATACTTGTGTATCGAAGTTATCACGCACAAAGGAATGGATTGTTATCTTTTTACCGCCGAGCTCTTTTAGGTTCAGATTTTTAAAAGTAAAGTTTCCTTTGGAGTCGGCCTTTACCTCAGCAATCTTTTTATTGTTTGGTCCTAGGATTCTTACCCACGCCTTGGTATGAGTCTTTCCGCTAATTGTCTTGGTCTTATAGGTAATATTCGTAGGTTTTGTTACCTCTAATATTCTGTTTATTGATTGAAATTTCATCTGGTTTTTCAGCCATTTCGGCCAGTAGTATTTGTCTTGACAAATTGCTGGCAGGCTTGCTTTATAATCTTGTTTTTTTAGGTTATTGGCTTTAAAATGGACGCTCGACAAATTCAAATTGGTGAGTTTGGTTAAATTTGGCAGGCTCTTTAGTTTATTATTGCTAGCCTTCAAATACCTCAATTTTGTTAAGTTCTCAATTCCCTTCAGACTTTTCAGCTCATTTCTTTCGACCCATAAAGTTTCTAACTTCTTCACATTTTTTAGGTCGCTGATATCAGTCAACTGGTTGTCAGAAGCCCACAACTCTTCTAGACGCGTTAAGTTTTTTACTTCTTTTAGGTTTGTTAATTTATTTCTAAAAACCATTAGCCTTTTTAGCTTCTTTAAATTTTCAACTCCCTTAAGGCTGGTTAACTGGTTGTCATTCGCCCATATCTCTTTTAAATTTGTTAATTTTTCAATTCCTTCCAAGCTGGTCAGCTTGTTCCCTGCAACGTCCAACTCTACTAACGTTGTTAACTTCTTAAGGTCTTTCAAACTGTTCAAACCATGTCTACATATATACAACTTCCGCAGAGTAGTCAAATATTCAATGCCCTTAAGACTCTTAACATACTCATACTTACGCGTATGCCCATTGTCTGTGGAAGTGAAGTAAGAGACATTTAAAGAACGTATACTGGCTGCTTCCTCCTTTGTAAAGGTCTCATCTTCATTTTTATTTAGTTTTTCTAAAATACACCGATACAATACCTTATCTGGTATTCCGGTCTTATCATTTAAAATGATATCTTTCTCAACCGCCAACACATTTAATGGAAACACCGAAAGCTCTCTCCCAGTGTTCCCGGAAACCGGTGCAAACAATATTGCCAATACTATTACAATCGGTATAAATAATTTTATTTTTTTCATAATGAAATTCTCCTCACATTTCCCCATAGCTTGCTAAATAGTGCTTTAATGATATCATCATTTCGAAACAGTGATTGTTATTTGTTTTACGGTTTCACTATTCCATACTTGCGTATCGAAGTTATCACGCACAAAGGAATGGATTGTTATCTTTTTACCGCCGAGCTCTTTTAGATTAAGATTTTTAAAAGAAAAGTTTCCTTTGGAATCGGCCTTTACCTCAGCAATCTTTTTATTGTTTGGTCCTAGTATTCTTACCCACGCCTTGGTATGAGTCTTTCCGCTAATGGTCTTGGTTTTATAGGTAATATTTGTAGGTTTTGTTACCTCTAATATTCTGTTTATTGATTGAAATTTCATCTGGTTTTTCAGCCATTTCGGCCAGTAGTATTTGTCTTGACAAATTGCTGGCAGGTTTGTTTTATAATCTTGTTTTTTTAGACTATTGGCTTTAAAATGAACGCTCGACAGCCTCAAATTGGTGAGCTTTGTTAAATTTGGCAGACTCTTTAGTTTATTATTACTAGCATTCAAATACCACAATTCTGTTAAGTCCTCAATTCCCTTCAGACTTTTCAATTTATTTCCTCCGACCCATAAACGTTGTAACTTCTTCACATTTTTTAGGTCGCTGATATCAGTCAACCGATTGTCCTCTGCCCACAACTGTTCTAGACGCGTTAAGTTTTTTACTTCTTTTAGGTTTGTTAATTTATTTCTAAAAACCATTAGCCTTTTTAGCTTCTTTAAATTTTCAACTCCCTTTAGGCTGGTCAACTGGTTGTCATTCGCCCATATCACTTTTAAATTTGTTAATTTTTCAATTCCTTCCAAGCTGGTCAGCTTGTTTTCAGAAACATCCAACTCTACTAATGTTGTTAACTTCTTAAGACCTTTTAAACTGGTCAATCCATGTCCATGTATATGCAGCGTCCGCAGATTGGTCAAATATTCAATGCCCTTAAGGCTCTTAACATACGCAGGCTCACGCGTATGCCACCCCGGGTCTGTGGACGTAAAGTTAAGGACAAGTAAAACACGTATCCCGGCTGCTTCCTCCTTTGTAAACGTCTCATCCTCTTTTTTATTTAGTTTTTCTAAAATACACTGATACAATACCTTATCTGGTATTCCCGTCTTATCATTTGGAATGACATCATTCTCAGCCGCCGATACATTGATTGGAAGTACTGAAAGTGTTCTCCCGGTGTTCCCGGAAACTGGTGTCAATAGCAGTGCCAATAGTATTACGAGTGGTATTATTATTTTTGACTTTTTCATGATCACATTCTCCTTTTATATCGCCAATCGGTTAATTATCTACATAGAACAGATTTTATTCCTATCCACTAATTCCAGGATGCCTTCTCAAAAAGCTCTATTTTTTCTTGCGTTAAGTTCTGATTCTGCTTTGCATAGCCTAAGAGCTTAAATTTTGTAAATTCCCCTTCAAATTTGGCATGTTTCAGTGCATAGTAATAATCACTGCAATTTCCGGCTATCCCCTTCTCTAAACCGGCTCCATTATCTGCTTCTAACCGGTTTAAGCTGTAATGGATTGCTTTCATCGCTACTTCAGCTCTTTTCCCTACCTTCACAGGATTATCGGCCCCCTCAGCATGTGTAAGCGTAACCATTTTGGACCCCACTAATCTCCTCGTCTCATGAGAAAAGGAATCGGTCAGGATATGCATGGCACAACCCCAAAGAAAATATTTTCGGTTTTCTTTAGAATTGCCACCTATTTTAGTACCATTTTCCTTGAGCACCTCCGCCCACTCTTTTCCTCCTACTGTCACGGTATCAATATCTACCATCATGCGATTAAAGATGTCCTGGTCTATCCCTTTTACAGATGTACTAGTTGTATTATACAATGTCTGATATGCCTTAAAGGTAAATGGTTTTCCTCCCTTTAAGGCGATATTGGTAGCAAGCTCATAGCAGCCAATGTAATTGCACATTGGTTCCTCTTTTCCATACCCGTGCCACCAGGGATGAGCTGTACCGCCCTTCCAATTACTGCGGTCTGGATATTTGATACCAAGCATTAAGATTTTTATCAGCTTTAAATCCATGGTACGCTTTTTGGCAACATCCTCTACCATATCTCCATGTGCATCTGTCCACCATCTGCCCCCCACATAATTCTCATCATCAGCGATATATGCAAAGGTTTCCGGCTCCGCTGTATTTTCTGGAATCTTATCCTCACGGATTACCGCCATGCCATCAAAGTTTTTTGCAAAGCTGTCATAAATTGCGATGGCCTGATTTACATCCAAAAGACCGCAGTTATCTGCATCTGCAATCTCCTTTGCACTGAAGTCTAAGAGCTGTCGGATAAACTCATTGGATTTCGATGTATCTTTTTCCCACAATAAGGACGCCGCGCCGACCACATGGGGGACGGCTATGCTGGTGCCGTGGGTGATGGTATATCCATCCAAAAAGTGTGCCACCCGAATACGCTCTCTCGGGGCGGCTACATCAAGTTCTTCTCCGGTATTGCTAAAGGTACTAAGCTGTGCCTCGGTATCCGTTGAAGCAACCGCCATTACCTGCGCAAAGGCCGCTGGATATTCTACTGCGGATGCATGATTTCCAGCCGCAGCAACAAGCAGTATATTGGCATCATATGCATCTGCTACTGCTTTTTGAAGGGCTGGCGAATATTTACTAGTGCCAAAGCTCATATTGATGATATTAATGTCATTATCGATACACCAATAAATGCCTTCAATAATCCGGCTCAGTGGTGCTGTATTGCTGTCATCTAATACCTTGACGGAGTAGAGCTCGGCATTTGGATTCACGCCCAAAACTCCAGTCTCCCCATTTCCAGAAATAATACTGGCAATCGCAGTTCCGTGCCCAGTACCATCCTGAAACATTCCCATCATGCACTCGCTTGCTTCCCGGTCTACCAGGTCTACACTGCCTGCCAGATTTATTCCAGTTGAATAGTCCACGCCGGAATCCAGGACAGCAACTCTTACCCTCTGCTGAACATCCACCTCGTCCTGAAGTTGTTCTGCATGAATTGCTTGTAAATTCCATGTTATCTCTGGTTCTTCATCTTGAACCACTTTTTCTGCCATCTCTTCTTCGGCAATCATTGCTTCAAACCAGGCATCGTCCTCCTCCTAGCTTCTTACATATATATCTGTCTCTTCAGAATCTGTATTATCTGCTTGGAAAAGACTGTTTGCTGCAAGTTCAAAATCTTCTTCTATTATTATATTGTGTTCTTTTGCAATTACTTCTGCTTCCGCTTCCGTCAGCTCTGCCACCATCATGCAATTGTCTTCCAGCAGTTCCACAGATTCTTCATTTTCTATGACAGAATCTCCGACCTCCGTCAAAAGATGTTCATAGGTCCTGTCATCATCAGCTAGGATGATATATTGCTTTTCCGTCAGGTCGTTTGATGCTGTTGAGATATCCTCCTGCGCTGGCTCTGCTTTTACGGTTGAAATCGCGTAGGGACTGGTTACCCCTGTTAGTAGTGTAAATGTCAATAGAAAACCAATCATACTTTTTCTTCTTTTGTTTTTCATTTACTCTCCCCCTTCATTATATTTTGTTTATATTTGTTAATTTTTACCAATTATTATTAGCATACAATAACACAACATTTCCGTCAAGGCTCAATCATTATCCCGAGAAATGACATTTTTGTTCATAAAATAAAGCTGCTGCTTCATAACTGAAAACCAGTTATGAAGCAGCAGCCCATTTTGTTATGTTGTTAATTTAAATTAGTCTAAAATCATCTGCACACAGCCATACATTCCCGCATCATTTCCGAGTGATGCCAATGCGAATTTGGCTGCACGACAAACATGGAAGGTACGTTCCATATAGTATTCACAGATTGCATCTATCAATATCTGACCTGCTCTTGATACGCCGCCGCCGATTACAAATACTTCCGGGTCGACAACACAAGCAATTGAAGCTAAGGCTGTACCTAATACTTTTCCTAACTCTTCAACCAATGCTTTGGCTACCACATCGTTCTCTTTGGCCGCATCAAATATTGCTTTTGCAGTCAGGTTTTCATTATTACATAAGGTTGTCCCTTGCGTTGTACTGCTAAGCATTTTCCGCGCCATGCGAACAACGCCGGTTGCTGATGCATATTGTTCCAGGCAGCCGCTTTTTCCACAACCACATACGTCTGTTTCATTCTCATTGACCATCATGTGGCCAATCTCGCCGCCGGCCCCTTTGGTGCCTGCGATGATTTTACCATTAATAATAATGCCGCCACCCACTCCGGTTCCAAGCGTTACCATGACTACATTCTTATATCCTTTTCCGCCGCCTTGCCACATTTCACCAAGGGCGGCAACGTTGGCATCGTTTCCAGCTTTTACCGGAAATCCTGTTTTAGCGCCTAATGTCTCTGCTACATTAAATACGCCCCAACCAAGGTTTACACACTGTAATACCGTTCCATCTGCGGTTATTGGTCCTGGTACACCAACACCAATTCCTTGAACTTCATCCTTATCAATACCGGATGCTGTTAATTTATCTTCAATTGATGCTGCAACGTCATCTAAAATTGATGCACCGTTGTTGTCTGTGTTGGTCTTTATCTCCCATTTATCCACCAATACGCCACTTGTTTCAAAAAGACCAATCTTACAGGTTGTCCCACCTATATCAACACCAAAACCATATTTCTTCATGTTCCTTCTCCTTTTAACCCATCGTTTTTTTAGTATATTAAAGTTCTCTCTCGATGTCAATGCACAACAGTGTTTTTATTAGATTTTCCTCTATATTTTTAAATATTGCACTAATCTTCCCCTAAGCGCACGCGAAGGGGACTTTCCTAATCTTCCCCTAAAATGTACATGAACAGATTCATTGCCGCTTCCTGCTTCTGACAGCCATTTGATATTCCAATGATGCAATCATCACTATAGTATTTATATTTGGTCATCCACCAGTTATTTGCTATCTGAATTCCACCTGGATATTTTTCCTTCGTTTCCGGGTCCGTAATATAAACAATATCGTCGGCATATTTTTCTAACATTTCAGCCGATAAATAGTCCTCCAGATTGGCCGCCATATAGTGTTCACCCATATACATGTAAATCTCTTCGGTTCCGGCCACAACATCTACACCACCGGCTGCCAATAATGTTTGCAGTGCTTGAAGTGTATACATGTTGGCTGAGGTATTTGCATCAAGGTCCACATAGTAACCGGTATCTACTGCCACTTTTTCCTTTTTGATATCATAGCCATGCTGTTCCATAAAATCCGTAAAATCCGGGTCAACCTGAACATCCATCATACTGCAATTCATTAACACAATTTCGGCAACCGGTTCCTGATATGTGGCAAAATGACGAATCAAGCTGATGACTGATGCGATCAGGATAATAGCGATGATGATATGCCATTTAAAGTAGTCCCATATAAATCTTATTATTTCACTCTTCTTCATCGTTTTGAAGTCCGCTTTTTTCTCCATCGTCTGCCTCCTGCTCTGTTTTCGTTTGATCCGGCTCATTCACCGGTTCTTGGGTATTTGTTCCCGCCGGTGCAATAAAGTCTGCATACGGCAATTCTTCATGTATTTCCTGCATATATTGATGCCAAATTTCCGCTGGGTAACTTGAGCCCTTTAGCTCTGGCAATTCTTTTGGCATATCATAACCAACCCAAACGCTGGTTGTGTAGTATTTAGTATAGCCGACAAACCAGCCATCCTTATTCGAATTGGTTGTCCCTGTCTTGCCTGCACTAGCCGTTGTTTCGATGCCCAGCCCCGCCGCCGTTCCATTTGTCAGCACACCCGTTAGTATCTCGGTCATGGTACGTGCCGCATTTTCTTTGTAAATGACTTTTTCTTCCTGATTCGAAGTATAGATATCCGCTCCAGATGCATCCATAATCTTCACCACGCAAGTTGGTCTGCGATATTTTCCACCATCAGCCAAGGTTGCATAGGCGGCCGCCATCTCCACCGGTGAGGTACCAGTCGTAAATCCACCTAATGCCGCACTGGGGCGCTCATCCTCTTTGCTGATTCTGGCAAAATTCATGGCCTTTAAATAAGACATTCCTTCTGCCGGCGTCAGCTCCTCAAACAATCGCCAGGCAACGGTATTGATTGACTTCTCGACTGCATAACGCAGTGTTACTGTCCCAGCATAACTGCCGCTGGCATTTGTTGGCCCATCTTCAATTGGAGCATCCTCGACCAATGTATCAGCCGTATTGCCACGTTCTAAAAAGGGGGTATAGACAATCAATGGCTTTATTGCACTGCCCGGCTGACGAAAGCTCTGATAGGCCCGGTTTAGAGTATAGCCATGATATTCCTGACTCCTTCCACCGACCACTGCCTTCACAAAACCGCTCAGATTATCAATGCACACTGCCGCACCCTGAAGGGTGTAGATTCCTTCGTCATTTGTCTCAGTATATTCCGCTAAATTTTGGTCGACTGCCGCTTGAAGCTGCGACTGCATCGTCAAATCCAGTGATGTATAGATTCGATAACCACCGGTATACAGACTTTTTTCACATTCTTTATATAGCTGTTCGTATGCTTCCTGATACTCCTGCGCGGCTTGTTTATCAGCAAATTCGCTCTGAAATTCAAAACCCTGCATCGCCATCAAAATACGGGTTGCACAGTAGTATGTGTAGGTTTCGACAAAATTGTTTTTTACCGTTTCAGAACGCTTCAAGGTAATCTCATCGGTCTTTGCCAAATCACATGCTGACTGGGTAATTTTCCCATCTACTACCATCTGCTGCAAGATTCGATTGCGGCGTTTGATGGTATTGTCACTATTTATAACCGGGTCATATAGGGTTGGATTGTTCGGTATTGCGCATAGGTATGTCTGCTTTGATAAATTCAGGTTTGCTATCTCTGTGTCAAAGTACCCTTTACTAGCTGCTTGTATGCCATAGTATCCATTCCCAAAATAAATGTTGTTTAAATAAAATTCTAAAATCTGGTCTTTGCTGTATTTTTTTTCCAGCTCAGTGGCCATAAATATTTCTTCCATTTTTCGCTGCCACGTTTTTTCTTGGGTTAAAAAGACGCCGCGCGCTAACTGCTGGGTAATGGTACTACCACCCTGGCTTACTTCGCCATCGCGCACCATCGCAATAAACGCCCGCGCAATTGCCTTGATATCTATTCCACTGTGTTGATAGAATTTCTTGTCCTCAATGCTGACAATAGCGGCCGTTACATTGACCGGTATTTCCTTGATTGTCAAATAATATACGTCCTTTTCGCCTTTTAACGTGGTTATCTGCCTACCATTGGCATCATATACCACACTGGTCTGGGAGGCTCGAAAGGTCTCTGCATTTGAGGCCCATACCATTTTTTTTGCTTCCGCAGACAATTGCTGCACCTGCTTCGCATAACCGCCAAAAAAATAGTATGACAATGCCCCTGCTACCAGCAATATAAAAAATATCTGTATGCGGATAAATACCCAAAACCCACGGTATTTTCTCTTTTTCTTCTTTCGGGACATAAGCTTCCTTCCTCTTACTGTTTCTCAGTCAATTCTCTAACCACTTCACCGGCTATTAACAGGCCCGCTACGCTAGGTACAAAGGCGATACTGCCCGGTGTACTGCGACGTCCATCTTCGCCTGGTTCGTTGTTCTTAATTGGCTCTTCAGGGGAGTACACTACTTTTAATTTTTTCACGCCACGTTTCTTTAACTCCCGGCGCATTACCTTCGCCAATGGACAGACCGAGGTTTTGTAAATATCGGTGATTTCAAAACGCGATGGCTCTAATTTATTTCCCGCTCCCATGCTGGCAATAATCGGCGTTCCAGCCGCACCCGCGCGCATTACGAGTTCTATCTTCGCGGTGACATTGTCGATTGCATCGATAATATAATCATATTCGTTAAAATCAAACTGCTCCGCTGTCTCGGGCAAATAAAAACAGTTGCAGACCGTCACCTTCGCCTCTGGGTTGATTTCCGCAATCCGTTCCTGCATCACCTCTGCCTTCGCTCGTCCGATGGTCTTCGTCGTCGCAATGATCTGGCGATTGATATTGGAAATACTCACAACATCTTTATCCACCAAGGTGATTTGACCGACGCCGCTTCTCGCCAAGGCTTCTGCAACATAGCCGCCCACCCCGCCAATGCCAAAAATAATTACGCTTGCCTGCTCTAATTTATATAAGCCCTCTTCCCCCAGCAACAGTCCGGTTCGGGTAAATCTCTCGTTCATGCTTGCTCACTTATCTCCTTTTGTGTCATTGCTCCTATTTTACACCCCTTAACGTAAATTATCTACCCCGGTTTGACCCGTAGGTAGATAATTTATAAAATGTTTATACTTTTCTAATCTTTTGTGTATGCCCTAAGCTCATTCGAGTACGCACCATACACTGTCCTTCCGCCTGCCTTTTTGTAGGCTCTGACCTGATACCAGTAAACGCCGCCTGGCTCACGTTTATTTATGGTATAGGTGGTCTTTTTACCATTTGTGATTGTTTTCACCTTCACAAATTCGCCCTTCTTCAGGCTATAATCATAGACTTCATATCCGTCTGCGCCACTGACCGCCTTCCATGAAAGCTTCTGTGAGGTGCGCTGGTTCTGGGCAACCTTTAAGGATGTTACCTTGCTTGGTTTCGTACAAACAGTCACGATGCCAGAGAGCGGTCCTGTGTTTGAAGATTTGGACTTATAGGAACATATTTTATACTTGTAGGTGGTTCCTGCCTTTAGTTTTTTGTCGGTGTAGGACACCGTTGTGCCCTTGGTAATTGTTTTTATCTTTTGATATTTTTTGCTCTTGCTGTCATAGCGATAGATATGATAGCCGCTCGCACCAGTTTGTTTTTTCCACGTCAGCTTAATTGTTGTCGTTCCGGTTGTGCTGCCTTGGAGACTTTTTACCTTGTCTGTGGTTGCATTTTTAATGGTATAGGATGTGACGAGCTTACCCATATACTTACTGCCTGCAAAGGTTACGGTTACTTGATAGGTTCCGACAGCAATTGGATTACTGCTGTATGATACGGTATAATTTGATGCGGCTACTTTGCCATTGCTCTTATCATAGACTGCTTTTACGGTTGGTTTAATTGCCTTACCGGTATAATTAAAGCTAATGCCCTCTAGTTCTATTTTGTTTGGTACGGCTATTGCGGTTGCCGAAACTTCAATCCCACCGTTTGTAATCGCCGTCTTGCCGTTCATGCCAGTGCTTGCATCCGCTTTGGTGACAACGGTGGTACGCTTTGATGTATTTTCAATCAGTTCAAAATTGGCAGTTAGCATTCCTTGATATTTGGCACTGGTACTCTTAAATGTTACCACCGCCTCATTATAGCCAAACCCCAAGTTTGGATATGTAACGGTATACTCGCTGGCTGGTATAATATTATCATCCCAGTCGGTTACTGAGGTAACTTTTGGTAATGAACTTGTCCCATTCCACGTTACCCGCTCGGTATCTAGCGTCATGTACCAAGGTGATGAAAATCTCCTTGTACTAATCAAACTTGTTCCGGCATAGATTCCCATCACGCCATCATCCCATGTGGTTGCATTGGCTTTTATCAGGGGTTTTTCTGATGTGGCCGTGGGCTCAGAAATTTCATTGGTGAAGGCCTTGATGCGGACGCAGTCTCCGTTTTTATCTAAATCAAACCAGCTACTTGAAGCAGCTCCTTTAAGGAAACTCTGATTTGGTGAAGTATCACTAATAAATCGAATCCAATCACCATTGTCATATGTAGTATCCGCAAAACACGATGCTCCATTTGGAAAGGTGAATACAACCGAAAAGCTTGACTCTGGTGCTAATATCACCGTTTCTTTTAATGGTATTGTATGATATCCCACATAGGTGGTTTTTCCCGTCTGCGGTGTTGATAGCAATGGATATCCACTAGTCGGATTACCAGCTTGTGGATTTAAGTATATCTGAATGCTATAGTTGACATTTTCGGCGTATAGCCCCAGTGATACCGCATCCAGCTCCTGATACTCAGTACCATAGACATCAAAACGATTTGCTACCGAACCATTTATGCCAACCGTATAATACTGCCTTCCACAGCTTCCGTCATATTGGTAATTGTAATCGTAGTTATCGGCTGATTCAAACTGAAAAACATATCCCCAGCCATCGGTCCCGACAATTGATGTGTCTTCATAGGATATCCAAAAATATCCGCCATCTCCCCAGTTACTCCCCCAACTATTGCGAACCAGCCATGCGCCATTATTCGTTGGACGACAAGCAGAATTAAAGTTGCTTTTGCTGTAATTGTCATCCCATCCGACAATAAAAACAGCGTGATTGGTTGAAGTTGTATTTTTTTGGAAGTAAGACTTGTTATCTGCACTGTAGTAGTAATCGTCCGAATAATACGCAAACGATACCCCGCCATACTCCATTATCATGTCTTTTACTCTGGTTGTGTCACCAAGATAAATCCAATAGGCATTTTGCAAGTGTGCAATATCATCAAAGGCAACTTCATCATCCAAGTATCCACCGGTACTAGTAATACTTGTATATGGTGCTGTACCCTCTGCCGCACCAGCCTTCCAGGCAGCCATACTCCAGGTCGAAAACTTCATATTCCCGCCTCGATTCAAATAACTCAGCCCAGTTAATGCCTGACCATCATCCATACCAATTGTCATGTCATAACCTGTATTTCCGAGTGGATCATCTACTGAATTATAAAAAAAGTGTGCCAACTGATATTCTGAAAGATCGGTATTACTTCCGGTTGCAGTTTTACCGTTAATTGCCCTACTCTTTGAAATCATTTCTGCCTCTGCTGAAGCCATTGATGAAAATGCCCAGCACGTCCCATATTGACCTTGATTTCTAATTGTCGGCAAACTTGTACGACTACTATATGACGTTGGTGGTGTTCCCTTTAGTGGTGGTAAATCCGTCTCCAAACTGGATGGATACGGCAATTCTACGTCATGATAGTCACCTACCATTCCCGTTTCCGCTGGCGCCCCATACACCATACCGGATAGGCCGGTCACCACAAATACAACTGTTAATAACGAAAAAATAAATTTATTCATGAGTCCCCCTCTTACATATTTACATTTCCTCTGCTATTATATCGAACCTTATTTTCTTATGCAAACTAAAAAAGATTCCTAGCAAAAAGAAAAGCGGCCTTTTGCACCTTTATAGGGCCAAGACCACTCTTTTCCATACCATTTTTCTATTGTTCCATTTGTCGTCCCAGAAACCCCGCCGCTGTCAGTACCAGCTTACTTTCGGTTTCGCCAACCTTCGCTTTTTCGTCTTTGTTGTAGATTACGACTGCACCGATTGCATCACCTTCGCAAATAATCGTGCTAATTGCCTGCGCTGCAAATTCGCCATTATCATCTAATGTTATTTTCATGAATTTGCTATCCGTTTTTTCAGCTAATATATTTTCTCTTTCTTCGATGGCACTCTCCAACTGTTTGCTGATTGGTTTTCCCTCAAATTCTTTTTTACCGCTGCCAGCTGCTGCCACAACATGGTCACGATCCGTAATACATACTAGTTGCCCGGTCGTTTGCGCCAGACTCTCGGCGTACTGTCCTGCGAACTGACTAAGCTCTCCAATTGGTGAATATTTTTTGAGAATGATTTCGCCTTCCCGGTCGGTAAAAATTTCCAGTGGATCACCCTCTCTAATTCTCAATGTTCTTCTTATTTCTTTCGGCACGACGACTCTTCCCAAATCATCGATTCTGCGCACAATTCCTGTTGCCTTCATCTTATCTTTCCTCCAAATTTTTTATGGTAGTTTACTACCTTTTTGACTTCTGTAATTTCGTGATGTTATTGTTTGTAAAATTTGGTGAAATATTCATGCGTTAGTAAAGTATTAGATTTAATTTTTTACATCAAATAAATCCTCGCCTCATATGGTTGCAACTCGTTCTCCTTTTGAACTTTATCATAATTTGACAGCAACACTGTCTTCTCTCCTCGATATTCCTCTGGTAGTTCAAAAGTTTTCTGTTTTTCATAAAAATTACAGATTACCACCAATTGCTGTTCTGTGATTTTCCTTGCATATGCAAAGATTTCCTCGCTCTCTGCCAGAAGCGGAACGTATCTTCCGCTGCGGAACACTTCATACTCTTTACGCAACGCAACCAGTTTTTTATAATAATGAAAAATAGAATTTTCATCAGCCATTTGCTGCTTTGCATTTATCTGGATATAGTTTGGGTTAACCTTAAGCCACGGTTTGCCAGTTGTAAAACCGGCATTATCCTCCGCACTCCACTGCATTGGTGTACGGGCATTATCACGCCCTTTGGCATAAATGGAACGCATAATCTCATCCTTTGTATAGCCGCTGGCAATTCTCCCCTGATACATATTGAGTGTTTCAATGTCCTGATAGTCTTCCAACTCATATTTGACATTTGTCATGCCAAGTTCTTCGCCTTGGTAGATATAAGGTGTTCCCTGAAGCCCATGGAGTAACGTGGCTAACATTTTCGCAGATTCGATGCGGTATTCCCCATCATTACCCCAGCGTGAGACAATTCGCGGCAAATCATGATTATCCCAAAACAGACTATTCCAGCCTTGTCCAAATAATTCCGTCTGCCATTTTCCTAATACTCGTTTGAGGTCAGATAATTGCAGTGGGGCAACATCCCATTTTTCTTTGCCCTCCTGCTGGTCTAAACCGATATGTTCAAACTGAAATACCATCGAAAATTCACTGCCATCGGGATTGCTATATAGCTTTGCAATTTCGGTATTCGCACCCCAGGCCTCACCAACCGTCAGCAAATCCTGGTCATTTTCAAATGCCTCTCTCGCCATTTCCTGCAAATATTCATGGAGCTTGGGCCCATTGTTGGTAATCTTTTTATCCGGCTCTTTTGCCACCTGGTCAATAACATCCATTCGAAATCCACCGATGCCACGCTGACGCCACCAGATAATCATCTGATAAAGCTCTGCGCGTACCTTTGGATTATCCCAATTCAAATCCGGCTGTCTTCTGGAAAACTGATGGAAATAATACTGCTGTAATTCCGGTACCCACTCCCATGCCGGACCGCCAAAGACACTGCCCATATCATTTGGCATGGTTCCCTCTTCGCCATCACGCCATACATAGTAATCATGGTATGGATTGTCTTTCCCTTTTTTTGCCTCCAAGAACCAGCGGTGTTCGTCAGAGGTATGGTTCAGAACCAAATCCAGCAGAATCCGAATATCTCGTTTCTTTGCTTCGGCAATCAACTTGTCCATATCTTCTAGGGTTCCAAACAGCGGGTCAATATCCTGATAATCGGAAATGTCGTAGCCATTGTCGTCCTGCGGCGATTTGCATACTGGGGACAGCCAGATTGCGCCGATGCCCAGTTCCTCTAAATAGTCCAGACGATTGATAATTCCAAGGATGTCTCCGGTACCGTTACCGGTGCTGTCCTGAAAACTCCTTGGGTAAATTTGATACACTACGGTGCTTTTCCACCACGGTTCTTGTTTGTTCATGTACATGCTCCTTTTCTTCGTTGTATTGCGTGTGAACTGTAACTTTATTTTTCACGCATCCGCTTCCGATTTAATTTAAATATTGCTTTTTTAGCCATTATACGGTATTATTGTGTTACAAAGGAACTGGGTTTGTTACCGTACGGATTATTGCCTATGCGGGTTGCTCGGTTCCTTTTTTATATTCACAATATCATATAGATATAGTTTACCATCTGCATCATGACGAATCAACATCTCTACATGAAAAATATTATATCTTTCCACTTCTCCATTATCATCATATACTGGCAGAGCAAATCTTGAATCATAACGGAACCAGCCATATTTTGCATTATTTTTATGTTTATCATTCAAATTTACTTTAAATCGTTTATTTGATGCTATTTCAATCAATTCAGGCACGCCCGAAGCTGCATTTGCTTTAGCTTTTGCCAAGGTTCCTTTTAAACGGACAGTATCTTTGGAGCCTCGGAACTCATCTGCAAACTCATTGCCAATATGGACAATATCTAATGATTCTGCCATTTCATAAAACTCACCTATGTATTGTTTCAAATATTTCTCAACATCCTCCCAGCAAATGTGACGCTTACCTTTAAAATGAATATCATGTATCACGACAATTTTATTTTCATCTGTGTCTTGAATAATACTTACATTTCTACTTACATCTTCCGCGAGCATTTCCTCCTCCTTTGTTACATATTGGTAATACTCACCCAATTATTCTTCCAGTGTAATATTAAGTCTTACTCCAAGTGCAGTTGCAATCCTAACCATCATCTCAACAGAGGGATTGTAACTGCCACTCTCAAACCGCGTTATATTTGTTCTACTAGTCCCTGCTCGCTTAGCCAATTCCTCCTGGGTTAATCCTTTTAATTTGCGATAATATACAAACTGTCTGGCAACACTAACTTTCATGTCCACCTCGACTCGTTCTATCAAAAAATTCCCATCTTCGTGTATGTAATTCATTCTTCGCCCTTCCCAATGTTACATATATGTGACACTCTTTGCATTGTATCATATATGTAACCTTTCCACAAGCACTATGCACAATATTCTTCTCAATTCGATATTCCTCTGGCAGTTTTTAGCGTGCTTTCTCAAAGTAATTACTTAAAATATCTTTAACCCAAGAATGAAGAGTTAACAGCTATTATTTTTTAGGAAAAATAATAGCTGTTTCCCATTAAGTCAATCATTAAAAGGCAAAAGAGAGGACATTTTACTCCCTTTTGCCTTTTAATAATTTTAACTATCTCTTTTACCCAATCTGATGTTTCTTAAATCCCCGAAATGTAAACCATGATAAAATCCCCAACGCCACCGCATAGATCACCGGTGCATATTGATACGTAACAAAATATTGCTTTCCGATTCTAAGTAATTGCGAAGATAATGCGCTGCCATTCGTAACAATATTTCCCGGCAATAGGCTTACCAGCATACGCAGAACACGGAATCGGTATGGGACATTCAAGAATACGGTTCCAAATATCAACACCGAGGTTACAATAAGGGTACTAAAGTTCGTCTTCATTTTCGCGGAGCATAACATTGTAACTCCCGCCACTATGCACGCCGCAATTGCACCAAAGGCAATCAGCAGTGCCACCACTTGCCCCATAGTCAACGGGTAGCTAAGCAAAAGATACTTTACCTGCACAGCCGCATTAGCACCGTCAAAACCATGCGCAATACCTAGCTCCACAAAGGCACTTCCCAAAAAGAGCAAAGCAACGATTACTGCAAATGAAAATCCGGTCAACAGCTTGGCATATATCACTTTATTCTTTCCATATTTGGAAGCCAACATCAAAGCATCCACCTTACTACTGTACTCACCGGCAAAAATTCCCGCCGTACAGATTGCAACTGCAAATAATGTAAACAAACCATTGGTATATTCCAAGGAAATAAAACGTGAGTATGCCTTGGTGTAGCTGTACTCCAGTGGTTTTTGCACTTGCTCATCCAGCTTCAAATGGTATTCCAATTCCCCCTCTGTTAGTTCCTCTGCTGCATACATTGCTTTCATCCTCTGTGTACGGGCCTGATAAAATTCCGCCATATCAGAAGTGGAAATATCCTGCCCTGCCATAGTCACCAGACTTGCCAGCGAAATATATGGACGGATATAGGTACGATATTGATCCCACTCATCCTCTGAATCATAAACATCTGAAACATATTCTAGTGTTGATGCTTGATAGGCTTGCTGTGCCTCCCCCAGCAAGCTTTCATCAATCGCCTCACCACTGTAGTTTAACTCTTCTCGTTTTTGTGCCTCGATATCCTCATATCTACTACTCACTACCTTTCCGCCAGCCTCAATATTACCCATTAATGATATTACACAAGAAAATAAGATGGTTGCCCAGATTGTTCCAAGTGTAATCCATGTTATCTTTTTTCCAAACATCTTTTTATATTCAAAACCTACTAACCGGATAATTTCCTTCATGATATGCCCCCTTCTGCATTTTCATCGGTATCTGTTTCACCAAAATGCTGCAAATAAAATTCTTCTAATGGCATTTTTGCATCAAATGTGCCGCTGTAAATAATTTTTCCATCCTTCATCATCAGAATCTTATCCGCGATATGCTCCACATCTGAGACAATATGCGTTGATAACAGCACAATCCGCTCTTTTCCCAACTCCGCTATCATGTTACGAAATTTAATCCGTTCCTTTGGGTCAAGGCCTGCCGTTGGTTCATCCAGAATCAAAACATCGGGGTTGTTTAGTACCGCCTGGGCAATTCCTAAGCGCTGCTTCATACCGCCGGAAAATGTTTTAATTTTCTTTTTTGCCTCATTTTCCAAATTCACCATTTTCAATAATTCAATTGTTTTCTCTTTGGCACGGCGTTTCGGAAGTCCTTTTAGCGATGCAATATAAAGCAAAAAATCCTGCGCCGAAAAATCCGGATAATAGCCAAAATCCTGTGGTAAATAACCCAGAACATCACGATACGCTTCTTCTTTTACATCCGTTCCATCTAATTTAATCTCACCGCCGGTCGGAGTTAAAACGCCGCAAATCATCCGCATCAGCGTCGTTTTACCCGCCCCATTTGCTCCAAGCAGTCCATATACACCGGGATGCAAGCGCAGTGACACACGGTCTACCGCGATTTTATTTTTATATTGTTTGGTTACTCGGTCAAGTATAAGCTCCATAATCCTGCCTCCATATTTATTTTCATTTTCTGAATCTGTTTGCCTATTTGGTAAGACAAAAGAACCACTAGGATGAGCCAAATATTCAAATATTTTTGCCCATACCATTCCGCCATCAGCTCTGGCAACGACAATGCCAACATACTGATTAGGCCACTAGCTACTGCACAATACCAGCGTGTGCTTCTTCCGGCACCGCGATTCTGAATCGCAAGCGTCAATACACACGTTAAGAGATACGGAAAAAACAGATAGATTCCGGTCTGCAAAATACTGTAGCTGACATGCTGTCGCACCAGAAAAAACGCCGCCAAAATTACAATGATATTGCAAAAGCTCAAGGCTCCCATCCGAATCATGATTACATCTGCCAGTGAATACTTGGTACAGCTCTCTAACTCTGCCATTCCATATGTCGTCGAACGGCTGCCTTCCAACATTACCGTCAGTGCAAATAGCGGAAGTACCGCTGATACCATCCACAATAAATGTTCTGGCCAATCTGACACTAGTCGATGCCCCCCTAGCCAAAATACGAAAAGTAACAACGCCACCGATATCAACCAACCCAGCTTATGCGTATATGCCAACTGTGTCCAGACAAATTCACATTTTGATTCCTTTGGCATATTCAATTTTTGCAAAAATTCTGTTTTATGCTGTGGCTTTATTTCCGCAAAACTCTCTTTTAACTCTTGTTTTAATTGCCTATTCATCGTAGTCCTCCTCTCCTAAGATTTGCTGCAATCTCTTCATTGCCTCTTTTTCCCGGCGGTACAGCACAAAACGAGACAGCCCTAATATCCCACTTATTTCACCTACGGCCAGTTCGTTTACATAGCGCAACAACACTAGTTCTCTTAGTTCTTCTGGCAGGCTTTGCACCGCCTGAAATAGGCTTGCTGACTTTTCAAGCTGTGCAGTAGCGTCCTGCCACGCCACTAGCGAGTGCCACTCCACCTCTCCTGATACCGCCGCGATGTCTGTTGAGTACTCTGGCTTTTGCTTTCGATAGTAATCATGGCAAAGGTTACGAGCTATCGTATAAAGGTAAGCAAGCTGTTTTCCACGATTGATATAGGAGGTTTGGGCAAAATACCGGAGGAAAGTTTCCTGCGTCAAATCTTCAGCGGTATCTCGATTATGTATTTTAAAATAACAATAACGATAGACTTTATCGTACTGTTCACCTAAGTCTACTGACACTGGCATTTCCTCCTTTCAAAATGTATAACGCTTTGCAACTATCTAATGTGCGCTTTTTTCATAATTTTTCAAAAAAATAACTCCTGAATGACTTTACATTACAGGAGCCTATCTCACATTATTATTTTTCTTTTTCTTTGACAAACTGATTTATCTTTCCATACAGATTAAATATTGGCACAATCATTGCAAGTACCGCATTCTGCACAAGATTAATCTCATGATGCAGTAACTTGTTAAACACTGTAACAAATACAAAAATAAAGATTGCACTCACCACGTAGTCTTTCAAAAACACGCCCGCGCGTCCCTCTTTTGCTAATCCTACAACAGTATACACGCACAGAAAAAACGTTGTCACCAAAAACATAAGCATTACACCAAATGCTACTCCGACTACTGGACCGGCATTCTTCAGCATCCATTCCAATCCTTTGCCGCTATTAATCAGCACCAGCATAACTAATGCAATCAACGACACCAATGCTCCTAACAAAAAAACAAAATTTACTCTTCTTATCAATTTCATATACACTACATCCTTTTTCCCAATATAACATAAGCCACTCGAACCACAATTGCCTCCACATATAACGCTCCCAAGGCAATGTATGATGCAACATACTGTTCCAGCAAAACAAATAACATTACCATTATCGCCAATATAATAATTGCCGAAATCGCACCAACCGTATACGCTGCCCGTATCAACTGAATGTTTCGTTCATCATTTTTTTCAATTTGACGAAGCTTACGTTTCTCCGGTGTACTAAAGCGATTCACCAGCCAATTTATCACAATTACGACTAATATTCCAGTGCCCATACCCGTCAGTACGCCGGCAAATCGACTGATATTGTGTGCCTCTTCAGGAACTCTCGCCTGAATCACGATTCCTAACAAAATCGTAAATGTCGCCATTAACCACCACATCAGACCAATTTTCTTGTTATCCTGCATATTATGCATGCCCATTACATGTCCTCCTCGTAAATAAACAGTTCCTCAATGCTCATGTCAAAATACCGGGCTATTTTAAAGGCGAGCTGAATAGATGGGTTGTAACGCCCATTTTCCAAAGAGCTGATTGTCTGTCGAGACACCTCTAATGCTCTTGCCATTTCATCTTGTCTGATTCCTTTCGATGTTCGGATTGCCTCTACCTTGTTCTTCATCTTCCCACGCCTTCTATTACGCTACCTTTTCTTTACTTTTTCTACCAAAGCTGAGTACCAGCAGTAGCAATGCCACTCCAATTACCATCCATATGGTAAGCATTTTCGTTCCATGCGGAGCAAACATATCATAGTAACCCTTCAAATAAATTACCGCAATAATTGCAGGCAAAACATATGCCATGTAAATGCGAATGCCCTTCGGGAAATTAATTCCTTTGCCAGTATTTACTTCTGCCAGGAAATTGCCCCAGCCCCAGCCGTTCTTCTTCGCACAGAACATGACAAACAGCATACTGCCCAATGGCAAAATATTATACGAAACCAGAAAATCTTCCAAATCCATAATCGTTGAGCCCGCGCCCATTGGCTGAATATTGGTCCATAAATTATATCCCAAAACGGCTGGCATAGATAAAAGCGTAACTGCCACCAGATTAATTACCACTGCCTTCCCACGTTCCCACGAGAACAGCTCCGATGTCATCGCAATAATATTTTCGAATACGGCAATAATTGTCGACAATGCCGCAAATGACATAAATATAAAGAAACAGGTTCCCCAAATACGTCCGCCGCTCATATGAGCAAATACATTTGGCAACGTTACGAACAAAAGTGATGGACCACTATCTGGCTGCACACCATATGCAAAACATGCTGGAATAATAATCAAGCCCGCCATCAATGCAATAAATGTGTCCAGGAATACAATATTAATTGCTTCACCGGTCAATTTATTATCTCGTTTCATGTAGCTTCCAAAAATCTCCATTGCACCAATACCCACGCTCAAGGTGAAAAATGCGTGCGACATTGCTGCAAAAACCACATTTCCAATACCATTTTCCAGCAAACGCTTAAAATCAGGAACAAGATAAAATGCAACACCTTTACCGGCACCTTCTAACGTTACGGAGTTGACCACCAATATCAGCATCAAGCCAATCAAAAGCAGCATCATTACTTTGGTAATCTTTTCAACTCCCTTTTGCAGTCCTAAGGAACAGACAAAAAATGACAACGCAATAGCAATTATCGTCCATGTAATCATAATTGTCGGTGAACTCAACATCGTTCCAAATGAATCATTAATTACATGACTCTCGACGTTCTGTAATTTTCCAGTCGCCGTCTGATACGCGTAATAAAGCATCCAGCCGCCAACCATTGTATAAAACATCATCAAAAGATAATTACCGGCAATCCCAAACCATTTAAAATTGTGCCAATGCGTTCGCTTTGGTTCCAGTTCGTCAAATGCTCCTGAGATACTCTTTTTACTTCCACGTCCAATAGCAAATTCGCAGATTAAAATTGGCAATCCTAAAATCGCCAAAAACACCAGATATATTAGGATAAATGCTGCTCCGCCATTTTCGCCACATATATACGGAAACTTCCAGACATTTCCCAGTCCAACTGCGCAACCTGCTGATACCAAAATAAAACCCAGCCGACTGTTAAAATTTTCTCTTTCTCTCATGCCTACCCCTATAACGTTTCGGAACGTTCTTTTATATTCTTTTTAAAATTGATAATCTTATGATCGTATGCTTTCCCCATGTATTCAGAGGTAATAATAAAGTCTGCGGATGAGCGGTTGTTGGCAATTGGAATATCATAAACCTGCGCAATACGCAGCAACGCCTTGACATCCGGGTCATGCGGCTGTGCCGTCAATGGGTCAGAAAAGAAAATAATCAAATCAATTTTTCCTTCGACAATCTTGGCCCCAATCTGCTGGTCGCCGCCAAGCGGACCACTGTTATAGCCACGCACCGGCAATTCTGTCCGGTCAGTAATCATGCGGGCAGTGGTTCCGGTTCCGCACAAAAAATGATTCTTCAAAATATCCTTATGAAGCTCACACCATTCAATCAAATCCGCCTTTTTATTGTCATGCGCAATTAAAGCTATATTTTTTTGTTTTTCAATCGTTAGTGTTACAAAATTATCATCCATTTTTATCTTCTCCTCGTCTGTTTTTCAATATTTAAATTATACCTTGCCCTAGTTAAGATAGCAAGAAGGAGTTTGAAGCTCCTGTTCCATCAAAAAAATCCCCTTGAGTAGATTTTGGTTATTTGCCTTGTCTACTTAAGGGGGATTTGTCTTTTAATTATATTGTTACAATCTACAGCGTAAATTGTCTCAGCAAATCAGTCAAATGCGCTGAACGCTGTTTTAGATTTATCGCTGCTTGCTCTAAGGTTGTGATTGAACCCAACTGTGACTCTGCGGTCTTATATACCTCTGATGAAGATGATGCCGCCTGCGCTGAAACTGCTGAAATGCTTTCAATCGAACCAAGTGTTGATGAGCGGTCTTCATCCATATCATTTACACTTGCCGTAATCATCTCTAGTTCTGCCATCAGCTCAGACACCTGCTTATCAATCACCTCAAAGGATTTGGTGGTGGTATTAACTGCACTCTCCTGCGATGCAACAATGCCTTCCGCTTGCTTCGCAATCGCTACAACATCGCCGGTGTTTTCAACTATCTCGGTAATAATTTCGCCAATTTTGCCTGCCGATTGCAGTGATTGGTCCGCTAACTTACGAATCTCTTCGGCAACTACTGCGAATCCCTTTCCTGCTTCTCCTGCTCGCGCAGCCTCAATGGACGCATTCAAGGACAATAGGTTGGTCTGGTCGGCAATATCATTAATTGCTTCGACAATCTGACTAATAGTACGGGATTTTGTTTCCAGTGCTTCAATTGCTACAATTACATTGCCAGTAATCTCAGTCGTGGATTTGGCACTAATCGTCAACTCTCTCATTGACTCAATACCTTCTGAAATACATTCTTCGGCCGTAGCTGTGAGTTGTGAAATCTGTCCGGCATTTTCTGATACACTTGTGATTTTGCCTGACAGTCCATCCATTTTTGTTAGACAATCCTCCGAATCGATATCCAAGCGATTCACACCATCTTGAATCTCTGATATTGATGTCTGAATATTTTCCGAGGTCTGCATAAATGTCTTCGATGATCTGGACACTTGGAGGGCCGCTTTCGCCAGCTCCAAACTTACATCATTAATATTCGTAATCAAGTCTCGCATACTTGTTATCATCCGAGCGATACCAGTTGTCAATAAGTGAAATTCATCCTTACGCTTTGAGTCAACCCGAACGGTCAGATCACCTTCCGCAACTCGTTTTAATTTTTTAAGAATATCACGAATTGTTTTACTAAAGCTTCTCGCTATCAAGGTTCCTAAGAGTGTTGCGATTATCACTGCAAATATTGAAATAACCATCGTCAGATTCTTAATATCTGCCGTCTGCGCCAATATTGTCTGATTCGGAATCAATACTCCAATCATGGCCTTTCTGCCTTCTAAAATGGCATAAAGAAATTGATAGCTTTTACCCTCAATTCGTACTTCACTCACGCCTGTACCTTGAACGGATGCAAATGTCTCCTCATAAAAATCCTGACCGACAAAAATATTATTTTCCGGATGAATTTCTACTCCATTCTCAGTTACAAACTCTACCCCATCGCAAGTAACCAATGCCACATAGCTGCCTTCACCAGCATCTAGTGAAATCAACGTATCCTTTACCACTTTATAGTTAATATCCACGACCATATAGGCGCTTACATTTTTCAGACGCTTAACCAGCCTGGCACCGTAGTGCTCACCAATTGTCTTGAAGCTGTCATCCGCCGTGCACTCATTACCAAACATCAGGTAACTAATCTTATCATTTGCTGCTACTTGTCCCTGAGCACTGTCCATAAATGCCTGATATGCTTCAGTACCCTCGAGCTTTGTTGTTGTAATTGGTTCCTGCGTGTCTGAAATAAAATAAATATTGGAAATCAGCGCGTCAGTTGTAACATAGCTGTTCAGGGTGGTGGTCGTTTTTTTCCTATATGCAGGTCCATCTGGTGATTGCCCCCGCATGTACATTTCTAATTCGCTGTCATTCATATAGCTCTTATAGGTACTCTGTACCGTATCGACCGCCAGTGTCAGGTACTGGTCCATCATATTTACCGTCTGTTCCACCGAGTTCATATAACTCTTTGTAATCGCACTTGATGCCGTCTGATAAGATGCCACACCCAGCACAACAATACATGCTACCGGCACTAAAAATGATGAAACTAATTTAAACTGAATGGTTTGAAAAAATAATATATTTACCTTTCCTGTTTTCTTTCCCCGATTTGCTTTTTCTTTCATGTGTTTTGGCTTGGCGCTGCTTTTGTCTTTCCTCATATGGTTCCCTCCCGCCATATTTTTATGTAATATCTCCCCAATTTATGCGCAACAGTTGCGCGCGACTTCATTATCAATATTTTACCATCTTTAGAACCATATCACAATATGATAAATAACTAATTATTTAACTTTGTTTTGTGCTTTTTGCCTATTGATTTTTTTGTGTTTTTAACATTTCCAATCTTTTCCTCGTTTGCGCAACATTTCCGCTGATTAGGAAAACATTTTGTGAAATTATACCTAATTTTCTTAAAAATTATTATTAATCTTGTACATTGCAAACGAATCCAACCCATGTTAACCTTATGTTAACGAACAACCGATTGCGCAACCCTTTGTTGCGCAGTCATATGAAAGGTTGCAGGCGCCGTAATCTTTCAATTGGAACCAAAATGGTTCCACAATGTAACTTTATTGTTTTACTATAATCTTTGGAATACCCAACTTAGTTAATAGACAATTATCCGCTCTATGCGTCACAAATATCAGATAATAAATGTATCATCAGCCGGATAATGTCAGAAAACCATTCGTCTATGGAAAAAATAATTTGTTTTTGGGTATTGAAAGCGATTTTGCAATTGAATATTTAGATTTTTCGAGCGCAGGGTTGTATTGAATAACGGATAATTGTCTATTATCCCACATTCATGTTCCGAAGATTACCATCTATTTTAGGAGGTTTCTTTATGGGAGGAACGAAATTTTTGAAACGAACACTTGCCTTTTTGTTGGCAGTGTCAATGATGCTCACCCAGATGAGTTTTTCTGATTTTGGCACATTAACCGCACGTGCGGAGGATGAGGTTGAACCAGGTAGCTGGGTCGCTACAAATTATATCGTAAACGGGGACTTTGAGGATGGAACAAACGATTGGACCTTTGATGATACAGGCGCAGAATGCACTGTCGAGTCCAACGAATGGGCAAGCAGCAAAACCAATAACTATTTAAATGTTTGGACAGAAAACGCTAATACAAACATATCTGTATCACAAACCATATCACTTCCAGCCGGAAAATATTATTTTACCTTTCAAAATGCTGGTGATGCAAAAGCTTCAATTTTAACGACTACTTTAGGAAGCACATCTGTTACTCATTCCGCTATGAAAGGCTGGGACACCTATGGTATGAACACCAGCCCAGAGTTCGTTTTAGAAAATGACGGTGACTATACTCTGACAATCGCAGGAACAGGAACAAGCAGTACCGCTAATTATTATGAGAAGATTGACAATATCATTCTTTATCAGTGGCAATTACCACCAGAATACAGTTTTGCAGATTTAGAAACCTTAATCGCTTCTGTACCGACCGATTATTTAACAATTGGATTCACCACAGCAAGCACTACCGCATTAACCGATGCACTTACCGCGGCAAATCTCTGCACCGATGGCAGCAGCGGCGAAGATATCGTTGCAGCATACGAAGCTTTGAATGCTGCTTTAGGCGGACTTGTTTTTGATTCTGACATTTTCGTCAAGAAAGTAAGTGATTATGACACTGATTCCATCCGTGGAGTTGATGTTTCTTCCTATATTGCTCTTATGAATACCTTTGATGAATTGAACAGCGAAATTCTCGCCGATGCAGATAAATTTGGCTTCCGTGATTTTGAAGGCAATCTCTTAGACCGACAAGGATTCTTCAATCTACTTGCAGACTCTGGCGTAAACTACATTCGTCTTCGTGTATGGAATGACCCATATCTTTCTACCGACAACACCAAAGGCTACGGCGGTGGAAATAATGATTTAGACAAAGCTATCGAAATGGGAAAATATGCCACCCTAGCAGGCATGCAGGTTCTGATTGACTTCCATTTCTCCGATTTCTGGGCTGACCCAGGAAAACAAAAAGCTCCAAAGGCATGGGCTACAAAAACAACCGACGAGAAAGCAACCGCTATTTCCGAAATGGTTACTGAATCATTGACCAAATTAATTACAGATAATAACGTTGATGTTGGTATGGTACAGATCGGTAATGAGACTACTGCTGGAATGAGCGGTGCTTCTGGTACCGACATGTATACTTTATTCAAAGCTGGCTGTGCTGCTGTCAAAGATTTTAACACAGCAAACGCAACTTCCGTTTTAGCAGCAATCCACTTTACCAATCCAGAAAAAGGTAACTATCCGTCTTATGCCCAAAAATTAAAAGACAATGGTGTAGATTATGATGTATTCGCATCCTCCTACTACCCATTCTGGCACGGAACCATGTCAAATCTTACAACCGTCTTAAACAACATTGCTTCTACATACGGAGTATATGTTATGGTAGCAGAAACTTCATGGGCATACACTTACGAAGATGGTGACGGACACGAAAATACAATTAAAAATTCAAGTCAAATAGGCACAAGTGTAAACTATGGCGTTTCAATTCAGGACCAGGCCAAAGAAGTACGCGATGTAATTGCGGCAGTAAGTAATGTAACCGCAAAAGTTAAAGGCAAGAAAGCTGGAATTGGTGTTTTCTATTGGGAACCAGCTTGGATTCCAGTGCAATATGCATATGATGAATCCGGCGACTTAGATAGCAGCATTTATGATTCCAACAAGCTGCTCTGGGAAGAGTTTGGTTCTGGATGGGCATCCTCCTACGCAACTGAGTATGATGCTGCTGATGCTGGCTTATACTTCGGCGGAAGCTCTTGGGATAATCAGGCAATGTTTGATTTTAACGGAAATCCATTATCTTCCTTAAATGTTTATAATTATGTTGTATATGGTTCAGAAGCTCCTTTAGCTATTTCCTCTTATAGCTGTGACGCTGTATCCGTAGAAGTAGGAGCCTCCTTTACCGCTGCGAACCTTCCTACTAATGTAACAATTAATTACAATGACGATTCTGTTGAAACACCAACAGTAGAATGGAATGAAGCTGATATTGCCAATGTTGCTGCGAAGACCGCAACAAATGCTGGCATTGGAGCGTACACGATTAACGGTACTGCCGCAACCATTGTTAATCCTTCTTATGCAGTTTCATGTACTGTAAATATCATACCGAAGAATTTATTAGCAAACAGCAGCTTCGAGGAATCTGGCTCTTGGACTGTAACCGGTACTGGTTGTACTATCCGCAGCAAAAACGCATCTGATTCCAGAACTGGTGAATATAATGCCAAACTTGCTTCAGGAGCAAACTTTACCTTTAGCCAGACAGTAACTGCTACCACAGATGGTTTATACTATGCTTCAATCTATGCCCAAGGTTTATCCGGCACAGGTGGCAATGCAAATGAAAGAATCTATTTAAGTGTTACAAATAACGCTAGCGGTGAAACCTTTGATTCATCCAACATCTCTTTAATTGGATGGCCAACCTTCGTTCCAGCTATTGTCACAAACATCAAGGCAAATGCTGGCGATACACTGACTTTCACATTTCACTTAAAAGTAAATTCCGGCGCATGGGGAACAATCGATGACGCTACCTTGTATTTAGATAAAGCCCTTTTACTATCTGACGCTTCCGCTACCATGGAATACGGCTCAGAAAAACAATTAACAGCTACCCACACATATGCTGCCGAGAATAGCGGCATCACATGGACAAGTAGCGATGACAGTGTTGCATCCGTAGATGGCACTGGTAAAATAACAGCAACCGGTGTTGGTACTGCAACCATTACAGCTACCACTGACGATAGCTATGAATTAGTAAGCACATGTGCAGTAACAGTAACTGAAATTTCTCTTGCCGAGGCAATAATTGCAATCAGCAACAGTAGTTACGACTTTGACAATACTGCCAAAGAACCTACCGTTGATTCCGTCACTTTAAAAGGAAACACCTTAACACCTGGCGATGATTATACGGTAAGCTACAGCGCTAACACAAATGCCGGAACAGCTACGGTTACCGTTACCGGAAATGGCAATTACAAAGATACCGCTACAACCACATTTACCATTAATGCAGTATCCCTTGCAACAGCTACTATCACACTTGCTCAGACCACATATACCTATGATGGCGAAGCAAAAGAACCTGCTATTACAGAGGTAGACCTAGATGGTACAACGCTTGTTGCCGGAACAGATTACACACCAAGCTACAGTGATAACACCGAAAATGGTACTGCTACAGTTACCATTACCGGAAAAAACAACTACCTTGGCACCGCTTCAGAAACATTTACAATTAGCAAAGCCCCAATTGCAGACGCTGTAATCACACTTGAAGAAGACAGCTATACCTACGATGGTTCTGCAAAGACACCAGCCGTTACTTCCGTAGTATTAAATGGAAAAACTTTAACGGTAACCGATGAATACACAATCGGATATAGCGCTAATACCGCTGTTGGTACTGCTACAGTTACTATCACCGGTGAAGGAAACTATACCGGAACTGCAACAACAACTTTTGCTATTAACAAAATATCCATGACTGGCGCAACAATTGTTTTAGCAGAAGATAGCTACGATTATGATGGTACGGCAAAAACACCTGCTGTTACCTCTGTTACTGTAAACGGTGAACTTCTAACCGTTACTGATGATTATACGATTGACTACAGCAGCAACACAGATGCTGGAACAGCTACCGTTACCATTACTGGTGCGGGCAACTATGAGGATACCGAGACTGCTACCTTTACAATCAACAGTATTTCTCTTGCAGCCGCTGATGTTACACTTTTAGAGGATACTTATACCTATGATGGTACGGCAAAAGAACCAGGTGTTGACACCGTCATTTTAAATGGCGTGACATTAATCCCTGACACCGATTACTCCATCAGTTACAGCGACAATACTGATGTTGGTGTGGCTACCGTAACCATTACTGGCGAAGGAAACTACAATAGTACCGCTACTGCAACATTTGACATTAACAGCATTTCCCTTACCGGCGCTTCTATCACATTAATTGGTGACACCTATACCTATGATGGTACTGCAAAAACACCTGCTATTGTCGATATCCTTGTTGACGGAGAGAGCGTCGCAGTTACTGCTGACGATATTGACATTGATTACAGCGATAACACAAACGCTGGTGAAGCTACCGTTACCATTACAGCCAAGGGTGCAAACTGTACCGGCGAAGCATCAACAACATTTACCATTAACAGCTTTGCACTTACCGGAGCAACTGTAACACTTGCAACAAACAGCTACACTTATGACGGCTCCGCAAAAACACCTGCTGTTACCTCAATCGTTTCAAATGGTGTTACCTTAGAAACCAGCAGCGATTATAACATTAGCTATAGTAACAATACAAATGCTGGAAACACCGCAACCGTTACACTTACAACGAAGAATGGTAATGAAAACTGCACCGGAACTGCAACCAAAACATTTACCATCAATAAAGCTTCCATTAATGGAGCAGTTGTTACCCTTAAGACCAATAGCTACACTTATAATGGCACAGAAAAGAAACCAGAAATTAACACCATTACTGTTGCTGGCAAAACCTTAACCACAAATGACTACAGCATTGGCTACAGCAAAAACAAAGATGCTGGTACTGCAACCGTAACCATTACTGGCAAAGGAAATTACAACGGCACAGTGACCAAAACATTTACCATTACAAAGGCTACCAAGAGCATCAAAGGCGCCAAAGCAACCATCAGTAAAGTGCAGGGAGATAAAGCATTCAGCCTCGGTGCAACCGTAACCTCTGGCGAAAAACCAACCTACGCGCTTAGCAATACCAAGGTTGTCAGCATTGATAAAAACGGTAAAGTAACCATTAAAGGATGTGGTACTGTTGTTGTAACCGTTAAATCAGCAGCCAGCACGAATTACAGCGCTGCCAAAGATGTCAAAGTAACCATTACCGTAAAACCAAAAAAAGCAACAATGTCTTCTCCAAAGAGTAAAAAGTCAGGTCAGTTGATTGTTACCTGGAGCAAAGATACAAAGGTTACCGGCTACGAAGTTTACTACTCAACCAAGAGCAACTTTAAAGGTGTAAAAGCCAAAAAGATTACTTCCAACAAGACAACTACCAAAACTTACACCGGCTTGTCCAAAGGAAAGAAATACTATGTAAAAGTTCGTTCTTACACAACCGTTGGCGGCAAAACCGTATATGGTGATTACAGTGCAGTAAAAACTGTCACTGTCAAAAAATAGTTAGCTACATTCTTTTTTCATAGACGTTTTGGAAAAACCCGGACCTCACATCGAGGACCGGGTTTTTCGTTGGTTTTATTTATTTATTGAAAGTGTCTTTCCATTCGTTTCCATCACTTGCTGATACCACAACGCTGAATCCTTGACAATCCGCTGCTGCGTCGCATAATCTACATAGACTAAGCCAAATCGCTCACTAAATCCTTTTTCCCATTCAAAATTATCGAGAAATGTCCACTCAAAATATCCCTGCACATCCGCTCCGTCATCCGCCGCCCGCTGCAATTCACTTAAGTAGCTATCCAAAAAGGTTATTCGGTTTGGGTCGTGAACACATCCATCACTTGAGATTAAATCATGACAGGACATTCCATTTTCGGTAATATACAGCGGCTTTTGATAGCGTTCGCTCAGGAAACGCGCACCCCAATACAAACATTCTGGCGTTACCGGCCAGCCGGTTGCTGTTCTTGGATAACCCGGCGCTCGCTCGACAAATTCCGGCTCACCATCGGCACCAGCTCGGATAATATAGCCGTTGTAAATATTTTGCCCCATAAAGTCAATCGGCTGTGATATCAGCTCCATGTCCGCTTTTGTGATTACTGGTAAATATTGTTTAAACTTTTCTAATCCTTCCTCGGGATATGTCCCAAGGAATACCGGGTCCGAGAACCACGACACATTCCAGGTCCAGTTATTCATCGGATTATAGAATCCAAAGTAAACCTTTTTTGCCGCTTCAATATCCGCCGGTTTGTCTGTTTCCGGATACGCCACCCCACCGGTGGGTGCATAGCCAATCAGCACTGACTGCTTTGCATATTTACGCAGATTGATAACCGCCTGCCCATGCGCCCGCAAGACATTATGTACGATTTGAAACGTCTCACTAACACTTAGCTTTAATCCCGGTGCATGTGCGCCGCTTAGATTTCCTAAGCCCACAAAACATTGTGGCTCATTTAAGGTAAATATCTTCTGGCATAAATCGCTGAAGTTCTCGGCAACTACTTTTGCATATTCACCGAACCAAATGATACTCTCCTCATTCAACCAACCGCCGCGGTTTTGAAGTGCTTGTGGCAGCTCCCAGTGGTACATCGTTAAGAATGGCTCAATCTCATTTTTCTGCATTTCCAATATCATATCCCGGTACAGCTCTACTGCCGCCGGATTCACTGCGCCAGTCCCTTCCGGCATCAGTCGCGACCAGCTAATCGAAAACCGATATGCCCGAACGCCAAGCGAACGCATTAACGCAAAGTCTTCCCGATAGCGATGAATATGATCACAACTCACCTTGGCACTGTGGTTTTCAAAAATATGCCCATCCTCGGCAAAGGTATCCCAGATACATTTACCTGCTCCATCATTTGTATCTCTTCCCTCAATTTGATATGCACTGCTGGCAACACCCCAGACAAAATCATCTCGAAACATCGTCTCTTCCCTTCCATTTCATGTGTTAATCTTCATTCATGATATGCTTTACAACCTGTTCTAACAAAATCCTTTCATCCAATGGCTTAATAATATGACCATTCATTCCCGAGGCAAGGGATTTCATCTCATCCTCTTTAAATGCATGCGCCGTCATCGCCACAATTGGAATCTTTTTATCAAGCTGGCGTATCTCTCTGGTAGCGGTATAGCCATCCATTTCCGGCATCTGAATGTCCATCAGTACCATATCATATCGCTCGACATCCGCCTTAAACATAGTAACACCGATACGTCCATTTTCTGCCTCTTCGATAATCACGCCAGTATGTTCTAGCATTGCTTTTACAATCTCACGGTTGATCTCAACATCTTCAACCAGCAATATTTTTTTCCCAGTCAAATCTACATTTTCAATATCCGTAGCAGTAATATCATGACATGCATTTTCCTGCTGGCTTACCACATTAAGATTCAGCATAATGGTAAACACACTGCCTTCTCCCAGCTCACTTTCAACTACGATATCGCCATCCATCAGCTCCGCCACCTGCTTGGCAATCGTCAGCCCCAGACCAGTTCCACCGTACTTACGAACGGTTCGCGTATCACCTTGCTCAAATGGATTAAACAACCGCACCTTTTGCTCAGGAGTCATCCCGACCCCCTGATCAATCACCTCAAAATGAAGCATGGCCTGCTCATCAATGAGCGTGTCCAATGCCACATGCATAATTATTTCGGTATTTTCGCCGCTAAATTTAATCGCATTGTAGAGCACATTGGTCAAAATCTGAATCACCCGAAAAGAGTCTCCATTATAGGCATTCGGCACATCATTTTCAATCATAAATACAATTTTTTGTTGTTTCTCATTGGCCCGTACCGAAACGATATTATAAAGATTATCAAGTATCTTATCGAGCTCAAAGTAGTCGTTGATTAGTTCCAGCTTGGCTGCCTCTATCTTTGACATGTCCAAAATGTTATTGATTACATCTAACAGCACATCCGAGGCATCCTTAATATTCTGCATATACTTTCTGGTTGAATCCGATAGATTTTCCTTCATTGCTATGTTGGTCATTCCCACAATCGCATTCAACGGTGTGCGAATTTCATGGCTCATATTTGACAAAAATGAGCTCTTGGCATTGTTCGCACTTTCAGCCGATAACATTGCCCGCACCAGATTCTCGGCAACCTTTTGTCGACCAAAAAACATGGAAAATGTACCGCTGACCATCTTCGCCAGTTCTATCTCACTCTGGGTCCAGTCATTATTGTGGCGCGATTTCATAATCTCCAAGCCACCATAAAATTCTCCATCTACATAAAGCGGCAGAAACAAGATTGATTTCAGATTCCAATCCTTTCTTAAATGCTGATAGCCATCTCGGCCTTCAACGATTGCATACGGAGCCTCTTCAAAAAATACCTGACGATATACTTCCACGGTTTCTAGGAACTCAATTCGCCCCACGACACATGGCTCTTTTACAATCTGCCGATTATACCATTCATAGGCATTTCTCATGGTGTCGCCATCCATGCTTTTCACTGTTATAACAATTCGATAGCATTTCAAAAATTCACCTAGTAAATTTAATGAGCGTTCTACTGCCCCCTCTTCATCACCGAGTGAAATAAATTCCTGTGAAATCGCCGCTGTTAACTGCTGCTGTTTCAACTGTTCGGAGACAACATGCTCTGCCTTCTTAATTGCTGATAGGTCAACACTCAAACCAATCATTTTCTCTGGTTTTCCATTTTTATCGTATGCCACCTGAGCCGAATTTTTTATATATGTTTCGGTTCCATCGGGAAATTTCAACAATGCATCACTAACGACTCGCTCAACCGATTCGTCAAAGTTTCTTAAAAAATCATGGAAATCAGCATATTCAACCGGGTCTAAAATCGGATACAAATATTGCGACCACTCGGTTGTTGTAAATGGCTGACGATGCTTGATCCGAAATAGCTTTGCAAAATTTTCTTCATAGGTAATTATGTATTCACCATCCCGCTTTGTAAATGGAATCTCCCAGTATCCCGCATTCGAGCTTTGCAACGCCACATCAAATGTTTCCTGCGCCTCCTGAAGTTTACGCATCAGACGCTCTCGTTCTGTCACATCAATGGTCATGCCAATGCGCCGAACAATTTTGCCGGCATGATTATATACCGGCTTGGCATAACACTGGAGGTATTTTTTATTATACTCCGAGTAAATAATGACATCCGCATTGGCTGTCACGTCTCTTAACGGCAACGCCAGCTCGTAATCATTACCCGAAAAATGTTCACCAACCATCTGATTCCACTGGTCAATGCTTGTCTCATTTCCAGGAACATCATACCCCAAAATCTCTTTGATGGTATCATCAAAGCTTATTGTTCCAGACAGCAAATTCATCTCCCAAACACCGCCCTTAGACGCCTCAAGCGCTAACTGTAATCGCTCCTTGGCACTTGATGCTTCATTTGGACGATATTGCTTTTGGACTCTTCGTAATTTCATCCACACGAAAATAAGGGCTATCAGCAAGATACTTGCCAAGCCCTTTAGCATGATATTTTCACGCAGTTCCAAAACAGTCCAAACCTGACTGCCTATCTTTAACGCAATTACTTTCATCCCCATTCCCATAACCGCCACTCTCTCTATTCATTTGTTTTTATTATAACAAATTTCCTTCCTTTTCGCAATGGACATGATGCCTATATATTGGCTATTCGTGCTGTCGTCTGGATATTGTTATTCGGGTTAATATATCTCATTTTATCTTATATTTCGTCGCATTCACCCTCGGCTGGATTGACATGAACCATACAATGTTTCACTAGCGGAAATCCGGCTTCAATTGCATCATGTACCTGCTCTGCAATCTCATGACTTTCACTTAAAGAGCGGCGGCCATCAGCGGCGATTTCTACATCTACATAGATTTTCGAACCAAACAGTCTCGTTCGCAGCTCATCAATTCGAATCACACCATGCTGTTTCAACACCAATTGGCGAATTTCATCTTCGGTCTTGACATCACAGGATTTATCAATCATCTTATCGACTGCATCTTTGAAAATATCATAGGCCGCCTTTAAGATAAATACACAAATAACCACGCTGGCAATTGGGTCTAATACCGGCAATCCCATTCTCGCACCAGCGATTCCGACCAATGCCCCCACCGATGACAAGGCATCCGAACGGTGATGCCACGCATCTGCCATTAACGCTCCAGAATTAATGGCCTTCGCTGCCGCTCTGGTATACCAATACATCCATTCTTTTACCACAATTGACACCAATGCTGCCACCAATGCCAGGACCCCCGGCACTTGCAGTTCACTGTCAGCTAATCCAAAAATTTTTTCCACGCCGCCAATGCCGATGCCAATTCCGGTTCCCGCTAGTATCACGGCCAGCACAATCGATGCCACACACTCAAGGCGTTCATGGCCATATTGATGTTCTTTGTCCGATTCGCGACTTGATACATTTACCCCGATAATCACAATTATGGTGCTCAATACATCGGATGCAGAATGCACAGCATCCGATATCATTGCCCCTGAATGGGCAACCACACCAGCTAGAAATTTAAAGATTGATAATACTAGATTGATAATGATAGTGACCCCTGAAACCTGCATTGCTAATTTTTTCTCCATCATAAAATACCTCCCAATATTTTCTAAACTACTTTTGATAATAACAAAAAAAGACACCTGTAGGACAACGTAACTGCTGTCCCACAAATGTCTTAACCTTCGGTTAACATCTGCTGCCGCATTGCGGCCCGGCTTCTTAACGCCTGCTCAGTCTGTACTGCAATATATCAGTGCAAAGAGTATTGTTAGTATCATACTAATTTTATCCGTAGATGTCAATCTTTTATTTTTTTATTTTATGCTATTAAAAATGCATTGTTACATATCGGCTATACTGTTCGATACAAAAATCTGCCAAACCCATGCTCATCGCAAATAAGGCTAACAATACAATCAACACAATTGCCGTTTTATCGTAGACAAAGCTCTCTTTATGAGTGCTGTTTCCGACCAGAATCTCGATTCCTAACAGAACAAAGATACATGGCCACAGATGAAAAATGGTCTCATAGTTTAGTTGTGGCACAATCATATGAACTAAGAATAAGATACCGAATAAAATCAGTGCCAAGCCAAATGTAACGGAACCGATCCGATGGGTTTTTACTACCTTGTTTTCTTCCATCTGACTACTCCTTTCTATCGACAACATCATCGTTTCTCAGAGTATCATCTAACTCTCTTTTCTTGCCGCTAATCATCTTTACTCCAAGAACTACTATTCCTAATCCCACAACAATCTGCGGTACTCGGTAGCCAATCCCCCGAATAATCCAATATAACTGATCTGGTATATAATTATACAGCATCCGAAATATGCCATTCCAACTCATTACTGCACCGACAATAATTAATACAATCGCAATTACTTTACGATAAGTCTGAATCAATGCCTTGCCCTGAGCCTCATTTTCCATAATGTTAAATAAGTAGGTATCTTCCAATGCATAAAATTCTTCGTCCGGCATACTTGCCAGATTGTGCACATGGAAAAAGCTATAAAACCAGGCTATTGCGGCAAGAAATATCAGTGCTCCAAACTCTAACAATGCTGCAACTGCTGTTATCAGCAAGAACACGCTCATCAAACTTAACCCCATCTTCATAAAGCCCATATACATTTCTCCTGCTCCTGGCATAAATGAAAACATAAATGTCCAAAACTTACTCTTTTTCTGTGTCATCTGTTTGTTCCTCCCTTTGGAATATTAGATTTGTTGTCTCAAATAATTTATTGCAAATTTCACCGGATATTGTATTAAATTCATGCAGTACCGAATGTCGCTTGGTCTCCGTCTGTTCCTGCTCCACGACGACTGGCCGACTATTGTCCCTGGCCTCCTGCTCCATATGTGGTACAAATACTACAAGAGCAATGGCCGCCGCTGCCGCTAAGGCAATTTTTGTGCTATACGTAAACAGTTGAACCCATTTGGATGGCTCATTTGGAAGGACCGGTGTTCCTTCTTTGATTGCGGTTCGAATCGGTATCACTTCCACCGATTCCTTAAAATCATGCCGTTCGGCTTTTCTGATAATGATTTGTTCTAAATACTCTGGTGCTTGTTTCATCTGCCCATTTTCAATTTCGGCAATCAGACTTGCCAATTCGACATCTGACAGGTAATTCATTTCTTCCTGCTTCATCTTAGCCACGCTCCTTTCCATATAGTTTTCTAAGCATTGCCCGTGCCCGATAGATCTGGGTCTGGATGGTTTTTAAATTTCTTTGTTTTAGTGTGGCAATTTCTTCGGCTCGTTTCTCTTCGACAAAATGCAGTAATGCAATCTCATCATACGGTGACTTCAACTGGCTGCATCTGGCTCGCAGCTGTTCATATGCCTCCTGTTCTATGTAAGAGCTTTCCGGCAATCCATCCTTTGCCTGCTGTTTTTCAAATATCTCATCCTCGGCGGGTATCATGCGCCTTGCCGCCTGCTTGCAATAATCAAGACATTTGTTGGTTGCAATCCGGCACAGCCACGCTTTTTCGTTTTCTCCATCAAAGGTGTCAATGTTTTTATAGGCAGATAAAAACGTTTCCTGAGTTAAATCTTCCGCGATAAAGTAGTCGTTTGTCATTTTCACACAGACTGAAAATACCAGATTCTGATATGCCCCGATTAGCTGCGTCAAATACTGTTTGGAATCGATTTTATCCACCTCCTTCTTATTTGTTATGAAAGCTTTCATTTATTATAACGAGTCTTGGTTTCATTTGTCTTCAATTTTTTAATAATTTCCGATTACAAAAAAATTATTCCCTAATTACAGTAGTAAAAGGACAAATGAGGATAGTCTGCGGTTTTCCTTTCTGGAGACGGAAAGGAGGTCAGTATGAATACAATGGAAGTTCTAACACTTTTATTGGTGGTGCTTGCCGCCTTGGCGTACATAGACAAGAGAAACAACCGCAAGTAAACGGAAAGGCCATCCTCTATTAGCTGTAGAGGATGACCTATAATCCGTTAGTATCTTTTTATTAACACTTTATTAGTTTCCGATTGCAACCGTTGGACACACCAATATCCTTCGGTTTCTAATCTGATTATAAACCAGAATTATGTGTTTTGCAAGTGGTTTAGAAAGATAGGGGTGCTTCGGCACCTCTATTTTTTGAAGAAAAATGCCGCCTTATACACATCTCCTCAAGTGATTAGAAGGTTGCGTACATTATACAACAGCCTCTATTTTATAAATGCATCACTCGTTCTTTAATTTCCTGCGTCCGTCCCTGGTTCCAGAACTGGGTTCCAATATAGCCACAGGTTCTGCGGGCAACATTCATCTTGTCCTGGTCTTGATTACCGCAGCTTGGGCATTCCCAGACCAGTTTTCCATGTGAGTCAGTGATGATGTGAATCTCACCGTTATAACCGCATTCCTGACAATAATCGCTCTTGGTGTTGAGCTCCGCATACATGATGTTATCATAAATATATTTCATGACTTCCAACACGGCCTCAATGTTATCCTGCATATTTGGTACTTCAACATAACTGATTGCACCACCAGGAGATAACTCCTGAAATCTTGCTTCAAATTTTAATTTCTTAAACGCATCAATTGGCTCAGTTACATGAACATGATAGCTGTTCGTAATATAACTCTTATCGGTCACACCCGGAATCCGGCCAAAGCGTTTCTGCAAGCATCTGGCAAATTTGTAGGTGGTGGACTCTAATGGAGTTCCATATACAGAAAAACCGATTCTCGTCTCTGCCTTCCATTTTTCACATGCATCATTTAACCGCTGCATTACTTCAAGAGCAAATGGGGTTCCCTTGGTCGAATCGGTATGGGATTCGCCCATCATATAATGGGTACACTCATACAGTCCGGCATAACCTAAGGATATCGTGGAATAGCCATCATATAGGAGTTTGTCGATTGTCTCACCCTTTTGGAGGCGCGCTAAGGCTCCATTCTGCCAAAGTATCGGCGCCACATCTGATGGCGTTCCTTTGAGTCGTTCATGGCGGCACATCAAGGCTCGATAGCACAACTCCAATCGTTCGTCAAAGATATGCCAGAAGCGTTCCATATCGCCATCCGAGCTACAAGCTACATCAACCAGGTTCAAGGTTACTACGCCTTGGTTAAAACGGCCATAGTATTTTGGCTGACTATTTTCATCCTGATATACACTTAAGAAAGAACGGCAACCCATACATGGGTAACAATTTCCTGCTTTCATTTCTTTCATAACTTTTTCGGAAATATAATCCGGTACCAGTCGTTTTGCGGTACATTTCGCCGCCAACTCAGTCAGATACCAATACTGACTATCCGCCGAAACATTGTTCTCTTCAAGAACATAGATTAGCTTCGGAAATGCTGGCGTGATGTAAGTACCATTTTCGTTCTTTACCCCTTGGATGCGCTGTTTTAATACTTCCTCTATAATTGCCGCTAAATCTTCTCTGGTCTGACCTGCCGGCACTTCATTCAGATACATAAAAACAGTTACAAATGGCGCTTGACCATTCGTTGTCATTAAGGTTATCACCTGATACTGAATCATCTGCACACCGCGGTTGATTTCTTCTTTGACGCGAAGCTCGGCGACGGTGTTAATTTTTTCTTCATCCAGTTCTAGTCCCGCCGCTAGATATTCAGCTCTGACATGACGGCGGAATTTCTCTCTGCTGACTTGAACAAATGGCGCTAAATGGGCCAAGGTAAAGCTCTGGCCACCATACTGCGAGCTGGCTATCTGGGCGATACTCTGAGTGGCAATGTTGCAAGCCGTTGCAAAACTCTTTGGGGTGTCAATCATCGTCTCACTGACTACCGTTCCGTTTTGAAGCATGTCCTCGAGATTAACCAGACAACAATTATGCATATGCTGGGCAAAATAATCAGCATCATGAAAATGGATGATACCGGCATCATGCGCTTCGATAACATCTTGTGGCAATAAAAAGCGGCGGGTGATATCCTTGCTGACTTCGCCAGCCATATAATCACGCTGAACACTGCTGACGGTTGGATTTTTATTCGAATTTTCTTGTTTTACTTCTTCGTTTTTACATGCTAATAAGGTAAGAATCTGGTCATCCGTAGAGTTCGCTTTTCTTACCAATTCCCGCTTATAGCGGTATGTGATATAATTTCTGGCAACGGTATAGGCGCGCTGATTCATAATCTGGTCTTCCACCAAATCCTGAATCTCTTCGACCGTCAGTGCACGTTTCATATTGTCGCAGGCAATTTCTACATTTCGTCCAATCTGCTGTATCTGTGCCTCACTCATCCGCTCACTGTCGACAACACTTTCGTTTGCCTTGATCACTGCTGCAAGTATTTTTTCAATATCAAATGTTACTTCTGTTCCACTACGTTTAATAATCTTCATACGTAACCCCTCTATCTGCTACACATACAGTACACTTCTCTTCATTTATATTTATATGTGTACTATATATTGTAGCAGATTTATATTTCTTTTCAAGGAGTTGTAGAATTTTCGTCATTTTAACAAGGAGTACACTTGTTCTGGTTATTTTTTCTTTCTTTTTATGGCAATTGTGGCTACCACACCAACCCCAGCTAGCACTGCTGCGGCGATTCCAGCACCTTTGGCAATATTGCCCATGCCGCTGCCTTCCTTCACCAAAACCATTGCGGAGATTCCGGCTACCGACACTTTCCCTTTGACCGTCTCGATAACTTCGATTCCAGCCTTTGCATCATTTACATATACGCTCCATTTACCATCCGCTGGCAGGGTCATTTCAACCGCTTCTGGATTGGCGTTATATACGACCAGAATTTCTTCGGCCTTTTCGCCGTTTGGCTTGCCGGAAATCGTGTAAGCGACAATATTCTCATCGGTATCGATGAAATTCAGGTTGTTCTGGATATCTTCGGTTGTGTTCATGCGAAGCGCGCCGTGTGCCTTACGGAACGCAATCAGACCCTTGTAGTAGTCGCGAACGGCCTGATTATCAGTTAAGGTATCCCAGCGGATTTCATTGGTGTAATCCGGCATATTATAACTATTTTCGGAATATACACCGTCCTCACCTTCGATTGGTTTGCTGCGCAATATTTCTTCTCCAGCTTGGAAAAATGGTACTCCCTGTGAGGTAAATACAATCGCACTTGCCAGTTTATTCATCTCAGTCCGGCTTTCCACGCTATCCTCAGCATTGGAAACACTCAATTTATCCCATAAGCTGTAATTATCATGGCAAGACACATAGTTAATACTCTGGCCCGGAGCACCAGTCCACGCTCCCTCTGATTTATCATAGCTGTCGTAATCAACCTGCTCGTGCTCGGTCGCTCCAACAACGCCAAAACGAATCGCGGTTTCCATGCCTGATTTTCCATTGACAAAGCCCTGGTCTAAGCCATCAAATACATTTCCTTTGATACCATCACGAATGTCATCGCTAAATGCACCGATTCCTTCCATTTGAGCCGTGTGATTCTTGGTTGCACGGTCGTTGCTGTTTAGCGTTGATTCACCGCCAGTCCAGCCTTCTCCGTAAATGATTATGGATGGGTCAACTTCATTTAACGCTTCCCGAACTGCCTGCATGGTCTCGATATCAATCAGTCCCATCAAGTCAAATCGGAAGCCGTCAATCTGATATTCAGTTGCCCAGTATACGACAGAGTCGACAATATATTTCCGCACCATCGCGCGCTCTGATGCAGTTTCATTGCCACAACCAGAACCATTGGAATAGCTGTCGCCATTTTTACGGAAGAAGTAATCCGGCACAATACTCTGGAAACAGAAGTCTTCCACTGCGTAAGTGTGATTATAAACCACGTCCATGACGACACGAATATCATTTTTATGAAGTGCCTGCACCATTTCCTTAAACTCTTTTACCCGCACCTCACCATCGTATGGGTTGGTCGAATAAGAGCCTTCCGGTACATTATAGTTCTTTGGATCATAGCCCCAGTTAAACTGGTTGCTGTCTAGCTTACTCTCATCGACTGTTGCATAATCATACACTGGCAATAGCTGAAGATGTGTAATTCCCAAATCCTTGATATAGTCTAAGCCAGTTGAAAGGCCGGCACTATTCTTGGTTCCTGTTTCGGTTAGTCCTAAGTATTTTCCTTTGTTTTCTGCTCCCGAAGCATCATTTACCGTTAAATCACGGATATGTGCTTCATAGATAACTGCATCAGTCGGATTGCCAAAGGCAGGACGTTTCTGTTTTTCAAATCCGTCTGGATTGGTAGCGGCCAGATTAAGAATCATGCCGCGCGCACCATTTACACCGGTGGTTCTCGCATACGGGTCAACGGCTTCGCGGGTCACGCCATTTACAGTTACACTATAGGTATAATAAACGCCATTCCAGTCACCTTCTTTTTCTAGCACCCAGGTTCCTTTGACATCCTTTGTCATTGGCTCGGTGCTAATTTGGTCATCCCCGTCACCACTCTGGTAGAGATTAAGTGCTACCTCAGTTGCGGTTGGTGCCCACAAACGAAAAGCGGTTTTATCTGCTGTATATACAGCACCTAAATCATCGCCCTCATAATAAAAACTTTTCTCAAATTCTTCGGATGAATATGCACTGCCAATTCCGACTTGTGTTCCTTCATATTCTGCTCTTGTAATTGTATATGTATGTTCCATAGATAGTGGTTCCTTCATAATAATGTAAGCTGAGCTAACTACTCCAAGCTCATCGCTCCATGCTTTGACGATCTGATATTCTTTGCCGGTTTCGTCCGTCACGGTAAAGTTTTGTCCTTCTTCTTCCGGTTCTGATGTATCAATTGGTTTTGATACCGTTATTTCTAGTTTCTTGGTTGTATCGCTAAATGCTGCTGCTGTTATGACCGGCGTTTTATCGGCATCCTGGTCATTATACCACACTTTCGGGTTTCCCTGAACTGTATAAACATCCAGTACACCATTTTCTGCTTTGCTTATATCAATTAATCGGTCCACTTCTGAATCGGCTGCTCCCTTTTCATACATTTTCAGACCAACGGTATCGATTCCTTCATATCCGGTAAAACCAATCTTGATGACCGCCCCAAACTCATCGGTATCAACTACTGGATACGCTCCCCCGGCACCATCCCCGAGCCATGCATAGCCTTCGGTTTTTTCGTATTTCTCATTGTAATTGTAATAATGCAGATTGATTTTTAATGCTTCCGCCTGGTCATATGCACCTAGGCGTTCTGCTTCCATAGTCGCAAAATCATACGCACTATATCCCTCTGGTGCTGTCGTTTGAGCTTCTTCAACACCACTGGTCAGCCAGATTTCGGCTACTTCGCCGTTCACATCGGCAAAACGGTCCGTGTCAATATCTTTTGCTTCCCACCCGTTCAAACGAACGATATAGCCAATCTTGGCAGGATTTCCTTTGCACTGATAAACTGCTATCTTGCCAAATTCATCCTCGGTGGTAAAATCCACCTGTTTTCCTTCGGCACCTTCTTCCCAAACCCACAAGTTCCATCCATCATAGGAATTATCCTCGCGACCACCATAATGGATGATAAAGGTGATTCCGGCGGCCTGTACTTCCTGCAACGGTGTGATTACCCCAAACACTGCTAAAAAAGACAGAAAAAATGCCATCAAAGCTGCTGTAATTCTCTTTTTCATCATATATCCTTCTCCTATTCGTTTACTATTGCACAGTTTTCGTAAATTTCCGGTAACGTTACCAGATTGACCAAAAAAAATAAGAATGTGCGATATCTCTATATTACCTTCTACCACACATTCTTGTCTAGTACTATTTATTTTTTGTGAATTATTAACAAATAATACCTAATTCTTGTTTCACTTCGGCGATTGCTTCGCGTTCATCAAAGTGATATTTGACCCCTTTGATTTCCTGATAATCTTCGTGCCCTTTGCCAAGCAGGACAATCATATCGCCCGGTTTTGCATTTTGTATACAGTAACGAATCGCCGCTTTGCGGTCATCGATTTCAATGTATTTTCCATCACTTTTTGCCAGTCCGATTTTGATGTCGTTATTGATATCATGAATTTCTTCATCACGCGGATTATCACAGGTCAGTACACACAAATCAGCCAATTCGCCGGTTACCTCACCCATATCGTAACGGCGCAGCTTGGAGCGGTTTCCCCCGCCGCCATAAATGCAAATCAGTCGCTTTGGTCGATATTCTAACAGTGTTGTTAAAACGCTGCGAGTGCTAACTTCGTTATGTGCATAGTCAATAATGACGGTATAGTCTTTGGAGACCGGAACCATTTCGACTCGCCCTCTTACCTGCACGTTCGCCAAGCCACGCAAAATATCTTCATCTGATATTCCTTCCAGATGGCAGGTCAGCATTGTCACCAGCGAATTGTATACCGAGAATCGACCTGGAATATATACCTTGGCATAGACATCCATGCAGCCCGTGGTTGTAAAATGCATACCCAATTTGCCTTCGCCATCCAGAAAGCCAATTGCCTCAGCCGACAAATCGGCCTCTTGCCCACAAGACAAGGTTTTTAGTTGACAAGTATGTCCATGCAATACGCCGCGCCAATGTTCATCGTCGATATTGGCAATTCCCACCTTGCATTGCTGGAACAATAAGCTTTTACATTCCATGTATTCTTCGAAGCTGGCATGTTCTGCCGGCCCGATGTGGTCGGGTGATAAATTCGTATAAATTCCGTAGTCAAAATCGATGCCATAAACACGGTCTAGCTTCAGTCCTTGAGATGAAACCTCCATTACAACATACTGACAACCGCGACTTACCATTTCCCGAAACATCTTGTGCAGCTCGTATGATTCCGGTGTGGTCAGCTTGGATGGAATCGCTTCATCACCAACCATTGCGCCGATTGTCCCAATCAGTCCAACGTGATAGCCGGCCTCTTCTAACACACTTTTCATCATATAGGTGGTCGTGGTTTTACCCTTCGTTCCGGTTAAGCCAATCGTTGTCATTTCCCGCGCTGGATAGTCAAAAAATGACGCTGCCATCAATGCCAATGCTTTTCTGGAAGATGCCGTTTGCAGGACCGTAATTCCTTCCGGTACTTGTGCGGCCTCTTCTGCTCGTTCCACGATGATTGCGGTGGCACCTTTTTCAATGGCTACTGGAATATAGCTGTGACCATCGGTTTTTGCTCCGGTCATGCACACGAAAATGGTCCCGCTGCTAACCATTCGGGAATCGTAAATGATATCCATTATTTCAATTTCGGTACTGCCCTGTAGACAAGTATATTCTAAGTCTTGACATATTTTTGAAAGCCTCATGCTCTTTTCTCCTATTCGGACGCGTTGTGGGAAGTTTCTCCAAAAACTGAAGAAACGTCTATCTCCGATTCAAATACTGTGTTGCTCGGCCCAGTCATAAACATATGATTGGTCGTCTCATCCCATTCAATATCTAATGGTCCGCCAATTTGTTTCACGGTTACCTTGCGCTCACAGCGACCGGTTAGAACGCCGGCCACCACTGCGGTACAGCATCCCGTTCCACAGCCGATCGTCTCGCCCGTACCACGTTCCCATTCACGTATTTTTAAGTAATCCCGACGAACAAATTCAACAAAGGTGACATTTGTTTTTTTCGGAAATAATTCCGTCATGTACTCGATTGCTTTGCCATATCCCTCAACATCCAAATCAGCGACACTTTTCACATACATCGCACAATGGGGATTTCCCCATGATACTGCCGTAATATAAAACTCGCGGTCTTTTACTGTCACCGGTTGTTCAACAAATTTGGCCAAGCCAGTGTTGACTGGAATTATCTTGGTGTCCATTCGTGGTTCGCCAATATCCGCACGGATGTTGCTCACCAAACCATCCGTTACCGTCAGATTCAATTTTTGCATTCCACCCCAAGTCTCAATCACCAAATCCGTTTTATCGGTCATGCGATGGTCATACACATATTTGCCGACACTACGCAGAGCATTTCCACACATTTCGCCCTCTGAACCATCGGGATTAAACATTCGCATCCGAAAATCTGCTGTTTCGGATGGGCAAATCAGCACCATCCCGTCAGAGCCAATCGCAAAATGCCGGTCGCTTACAAATCTTGCAAGTTCCGGCAGATTGTCAAGCTTCTGATGGATGGCATCGATATATACATAATCATTTCCAAATGCCTGCATCTTTGTAAACTTCATATCTTACCCTTCTATTCTACTATTATGAATTCATGGCCCGGTCTAAATCTGCGATGATATCTTCTACATTTTCAATCCCCACTGACATCCGCAGGAAACTATCGGTAATTCCTAATTTTTCCTTCACATCCTTTGGGGTATCCTCATGCGTCTGAGTCGTCGGATAGGTGATGAGCGATTCCGTTCCGCCAAGACTTTCCGCAAACATAATCATATCAATGCCTTTTAAAATCTTCTTTGCTGTCTCAAAGCTATCTACGGTAAAGGATACCATACCGCCAAAGCCGGTGGTCTGGCTGATGGTCACATCATAGTGCTCGTGGTCTTCAAAGCCAACATAGTAAACCTTTTTTACCTTCGACTGTTCCCGTAACCACGCCGCTACCTTCTGACAGTTTTCATTATGGCGGTCCATCCGAACTGATAGCGTTTTGATTCCGCGCAACACTAGCCAGCTATCCATTGGTGCCAACTGGCTGCCATGAGATTTGATGTGAATGTGAATCTTTTTTGCCAGCTCTTCGTCATCTTTTACGACAACAATGCCGGAAATTGTATCGTTATGACCACCCAGAAATTTTGTGGAACTATGCGTTACAATGTCTGCACCTAATTGTAATGGTTTCTGGAAATATGGTGTTAAAAAGGTATTGTCCACTATCGTCAACGCGCCAACGCTTTTAGCAATATCGGCAATCGCCCGAATGTCTGCCACCTTCATCATTGGATTCGTTGGTGTCTCAACAAAAAACATTTTTGTATTTGGCCGAATCGCTGCCAATACGGCTTCCAAATCTGCCATATCAACATAAGTATGTTCGATTCCGTATTTTCCGAAAACATCACCTACAATACGGAAGGTTCCGCCGTAAATATCATCGGATAAGATAATATGTTCACCTGGATTTAACAGTGACAATACTGCGGTGTTCGCCGCTTGTCCGCTGGAAAATGCAAAGCCCCTGATGCCGCCCTCTAAAATTGCCATTGTTCGCTCTAATTCCTGACGGGTTGGATTCTCGAGACGGCTGTAATCAAAACCGGTCGAATTGCCCAGCTCTGGATGGCGAAAGGTTGCTGATTGAAAAATCGGAATACTGACCGCTCCTGTTATCGGCTCCGTACCAAGTGCTCCATGCACTGCCTTTGATTCAAAATGCAGCTCCTCTTTTGTGCTGTAATCTTTGTAGTTGCTGAAATTCTTCATTACCATTACCGCCTTTCCAGAATTCTATTATTTCCAATATCTGCTAATCCTATTCTATCTGATTTATTGCTTAATTGCAATCTGTCCTATGGCTTATTATATAGAACATTATTTCAAAATAATATCGAAATACTGCTTTCATTATTGCAAATAGTGCTGTATACTTGTTGCATATGAAGGAAATGGGGGCTTTTTCATGGCAGATTACGAAAAAAAAGGATATTTGAATCAGGATTTCAAGCTATTTCACTTAGTTGATCAATCACACGGTGAATTTTCTTATCATTTTCATGACTTTAATAAAATAGTGATTTTGATTCGGGGAAATATAACTTATTGCATTGAAGGAAAATCTTATGAATTGCAGCCATACGACCTTGTTCTCGTCAATGCTGGCGAACTGCACCGGCCGATTGTAAATAACGGCGGAACTTATGAACGAATTATTATTTATATTTCACCGGAGTTTCTGAAATCTTACCAACAGACTGACTACAATCTTGGCTTTTGCTTCAACAAGGCGGTTGCCGAAAAATCCAATGTCCTGCGCATGCCGACAATGAAAAAGAGCAAGCTCTATCAAGTCTGCCGCGAGCTGGCGGCATCTTTTTACGATACCGACTATGCCAGTGAGCTTTACCAGAATATTTTGTTTTTGGAATTTATGATACAGCTAAATCGAGCGGCAGTTCACGACACCTTCAGCTATATGGACACCACCGCGCAAAATGATAAGATTTTATTGGTTCTGGCTTATTTAAATGAACATCTTGATGAAGATATCTCGATTGATCTTTTAGCGGAGCATTTTTTTACCAGCAAATATTATCTGATGCATTCTTTTAAAGAAGAGACTGGTTATACGATTGGTAATTATCTTGCCACCAAACGTCTGCGTTATGCACGTGAATTAATTCATGGCGGAATGCCCGTGACTGAGGCTTGTTTTGAGTGCGGCTTTAAAAATTATTCGACCTTCTCGCGAGCCTACAAAAAAAAATTCGGGGTATCGCCAACCTTGCGGCAGACGACCCCCGTTGTGGAATCTTAAGTTTTAATATCTTCTACAATAATGCCCCAAATATCCCCATACTCGCGACTCCCATTATTATTCCTGCCATCAAAACCCCCAATGCACACGCTAATACACTTGTTTTAAAATCGAGATCAAGGATGCTCGCCGCTAAGGTACCCGTCCATGCACCAGTTCCTGGTATTGGAATACCTACAAATATTAATATTGCAAAGAACATTCCTCTGCCAGCTTTTGCTTGAAGTTTTTTACCAGCTTTTTCTCCTTTTTCAAGGCAAAAAGTAAAAAATTTACCAATAATAGCCTTTTCTCTTCCCCACATTAAAATTTTACGCGCAAAAAAGAAAATAATAGGAACTGGTAACATACTCCCTATAATGCTAATAATATAAACTGGCAAAACTTGAAGACCCATTCCTATTCCCAAAGGTACCGAAACTCTAAGTTCAGCAAGCGGTAACATAGACACAAAAAATACTATTAAATATTCTTTCATCAAATTTTCTCCTACTCTTCTACTGATTCAAGGAAACTTTAGTTCAAGGAAATCATAACCTGGGAAATAAAAATTTCTTGAAATTTTTATTTCGGGCAACTAGAATTCCCTTGGATTCTAGTTGCCTGCACTCTCATACGCACCCGTGCCCAATCGAAACACCCCATAGGCAATCACAAATAAGACCGCCGAAATTAAGCACTCCACGCCAATGGTTGACAGCGGATTAACCTCTGGTTTTAGAAAATAACTGGCTGGTATGTATGCCACAAACGCAAATGGAATAATCCAATTGATAATAAACCGAATCCCCTTGGAATAGATTTCGGTCGGATACTTTGCAAAATCGGCTAAATTATAGGCCGTGTACAAAATCGGTCCGCTGACCTTAATCCAAAAAGCGAAGGATGCAAACAACAGCTTGATTGAGGTATAGATTAACGCTCCTGCCATCATCGATACCACAAACATTACAATATGAATACCATCCACAATCACAATGCCCTTATTCAAGGAAACCACCAGCAGAATGATACCCACTAGCAATTCTCCCAGCGCATCCGGCTGAAGCTTCTCGCAGATGACTTGGAAAAACAGGTTCATTGGCCGCAGCATGTAACGGTCGAATTTGCCATTCACTACATAACGCCAGGCAATCAGCCAGATGTTATCCGTCAACAGATGGTCAATTCCACGTGGAATCTGAGCAAAGCCATAGATGAAAATCAATTGCTCTAAGGACCACCCGCCCAGCGTTGGAATCTGCTGAAATACCAAAAACAAAAATGCAATTCCCGTCGCCTGAGTCAAAAAGAAGCCAACAAGTCCAATTAAAAAGTCAGCTTTTGATTGCAGCAAAAACTTAAAAAACTGAATCGTAAATATCTTATATAATCGTAAATATCTTTTTATCTCTCTCATGCCATCAACCTCCCAACACAATCAGCCGCTTGGTAATGCGCTGCCACAGGAATGTTCCGAGTACATATAATACGACTACCCAGACCAACTGGCGCCCTAGCACAAATGCCAATTCACTGCCGGAATATTTGCCTAAACACACCATTACCGGTGTATAAATCATTGAGGAAAATGGCAGAAACATAAAGATCTGCTGTAATGCTTCTGGAAAAAAACTGATTGGTATTAGCTGTCCGCTAAGGAATAACAGCAAGGCACTTTTTGCCATTGCCATTCCAAACATATACGTTGTTACAAATGCCACCATGCCGAAACAAAAATCGAATAGCAGGAAAATCAAGATACTCAGTGTACTGCTAAAGAGATACAACAAAATATCTTTGATACTGGTAACGCCAATGCCCAAAGCATTTACTTTATATATCTCCAATCCAATCCAGACAAATACCGCGGGTGCCATAAAACGATAAAAGACATTGCCAAACGCACGAAAAATCAAGCTCATCCGATAATCTATCGGCTTTATTAAGGTCATTGCCACCGTACCTTCCATTACATCATCTGAGATATAATCCGATATTTCAACATTTACAATCTGACTGGTGACATAGCTCATAAATACATAAACAATCATTTCATTACGGGTCAGTCCACCCAGAACCGCCGCATCCGAACTGCCATAGATTGCCATCCACAAAAAGTAGGAGATAAATGCGCCAAAACAACTGCATAGAACAAATAGGTAAAAGCTTGCCCGATATGCCAGACTTCTTTTTATCTCATTTACAGCAAATGGCAGATATATTTTCAAAGGATTTCTCTTCATCATATCTCCATTACCTCTCTTGAATGCCGTGATTATAGATGGCCTTAACAATCTCAGATAATTCGGTCTCTTGAATCTGAATATCCCTGACCTTCGTATGCTTCATAAACTGCTCGATTACCGCTGATACATTCATGTGGTTCTTATCAAATGAAACAACGATACTACTGCCCGCTTCTGCCGCCTCAATCTGGTATGAACTTACCGGCACCTGTAACAACTCCGCCAGATTCAGTCCTGCTGCCTCCTGCGGATTCTTGACTTCCAGTGTTACTTTACGCATCGTTCCATATTTTTCTTTTAATTCATTTAAGGAACCATCATAGATTTTTTTACCCTCATCAATAATGATTATTCGATTACACAGCTCTTCAATATCACCAATGTCATGGGTCGTCAAAATAACCGTCGTCTGATACTTCTCGTTAATCTCCTTAATCGCCTCACGAATGTTATCCTTAACCACAAGGTCCAATCCAATCGTCGGCTCATCAAGATACAGCACCTTCGGGTTATGCAATAATGCCGCTCCTAAATCTGCCCGCATCCGTTGTCCTAATGAAAGATTTCGCACCGGCTTGGTCCAGAATTTATCAAGCTCTAAGACTCGATTTAAAAATTCAATCTGGTGCTCATATTCCTTATCCCCAACACTATAAATCTCTTTCAAAATCGTAAATGACTCACTTAACGGTAAATCCCACCATAGCTGCGTCCGCTGGCCAAAAACAACACCAATATTCTGCGCATTCTTCTTCCGGTCCTTGTTCGGATTCACTCCATCAATCAAGCATTCCCCTCCGGTTGGTGTCAAAATTCCCGTCATCATCTTAATCGTCGTCGACTTACCCGCACCGTTGCTGCCAATGTAGCCAACTATCTCGCCGTCTGCAATCGAAAAGGAAATGCCATCGACTGCCGTCTTGCGCACTTTTTCATTCGAAAACAAGCCTTTAATCGCACCCTTAAGACCAGGATACTTCTTCGGCGATACAAACTCCTTAGTTACATTATTCACTTCAATCATATGTACTTCTCTCCTCAAGCGTTATTACCCCGAACATTTGTTTTATCTTAACACATTTGGATTCTTGATTCAATACATATTTTCGCTTTATTTCGAGAGCTTATTTGTTCAAATTCTTCACATATTCGACAATTTCCTGGATATTTTCTTGTTTCACATAATAGATGTCTTCACCAAAGTGCTCCAGGAAATGTTTGTCATCCTCACTCCGCTGTTCCACCGGTATCTTTTCGGTCATAGACTTTGGTACTTTCATCATCACGCGATGAATAAAGCTCATTTTACTGAATAGCTGATTCCCCCTTAATGCAAAAAACTTAACGTTCTCGCGATATTGCTCTGGTACATTAAATTCAAATGACTGCTGATATTTCTCTTGCTCGGCAGGATTTGTCATTCCCACCATACACAGCAGTAACTTTTTCTGCTGCAAAATATCCCAATGCTTTTCCAACTGCTTAAAGCCCAACACCGAACTCGCATAAAGTGAGCCCACATAAATCACCACATCGGAATCCATCAAATCACTTTGCTGAATATCTTCAACCTTTTTGACTGTGCATTGTGATGCACTGCATTGTGCTGCACTGCATTGTGATGCACTGCATTCCAACGCCTCCGCAAGCCACAACGCATATTGTTTGGCACTACCATATTTCGATTTATATATAATAATTGTTTTCATTTAAATTCCTCTTTTCTTGATATCATTTTATCTTGTTTTATTTTCCAATGCATTTTCAATTGCTTTTAAAATTGTCTGCGAGCTAGCTGTCGCGCCAGACACTGCATCTACTTCAATACTTTGTGCCGTTACCACATCATCAACAATTTTCTCGGCTTTTTGCCCTCTGCCATTTTGATGTTTCAAAAGCTGCACCGCTGTAATCATATGATTTTCCACTTCTACCCCGACCTCAACAAATACCAAACCATTATCGCACTCCCCCCGATATGTACCATCATCAAGTACCGTCAAATCAAAATTGAAATCGCTTACCAATTGTGCCACTGGCAGATTTACAATAATCATCCTTACCAGCAAAATAAGCAAAATTAAGACGACTGCTATTATCCAAAATCGTGGGCGAGTTACTATCTTTTTCTTCATTCACCGACCTCCCTCTGCATCTTCTCTAAATTTTGAACCATCTTAACCAATACCCCACTCGCCGCCTTCAGCTCATTTTCATCTATCCCCTCATACAAATTCTCAAAAAACATCCCAGCATTCTCCGAGGTCTGTTTCACATACGCCAAGCCCTCATCCGTAATCCGAACACAACGACTACGCCGGTCCCTTTCATTATCTGCAAATGCGACCAGCCCCTCCCGCTCCATCACCTCAAGCATCTTGGTAATATTTTGCCGCGTAGAATCCATCACCTTCGCAATCTGAGTAATCGTCGGCATCGGTTCCCTCGGCAACTCCAACATATTACGAAGCAAAAACCACTGCTTCGTTGACAGACCTTCCACCATTTTGTCACCAACAACTTGTAGTTTATTCGCCAACACAAACGTCCCACCAAACAACACATATTTTCTATTCTCCGGTGCTTTCATAATAATAATCTCCTTTCCACAAAATACGCAACCTATTGCTCATATTATATGCAACAGGTTGCGTATTTGTCAAGTTGTATTATCAATGATAAATTCACTTTTATATCGAGTATGAGGTTATAATTTTCCTCCTACTCGATTATATGCATGCTATATCTTTACCAATAGAAACGTATATACAGTCTGCGAACCAAACTGCATAAAGTGTCGAACGGTGTCGATTTATGTCGATAAAAATTATTTGCTAAATGGCTTATTTAGAATTAATATGTAACTATTAATCAAACGTTTATTAATAGTTACTTTAAACTTCACGCGTGACAACTAAAAAATTAGGAAAGATGGAGGACTAACAAAATGGTAACAAAGAAAAAAACAGTAATGGGATTATTAACAGGTCTATGCTGTATGTCATTGACGATATCAGCATTTGCAGCAACTACTGCATCAAAAGCAGCAGGAAATTATGGTACATTATCAGGTAGCGTGTCTGCAACCAAATCAGTGTTAGATGCTGATACCTACATTACCAAAAATCCAGATAAGGCAGTTGTAACATTGAAGGCGGATCTTATTAATTCTGCTGGAACAACCGTTTACACGACGGGAGTATTTAAGTCAACTGGGACAACGGATACTACTTGTGGATGCACTCTCAGCAAAACCCCAAGTGATTATACTTTTTCATCTGTATATGCGGCGCATGGCGTTCAGGGAGGAACTTCGAATCCAGCGTATGCTGTATATACAAATACCAAAATATAATAATTTAACTGCGTAGGATTTTGCGCAAATTGGTTGATGCAGGAAGGTGAACTTTTTTCCTGCATCAATCAAATAAGAAAGCTGTAAATGGAGAGGACATTATGAAAAAATTTAGAATCATACTTGTATGTATGTTATTTGCAATGTGTGCGCTGGTTGGCTGCGATAAAGGGAGAAGTACTGATTTTCAGGTAGATGATTCAGAGATAATCGCTAATCCATTTGAAGTTGAATCAGAAGAAGGCCAAAAGACAGAGACGGCGGGGAGCTTGGCTCACGGAATCGTGTTAGATGAAAATGCGGGGGATACCATTATGCTGCAGTACAATGGTGGCCAGATGGAAGTTCCATATTTTGCAAATGCTTCTGGTATTGCTACATCTTGCGGATTTCATATCTATATTGATGGGATACCGCAACCCTATAAAGTTAAAGGCGTAGATGAGGCGTATCAGTATATGCAAATATTAGAATTTGAAGACAGTCAGGATCAATACTTCACATTTACGTTTACACCTGTTACAGGTAATAAAGGTGAAAATTTAAGTATTTGTATTGTGAGTATTATAGATCCGACATTTGAGCCAGATATGGTAGAAACATTTGGTTATGGTCATTCTCATAAGTCAATTGAAGCGATTTACCCAATGGAGTTCTTAAATGATACGGATGCTAATGAGGCAAAGAAAGAAATCGAAGAAGCAGACACTAACAATATGGGACAAAATCTATCTATTACAGAAACAAAATTAACGCAAGATGAACTTAGTCGATATACGGAGAGTGAATTAAACATATCCTTAGATAAGGATGTTGTTATGAATTTATCAATTGATGATGAAGATATGTGGATAACGGAAACGTATAATTATGAAGGGAAGGATACGCTGCATATTAAATATAAAATAATGGGACATCCGGGAGTCGAATATAAAACAAGCTTTTATTTGAACCATCAACCAATTACCATGAATCAAGAAAATTCATTTGATAGTATATTAAAAAATGGTGAGGTTGAAGTGATTGAATTTGACCTTGATGTAAGCAGTGGTGAATTTGCTTCGTTTTATGTAATTTCCGTTCCTTGTAATAAAGATGACTATCCAGATGATGCAATATTATCAAATACAATGCATTCCATCCTGCTCTATTCGAAAGCGGAGGTGAGCAAACAAAATGCATCATCAGAAAAGGGTGAAGCAGGAACGAAGGGAAAGACATTGCCAGTAAAGCTTAATGATTTTGATGACATTATTACGGTTCAGTACGCCGATGAAAATCATATTTTTATAGTTGCAGATAAAGTATATTTGTATGACTTATATTCAAATACAGTTCTATGTGAAACAGAAAATATTGGATATACGGAGCGGCTTCAAGTTACAAGACTTACATCTGGATATGCGATGATTGATACCGATGTGTCAAACAATAAAATATGCACATATTATGACGAGTCATTAACGTTCTTAGAAAAAGTCAATATCAATGAGGTGTTTGGCTTTGAACCGAGATCTATCCAGAAAGTGGCAGTATCAAAAAATGGCAATGACATAGCCACCGTTGATAGGAATGGATTGTACCTATGCAATAAACAGAAAAAATCGAAACAAGAGGTTCTGTTTATAGGAGATTTGGACTATGAATCCAGAAAGGGAATCAACGGAATCGACAGCATTGTGTTTGCTGATAACGATAAAAAAATATCTTTTATCGGCCAACGCTTTTCCCTGCCAATTCAGGATGGTGTAAACGGAATCTCGGCATATGGCAGTATGAATCTTGATGGCAGTAACCTTGTCGTAGAAGATGGATACGAGCTAAGTAAATTACAAAGCTATGATGAGTTCGTGATTTTAAGCGAAGAATTAACCATTGGGGGAGCTGCGGGTGAAGCATATATCTATTTTGTAAATACCGGTGAAACGAACATGGTTACACTGAAGGAAAAGAAAGAAAGTGGAAACGTATGGGGCTCTGATTGTGGCAGCTATATTATGACAGCAGTGCCAAATAAAAACGGCTGGACAATACGGCTGTATCGCACGGCGGATGGCGAGCTCATCAATGAGTGGGCTTATGAGAACAATGACACAGAAAGCTACCTCGAACCATGCCTTTACATGATTGAAGAATATAACATCATCCTACTGTATTTTCGACCATATGGAGAAAACGAACAATACATGATGGATGAAATCAGTTTTTGAGGATGCGCTTAGCGGAAAGTGAACTTATGAACATAGAAATACATAATTTATCTAAAAAATATGGAAGACAATATGCTTTAAATCATATAGATTTAAAGCTTGAAAATGGAGTCTATGGTCTTCTTGGTGTTAATGGGGCAGGGAAGACCACCCTGCTCAACATTTTTATGGGAATACTAAAAGCAGATACCGGAAACGTCTATCTGGATGGCATGGAGGTATCGAAGTTAGGCAAAGAGTTCCTTGACAAAATCGGATACCTGCCGCAATTCCCTCAATTCTATAAAGAATTCAGCGTATACGAATTTATGAGCTATATGTGTGCCTTAAAGGGCGTTGGCAGGAAGGACAGTAAGGACAGAATACATCAATTAATTGCAGAGGTCAACTTAGCAGATAACCTACACAAAAAGGTTGGCGCGCTATCTGGTGGAATGCGCCAGAGACTAGGAATTGCGCAAGCAATGATTAATGATCCGGAGATATTGATTTTGGACGAACCAACTGCGGGACTTGATCCGCAAGAAAGAATCCGGTTCCGGAATTTGATATCCAAATTTTCCATGGATAAGGTGGTTTTGTTAGCAACACATATCGTATCCGATGTAGAGTATATTGCCAATCGAGTCATTATCATGAATCAGGGTAAGGTTGTGCAGGAGGGAACGATTGAGGAGCTGGAAGCATCATTGGAGGGTAAGGTCTGGGAGCTTAATGGGAACGTTGATCAAACAATATTGAGTAATGAAAACAATATCATCAGTAATATGAAGCGAACCGAACATGGTACGGCAATACGCGTGATATTTGAACATGAAAAGCCCCCCTCATATTTGATTGGCGGAAGCGGTGAGGTCGAACCAGAGGCAAATGTAGTACGGGCAAATCTGGATGATGTTTTTTTATATTACTGTAAAGGAGACAGTTAAAATGCCCAGACTAATATACTACGAAGGAAGAAAGCATTTTTTCACTCCGGTAATGCTGGTATTATTTCTTCTTTTTTCCGTAATCAATGGATTAAAAATATACAGTGTCTATCAACAATCATCTGTATTTTCAAGTCAGAATCAACCCGAATTTAAGGAAGCCTATGCACTGTTTTATCCAACGGTTAGCGGAGAAATCACATTTGAAAAAGTGAGAGACCTGTGTGCAATTTACAATCCAATCAAAAATGTGGCGGATCAACGGATGGCAAGCACAGACAAGGATGATAGCAGCTATACCTACAACGTATATAGTGATGAACTGTTTTTTCGGTGGTGCTTTTTGAATGAATTGGAATATGACTATAATTATAAAGCTTATGCAAAAAACATTGTTTCAAAGGCTAGTGCAAATATCTCATTTTATGAAGCGGTAAAAAATGAGTATGGTGCGAATGAAAACTATGAGATAGCAAGCGCGTTTTATCAAAGGGAAGTGAGTAATTTCTATAATACAGAATGTTATCAGTACCTTTTTTACTATGATTTTTCATCACTGCTTATTATTTTATTGGTTATTTATGGATGCTCATCCGTATTTGTAAAGGAGCAGGAAACACAGATGAACATGATAATTGGTACGTGTACCAATGGGAGTGTCAAAACCTTTCTGTCAAAGTGGATTGCGACGGGACTATTTTTGATGGTACTGTGTATCTTATTCTCTCTGGAGGACTATGCTTTCTTTGCAGCGCTCTTTCAGAATTTAGACGCAAGGGGAGAGCCGCTGTATGCGTTAGAAGGTTTTAAAAATACAATCTTAAATTTAACCATCGATCAGAGTTTTCTTTTATTTGCCGGGACACGGTTTCTAGGAATGCTTGTGCTTGCGGCATTCTTTGTTTTACTATCGGCAGCGATAAAACGGATGCTCCCTGTTTTTATTGTTAGCTTTGGTTTGGTTGCAGGAGCAATCATACTTCAGAGCAAAATAGTAAATGGAATGCGCCTATTTAATCCAATCTCGTTAGTAAGTAGCCGGACGATTTATTTAAACGCAGAGTTTATCAATGTGGCAGGATATCCCGTTAGAATCTATTACGTTAGTGTAGTGGCAGCCGTAATTTATACAAGTGTGGCAATTGCTGTTAGTTACCGATCTTGGAGAAAGAAGTGATATACATGAAAGCAAATCTGTATGAATGGAAAAAAATATTGTGGTACCGGAAGGGACTGTTATTAATCATTCTTTTTGTGTTACTGCGAATCCTGTCTTTGCTTCTGTTTGACCAACCGATGAATTCGGACATAATTAATTATGAGGAAGGCTATCAGTACTACTTAGCTATGACAGAAGGGAAGCTGGATGAAGTCAAGGTTACACTTTTTGAAGAAATATCCAACGATTTTTCAGAAGCAGAAAGCCGGCTACAGACAATTTATAGCGACTATTCAGATGGCGAAATAAATGAATCGGAGTACCAATCGAGGCTGAGTTCGCTAGAAGCAACGATGAGCTACAAGCCAGGATTTTTAGTTTTGTTCAAGCAATTTATTTATGCAAGAGCAGATCAAGAGAACCGGTATTTGCTGGATACGAATGCATGGGATGCACTCTTATCCCATGATACGCTGAATATTTTGCTGGTAATCGTAATTATGATTCTGACATTGGTGAATTTTGGAGCGGAAATAAGCTGTGAGATGGATACGCTAATTCGAATCACAAAGAATGGAGAGCAAAGGACTGCAAAAATGAAGCTGGCAATCACTAGCTTATTAAGCATGTGCGCCTGCCTATTAAACTTTATTGTGGAATATATCTTCTATCAGTGCAAATATGGATTTTCCCATAGCAATGCTCCCATTCAAAGCCTAAGTTACTTTGGCGAATATACTGGAAGCTGCAGCTTGGGTCAGGCGATGCTTTCTATGCTGCTCTATAAAATGCTGGGATGTTGGTTTTGGGGAATCTTGGTGAGTGTAATAGTAGTATTAGTAAAAAAATATTCCTTAGCTATGGTGATATCTCTTTCTGCATTGCTGTTACCATATTATGGAATATCAAGCAGCTACATAAAATATTATGCTCCGTACCCGCTTGGGCTGATGGTTGCAACGGGATATTTTAGAGGAACGATACAATCATACGATGATTATACACCAAAGGAAACAATAGCGTTTTTACAGATACCGGATGAGGTTAGGAATATCGTGCTTATGGCAAGTATTCTCATCATTTTTTTTGCTTGCTGTATCGTCATCCATCAATATACAAATTGCTGGAAAAAAGTGAATATCAAAAGAGTATCAGCCTCCATAATGCTATTGCTCCTTAGCTCAATACTTGGAACAGGCTGTGCAAAGCAGAATGTGACTGCACCTGATTATTACAATATGGATCAAATCTACAACTATGAGAACAAGGATTATTTGGTCTATACAGACTTTTCGGATCTTGAGGCGATTGATATTTCTTATGAAAACAAAAAAACAGGTGAAATCGGCTCTATTGTGAAGGATGCATTTTCTGAAGACAAAGAGATCTATTCATTCTTTTATGGTGTGGGTCATTACATCTACTATTTGGAGCTGTCATACGATTATGCAGAGCGAGGATTGTCAAGTAAATATGACAAATTCTCTGTGATATGTGTGGATTTGAATGACTTTTCCTATCGAACAGTTTATCAAGCGAATGCTAATATGGTTCCATCCGTAGCCCTTGGACTTGGAGAAATATATGATCAAGATACACGTTTATATACATCAATATCAGCTTTTTTTGTTCACAATGAATATATTTATATTGCTGCTGACAGCACCATGTGGAGTGTCCGTTTATCGAATGGGGAGAGAAAAATGCTGTTCTCCTATACAAATGGCGAAGTATCATTTGATGGAGATGCTTTTTACTATCTAGATGAAATGTCTCGGCTTACAAGGTATGTTATGGATGAGGAAAAAATTGATAAATCCATAGACATTGTGGCATCTTGGTTTAAAATCACGAAAGATAGCATCATCTATAAGGACAGGATGCATGCAGACAGCTTATTTGTGTTAAATCTGGATAGTATGGAACACATGCTTCTGACACAAGAGAATGTATTAAGCTTTACAACGGATGGTGCGAATGTATTTTACATTAGCGATACCATGAAGATATATGAAGTAAGTCTGCTTGGCGGAGAACACAGAGAAATTGGATCATGCCCTTCGGTGATACTATATGCATTTCGCTCAAGTGAATACCTCTATGTGCCACACTTTGGGGATGAGGGAATTACAAAAATTTTGAAATAATGGGAATTTACAAATTATTGATATTCCTTGTTACCTCCGGTAAAGTCAACAAAAAAGCTTCAAGCAAGCGCCTTCGCACTTCTTGAAGCTTTTAAAAAATCTTATTTTATAAATATTCCATATCCTTACTGCCCATCAAAAAGCGGAAAAAACACACTACTTTTATCATCCCCAAAAACATTATTATACTGCAATACCTCATACCGCTGCAACAGCTCCTCCGCTTCCTTCGTCGACATGTCACCTTCATAATGTAAAAAATTCATATACGAACTAGAATAGTACGCCCGGGCATTCATCGCCGGCACACATTCCATCAAGTCTTTCAAGAAGCGATTGTAAGCTGGTAATTCAATATCAGCCTTTTCAAGTGCCATCGTTGATAAGAAATTAAGGCTGGTCAGCTCTACTTCCCTTTCCTCACTGTCGTAATTGGTCCAAATGAAAAACGGTACGGTAAACAGTTCCTCTAATTCGGCCAAGGTTAATCCTGATAACCCTTTTCCATTTATCTGGCGATAAAAATTCGAGTTCAGACTTGGCTGATGGTCACCGAAAAAGACAATCTCAACCTTTTCGTCAACCCCCTCAAAGTAAGTTATCAGCTCCTGCAGGGCCTTATCACTTTCATTGAGCAGTGATAGATACTGGTCCACGTCGCTAAAGTAGCCATTCGTCGTCCGAATACTATTTTTAAAATTGGCATAGGTATCGGTATAACCACCGTGATTCTGCATCGTAATACTCATAATAAATAATTTTTCAGCCTGCTCCTTGTTCTCGAACTGGTCGATAATTTTGTCATACAGTTCAGCATCGGTAATATATTCCCGTAAAATATTTTGTTGGTTAAAGTTATCGATAAAATAACTCTGTTCAAAGCCCATTAACGGATAAACCTTGTTGCGGCTCCACCCCGTTTCGTAATATGGGTGCATTGCCAGACAAGTATACCCCCGCTCTTTTAAGGTACTTGTCAGCGAATATGTATCACCTGATAAATACTGCTGATATGGTACTGAACCACTGGGCAGAAAAGCCATTGAGTTGCCCGTCAAAAATTCCCATTCCGAGTCCGGAGTCTTCGCGCCAAATACTGAGGCTAGCGCATATCCCTTAATTGTATTTTCACTTAAGGAATTATAAAATGGAGTCACCTCCGCCGTTGTTCCAAGTTCTCCCAACCTACTTAAGTCAGCAAACGATTCATTCATCACAACAATAATAGTAGGGTCATCCTCATCTGCCGTTTGGGTTGTCGCGCCATACTTTTCTTCTAATTGGCGAATTGCCTCTTCACTATAGCCCTCCGGCTTTGCAACAAAAGAGTCTCGGACACTCAAGGCAAAATTTAAAATATAGCCGTTACGATACGTTCCCTTCTGCTCCCAGGATTCCATTACCGTAGTTTCAGTTCTGACACTGATATAGCTAAACAAGGCAATTGCTGCTGCCACCGCAGCCAAACGTATCATCCATTTTTGTTTCATCTGAAGCTTCAACTTTTGCATTAAGGCAACATACAGAATCGAAATTACAATCGTAACCATTGCCCGGTCATCCAATTTAAAATCATACTTTGATGCCACGCTAAGACCGGTCGATGCTCCTTTTAAATCGCCAAAGGAAAATTCATTGCCGCGAAACTGATAGACAAAGTAATTGACTCCCGCCAAAATCATCAGCGAAACATAACCGATTTGACAAGAAAGTGCTGGTCTGGCGCATACCGCCAGGATAATTAAGAGCCAAACCAAACAGCAGAAGACATTCAGCCATTCATTGGTAGTGCTGATTTTAATTCGGCTTTCTGCATCTAGCAACAAAAACTGGACCATTTTTTCGGTTAAAAATGCTCCCGCAAAAATTTCTATCAGCATCCAGAGCAGATTCAGCTTCTTCGGCAGTTCCACCGAAATGCATGTAATCAAATAATAAACTATGATTCCACCAAACGCGATTAATATATTTATTTTTGATGCCAGGCATAAAAGCAACATCACTGCAAATAAAATTGCAGTGAATGTCAGCGTCTTTTTATCTTTTTTAAATTTAAAATTAAAACTCAAACTTTTTCCACCTTTACAATTCTTTCATAGCAACTATAACGCAGGCTTTCTTATTTTACAAGTGCGTTCACAAAATCTTAAAGATTTACTAAACCTTTTTTTCTTTGTATCGGTGGATTCTGCGGTCAAGTCTGCGTCTGAAAATTACCACAAGTGCTCCCACCACAAACGGTAAAACAAAGGTGGCAAAACGATACAGCAACGAAACCGAACCCGCCAGCCCCGTTCCTACCAATGCTGCATACATCATTGTTATCACAAACTCGGACGAACCAATTCCCGCCGGGGCTGGAATCACCGCGGCTAACATTACTGCTACCGAAGTAATCGCCAGCACCTGCATTGGTGTAACCATTCCTGTACTTGCCAGCACCAGATACGGAATCATGTACCAGAAGAAAAATTTTAACATATCTTTCAAAATTATTATTAACGCAAATTTCTTTTTACCCAGCAGTTCTGCCGTCGCTTCTTCTAAAATGTCACACTGACTATGCAGCATTTCAATCTTGTCATCAAAGCGGCCATTTCGATTCAGCTTATGAAGCAACCAGAACAACCATGCATGAATTTTTTTTGAACAGCAAGCCAATACCATCACCACTGCCACGACAAACGTAATTCCATATCCAATCGCGAGCAGCCAAAGATAATCGGCATAATGACCAGTCATAAACGTCCAACTACACACAAAGAATATCGCCGAAAAAATGGCAATACTAACCTTATGCAAAACATATTCCACCAGATACATCCCGGTTCCCTTCGACGGAATAATCCCTTTTTCATTGAAATAATAAATGGCCGCTACACCAGCGCCGCTGCCAAGTGATGCGGTGCGATAGAAGCTGATAAAAAATGCACTTTCAACCCCCATCCAATACGTAAACTCTGGGTTATATTTTCTGGCAAATGAATAGTTAATCCAACCCTCTACCAACTCATAAATAATTGATGCGGCACTAATCGCGACCAGCACCCACGGAGAAGTTTTTTTTAGTTCCTGCCAGATTGGGCCAATCATATCGCGAAATGTATAGATAATGGCGGCAATAATAATAATGGCAAATCCCCAGTTGAGCAGTACCTTATATTTCTTATTAATGTAAATCACTCCTAACTCATTTGTAAATTTATATTTATTTCGTATCTATTAAATTATCGCTCTATCACAAATCTGTCAAGTATAGAATTATATTTCCTATTTGGGAAAATACTAGTATAATATTAGCAGAAAGCAGTTTGAAAGGAGGCATCCTTATGCCCGGCTTTGCTACCCATTATCTATTTGGCGTTTCTACGGTTAAGGCTTGTAATAAGCCTGCTACCCGTAAACTTATCAAGCAGCACTATCATGCCTATAGCCTTGGTTTACAAGGACCCGATATTTTTTTCTACTACCTTCCGGTCTTTTTGCGAAAGCAGGATAATCCCGGTTCGATTGCTCATAACCATCACACGAAAGCTTTTTTAAATGCTCTGGCCGATAGCTGTGAGTTGTTTGAAACAAAGAAGAAAAAAGAAATTGCCCTGACTTATTATCTGGGCTTTATTGGTCATTATACCCTTGATACCATTTGTCATCCATACATTTATTATAAGACACATTATGATGAAGAGGACAAAACTTATTTTGGCCGTCATGTCTATCTTGAAACCGATATTGATGCCCGGTTACTGCAACGGGAAAAGCAGCTCCTGCCCTCAGAGTTTCGTCAAGACCGAACCATTCGGCTCAGTCACGAGGAGCGTATCGTCATTGCCAAATGCTTACACCACGCCTATCAAGAGGTCTTTCCCGAGTTACATTTGAGCTATCTCGATATGTATTTGACCACTGTATTTATGCCTTTTGGGGTCTGGTTTCTCCGTGACCGGCATGGTAAAAAAAAGGTTCTGTTTCGAGCCATTGAAAAATATCTTCTCGGTTATGCATTTATCTCGCCAATGATTCCCAGCGACCGCCTGCATTTTACAAGTGACCCGCTGAATCTGGCTCACAAAAAATGGTACAACCCGTGGCATTCCAGTCAGACCTTTGATACTTCATTTGATGACCTGCTCGAACAAGCCAGACAGCTGTACCTAAAGCGAATTGACGAACTAATGCAAACCGGCCGTCTTAGCGACTTAGAAAATCTTTCATTTAGCAGTGGCTTGCCAATCATATAAATGAAGGCAAGCCGTCCTGATGTTAGCGCTCTGCAAAAAATTCTTCTATCTGGCCCGCAATGGTCTGCATCAGCCGGGTTCTTGCTTCAATGCTAGCCCAGGCGATATGCGGCGTAATAAATAGTTTCCCACTGTCCTTGATCCGGCGCAGTGGATTGTCTGGCCGCATCGGCTCTACTGCCAGCACATCTAAGCCGGCGGCGGCGATTTCACCCTGCTCTAAAGCTGCTGCCAAATCTGCTTCGACAACAATCTGCCCTCTTCCAACATTTAAAAAGACTGCTGTTTGTTTCATCATTTCAAATGCCCGCTGATCCATCAGATTCTCAGTTGCTTCGGTTAGCGGTGCATGAACTGAAACAATATCCGATTCGCGCAGCAAGGTCTTAAAATCAACCTGTTCATACCCCGGCTGCGGCGCACTTCCCGAGGACGAGTAGTAGATAACACGACAGCCAAACACGCTCGCTATATCGGCCACCCGCCGACCAATATTGCCTAGTCCGATAATCCCCCAGGTTTTGCCCGCAATCTCATGAAATACATTATCAAAATGGGTGAACATCTTATCATTTACATAACGTTCTTCCTTTACATAATCATCATAGTAACGCAGCTTTTCAGATAAATAAAACAATAGTGCAAACGTATGCTGCGCCACCGTCTCCGTCGAATATCCCGCCACATTGCGCCAGGCAATCTGCCGTTTTTCCAAATAGTCCTGATCAAGATTATTCGTCCCGGTCGCCGTCACACAAACCAGCTTCAAATTCTGGGCATTTCCAATTGAGTGCTCATTAATCTCCACTTTATTCAAAATAATCACATCGGCATCCGTCGTTCGCTCATATGCCTCCGTGGTCGTTGAAAAGTCATATTTTACTACTTCACCAAGTCTGTCAAATGCTGACAAATCAATATCCTCGCCAATTGTTTTGGCATCTAAAAAAACTATTTTCAAGGTTGTCCCTCCTGCATTGCGATTGCTATTTTCTTCATATTTACCTTATCCAGCCGATAATATCGCATGACCCAAAGTGATATCAGCCAACCGATAATTGGCATCACACAGTATAAAAATATCGTCGCCCAGCGGAGTGTCGGCGTCAATTCGTCTCCAATCTGGGGGAAATTTTTGTTATACCCAATCATCAACATGACCAGCCCAACAAATGCTGTTCCCAGCGCCGCAAATACTTTATCGGCAAAAGAAAACAACGCTCCCATCAAGCCCGGCACAAATTTGCCGCTGCGATATTCTTCATAGTCAGAGCAGTCAGCAATCATCGGTACCACCATATTATTCGTAATTGATTTGCATCCATTCAGTAAAATATAAACAATTACAAAGAGCAATGTAATACCATTTATTTTACTGAGTCGGAACGAAATTGTATTGATATTTTCTTGAACCAACACCCACATCATTCCTGCCTGAAATACAATACCCAGTGCGGTGAACAGTTCTAACGCGCGTTTCTGTCCCATCTTCTGTGCCACCTTAATTCCCATACTGACAATTACCATCGTCGGTACCGCCGTGACCACACCAATCAACCCGGCAACTCCATAATTTTGCATCATAATTCCATATAGCATAACGCCGACCGTCGTATGACTGTATACCGTTGCCGCAAACTTATTCGTGCAGGCCGCTAAAATCAAGATCCGAATCGGCCGGTTATACCGGATAATCTCCCAGTAGTCGCGGATCTTAATTTTATCAGCTTTTTTCGCGGCGTAGACCATGTTCTGGTCCTTTTCCCAGATTCCAATCGCCGCCAAAATTGTGCAGAGTGCTGAGCACAATATCACCCAGGAAATATATTCCACATACAAGTCCTCATTCGTAAATCCGCCATATTTTGGCACCAGATAATTTGCCACAAACAAAGCACTGCCGCCAAAGGCCGCCATAATAAAAATCGAGTCAAAATACGTTGATAATGGACGCTGGGCAGGATTATTTGTAATCACAGTCTGACCAGATTTTCCGACTACCGTCTGAAAGGTGTAGCCAATAATAAACAGTCCATAAATAACAACAAAATATGGCACCCGCACCGCTTTCGGAAGCTCATGTGTTGTCACAAAAAGCAACACGGTGCTGACTGCCATAATGATATTACCAAGGGCCATAAAAGGGCGAAATTTACCCCATCTACCCTTTGTTTTGTCTAAGATAAATCCCACCAGTGGGTCAGTGATTCCATCAAAAATATTCATGGAAGTTAGTAAGAAGGAGATTAAAACGACTTGAAATCCAGCCATTGAATTGGCATAGTACGACACATAACCCATCAACGCCAAATACAAATTTGTCGCTGCATTGTTCAGTGAAAACAATCCTATCTGATAAGATTTTGCATTGTTATACCTAACCGGCCCGTCTTCTCGATTCGTTCTCATTTCTATCAACCATCCTATGAATTCAGATACATTTTCAAAGCTGTCATTTGTTCCTTTGCTTTTAAATAACCCTCTTCGTACAACATCTGAAGCTTACCCGGATTAGATTCTGTTCTTCCAATACCATAGGTGTTATCCGGCGCAATCACGAAAATCTCCCCCGCTTTCTCCAAACGGTACAGCTCCTTCATGCTCCGATTATATTCCGCCGCACGTTGATGCAAAGCCTCCACTACCTTTGGATATTTCTGATAAATCACGGAAGACACCTTGAGCCCCTGCTCGTTTGTCTTCACATAACCTCGTTCTCTCGTTAACACGACAATATTTTTGTCACATCCCGCTTTGATTGCCTGCTGATATGGAACGGAATCGGCAATCCCGCCATCCAGATAGTAGTGGTTTCCAATCTTAACTGGTTGAAACAAAACTGGTAATGAACAGCTCGCCACCACCTCATCCATTGGTCCGCTGCGTGGCACTTCAAGGTATTCCGCCCGACCCGTATGAATATTTGTCACACCAGCCATCACCTTTCCCGGAAATGCTGCAAATGCATCATAATCAAATGGTAACAGCTCCTGAGGGATTTGACCAAATACATATTCCATGTTATAAAATGTCTTTTTATTTCGGTCCAGCAAATGATGGATGCCCTGATACTCTGGCCGATGCATATATTCCTTGGCCAGTTGCAAATTTCGTCCTTTTTGCTTTGCGAGATAGCTGATGCCAAATGCAATTCCAGCCGATACCCCGATAAAATAATCCGGCATAATATCTTCGTCTAAAAATGCATCGGCCACACCACTGGAAAATATGGTCCTGCTGGCGCCTCCCTCAAAGGTCATTCCTAATTTCATGTTTTACTCCTGTACTTTTTTCAAGATAAGTTTGACTCCGGCTACCGCAACTACTTCGCCCATCTCACCCGCTACAAACGTAATCTCGTCATCCTCACTGCGGGCCGTCCACTCCTGCCCATTTAAAATAGCAGTTCCTTCGCCATTCGGATTATTTACAGCTGCTGTCACTCTTGCTAACTGACCGATTGCCTCTTCATAATTTGTCTTGGTATGGTTCTTATTGATATACTTCATCGCCCACGGTCTGGTAAAGTACAGCAATGCCAAGGACACCACAAAGAACAGTACCACCTGCCAGATAAAATCGGCTCCCAGGCCATATGCTATCAGCGCTACCACCGCACCGCCGGCAAACCAGATGGTCGTCAGCCCCACCGTGATAATCTCAATAATTAAAAATGCTACAATTAGTGCAATCCAAAATACAACAAACATATTTATTTTCCTCCATTCTTCTTTTTGATATTTCTTTTATACTTATACATACGCCGATCTGCCTTCTCATAGACTTTCCAAACGCTACTCAGGTTACCCTCCTGGTTATCCGCGCAGCCGTAGGAAATTGATATCTGATATGGACAGCCCGATGTATCATTAGCCCATTTAATATTTTTTTGTAATTGTTCCATATCTTCTTCAACCGAATCTCGCTCTGCATCCGGCACGACAACAACAAACTCATCTCCACCCATTCTGCCGACAAAGCCCCGGTTATGAAAAGTATTTTCCAAAATAGTGGCAAAGCGCATCAGCAATTCATCACCAACCGCGTGACCATATGTATCATTAATGGTCTTAAAATCATTGAGGTCAATATTTATCACCGTGACCTTCGTCTGTTCTGTCTCATATTTACCGAAAACTTCCTCACATTTAGCACGGTTGCCAATATTCGTCAAGGCATCCGTATAGGCCATATAGAGAAGCGTCTTTCGCTCCATATTTTCGGCGATTTTTTCCATCATCAGAAACTCAAAACTTAAGAACATTGCCGAAACAAAAAGTACAAACCCCAGCGGCATAAAGGTTGCCTGCGTTCCCCAGCCCATGTTTCCATAGTGGTCAATCAAATGGCGAATCATATCAATCATCGCAAATAACACAAATAAACTAATTCCACCAACAAATATCCAACCCGCTGGCTTCCTGGTATTCTTTGCCCAGATAATACCAATCACAATTGATGATATGCCACAGACGATTACCATCAAATCATACACATACAAGGTTCGACAAAAATGAGCAATATTCGTGTAATTCAGAAAGATTAACAGCGCATCGACCAAAGCAAATGCAATCCCCACTCCACGAATTATTTTGTCATACCGAGTACCACTGATTAAATCATAAATAAAAAACAGCATACAAATTGGTGCCAGATACAAGCTAAGATACTCTAGCTGAGCAATGAAATGAAAATTACTCGTAAATAATTGTATCAATCTACTATAACACAACAACCACGTTGCTACAAGCCATGCAAAGCACGCAACCCAAAACAATGTCTCCATCCGTTTTTGGCGATCATGCAGCAAAAAAGTGGCCGTCAGCGCAATCAATGCAAATGCATACATAAACCCAATTACCAGTAATGTATTGAAATTGTTGTAAATCATATTGCGGTATAAGTTCTGAGTACCCTCCAGATATACATTCTGGATTTTGCTAAAAGCTTCATTTTCTTGAACATCCAAGCAAATCCGCAAAGTTTTTCCCACATAATCGGTTGGCATCGTCAGCCAGATGACCCCATTGCCAACCATCTGATGACGCTTTGCATATTGATGCCCATATTCATATAGCTCCACCCCATCAAGATAAATCCTGACTGCCGAAGCTTGCAAACGCATCTCAAAAGTCACTTGTACGTATTCCGATTCTGGAAGTTCCACCTGCAGCTCTACATAGTCACCCTTGTCAACCATCGGAAAATACAGGCTTTCCAAATCCTCGGTAACATATACGTTATCATTTACGGTTACCGTCCATGGATTGGTAATATGAGTCCGTTCCATATTTGAATGAAAAAAGTTTATCTTGAAAACCAGGATAAGTCCACAAATAACCAAAACAAAGCTTATTAATTTAATAAAATGCTGTTTGTTTATGTCCATACCGTACCCTCACTAAAAGCTTTCCGAATCTTGATAAAAAAAGCATGCTTAAAAAAGCATGCCAAAAGCTGTTGCGATTACTCTAGCATTCTTCATACCCAATAATTTTACGGTTTATAATATAACTAGCACACCAAATGGCGCCAGCCGTTGTTAAAGACAATGCACATTTTAATGCCGTCACTAGTATCATCCGCTTTGTCAAAGCGCCTACTAAAAGTGCTGTTACTGCTTCCTTCAGTGGTACCAACAGCATCACCCACCCACCAATATAGATTGCCAGAATCGTTCCAATTAAGGTTACCATTCCGCCTGCCATCACTTTTGCATATTGATAATACTTGCGTCGCTCTGCAAACTCATGCAAATTCTCTTGAATATTCTCCTGTAAGTTCTCTTTTATATTACTTCTGATATTTCCTTCCATAATTACCCCTTTTCTTCCCTTGTGAATACTTCTATATATTGTTTATTGTATCTCGTTTTTACTGATTCTTCAAGGGGTTTGGTAAAAAAAGAAAGAACTGCCATTTTACATAGCAGTCCCTTCTCATTCTTCCTAATATATTAACACTTAAATTTTTCCATTGTCTGATTTAGTCCCTCCGCAGCCTGATTCGTCTGTGCTGCGCTATTTGAAACTTCCTCGCTAGTTGCCAGCAACTCTTGTGATGTTGCTGATATTATTTCTGTCGATGCCACTACCTCTTCTGCCGCAGATGCTATAGATTCTGCTTTTGTTCTAACGGAATGACCTGCTTGCGCTGCCACTTCCAAGGAAGCGAAGGTATCTTTTATTACCGGACCAGCAACCTCGATTGATTCCAATGTCTGGTCAAAGGCACTGAGCACTTCTGTGACAATCTTTCCTTGCTGCTCCAACAGTACATCTACTTGTTCTGAATCCTTTACTACACCCGTCGTCTCCTCACGGACATTGTGAATCAGTTGACCGATTTCCTCGGCGGACTTCTGTGACTGCTCGGCAAGTGTTCGAACCTCTTCTGCTACCACCGCAAAGCCTTTACCCATTTCACCGGCTCTAGCTGCCTCAATTGCTGCATTTAAAGCCAATAGATTGGTCTGGCTGGCGATATCATTAATCGCATCGGTAATATTACTGATTTCAGAAACCGTGTTCCCAAGGTCATTAATTTTTTTATTAAACTGTTCGAAGGTCTTGCGAACCTCACTGATTGCTACAGCTAATGTATTTACGGTTGACTGACCATCAACGGCCTTGCCCTGAGCATTGACTGCTGACTGACCAACTGCTTTTAGATTGTTTTCAATTTCATCAATTTCATGTTCCAGACTAATCAACATTTCCAAGGTTTCTTGAATATCAGAAGCCTGTGCTGATGAGCCTTCCGTGATTGTATCAATGGATGAATTCATGTCGTTAATGATCAAGGACATATTCCTTGACATATCCGCCAGACCGTGTGCCTGATCGCCCATTAGATTGGCTGTAGATGTTACGCCACTAACTGCATCTGACAGACTGTTTGTTGTCTGATTCAACTGCAACGCCATCTGACCAATTTCATCACGTTTATTTATCTTTACTATATCTGTAAAATCGCCATCTGCAAGTGAAGCTATTCCAGCCGAAACTTTTTTAATTGGTTTTATAATACCACCGGCTATTATTAGCGCAACCAGCGGTGAAATGACACATACGGCACCGATTGCAATTGCTAGTAACCTCACGATAAAATCTACCAAGCTCTCAACTTCTTCCTTCGGCATTACTGCTACATAGCTCCAGCCATTTGAACCAGTATCAAATGTGTAGTAACGCTGTTTACCCTCAAAGGTATACATTCCATTACCATGAGTCTGTTCTTTTACTTCATCAGCAATTGGTAGCTGATTAAATGCTGTCTCATCCAATAACAGCTCCGCATTTGGATGCATCAGCATTGTTCCATCTGCTTCCACTACATAGATATACCCACTATCAAATAGTTTTGCTTTGGCAATTACTTTTTCATATATTTCCTGAATATTAATGGCGCTTAGAAAATATCCAACCACTTTATCACCGTCTTTGACCGGCATTACCATTACCTGCATAACACTACCGGAAATCACATTACGGGTTCCTTCTGAAGTTGTCAACTCACCGGTTTTCATTACCTCAGCTATCGTTTCTGGCCATATCTCGCTGCAATTAACACCCATCATTGACTCATCATCAGAACCTACAACCTTAGCGTTTTCATCCGTTAAGATGGCATTATCTAAGAGTCTATATGTCTCTGTCAGTTCCTTTAAACGTCCATTTACTTCTTCTTGCTTTACTTCTGTTGCTCCACTTAAAAACATTCGGAATGTTATTTCACCGCTTGCCTGGATATTGATTTTCTGAATCATATCAAGAATACTTTCGGTTCCGCCCTGTGCAAGCTCCAATTCCTGTGTTGCGCTGTCCTGCGCATCTTTTATTCCCTGATCCCCCACAACTAATTTTGTGACAGTCCCCACCGTCACGGCTGGTATCAACGCAAACAATGTAAACGCTAATACAAATTGAGTTTTCAATTTCATACTTAATACTCCTTCCTTTTTCTTGTACATTTTGGGTTGTGGGTATTATTGTATATTAGCACGATATTTCGTTTTTTACAATTGTTTTTGATGGAATATTTTGTTTATTTTTGGTGTGCTCAGTAGTGATTATACTTGGGCTCCGACAATTCGGTAATAGGTTTTTGACGTCAACCAGAACACTAGTAGATAAATCGTTAAAAATACTACGATTGTACCTGCCATACACCAGGCAAATAACCCGCCATTTGTTAAGTTCATGACTGCCAATAATCGTTTTACCATTGGGAAGGCGGCAAATACATGAATGGCTGCCGTAATAATCGGTAGTAGAAATACCGTCCGCACCTGTGAGCGAATGGATGCTTTTACTTCCTCATTACTCATTCCAACTTTTTCCATAATGGCAAATCGCTCTTTATCGTCATATCCCTCCGATATTTGCTTATAGAAAATAATCAATACCGTTATCATTAAGAACATTCCACCAAGAAACAGTCCGAGGAATAAAAAGCCACCGTGCATTGCCCGAAAATCACCGGCATTGGCCTGACGACACTCACAGTATGCTGCCGCAAATGATGCATTATCAGAATTTCTTAAGTTTTCCCGAACAGCTTCACCACAAGCCACTTTTTCCTCGTCCGTACCGTCAATATCAAGATAGATGCTATATATATAATTGCTCGCCTCTTCACCGTAAGCCTGTTTCTGCAAATGATAGAATTCCTCCATGCCGGCACTGTCATTGACAACGATAAAATAATAGCTGTACAGTGAGCCAGTCACGCTATCTTCTTCATGATTAAATTCCAGCACATTCTTTACGTCATATTTCTGTCCGCCAATTGTGGCCGTGTCCATTTTGTTTGTTCCCATCAAATAAATCTCTTTTTCTGCCAACGGCTCTAGCTCATAATCAAAACGCTCTTTGCAAGTCTCTCTCGTAATTACTGTAAACATGGTAATATTGTCTGCGCTAAAATCTTTTGGTTCTTCAATCAGAAATTGATTATCATTACCTCTTTCAACGGCTGCAAACGACAGTGCCGCATATGAGGTTTTATTTATAATTTTTCGACCATTTTGGGCAATAATTTGTTCCATATCCTGTTCCCAGTCAGCCGCTTTTTCCAGACTTTCTGATGAGTCATAATGCGCATACACGGATATATCCGTTGGATAGCGGCTCTTCAACTCATCTTCCACACCAAAATACAGACTGACCGTTCCCGATACCATAATTAAGACCATTGTTGATAAAATACAAATATTTGCCAAGCCGACCGCATTTTGCTTCATTCGATATAACATCCCCGACACTGCCGTGAAATGTCTCGCCTTATAATAGTAGTTTTTATTTTTTCGTAATAGCTTTAATATCGCAATACTTCCCGCAGTAAATAGGCTATATGTGCCGATAATCACTAATAATACGGCCCAAAAGAACAAAACCAATGCATTTAGCGGACTTTTCGTTGTAATTGCAATGTAGTAACCAGCTCCAATCGCCAGCACACCAACTATCGCCAGCAATACCTTTGTTTTTGGCTCACGTTCCCCAACATTTCCCCCATGTAAAAGTTCAATCGGATTGGCCAATTTAATCTGCATCATATTGTAAAGCAATGTCAATAAATAGATGCTTAAGAATAATATCAGCGTTGCTTGGATACCAACTCCCGAGATGTAGAACTCAATTCTGGCACCATAACCAATCAGCTTATATAGCAGCATACACATTAACTTATTAAAAACAATTCCTGTAATCAAACCGCCGCCAACTGCAAACAACGCAGTCAGCAATGTCTCTAAAAATAGCACCTTGGCCAAATGACGTTTCTCCATTCCAAGAATGTTATAGACACCAAGCTCTTTTTTCCGGCGCTTGATAATAAAGCTATTAGTATAAAACAAGAAAATCACTGCAAATATTCCAATTATCACCGTTCCCATTCCCAGTATCACTTTTACCTCACTGGTTCCTGGCAATTGGTCTAGTCCTTTATTCCCTTTTAGCGCACACATGATATAGAACATCGCAACTGTCAATATCCCAGTTAGAAGATATGGCAAATAAAACTGCTTGTTGTTTCTCATATTAACGACTGCCAGTCGGCCATACAATCCTTTATTCATATTGCTCACCGCCTGTCGTCAGCATGGTTAGGGTATCTGAAATCTTGGCAAATAACTGCTCGTTATTCATATTGCCGCGATACAATTGGTGAAATACTTCGCCGTCTTTGATAAACAAGACTCGTTTCGCCCGGCTTGCCGCCTTCGTGCTATGGGTTACCATCAATATTGTCTGACCCTCTTCATTGATTTTGTTGAATAGCGCCAGCAAGCTATCGGTCGCTTTGGAGTCCAGCGCACCCGTTGGTTCATCAGCTAGTATTAACTGCGGACTTGTGATCAATGCCCTTGCTACGGCCGCCCGCTGCTTCTGTCCCCCGGACACTTCATAAGGATATTTCTCCAGCAATTCTGTAATGCCAAGCTTTCCGGCAATTGGTAATAACCGTTCTTCCATGTCTTTATGATGGACTCCTGACAATACCAATGGCAACAAAATATTATCTTTTATTGAAAAGTTATCCAATAAATTAAAATCCTGAAATACAAATCCCAGATTCTCACGACGGAACGCCGATATTTCTTTTTCCTTTATGGTTACGATATTCTTTTTATTTAACAGGACCTCTCCGTTTGTCGGTTTATCTAAGGCCGCCAGAATATTTAACAATGTCGTTTTCCCCGAACCGGATTCGCCCATAATGGCTACGTACTCTCCTTCTTCCACCGAGAAGCTCAAGTTGGACAATGCCTGAACCTGACTGCCGCCGAAGCGGGTGGTGTAGATTTTCTTTAAATTGTTTACTTCTAATATTGTCATGTTGTTCCTCCTATTTGTCATATCTATGTTTTACAAATTGAGTATAACAAAACCGGAAAATGGCCGCCATTGATTTAGCTTACATTTTCCGGTTTAATCTTACAATGGTGTAAGAAATGTGTAATTTTGAGTATTTCTTCATATGCTTTTATATCCTCTCAAATCGCTATAATTGGGCGATTATTCGAATTGTTGATTTTCCATTTCTTCACGTAAAATTTCATAAATTAACAACACGATGGTGTATATTTGGTGTAAATCTAGTTGTTTTTTTCAAGTGAACTGGTGTAAAGCTAAGCTCTGTTTTTCTGCCTAAATTCAGCCTTTACCATCTCATTTCTTGCCCTTTGCATATGCACATGGTTATAGACATCATTTGTTATTTGAGAAGTGCTGTGTCCCATAATGTATTGCAGGACTTTAATGTCCATTCCGTTTTCAGCATTTCTTGTACAACCTGTGTGTCTTAAGATGTGAGGAGTTAGTTTTTCTATTTTGTTTTCTGCTTCTTGATTATACATATCAAGAAACTTTTTGAGTTCATGTAAAAATGAACCCTCATTCATTAAGCGGTTGGAAGATGTATAAAACAGGAAATTTTCTTTGCCGTCTATTTCGTAATCTTGTTTCAAGATAAAGTAGTGGCGTTTTAATTCTTTTAGGATTTGATATACTTCGTCTGTCATCGGGATAATTCTGCTTCTTTTTGATTTTGTCTGGGTGATATGGTAAGTATGTTTTGCATCACCTTCAAGCTTTAGATATTGAAGCTGATGGTCAATCGTAATTATTTTCTCCTGCATATCAATGTCTTCCCACGTAAGTCCAGAAAACTCGCTGATTCTGCACATTGTATGAATTAACACCGTCAACTTGCGGTACATATCTCTGTTATTCTTTTTGGCAAATGCAAGCAGTTCTTCTTGTTGTGCTGTGGTAAGGGCATCACGTTTCTTATGCTCTCCTTCCACTTCATCTAATGCCCTTTTGGCTGGGTTTTTAGATATGATATCATCATCTATTGCCATATTGAGTACAGAAGACATTACTTTATTAAAGAAGACAATTGTTCCATATGAAATATCTTTTTCTTTTAAATCAGAATACAATGAAACAATATCAGACCGTGAAATATTTGCCAATTTCATATTACCAACGACAGTATACCGGACATTTTTATCCCACATACTTTTATAGTTTGACTTTGTATTGGATAATAATGGTTTCCCTTTGTGACGTTTCCTCAAAAGATAGCTGTCAAACATATCATTTAAGGACATATATTTTCCTTTGCTGCTAAGTCCTTTTATCAAATATTCTTGTATTTCTGCTTCTTTTTCCCGCAACGAAAAGTCATGCTTTTTATCTGATGGTGTCTTGTCCGAGCGTAGAAGCCGCCAGCTATATACCGTCTTTCGCTTATTATCCAAGTCCGTATACCGATACTGATACATGCCATCCTTTCGCTGGCTCTCTCCTGTTTTTAGTGTTCTTCCTTTTTTGTCTTTACGTTCCATAATTGTGTGCTCCTTTCGTTTGTTGAAAAGAGCCTTGTTTGATAATGAAATTTTATCATGACACGGCTTAAATCTCAACATTTCCTATTTCTGTCTTTTAAACCTGTGTCTGCTGTGATATGTATTTTTCAAATTCTTTCCGCTTAATCAGCCTTTTATTGCCTACACATACGACAAATGGGCATTTCGGCACATCTGCCATACTGCGGATTTTATTTACTCCAATATTGGAATATGCCGCCGCTTCGTCTACTGTCAGCGTCATTTTTTCCCATACCGGTACTGCATCTTTTACCATTCAATTCCCCCTTTCCTTTTTTCTGCTTAGCAAGAAACTTGTTGTTTTCGTCACAATATAATATCTTCTACCGACAGCAACTGCTGTTCAATGATTTTTTTCTGCTTTTGTTTTAGCTGGGTATTTTCTATCATATTTTCAATTAGGTTTGTACCTTTTGCCCAGTCCAATTCCAATGCCATCCTTAAACTAGGTGCTACCTGATTATGCATCCAGTTCATGGTGCGCTCTATGGTATACGGCTCCGGTTTCATTGTCAGCTTTAATTTTCTATCTTCCTGTCCAATAAATGTTAGCCATTCCTCATTCATTTTCCAAGTTCGCTTATCGCCTTTACTGCTGTCCAAAAACTGTACGTATTGATTTATAATTCCGAATACGGTACTTCCAATATCTTGATGGTCAATCAAATCATTCAGTGCTACTTTTGCCCTTTCATTTCCCAAGCGTACCTCAAATCGGTTTTTGACCTCTGCATCGGCTAATGAAATGCCATTCTTAACATACTGTTCGTAGTCTTTTTCGTATATGCAGAAGTAAATATCACTTCTGAAAGAGCCAAGATACAATGTTTTTCCCATTTCCAATTTTTTATCTTCTCTACGTGCAATAAGTTCTCCGCTTTGATATGCCTTATATCCTTTAAACTTTGTCCGGTACGCACCTTTTTCGCATTTTTCTATCAAATGCGGAATATTTAAAAGTCCAAACTTGTCATTTACTGCTATATCAATTCGTTTAAATATGCCATTTTCATTTATAACATCTTTGAAGAAGTCAATCCAGCTTCGCTTTTGAGCCTGTAATATCCGTTCAAACTGCCGACTGCCTTTTCCTTTCATTTCAATCAGGATTCCCTTATCTTTTTCCGGTGATGTCATTACAGTAATATCGCCAATTTTATACTGCTCTTTATAGCCATAAAAGGCATAGTCTTCATGGATAAAATACTCGCTTCTAATTCGTAAAAGTCGTTCAAATACTGCTTTCAAATCCATGCTGGGGATTCGTATTCGTGCATAGTCTATTAATATCTCAATCGGACTTTGGAAGTATTCCAATTCCAAAGCCATATTCATTTTTTGCAATAGTCTGTCTGGTGCTCTTTTCTTTCCATTTTCAATTTTGCTGATATAAGTTTTACTTATTCCGGTTAGTTGTGCAAGACGTTCTTGTGTTACTTCATATCCAATACGTTTTTGATAGATTTCCTCAACTAATTTGTAATACGTTTCTTCTTCAAGTACAGCCTGACGGTCATCATATGTACTCATTTCAATATCCATTTTGTTCATAATTTTTTGTTTGTGGTAGTTGACTTTTTAATGTTCTAGTCAACCTCACTTTTTGTCTACCCTCCTTGATTTTCGTGGTATTTCCTTGTGATGGTCTTAGTTGTTTGCATTTCTCTCCCCCTGTTAGATATGGGGGAGAGATACCGTGACGGCTTCGCCGCCACGGCGGCATAGCAGAATTGCCCTTGCGGCTTACGCTTCGCACGCCGCCGTGCATTCTGCCAGCCGCAGGTGCGTGTTTTATCCGGCATCTTTCCTCCCTCTTTCATTACTTTTTGGATTACGCATTTCATTACTTTTATCCTTACAATCACATCATAACATGCGCACATATGTTTGTCAATCAATTTTATTTACGTTTTTCCTTACTTTTTCTTTGAAGTTGTGATATACTGTGAAAGAGGTGAATTTTATGCAGATTGATAAAAAAGTAGTTGGCGAAAAAATCCATGATATAAGGATAAAAAACAATTACAGCATGGAACAGTTTGGAAAACAAATTGGCGATGCTCCCAGAGGTTCTGTAAACAGTTGGGAAAAAGGTGTTAATCTCCCTAATAAGGAACGGCTGGAATTGATTGCGATTATGGGGAACATGAGCGTTAATGAATTGCTCTATGGCTCTTTAAATGAATATGTCAGTGAACTCCTAGCCAATAACCTTGGAATACGATTTTCAAATCAATTTATTGATGCACTTGTAAATACTATGTATCCGCTTGGTTACAGCTATGGTGATGATGTTAAGATAATACAGATGGTAAATCGTTTTCTATCAAATAACAATGTTGAAGAACGTAAAAGCTATGTTCAGTATTTTCCTATTTCTGATAAGACAAACTTATACTTAGGCAAGGTGAACAGAAACGGTGAATTGATACCGAGTTATTTTGTTTATTCTGAAACAGCTAAAAACATCGTTCATATAATGCCTTTTTTTCTTAACGAGAACGTAAGTGATTTCTATAAGGCTCCTTCATCATTGACCACCCCGAAAGAGCATAACTATTTTTCATCTGATTTCCTCAACATTGGAATCAAATTGCAAAATGCTGTGATTGTATATTATGGAATCAATCAAAAAAGATGTGTATCTGAAATTTCAGAATATCACTATAATTCAAAAAACGATTGCTTTTTGTTAGCCGACTCTCATTCTATTGTTGCGACACGATTGCCATTCTTTCAGAAGGAAGCGGATAAAGAGATATTATATCTTCAACAAAATGTTATAAATGAATAAATTTGAAGAAATACCTTGAAAAGATGACCTTAGAATGGTAATATGAAATTAGAAAGCACCCACTCCAATGTGGATGCTCCCAAATAGTCTTTTATTAACCTATCATAGATAGGTGCCTATCCTGTTGGCAGACAGGATAGGCATTATTTTTTGCGCTTTTTATCTAAAAAGGCAAGTAATGCTACAACAAGCATTCCCGCAGCTACTATTAAAGAAGCTGCCGTTAAAATTGTTGAAACAATCTCATATGCTGTCATCGGCTTTCCCTCCCCTCCTATGTATGCCATATTATGGCTTCATGGTTGATTCGGGAGGTTGCCACCCTGTCATGGGTACTTTCTGTAAAAATTGTATCATAGGCATATATCTTTTACAATCTATTATTCACATTTCTTTATTTAATAATCTTCTTTTTTTATGCATTCGCCAAACAGTGTCCAAGCATATTGAAATCCCGCTTTAAAGATAACTTCATCATTTTAACCAATCAATGTCCATTTGGTTTGTTCGTGACATTTCAAAATATTCTTGGCTAGATACACCTTACAATGGTGTAAGAAATGAATTTTTTGTCTACATAACAACAATGCCTTGCTCCATCAATAATGTTTTCTTCTTCGCAAATATTTCTACATTTTGTGTACCTATACATTTACATAATAAAGTCACTTCATATCCTAGTTTATTTCCATCTATTGCACTACAAGCTACACAAGAATTACCATCAACTCCAACCATCTCAATTTGAGATATATTATTCTTATTGAGGATATTAGATAACTCACCATTTGCAAAAGCACTGGCTCTATCCTTATAAATGATATTGGGTGAACTAACATTTAGATTTTCAGCAAATTCATAAGTGGTTATTCCACTTCTAAGTTTCCTGACATTTTTAATGTATATAACAACTTCTTCGCTTTCTATAGCTTGCTGTATTCGTTGATTTATGTCCGAAAGAAGAACAGGCTCATATTTATCCATGTATTCTTTTTGAACGTCAATCACAACTAATGCTTTCATACTATCTCCCTTCATTTTACCCTTTCGTAAATCTTTGTATTACTTTTTTGCCGTAATAAGATATAGCGACTTCATCGTATTGGGGACAATCCTTATACTAATATCCTCAAATCCTGCCGTAATTAAATATTCGCTTACTCTTTTCTTATCTGTAAAGACGCCACCATCTAATACTTGCATTAACAATCCAAGAATACGATTGCTCATCCAATCTTCAAGTAACGGGTCACCGATTATAAGTTTGCCATCTTTCTTAAGAACTCGATATATTTCGCTAATACCTTTATCCTTTTCTTTCCAGTGATGTAACGACAGCACGGTAATAACTAAGTCAAACGATTCTGAAACAAGCGGCAGTTGTTCAACACTTCCCTTAATAAATGCTATTTTGTCCGATGAAAATAACTTGGGAATAGAAGTGTCAATAGCAGTAATGTCGCTACCCGAGAATGTAGCAGAAACCGCTTGAGTAAATGCCCCATTTCCAAAGCCGACATCTAAAATGGTTTGTGGAATTGTCTGTGAAAAACTAATTTCATTTAAAACCGCATAATGTATCGCTCTCAATACCATCACCTCAATCCCATATTCTAAACATCCCAATAATAACGTCTTTTATCAGGTATCCTTTTTTCGACTTTTCACTTTTAGTATATAAGCTATTACAAAACTAATAATGGCCGGCAACAAAAACTCCAAAGCCCTAATTGCAATATATAAATCTAATGGTGCTGAACCATATTTCCAGCTACCAAAAATGTAGTGATAGCTATCATAAACTGAGCTTAAAATGAAGCATCCTAATAATACAAATCCAATTATAAATAAAACTTTGTAAATATAAACTTTCTTCATTATGTTCCTCCAAAACACTCATTCGATGCGCTCGGCATGTAAATCAAAATTAATCTGCCATTCTCCGTCATCTTTTACTGTAACATCCTGCCAATGAAAATTATTATCCTCGATTTGGGCAAAGACCCATTTTTTTCTTTCATCCTCAATGTTTGTAAGGACTATCATATCGTCTTGTCTCCTTGCTTCAAGCCGTATGATTTTTCCTGTAAAACAATAAGCAACATCCCAGGCGTGCGTGCCAGGATTGTAGACACGAAATGTTGTTCCGCATTCATAATCGGGCAGGATAATAACATCCTGTATCGCCATTCCTTCAAGGACCCATGAAAAATGCCATTCACCTTTCATCACGTAAGAATTGTTATTGTCAATATAGTCGATTTTCCAACTGCCAATAAGTTTTCCAAAATAATTAGACTCTTCGGGTAATGCTATATTTTTTCCCTCACTTATTAGTGCTTCAACAAAATGTTTCATATGATAATTCCTCCGCTATTTACCGATTTCTTAAATTAGGATTATTGAAGTCATTTATCGCTCCCATTTCAGATAAACCATATCAACTAGTTGGATTCCATCTTCAAACATGGGATGGTCGTAATTATCAATAAAAAAATTCTTCATTCTGTGAGATTCGCTAAAACCGCATTTATTATAAAAAGAAAGAATCGAAGGACAGTCGCCAGTTCCAACAAACATAACATTGCAGTCGGAATAATAGGTAAACAGAAATTCTATCAGACTTTTCCCATAGCCACTTCGCCAGCAGTCAGGAAAAACGGCTATGTTTTTAAGCTCATAAATGCCATCGGCTTCTTTGGTGATTACGCACTCAGCTTTTATTCCATTATCATCCAAAACAAACATTTCGCCATTCTCAAGGTATTTATCTATCATGTTCTCCTGCTCGTCAGCTAATAGCAGCAAATCAATATATTCTTTTTTTGCACCTGTAACTTTTTTTATATGCACGATTTTTCTCTCCTTATTCGCATTATTATTAGGCGTTTGATAAACGCCGTAACCCAGCGATTTTACTGGGTTTTATTGCTTCATTTATATAAATTTTCTCTCCTCAAGTGGTATAATACAGGTAACGACACCAACACATCACACACCAAGAGGAGGAGAAAATTTATGACTACTAAATATCATCAGATTTCTTTAAGTGAAACTTTTTCAGATTGCCAAAACAAGCTAATTGATGAATCTCCATCATTCTTTCAAATTCTTTCGGAATACTTTGACCTTGATTCTTTTATTCCTAACGAATTTCAGTCAGCTTTTTATCTTTCCATCGGACGCAATCGCATTTACTCATTACACGGTTTTCTTTCTGCATTTATCCTTCAAAAAATCTTTTCGATTCCGACGGATTCCTTGCTTCTTCTTTTTCTAGGTCTCTGTAAAGAATTACGTGATTTCTGCGGTTTTTCCAAGGTTCCTGATGCTTCTCTTATGTCTCGTTTCAAACATCATTTCGAGTTTTACATTGAACTTATGTTTCAACAGATGGTTGACTATACTGAACCCATTTGCCAATTAATCGATTCTGCTCTTGCACAGATGCTCACCTTTGATACCTCCGGCATTGAACTCTATGTCACTGAAAATAATCCTAAAACCCTTAATGCTCTAATCAGAAAGCTGAAAGCTTATTACAAAAACAATCCGAATATTGATCCTTATAAGATGGCGTATGGTCTCATGCCCCCTCAGGCTGCTTCTTGTTCTGATGCAAAGCAGATGTACATCAATGGACATTTTTGTTATGCTGACAAGTTTGTCATTCTCACCAATGGTCTAGGCATTGTCCGTCATATTTCTTTTGTTGACGATGACAATTTCAAGTCCGAACATCCTGATTTGCTTGTCGAAAAGAAATCCGACTCTCCAGATGAAGATAAATCCATTGGCGATGCCTCCGCTCTTGTCCCTGTTCTTACTGACTATTTTTCACTTCATCCTGACTTTCACCCAGATGTTTTTCTTGGCGATTCTGCGTTTGATTCTGCCGAGATTTATGGTTCCTTATTCAATGACTTCCATTTTTCTAAAGCCTTAATCCCATACAATCCGAGAAACGAAAGCTCTTTGAAGAAAGTGGGATACAATGAATACGGCTATCCTACCTGCCCCATTGATTCTTCTCTTGCGATGAAATATCATGGCGTTACAAAGGAAAAAGGTCGGGCCGGCCGCATCAAGTGGGGCTGCCCTAAAATGCATTACCATAAAGGCTGGATTTGTGACTGTAAAACACCTTGTAGCACCGCAGCCAAAGGAAGAACCTCCTACACATACGAAAACATGGATTTACGTATGTTTCCTGGTATCCAGCGTGATTCTGACGAATGGAACCGTACCTACAAAATCAGAGCAATTGTAGAGCGTGCCATTAACCATTTCAAAATCAACATGTGTATTGCTGGACGAAAAACCAGAACTCACATCACCACAAAAGCTGATGTGTTTCTAGCTGGCATTGCCAGCCAGTTGACTGTCATCGTTGCTTATGCAATGAATTGTCCACAGTACATTCGAAGTTTAAAACCTTTAGTTGTCTGAAAAAATATTCAATTGTCATAATTCGTATTTGAGCTTATTTAAGTACGCTCAAAATCTGATGATCTATGTCAATTCAGAAACAATTCTGAATAATGACCTTTTTCTCTCCTTATATGGTGGAGAGTTATCCACAGTAATTGATAATTACATTTTTCAACTACCTACGCATTATTATAGTATTTTCATCAACCATACAATCATAATAGCCGCAATCACTGCATAATATCCAATTGGAAATTTAACTTGATTTTCTTCTGTGTACATTTTTAGAATACCATCATTGATATTATTCAATTCTATTTCAAACTGCTCTTTTTTCTTCAAGAAATAGACATCCAAGAAAAAAAACAAACATAGTACCACCAAGGAGATGATAACAACCATTGCATTACCCTTTCTTGCACACATAAAATCAACCAGCAAAATCAGTGCGGTTATTCCCTTCATCATCATTGACATTTTGTCACATTCATTTATCTTCTTTTTCAGTGCACTTATTTGAAATGTTTTTTTTACTAAAGAACTGTCCATCTAACTTGATTCCTTTCATCACGATTTCAGATTTTTACAATAGCTTCATCTATAAATAATTGCACTTCACCCTCTAATAATATACCATTTTATTAATTATTCCTCAATATATAATAACTTGTGGAGTTGTCACTTCCAATTGTATAAGAAATGTTAACCAAAGTAAATCAATCATAGTGTAGCAAATGTAAAAAATCAAAAAAATTTATAAGATTTGCAGTATTTTGACATGCTATGGGATATTATGGTTGAAGGGGGATAATCAAGTGGCTAACATAAGTGAACGTTCCAGTGATGAAATCGAAGAAGTATTGTTTCTATACTATAACATGGTGTACAAAATAGCTCTTGCATACACCAAAAACATACCCTTGGCAGAAGATGCCTTCCAAACTACTTTTCTAAAATATATGGAAAGCGGAAAAGTGTTTGAAACGGAGGAGCATCGAAAAGCCTGGTTTATTAAGGTGACCTTAAATGAATGTAAAAGAATCTACCGTTCTGCATATTTTCGGAGGACGGTTCCGCTCGAGGATGTTTATACTGCTCAGGAGCGAGAAAGAAATGACATCTTCAGTGAAGTCATGAAGCTCCCTCTTAAATATCGTAAGGTTATCCATTTATTTTACTATGAGGGTTTATCCGTCAAACAAATCAGTCAATTGTTAGCGTTAAAAGAATCAACCGTTACCTCTCAATTGACACGGGCAAGGCAACAACTAAAACAAGTTTTGATAGAAGGAGGTTATGATTATGTTTAAAAAAGAATATACATCAGCAATGGATTCCTTTGAATTAAGTGATGATATTTTTGACGAGACCAGAAAAAAAATGGCTGCTACTTCCCGCCGTTCCACCGCTGCCAGAGTGAAGAACTTCTATCGTATTGCCGCCACCATTGCAATCGTTTTATTAGTGCCAACAACAGCATTTGCCATCAGTAAGGGCGGATACTTGGTTGATGCTTTCTTTAACACGAAAAACGTTGATGATACGGGCATTCAGCAAAATATTGTTACCAATGAAAAAACCATTTTAAAAGACGGCTTCCAGTATAAAGTGGAAGAATATTTATTTGATAATAAAATCGGTATTGGATATCTCGTCTATTCAGTTGAACGGGAAGATGGCGCAGAGATAACAAAGTTTGATAAAAACGACTTAAACAAATGTAAATCAGACATCATGCTCACCACTAACTCAGTTTTATATAATGTATCCACTACAGTGATGCATACTGATTATGAAAAAGAAAATACGCCAAACAAAATGTATCATAAATTAATTTTTGGATATACATTTCATGCAAATAATGATGATATTAATCTCAATTTGGATGATGCAACACTCTATGTAAATTTTTATGGCTTTAATGCCCCCCCAGAAGTTGATACGGAAAGTGGTCTTACAATCATTTCTAATACACAGCCCTTGGACCAGCTAATTGAGCTAAATACTAGCAAAGACTATTCTCGGTTTGAATGGATGGGCACGGAAGAGAAAAATGGTTTGACAAAAGTTATTGTTTCACCAATTGGAATTGCTATGGCGGGCACGGATGATCCAACAACTGTGTGGTATAAATTTTATAAAAAATTTGAAATCAAGGATATTATCCTGCACTTCAATAATGGTACAAGTTCCACGTTAGAAGAATTGGGCTTAGCAGCCGACCACGGTGAGCAAAAAACTTTAGAAACGGAAAGTTCAAATAGCAATGGGTTTCTACGATGCCATTCATTCTCCTCTATTTTAGATACCTCACATATTACTTCTGTTACAATTAATGGATACGAATATAAGTAATAAAAACAGCAGATTGTCAATATTCTACCGCGGCAATCTGCTGTTCCATTCTTTCTACTTCACTATTCAAATGTTCGCTCCACAACCTCCAGCCCAATTCGCACGGTTGTTCCTTGCCCCATTTCTGACTCAATCGATATGGTATGCCCCAGCTTGGTTAATATCCGGCGACACAGATACAGCCCAATACCGGTTGAGCGCTTGTTTGTATGACCATTATAACCGGTATAACCCTTTTCACAGACGCGCGGTAAATCTTCGGCGCGAATCCCGATTCCAGTGTCGGCAATGACTAGCGTATACTGGCCTTCCATATAGATTGACACACTCCCGGATGGTGTGTATTTTATCGCATTTGATAAAATCTGTTCGACAACAAACTCCAGCCATTTTTCATCTGTCAGCACCTGCGTGTTTAATGGTTCAAAATCCAGACTAATCTTCTTGCGAATAAAAAATCTCGCATATTTACGAACCGCCTCTTTGACAATCCCATCTAGTTCATGACGGCGAAAAATAAAGTCGGTGGAATCCGATGTCAGTCGCAAATACTGCAACGCCATTTCCACGTACTGCTCAATCCGAAACAGTTCTTCGGAAAGCTCCTTGTTCTGGAGGGTATCTTCCGATTGCAGCAGCAAACGCATTGCTGCTATCGGTGTCTTTATCTGGTGAACCCACATCGTATAGTATTCGCCAAGCTCGGTCTTTTGTAATTCAGAGTCGTTAATTTCTTGCACCTTATCATCATGCACCAAGCGAATTAATTCCTGATAATCGTCCTCATGCATATCCGCTGGCAACTCCAATGCATCAACCGACACTCGAATGACCTCCCGCAATTTTAACAGCCGTTGGTGCTTCCGATAATAGCGGATAAAATCCACACCGCCTATCGTCACCATGATGAACAAGCACACTCCTACTCCATATTTCCATTCGGAAAGCGGTATATTATTCAAACCGACAATTAGCACCATCACTAGCAAGCATAATATTAACGCCAGAAGCCACAATACATTTTTCTTTATGTAAGAAATAAACAACTTCATCCGATTCGATATCCCATCCCTTTCTTCGTGACAATCAACTCTTTCAATCCAATCTCTTCCAATTTTTTGCGTAGTCGATTCACATTTACTGATAGTGTATTCTCATCCACATAACTATCACTCTCCCACAGCTTGGTCATCAGGGTGTCGCGAGATACTACTTGTCCTTTACTTTCCAGCAGCGTTTGCATAATTTTCAGCTCATTCTTGGTTAGCTCCATTTTCTCATTCTCATAAACCAACGTTCCTTCGGTCAAATTAATCATTATGCCCTGATGTTCAAGCACTGTACTTTGTCCCGCAAAATCATAGCTGCGCCGCAGCATGGCCTGTATTTTAACGGTAAGAACATTCAAGTCAAAAGGCTTGGCAATAAAATCATCTGCACCCATATTAACCGCCATAACAATATTCATATTTTCGGCTGCTGAGGACAGAAATACAATCGGCACTTGTGATACCTTGCGAATTTCTTGACACCAATGATAACCGTTAAAAAACGGCAGTGTGATATCCATCAATACCAACTGCGGGGATGCCTCTGCAAACTCCGCCATGACATTCGAAAAATCCGTGATGCAAATGGCTTCATAATCCCAGCCCGCTAAATGTTTTTTGATACTTCTGGCAATAATTTCATCATCCTCAATAATTAATATTTTGTACATGCTAAGATGCTCCTCACTTTACCTTATTGTATATGTTATTATAACGTTTTCTCCCTGATTTGGCAAAATCTGAAATCACTTTTCATTTGTCCACATTTTTGTTATGATTATTTTAATATATATTTGCTAAGGAGGAAATGCTATGATTTGTCCAAAATGCGGAAGCAATCATGTTACAACCCAGACCTACACAGATACCGAAACCTCCCATAAGGTTAAGGGCTTTAGCTGTTTTAAGGCATGTCTGGGCTATATGTTCTTTGATATTCCAGGAATCTTGTGCGGACTCTGCGGATCAGGAAAAGAGAAGCATAAAACAACAACTCATACAAAGGTGGTTCATATATGTCAAAGTTGCGGCAAACATTTTTAGAGCTGATTCGCACGCTTGGCAATCACAGTGGTTGCCATCAGCTACCAGAACGCAGTTTTTTCTACAAGGGAAAACAATTTCCTGTTTGTGCCCGGTGCACCGGCGTATTTTTCGGTCATACGACAGCGATTCTGCTGGTACTGTTTCGGCGGATACTTCCAACGAAGCTTGCTATTGCGCTCCTGGCTGTGATGGGAATTGACTGGGGTATTCAGGAAGCCGGACTGTTAGAATCCACCAATCGGCGGCGGCTGGTGACTGGATTTTGCGGTGGACTGGGACTTTTTTCATTGTATTTTCAAATAATAAAAAGGATGGTTTATTTATGGAGAAAAGATTAGCCTATTGATACAAACGGGACTTTCCTGATGGAAAATCCCGTTTAACCTATTTTATTCTTTTTCTGAACCCTCAATTTTTACATTTGGTGGCAGATACTGATATACCTGCTGATAATTCTCCATCTCCGTCTCGTTTTCCGGTGCCCGGTTCATTAACCCAGTGCAGTCCATACCGGTTGCTGAGTTAGCCAGATAATCATAGTTGTCCATTTTGGCATTCGTCAAAATCTCTGATTTTTCATTTATACTGCCCGGTGCCCGCTTCGTATCTGCTTTATTTTCTACTGTTGGCTCTTTTATTTCCATATGCTACCTCTTTCTTTTTGCAAATAGGATATGGAGTTTTTTTATTTTCATTCATCTACCAAACCGTTTTATAATATATTGATAGCATCCTACTGCCAGCGTTAAAAAGAGTAGCAGTACGAGCCAGATATATTCCTGCCCGGAACCCGGAATGTTCCTGCCCGCCTCCAAAAAAGGTAAAATACTAATTTTCCTGCCAAAGTCCAAACCCATTACCGTAAATAGTATTGGTCCCGCCAAAACCAAAGTTCCCACCAATAGCGAAAACACTGTATTTCTTAGCTTCAGCGAGATGAAACACAGTAGCATTGCTGTCCCGGCCATGGCCAAGAGTAACACCTCATAGTGAAATACCAGGACCAGCCAAATCGGTATCCACGAAGGCAAAAAGACGTATTGCGGAATGCTCATCGCTGGATAATGCAGTCCGAAAAAACCATAGCTTTTTCCCACTCGCACCATCAGCGGTAAAATATACATCACGCCCAGCACAAACGTCAGCCATAGAACTAATGTCAGCTTCACCCGGGCTGTCCGCTCTCTGCCAAGCGGTGTTGTCTTCAAGATAATGATGGCATTGTTTTTGTATTCACCGCCAAATACAGCGGAAAAGCAACAGACAAATACCAGCAGTAAGATCAACACCTGTGATTCATCCGCATTTGCTAATAGCAACTTCTTATAACCTGTATCATAGATAAATTTTGCCCCTTCATGCGATTTGACATAAGTCACCCGCCCCAGAACTTCATGAAATACAGATTCTTTATCCAGCGTATTTTGATACGGAGTCATCATATCCGAAGCTTCAAGAATACTGATTTCCCCCGCTTCTTTCTTTTTTAATATTGTATCTATCTGCTTGTTTGCCTTTTTAAAGATTGCCTTTTCCTGCTTTATATAAGACTGTTTTTCAGCATTCATGTCACCTGAGAGCGTATCCATATAGCTGCTGTAATACATTTCTTCACGGCTGATATAAAATGATTTTTGGGTAATGCCCATCCACATCACAACACTATACAAGAGAATAAAGATTAACACCTTATTTTTGATGAAAAGCTTATGGGCCTCATGATAAAACAGAGAATACCCGATTGGCATTTTTCGCGTAAGCCTTGATAATCCAACTGGCAGTTGCATCATCCGATAGTTTTTCTTTTTTATGTATACGACAAATAACGCTATCAGCAGCAACAAAATCGTAATTGCCAGAAAACCAAACAATACCGGAATCATATTGACCGGATATTCAAAAAAATTGAAATTTTGGTACTGCATAAATAATGTATTGGTTTGCAGCATCGTCGCCGGATTCATATAACGGAGCATATTAATTGGTGAAGATGGCGGAATTACCGCATAAAGTAAAATACCAACACCATATAGCATGCTCGTGGAAAGTAATGCATACAATGGATGCCCCAAAAGCAGCGAAACCAATAGAATAAGCAGTCCACACATAAATGCGCCGCCCCACTTAATCAGCAAAAAAACGATTAGATACTGCCAAACGGATAACGGCAAAATACTGCCCCGAAACATTTCAATTGACTGTAAGCTGCGGCTTAAATCTCCCAGGCCAAATACTCCGGCGCAATAGATTAGATTGGCCATAAAGAACAGCATTGTCACCAGCAGCGTACTGATTGCCATTGCTAGTACCTTGGCTACCATAACTCGGCCTCGGCCCCCTGGTGTGACCCGCAGGACCGCAAACATATCCTTTTTCCTTTCGTCGTAAATCAAAATTGAACCAATCACAAACAATGCTCCGATTAACAGGATATCCGTAACCCGAAAATTTGTTGCCTTAACAAAGCCCTCTGCCGGTTCATAACTGATTTTAATGTCTCGCATCTGCTCAAAATCTGCAGCCGTCTTTTGAATATTTCGACTTGAAAAGTGACTGTTCTCTTGGTCTTGAAAAATTGAAATCTGTGAGAGATTCTGGGCCTGGCTGGCAATCTCATCGAGCATGTTCTGATACTCGGCAGCTTTAATCTCGCCAATGTCAATATCGCTACCATCTGTGGACGGCAAAGCATTTGATGACACATGATACGCTTCGGATTTAGCATCAGCTCTCACAACGGCGGTATACCACAGTAGAAAGATGTTCAGAGAAAGCATCACTGCCAGGACACCCCAAAACATTTTTTTGCCCCAGATTTTATAAAACTCAAAGCCACTTAAGTGGAGGGTTTTCATTACTCCACCTCCCCGCCAAACAGTTTCATGTAAATATCCTCAATGCCATCACAATCATGATACTGTTTTAACAAATCAGCAACGGAACCCTGAGCCACAATCCGACCCTTTTTCTGCATTAAAATTACATCTGCAATACTTTCAATATCTGATACGACATGGGTTGCCACCAGCACAATTCGCTCGTCACCAAGCTGACGCAAGAGATTCCGAATCCGCACCCGTTCCTTCGGGTCAAGTCCGGCCGTCGGTTCATCCATAATCAAAAGCTCGGGATTCCCCAAAAGTGCCTGCGCAATTAATATTCGCTGCTTCATTCCACCAGAATAAGCCCCTAGTCGCTTGTCGAGTTCATCGGCCAGATTGACCGCCGTCGCAACCCGCATCACTTCGCTCTTAACCTCAGCTTTCGGCACCTCCTTAAGACTTGCAATATAATGCAGGAAACGACGGCCCGTAAATTCCTCATACAGTCCCTGCTGCTGTGGTGTAAATCCTAGTATTTGGCGATATTTACGGCCCAAATCATGAATCGCCTGACCATTCCATTTCACCTCGCCACTGTCGGCTGTTAAGTTATCCGTAATTATATTCATTAAGGTCGACTTGCCCGCGCCGTTTGGTCCTAGCAATCCATAAACACCATTATTCAGTGTTAGACTGATTCCTTCCAGCGCCATTTTCCCCGCATAGCTTTTTGTCAATCGAACGAGTTCAATCATTGTGCGCCTCCCTGCTCCGTAATCGCTAAGAAATTTGCCTTACTCTGCCAGAAATCCTCCTTTAAAATAAGTGAGCGAATAAACTTTTTGATATTGATCTGCTCCGTTCCTGCCCAGGAAATTTCCTCTTCATAAATGTAATCAGAGGTGACCAGATAGTATTCTCCGGCATCTGCCAAAATTTCCACTGGGCTATGAGGCTTTTCAATGTCCAGATTTCGCTTGGTAATTTCGCCCGTTTCTACATCAAGAGAAAAGCTATCTGTAAATTCAGCATTCAGTGCCGCTCCATTGTCACAGTTACAGATTATTCTTCCATCTATCACGCTACCGATATATCCGTCTGGAAGTTCATTCGTAACCACCGTTGTTTCTTTAGTCTGGATATCATAGCGATTTAATGTTCCACTCTTTGCCTTGCCAAAATAGATATTATCACGGTCCATCGTTAGCTCATCGGTACTTCGGTAGTCCGTTTCAAATAAGGTGCTTGTTTCTCCCGATTCTAAATCTAAGGTTGCAATGGTCACCGGTAATTGGTCGAATGCCGCCATATATTCGCTGTCCGTCATTTCGTCTGGATTCTTGTCATAATGACATTGCCGAATTACTGCGCATTGATTCCACACCCCAATGATATCCTGATATAAAAAGTCACGGACGGTACGAACTGATTTTTTCTGCGTATCCACTTCTACTAATTCCTGACCAGTTCTTACCGCGGTGGTGTTATTTCCGTCAGCCTTTAACTCACTTTTGCTGAGCACAAGGTACAATTTATCGCCATTTTCCAGATATTGTGTGCTTTGTAGCTCACATCCGCTCTCTAGCTCAACAATCTTTTTCCTGTTTGAGCCATCAAGGTTCATGGTATAAACCGTCGGTATGTTTTGCTCCTGAGACATATCTCCATCTGCGGAAAATGTAACACTTCCATATGGATTACAGATTAAATATAATTGCTCCTCTCCAGCTAGCAAGATTGCTGACCTTTGCCAGCCAGTCTGAATATAAGAGGTGCAGTTTTCGTCATCATGATTACAATTCGGACGATTGCATAAGAAAATATCCTGTCTCGATTGATAATCAATGTAGCGAATATTTATATATGGGTTACCTGCTGCATCTGTCTCTTCGCCAGATTCACCCGCCAGATAATAAAAACCATTTTGATTGCCGGTCCCCACGCCTGGCTCGATAAATCGCAACGCAGAAACTAGGGCATCATTTTGTTCGTCTACTGTCTTAGTCACCTCCATACCCTCTGTATCCTTTGGTATATCCAGCACTAGTTCCTTAGCATTTTGTCCCTGCCTATTCTCACTGGCTTTGCTTGCACAACCTGCCAGGACCGTGATGATTAGTAACACTGCTACTGCTATGCTTGATTTTTTCATGATATCCGTCCCTCGTCTTTCTATTTGAATTCAATGGTTGTTTCATTCGTATTATCTGTCATCGGTATTTTCACTTTATCCTTCATCGTTGCTTGCTCATTTGTTTGCTGAAGCATCTGCCCTTCCATCAATTCAAACAGACGCTCATAGTTAAAATATCCAATCGGTGCTACTGCGAGTAATTCTATTTCTTCACTATATAAATAAACAATCTGCAAGCATGCTTTCTGTGAAGATAAGCCCAACTCATCCGCTTCCCAATCATCCAACACATCTAATCCAAGATACTTGATATAGTTCTCTAATACAGATGTTTCGTCGACAATGATTTTTTCCGAGCTATACGCCCTAAGCAGCAGCACTTTCTCACTTTCTTCCTCTATTAATAATCGATAAAGATATACCTCTTGCCAATTATCATTCACAATTTTTGCATCATGCAAGCTTGTCAAAAAATCACTTTCCGAATTCACTGGTATCTGCTCAACAAACATTAAACTACTATTCATTCCATACAGTTTTTGAATGGCTTTTACCATATATATTTCATCTGCTTCCGGCGAAATACTGCCACTGTATTCGCTGTATACATATTCGCGCTCGGACAGCTTTGCATCACGCAGCCGAAAATAAACGGATGGACTATACAGACTGATAAATACTACGATTATTGTTGCCAGACCAAGAGCAGTCATTTTCGCAATTTTTTTCATTTGTTTTCGCCCCCTTCCACTGCCAATGACAGCTCTATGGTAACGGATGTGCCTTTACCTAGTTGGCTGGCGACGACTAACTCAGTCTGATGAAGCTTGGCAATTTTCTGACACAAAAACAAACCTAATCCTGAACCGCCTTCGCTACGGGCACGAGATTTGTCAATCATATAAAACGGTTCTGTAATGCGCAAAATTTCTTCCGGCGGTATTCCACAGCCATAATCAGACACGACTATCTGATAGCCACTGCCACTGCAGCTACCACTTAAATAGATTCGCCCATCCTGAGGATGAGCTTTTCTTCCATTGGAAATAAGATTTCCAATTAAACAGTCGAGCAAATCTTCATCCCCGATAATTTCAGCCGGTTCAATATCATATGTAAGAACTACCTCTTGATAATCTGCGGCATGACTTTCAATTCTAGCAAATAATTGTTCCGTAGACAGCCGGTTCAACTGTATCGTCTCCTCTGATATTCCCATTAATTCCATTAGTCGGCGCGAAAGATTTTCTAAACGTCTGGCATCATCATATATGACACTGGCATATTGAAATTGATTTTCGGCATCTACAATACCGGTCCGCAGCAAATCGGCAAAACCTACAATGGAGGTCATTGGCGTTTTTATTTCATGAGAAAATGCTGCCACAAAATCATCTCTTTGCTGTATGGAAGCCTCCAGGCTTTGGATATTATTTTTAATTGTTTCAATCATTGTATCAAAGCTTCGGCTTAGTTCACCGATTTCGTCATCACTTTTAATATCCGTTCGTTCTTCATAAGAGCCGGCTGCAATTCGGTTGCTAACCCGATTAAGCTTGGCAATCGGCCGGGTTAAAAACCACGCCAGGATGCCAACCAAAACTACCGATACCATAATTAAAATTCCATTTAACAGCAGAAAGCTACTAAGCTGGCGGTCTCTTTCTGCCAGCAACGCCGATATGTCATAGGCATTGACCATATAAGCCGGAACATCTTTAATCTCAAGCGCAGAGGTAAAAAGCATATAGGTTTTCTCCTCCACTTTTCGGATCAGGTAAATACCGCCTCCTTTTCCAATCGCCTCATCTACGTTTCCATCTTCCAGCGCAGGCAATGTACTATAAATAGGCTGGCTCTCCCGATAGAATATCCCCATATATTTTTGCATATTTTCTGCATAACCACTGACACGCGTTGCATATTCTGAAAGCTTCTCATCAGAATAATTCTCACCACTTAACAGATAGCCCAGCATGTTAGATTCGATGGCATATTTTTGCAGCATGTGCTGATTGCTATTCTGCTCTGCTGCCATATCCAAGGAATGATTAAAGTTCTGTTCGACAAAGTATATACCGCCGGCCGAAAACAGCAGGCTCACAACAATTGTTACACTAAACATTAATTTCATGGCAAACTTCATGGCAGTGCCTCCAAACAATATCCCACCCGATAAACCGTCTTAATATAATCATGCCAGTCTAACTTCTTTCGCAGCCTCTGAATATGCAAATCCAGCGTTCGACTGTCACCAATTATGTCAATACCCCAAACTCGCTCAACGATTGTCTCCCGGTAAAGCGCCGTGTTTTTATTTCTGACAAGATAAAGCAGCAATTCGTATTCCATTGGCGTTAAATTAATGGTGTTTTCTCCCTTAATCACTTTTCGGATGTTTGTATCAATCTGTATATCGTGTACGTTTAATACCGTCTGTCCCTTATTATAACGGCGCAAAACGGCATCTACCCGAGCCAGCATTTCATCCACCGCAAACGGTTTGACAATATAATCATCCGCTCCCATGCGCAGACCTTTGATTTTATTTTCGGTCGAACCTTTTGCTGTAATAAAGATAACCGGCATTCCCAGCGGCTCAATATATTCCATCAATTCATAGCCATTTATTTCCGGCAGCATAATATCAAGCAAAACCAAATCATAGTCTTGATTCTCGATTTTATCAGCCGCGATTTTTCCATCGGATGCATACTCCCATTCATATCCTGCTCTGCTCAGTCCGGCTTGAATCAGCAGGGCAATATTTTTTTCATCTTCCACAATTAAGATGCTCATATTGTCATTCTCCTATCATTTTTTACTGACAATTGCTTACCATCTTATTATAATACACTTTGTATCTAAGTTGTAAACATACTCTCATGAAAAGGGTATAACAGAAGCTGCCGCTTCACGATTTTTCAATCGTTAAAGCGACAGCCCATTTAATTAATGCATCATTATTTTTTTACTGTTGTATTTTTTGTTTCACTCCAAGCACCGTATACCTTTGTCTTGCCAACGGTTTTATATGCACGGACACGTACATAGTATTTCTTTTTGCCGGTCAGTTTGGTCAGATTCTTACTTGTTGTTTTGTTGCTACTTATTGTTACCGGCTTTGCCCCTTTAAAGCTCTTATTCGTTGAATACTGAATTTCATATCCGGAGGCCTTTGCATCCTTTTTCCAAGTAACGGTCGCTGTTTTTGCCTTGCTTGATTTGAACTTGGTAACAGTTTCCTTCTTCGGGCTTACCGTAATGGTTACTTTTTGGGTTACGGTCTTGTAGTTACTATTTCCCGCGGTAATGGTAATCGTTGTTTTTCCACAGCCGACTAGTGTCACCTTACCATTCTTATCTACTTTTACTACTTTTGTATCAGCCGATTTGTATGATAAACTACCCTTTGCTTTTGCATTCAGGTTAAAGGCTTTATCGCCGTCCACCTTGGTTACACTTGTTTTTACATCAACTTTATTTGCCGCCTTATTTACTACAACGGATACTATGTTACTATTTTTTGTTACTGCTGTTGTTGTTAATACTTTTCTATTTGTATTCGTTACAATACAGTAATAGTAAGTCGTTCCTGTTGCAGATGTGGCTGGCCTGTAAGTTGCCTTGGTTGCACCAGCAATCGCTGTCCCTCCAGTTGTGCTGTTCTTGCTGTTTTTATACCACTGATAGCTGATTGTTCCACCATCCGTTGATGTCGCAGCTACACTTAAATCTGTAGCTGTTGCACCGTATGTATAAGTTGCATTGGCTGGCTGTTTGGTAATGTTTGGTGTTTGAGCTGCATTGGGTAGTGGGGTTACTGCTACCTTGGCAATTTCGCTCATTGCTTCTCCTGTTTTTACTCCACTTGCATCATTATTGGTATTGGTTACTACACAATAATAGTATGTTGTTCCAGCCGTTGATGTTGATGGCGTGTAAGTAGCTGATTCTGCACCAGCAATTGCGGTTGCACCATAGAATGCATCCTTGGTATTTTTATACCACTGATACTCTAGTGAGCCGCCTTCTGTTGGCGTTGCTGCGGCCTGCAATGCAGTTGCTGCGGCCTTTTGCTCATATGTTGCATTAGCTGGATTTTTTGTTATTGTTGGCGTTACGATATCTCTAAACGTAATATTGGTAATTGCTAATGTATGTTCTGCCACGCCAAATTCTGCTCCGCCTAGTAAAAATTGAACGTTGTAATCTGTTTTCTTTCCTGGTTTAACGCTAACGCTGTATGTATGTTTACCCGGCTCTAATTGAACTCGATGTTCTTTATCTGCATCCTTGCCTAGCTCTAATACTAATTCACGATTTGTTGTTAAGGAACTATCTTGATAAGTGAGTTCCGCATCAAATGTTAAAATATAGTCTTTATTTGTTTCTGTTACAATATTTGTATTATTTGCCAACATTGACCAAATTTCTGGTCCATTCCACTCGCTTGTAAGGGTTGACTTAAAGGTTACATTAATTTGATTACCATTCGCTGTAAATGTACCTGTCTCAGCATCATCCTTCCAAGTTTCCCAAGAATCATTCAGCAAATTCTGCTCATTTTCCAATATCTTAACCTTCAAGCTGGTTTCGTCATGACCCGGTGCCGCGATATTAATCAATTTTGTTCCTACATCACTAAAAGCTTTTCGATCTAGTATCAGCAAATTATTTTCTGTATCAATGCTTACATTCTGACTTGCAACTGGAACATCATCAATCGTAATGGTTTTATTTTTGCCCTCCCAGACAGTGTTTTCTGTATAGGAAAGAACTACATCACGACCTAATAACGCTTGTTTATTTAGACTTAATGTTGGTGCTGGGACACTCGTTGCCTCTTGCTCTGATACTGCCTTTAGCGATACATTGTCAATGCATATATTATGCTCACCAATTGCCGCAAAATCAGACAGACATCCATCTACATTTCCCGCCATAAATAATATTGATGCTGCTTTGGTATTTGAAACATTTCTAAAGATGACATAATAGGTCTTTTTTGTTGTCGATAAATTAATATCGGTTTTCGATGCTGTTCCCAAATTGGCGAACTCTAGTTTTATTGGTCTTGCAACCGTTGCATATGCATCAAAGCTCAGCATATAGTAATCATTTGCGGTCAGTTCCAATCCCGCTTGTTTAAGTTGGGCATCCCATGGGTTTCCTTCGCCGCCGCCAGTAATATGCAGAACCGCTTCACCATCGTCTGCTTTTAGTTCACCAGTTCCCAATTCTCCCGCAAACCATGTGCTCCATGAGTCGGCATCCGTATTGAATTTACCATTTACAATTACATTTCCATCTGCTGGCAATGCTTTTTGGACAATCGCTTTTGTATTGCAATAGCCTGTTGCTGCAAACTCGATTGTATAGCTTCCTTCATCCGGCATTAAACTTCCTTCAAAAGTAATCTTGTTATCTACGCTTGTATCTATTTGGGACCGACCGATTGGTTGATCATTAAAATATACCTCTTCAATCTGTGCTGCCCAATCATTATTGTTGTGATTAATTACAAATGCGTCGCCTGCTTTCACTCTTCCTGCTGATGCCACACTTGCCGGTCTTGCTGTTCCTGCTGGTAATGTAATTTTATCGGTGTCAATTATTACATCAATGCTCTCAAGTTCACCGCGATAATGTCCTTTTTCCAGTCCACAGTATAATGTCACTTTTCCTGCCGGAACGTCTGTTACCGGTGTATACTCTAATTCCAATGGAGTATCTTTTGCAAAATCATAATCTACCTGTCCAGCCCCCGGTAACTCTACTTTAATTTTTTTTGCCTCGCCTCGGAGATTAATAATAAATTTATATGGAATTCCTGCTTTTAAGGACATTGCTGGTGTCTGTATACCGACACAGTAGAATTGCGGATCATCGCCAATATTCATGTCGGCGATTAATTTACCATTCTCCACCCAGGCATTTAAACTGCCGGCACCTTCACTCCAAAGGTTCCAACCATCGGTTCCATTAAAGAAATCATAGTTATATGCTGGCCAAATATCAACCTCTGACCAATCCAGATTATTATTGGTTGTCCGTACCATCTTGATATTGTCAAGATATACGGTGTTATTGCCAGTCACAAATTGGATGACTGCATCCGTATCTGTAACCCCTTCATCCATCGTAAATGTCACTATCTGTCCGGTATAATCTGTTCCAAGGGTAATTGCATTGCTTTCAAAATAAGTATCACCCGCTTTGCTTACCAGTTTTACTTTCATATCGCCGGCCGTTTCTGCCTTGGCATCAAAGGTCAGTTTATAGGTATCATTCTGTAACAAATTAATTCCACTTTGATATGCGCCTGATACTGCGTTATTGCCAGTTATTTTCAAGTCCATTGTCGCTTTGCTACCAACAATTTCAGTGTTATCCATTGCGTGCCAGAAATAAATTCTGCCGTCACCCTGGTCAAAGGTTCCATTATAGATATGATTTCCATCTGCCAGCGGCTGCTTCTCATCATCTGCACCGATTACCGGTGTCTGTCCCGTCGTTACAATTGAAAAATCTTTGAAATAGCATGCTCCAGTTGTCTGACCCATATTAATTTCAATTCGTCCGGTTTCATCAGAGTTATTAGCCATATCAAAAATATATGTATATTCTTTCCAGCTTGTCTTTAAATTTATTTCCATGCTATCGGAATACGCTGGATACCCACCAATATTTCCGAATTTAGCATTTAATGTTTTTGCCTCATCCGATTTTGCCCAGAAATTCATTACATAACGATAACCCTTTGTTAATGGTACATTATGAATTAGCTGAACACTATAGTTCTGTGAACCGCCTTGGGTTACATTTACCTTTAAGGCATCATCCGCCATACTTAATGCAGCGTCACCACCCTCGAGCTTTGATACAAACCAACGATTCTCAGTTTCTGACTTATAATCTGTTGTCAACTGACAGTCCATCAATGGAGTGCCCACATAGTTATCAGCTATGTTTCCTTTGATTGGATTCGGTGCGATTTCATCGACCGGCTTCACAACATTATCTTCGTCGTATCCACCATCTAGGTCATATACTCGAACATAATCAACCAACATTTTTGCCTCATCTAAGTTAGGGTCTAATCTTCCATTATCATAGTTTCCACCAACCGCCAAGTTCAACAAAATGTAGAAGTCCTGATCAAATGGAGCCGGATATGTATAATCAACAGCATTTTTTCCTGAAGTTGCATACCAGCGATTTTCAGTATAGTAGCAAACATCATCGACATACCAACGAATCTCACCTGGCAACCATTCTACTGCATAGGTATGCCACTCTTCAATGGTAAAACTGTCATCATAGAATCCCAGTTCTTCATCATAGCTATCGCCAATTGACTTATTATTTGGCCATTGGCTTCCGAAATGAAGTGTTCCATCAACGATATTCGGCTGACGGCCTCTTGCTTCCATAATGTCTAATTCACCGGAAGCCGCCCATGTACCATAAACATCATCAGATGGCATCATCCAGAATGCTGGCCAAAGTCCATCTTTTGCACCTGATATCTTAATTCTTGATTCAATACGACCATAGGTCTTGGCAAATTTGGTGTTCTTTTTTCCGCCTCTGGTTTCATCTGACATCGTCCAAAGTCTAGCGGATGTGTACTGCTTGCTCGTTGAGTATTTGTTTTTATCATCATCCGTAGTTTTCTTTGCTGTTATTTCTAAGCAGTCAACTCCGTCCTCTGTAACAAAATCAATATTATCGCCATCTGTGTAATACTCTAACTCACTATTTCCCCAGCCGTCGTCTGAATATTCCGCACCAGTTCCGACCATGCTAGTCCACTTGGAGTCATCTAGTTCTCCATCATTAAACTCATCACTCCAGGTAATTGTCCAATTTCTGACCGTACTCACTGGATTTGATGGATTTGTTGTTATCGTCCTTTGAGACTCCTCCGTTTTTTCATACGCTGCACTGCTTCCTGTCCCAACATCTGCTTTTACTGTCATCCCCCCCGGAATTACAGTTGACAGCATGGTCACCGACAAGAACATTGCCCCTGCTCTGTTCCCTACTCTTTTCCAGTACCCCATAGTAAAAATACCTCCTTCTTAAAATAAAACTTCTCCATAAAATAACCTTCCATATCAGTGTATGAAAGCTTGACTTTTATCGGCAGTATTCATTTTTTAGATTGGTATCATTTTTTTACATTTTAAGAAAATTAGCAATTTGCATAAAGGAAACCCATTACCGGCTACGTAATGGGTTCTCAGGGGAGATTATGAAAAATTTGTCCATCCTTTTTAAGTAATTTTCTTAAAAAGGATATATTCATCTTATAATTATTATGTGATTTCTTTTTGTTGAATCTTTGAAAATTCTGTGAACATTCTTTTTATAAGTTCAATATTATTTCACGTTCATTTTCAATAATATCTTTCTTCCAGATAATTTCTTTGCGGTTTTCCAAAAACCATTCGTAGCTATTTTTTAGTCCCTCAATAAAGTCTGTTTCCTGCGCATATATTTTTTTTATCTTCGATACATCTAACACATTGTCATAGTCATGGAATGGAAAAAAGTCCTTGGATTTCCGTTTTGAATTTCGGTGCTCATAAATGATCTTCTTTGTCTTCTTGCCGACTGCTTTTTCGCAATACCGCACCCATTCCAAGGCGTTTATCGTCTCGGAATTACCCACATTATAAGCAGCAATATTACCATTTTCCCGCTTCAATAACAGTTGCACAATATCTGCCAAATCACTTGTATAAATAAACTGCATTTTCGGCTTAGAGGCCGGTATAATAATTGGCTGATTATTTAAAATGTGTTCAAATACAAAGCTCTCTCGCTGCACATAGTTATATTCACCATATACATATGGCGGACGCAAAATCACCAACTCTATTCCCGTCTTAGTAAATCGCTCCATTAAATGCTTTTCGGCACTGGTTTTATTTTTTCCATAATAGGTCCAATAACGATTCTCACCTAATACATCTTCTTCGGCATAAGGAATGGTCAGATGCTCTACCCCATATACCGCACTTGAGCTAATAAAAACATATTTTTTCAGCACGGAAAGCTCCAGACAATTACACAATATCTGTACATGTCGTTTGTCTAATGCACAAACGTCAACCACCATATCAAAATGCTGCTTCGACAACGCTTCTCCCATCGCCTGTTCATCATTCCGATCACATATTATCTGATGAATACGTGTATCAGTTGGGGATTTACTGCCACGATTTAATACTGTCACGTCATAATCCTCTGACTTGGCAAGCGTCTCTGCAATCTTTTTTCCAATAAAATAGCTACCACCCATCACAAGTATCTTTGTCATGGCTTTCTCCTTTTCGTATTCGTTGCTTCCTTCTACCTTACATATCATACTCAATATTTGGCATCTTGTCAAAAAACTACAGCAACATTTTTCCTGCATGTAATTTTTACAGGATGTCAATATGTTCCCCCGATAATGCCTTATTCATACTTCTAACTGCACAAAATTTACCGCACATGGAACAAGTGTCGTCATGCTCCGGCTTTCTGTCCTCACGAATTGCCTTGGCTATCTCGGGATCAAGGGCGCATGCCCACTGCGCTTCCCAATCCAATGCCTGTCTTGCCGCCGCCATTTTATTATCCTGCTCCATCGCTCCACGCACACCTTTGGCAATATCTGCTGCATGTGCTGCTATTTTTGAGGAAATAATTCCCTGTTTGACATCATTTAAATTTGGCAATGCCAAATGCTCCGCCGGTGTTACATAACACAGAAAGGCTGCACCAGATGCTGCCGCGATTGCGCCGCCAATGGCTGATGTGATGTGGTCATAACCCGGTGCAATATCTGTTACCAATGGTCCTAACACATAAAACGGTGCGCCTTGACAAATCGTCTGCTGTATTTTCATATTTGCTTCTATCTGGTCCATCGGCATATGTCCTGGTCCTTCGACCATAACCTGCACATCTTTTTCCCAAGCCCGTTTCGTCAATTCACCCAAACGCACCAATTCCTCAATCTGGCATACATCGGATGCATCAGCCAGACAACCAGGGCGGCAAGCATCTCCTAGGGAAACGGTGACATCATATTCACGACAGATTTCCAATATTTCATCATAATATTCATAAAATGGATTTTCCTCACCAGTCATGCACATCCAAGCAAATACTAATGAGCCGCCTCTCGATACGATGTTCATTTTACGTTTATGCATTTTAATCTGCTCGATTGTCTTGCGAGTTATACCACAATGTAGAGTCACAAAGTCTACTCCATCTTCAGCATGTCTGCGTACTACATCCAAAAAATCCTTTGCTGTTAAGCTGTCCAAATCACGTTGATAATGTATCACGGAATCATACACCGGCACCGTTCCAATCATGACCGGACACTCTGCCGTTAACTTCCGTCGAAATTCTGTCGTATCACCATGAGATGATAAATCCATTATGGCATCTGCTCCCATTTCCACTGCCGCCATTACTTTTTGCATTTCAATATTGTAATCCTTGCAGTCTCTTGAGACACCCAGATTTACATTTATTTTTGTTTTTAACATCGAGCCAACACCTGCTGGGTCGATACATTTATGATTTTTATTGGCACTAATTGCCACTTTTCCCGATGCCACTAATGGCATTAATTCTTCCACCGTCATGCGCTCTTTTTGTGCTACTTTGATTATCTCCTCGGTTACAATTCCTTTTTTTGCTGCTTCCATTTGAGTTGCGTAATTTTTCATGTTGTTTGTCCTCTCTTAATATATGTAGTTTTTTTTATTTTATAAAACAAAAAAACTGCACATATACCCATCAAGATATATATGCAGTCGAACCCGCTTAAATATATTCCCTACGTTGGCATTATCCAAATCAGGTTCGAGGGTCTAAGCAGTCCAGCTTACTCTCAGCCCGCTACTGCGAGCTCCCCTTTTCTATTGTCATTTACTATTATACGGGATTCTAATTTTCCGTCAAGGTTTACTTTCCCGCCTTTCTTAATGAGGTAAATTAGCTTCCTGCTTTTCCATCATTGCTGGTGGCAATGGACGCTTTTTAGCAGAAAATGTATCAACCGTTATTTTGATAACATTTACAATTGATACTAGCTTATCATTAAATTCAAAGTCCTTGTCCGTCTGTGTTTTCATTAATATGGACAGTGCTTTTATCTTCTCTTCAACATCCTCGGTAATTTCTGCCACGCCTTTTCCCATCACACTAAAATATGTCATGCCATACTGACATGCCACCTTTCCTTCAAATGGTTCTACATTACACGCCATTGCAAATGATACCTTTTGATTTCCCCGAATGACGTCGTATTTATACCCCTCTTTCGCTCCATGCAAATATAGTATCAATGTTTCATTTTCATAGGTATAACCATAATTCATTGGTACTACGTATGGCTGTTCACCATCAGCTAGTCCCAAATATAGCACCTTACATTCATCCAATACTGATAGTATTTCGTTTTGGTCTGTTACCTCTAGTTCTCTTCTTCGCATATTATTTCACCTCGTTTTTCATTAATCTTCCATATTCTTTCCCTTGTCGACACGTTTCGACATATTAATATGTTTTCATTATGTTAATCTTTAGACGTATGGTCGCCGGTGTTCCCCATCCTTTCACTACTTTGCTATAATGCCGGCGGCCCTCCCCTTAAGTTTTTATTTACATATGCAATTCTCATTATTAAATAACAACTTAGTTAAAAGTCCAACGTCGCTTTTGCCTTTAGTGGTTAGATTATATCATAAAGCATGCAAATTGCGCAAAAAAAGTTCTCTCCCCTCCGAATATTTGATTTTTATTTGCTAAAACTATCAAAAAACTTGGAGGAACTTATGGAAACAAGTAATAAAGACAAATCTGTTAAAACTATACCGAAGGGCGTTTGGGAAGGGACACACCCAGACAAACCAGAAAAGCAAAGCATCCGTACCGATTTACAGGGTAATGGCTATCCTACTGACAAGCAAAGTAAATAGACTTTGCTTTACATACTTTTTTGTTGCCGTAAATCATAAATTGCATTGCTTTATATGATATTTTAAGATGAAAATAAGATAATGATAATGATTTGTCTATCTTTTTAAATAGCATGGTATTTAAAAAGCGGAAACACTGATATATTCAATGTTTTCGCTTTTTTATTTAATGTGGCATTGGGGATTGGAAAAATATCCCGTGTTCTCAAATACTGAAAAGAAAGGCTTTCAGCACACCATCTATTAAAAGTAATTACTTTCTATAAATCTCAAAACTATAAATTGATGGTCTATTATCATTTAGCATTGTTTTAATTAATAACCTAATTTTGTTTGTTGTAACAGTATTAACGTTTGCAATAAAATTTGAACCAATTCGGCTACCAGAATATATATCAATCCATTCTAATCCATTCCAAATCTGTAAGGCATAATCTCCAATCCTAGCTCCAAATTCATTAATCAATATTTGATTTAATGTTACTTGCTGTTCAAAATCTAGCTCTAATGTTGTATTTCCATTATTATCGGCAGCCATCCATCTTGTATTTTCATTTCCGTCAATGACCTTATTAGCGCTATAATTTTGATTATATTCACTACTTGCAGATACTTTTGCTAATGATGCCAGATTTTCTGGTGGCAATATTTCATCATTGACAGTTACAACACAAGTTGACGTATATTGACCGTCTAGTGTAATAGCAGTAATGGTAACTGTTCCAACACCCATTGCATTCATATAGCCGTTTTTATCTATAGAAACAATAGAAGTATCACTGCTTAACCAAATTATATTTTTATTTGTTGCATTTACTGGCGAAATTTGCATCTGCAACTGTTCTTCTTCGCCGACATTAAGCGATAGTGTGTTCGGTATTTCTATTCCAGTTACAGAAATTATAGGAATTGGCGGTTCTTCAACCATTATATTACAAAATGCCATATAACTGCCTGATTCAGTTAATGCCACAATAGCTGCAAAGCCTGAGGAAACTGCTGAAACAAAGCCATCTTCATTTACTGTAAGGACTGAAGGATCACTGCTTGTCCAAGTTATGTTTTTATTTGTTGCATCACTCGGTGCTATTGTTGAATTAATTTGTAAGGTGTCCCCTATAAATATTTTTTTAGCAGAAGGACTAAGTGTAATCTCTTGTACTGGAATATCAGGATTTTTTGAAGAATTTACTGTAATGGTACATTCTGTTTCCATTCCATTACTGGTAGCAGCTAAAATTGTTGTTGTACCTTCACTCAATGCAACAACTCGGCCTATATTGTTTACAGTTGCCACCGAAGGATTGCTTGTCGTAAATGTGACCAAGCGATCAGATGCATTCTCAGGTGCTACAAAATATGTCAATTGCAATACTTCCCCTATTTCTAATGTACTGGATAAGGGACTCATTGCTATGCTTGTTACAGGAATATCTATTGGATAAACAATTGCTTTATCCGGCATAGGTAGGTTCTTTAAGTAAGGATATGAAATACCCTCATCAATCTTCCACTTATTACTAAAATCCCAGTTTACATATGTAACTTTTTTTATCATTGCACTTGTCAATTTGCTATTAGTATAATTTTTTACTCCATTTATCTCTCCATTGAAATAAGAATTTGTCACTGCCATAGTTCTATTTGTAAGACCATATTTTTCATCACCATATAGTTTACCTGCAAAATAACAGTTTGTAACAGTAAAATCCCCTAAAGCGAAGCTTAGTCCGCTAGACTTATTTGCTGTAATATTACTTAATGAGAAACAATTTGAAAATGAAAGTTTAATATATTTAGACTCGTTTCTTTCATAACCTATTAAAGCACCTGCGTATTCTAATCCATTTATATCTCCAGTAGTATAAGAATCCGAAATGGAAATATTAATAGTAGAAGTGTCATATATGTTAGTAGAAGAATACCCTACTAAGCCACCTACATATTTTTCTGCCATTGTACTTTCTGTATAACTTATATTTCCAGTGGTATAACAATTTGAAATAAACAAATTATTTCTGCGATATGAATTAGTACCCCAATTTCCTATTAACCCACCTATAAAATGGTCTCCAGATATATTAGCTGAGGTATAACATCTTGTTAAACTATCATTATCTGAACTACCGACTATGCCTCCAACAGTACTTCCGGAAATAGAAATACCACTTACGGAGCAATCAGTAAAACTATTGCTATCCCAACCCATAGCCACAAGTCCTCCACACCAAATCCCATTTATAGACCCTATTCCACTTACAGAACAATTTATAAATTTAGTGTTTGTTGCGGCACAAGTCACCCCCCCTGCATCAATAACACTTACATCTGGGTTAATAGTCATAGTTACATTCTCAATGTGGATATTTTTTATTGTTGCATCTTTGGTGCTTTTGAACAAGCTATAATAACCATCTGAACTTATCAAGTTTAAATTTTTTATATTATAATTATTCCCGTCAAAAACACCGTTAAAGGCACCACTAAAACTAATCGTCTCAAACGGTTCATTATTTAAATCAATGTCATTCATTAATATATAACACCCTTTTGAGTCTGCCTTCATTAAACGTAGATCAGAAACAGTATAAATTTTATAAGGATCATTAGTAGTTCCCGCACCTTGAATAGCTTTAACCTCCGAATTGGAAATCATAAATAACATTAGTAATGATATAAAAAATACAATTGGTTTCATTTTTCTAAATATTTCTTTCATAACATTCACCCTTTCTTTAGTTGATATATACAGATATACATCATATGTTAAACATACAAATTAATTTGAAATGCTAGAAATATGTTTCTAATCTTTAATCCCAAAACTATATATGCCTTAACTTCAAATTTTATAAACTGTATATACATTTGGCATTGACAAAAATTACAGTTTAGAACAACGTACTTATGCACTAGACAACATGTAATTTTTCATCGAGTGTTTATCATCATATATTATAAAATTTTATGATTTAAAAATTATAAGGGAAAAGTAAATAATGTGTTGTTAGAATAGAGTGTATAGATACATTAAAATCCTAGGTTTGAATACTACAAAAAAAACAAATACATAACAACTTGATCACACTTTTACATAACCCCCCCTTCTTCAAGTATACTCATCCCCATTCTAATTTTCTCCCATTTAATATTACGAACAAAATATCATAAAATCTTATTAACCTAATTATAATATAGATAATGGAGAGGGGCAACCATCTCTTTTTGATGTGATGTAAAAAAAGACCCTTCTATTCTTTTCAACCCATTCGAATGACAGCCAGACACGTAATGCGATTACCTCGGCACTATAATGCAATCAGCCAAGATTTCTCTTATTTTATTCAGTTGAGACATTTTGGAGACATTAAAATCAGAGTGTAATCAAAAATTAACCAAGAGTAATCAACGGCAATAAAATAGGAAAGCCAATAAATAAAGGCTTTCCAGTAACTTTTTTAATGAGACATCGGGGATTCGAACCCCGGACAACTTGATTAAAAGTCAAGTGCTCTACCAACTGAGCTAATATCCCGTATTCAATATTTTGTTGAAAATGCCTGGTTCCGGAATCGAACCAGAGACACGAGGATTTTCAGTCCTCTGCTCTACCAACTGAGCTAACCAGGCATGAGTTGCGGGAATAGGATTTGAACCTATGACCTTCGGGTTATGAGCCCGACGAGCTTCCAGACTGCTCCATCCCGCGATATTATTTTGTTTAAATGGATGGAGGTGGATTCGAACCACCGAAGCAATTTGCAGCAGATTTACAGTCTGTCCCCTTTGGCCACTCGGGAACCCATCCAAAATAAATACAATATAAAGTTTTATAAAGCCGATGATCGGACTCGAACCGATAACCTGCTGATTACAAATCAGCTGCTCTGCCAATTGAGCCACATCGGCATCATATTCCGCCGAACCCGATTATTGGGTGAGGTTGACTTTCCTTTTTACAAGAAAAATGGGACCTATAGGGCTCGAACCTATGACCCTCTGCTTGTAAGGCAGATGCTCTCCCAGCTGAGCTAAGATCCCAAACGACCCAAGCGGGACTCGAACCCGCGACCTCCGCCGTGACAGGGCGGCGCTCTAACCAACTGAGCCATTGGGCCTTATACCTTCAAAACTTCATACAGATTAATGATAGAGAACTAAAGTTCTTTCCGAGTTTCTTTTTTGGGTCAAGCCCTCGACCGATTAGTAACAGTCAGCTCCATGTATTACTACACTTCCACCTCTGCCCTATCTACCTGATACTCTTTCAGGGGTCTTACAATCTTATAGATTGGGATATCTCATCTTGGGGGGGGCTTC
>JAVBTX010000041.1:0-17861 GCA_031555935.1 Lachnospiraceae bacterium | reverse complement strand
ATAATCGAGTAGGAAGATAATCATTAATTGATTATCTGTCCTCTCACACCACCGTGCATACCGTTCGGTACACGGCGGTTCAATCTTATAACTAAATGTGTTTCAACTGATATTGGTCTAGTAACGATACTAGACCAAATCTCTTTAATCTTTCATTCGTAATCGCTCTACATAAAATAACTGACCTTGCTACTCTGGCATATCCCTTTCTGGTATTCGCCCATTCCCACGCCTTACCTTTCGGAATTCCGAGTTTCTGCAAGTTCTTATATCTCGTTCTGACCCTTTTCCATTGTTTCCATATGCACATCCTTAGGCGAAATCTTACATGTTCATCCATTTCCTTACATATGCTTTTCATTTGACCGATTTTAAAGTAGTTTACCCAACCCACTATTAACTGCTTTATTTTTACCATTCGATATGAGGTGCTTATTCCCCAGCTTCTTGATGTTAACTGTTTTAGCTTTTCTTTCAGCTTCTTTACTGATGTTTGATGTGGCTTCGCCTTGAATTGATGGCTGAATATGTCATAGTAAAATCCAAAGCCTAGATATTTTATTCCACTTGGTCTGTCTATCTTGCTCTTTGTTACATTTACTTTTAGCCCTAGGTTTTCTTCGAGAAACTTTGTAATACTTGCCATAACTCTGTTGGCCGACTTTTCACTCTTTATTAGTATTATGCAGTCATCTGCATATCTTACAAAGTTAAGCCCTCTTGCTTCTAGTTCTTTATCTAGTTCATTTAGCATTATGTTACTAAGCAATGGAGATAAATTTCCTCCTTGTGGTGTTCCTATGATAGTCTCTTTGTATTCATCATCTATCATTACTCCACTTACTAAGAACTTTCTTATAAGTGATATAACATCTCCATCTTTGATTGTCCTTGATATAATGTTCATTAGTTTATCGTGGTTTACTGTATCGAAAAACTTTTCCAAGTCAATATCCACGACCCATGAATATCCATCATTCATCATTTCTAAGCCTTTTATTATTGCCATTTCTGCACATCTACCTGGTCTAAATCCATAACTATTATCATGGAATTGTTCCTCATAGATTGGTGTTAATACTTGTGCTATTGCTTGTTGAATAAATCGGTCTGTTACTGTTGGAACTCCTAAGTTTCTTACTCCCCCATCTGATTTTGGTATTTCTACTCGTCTTACAGCTTGAGGTTTGTACTTTCGATTTCTTATTTGTTCCTTAATTTCTTCGCCATTCGTTTTCAGATGCTCGCTTAGTTCACTGACTTTCATTCCGTCAATTCCCTCTGCACCTTTATTTCGTTTGACTTGCAAGAATGCTTCGTTCAGGTTTTCTGTACTTAACATTTGCTCTATCAAGCTTTCCGTTTTCACATTCGCTACCTCCATTCTTCTCGTGGTATCTCAGCCATCGCCATATGCTTTTGCATAGAGTGTAATTGCACCTGATGTCTGCTTTGATACGCAATCACGATTTTAGTAACTGATAAGATTGTTCAGCCCTTCGCTCTTTCTAAGTTTCCCTAGACGTCTCCACTACTATGGCTTCTGCTGACTTCTCATAACTCACTCTTGTATCACTACAAGTATTTGGGATAAGATATGAGACCTCCCCAGTTAAGAACGAACTCTTTCCCTCCATCTATCTGCCACATTTACAATTCATAATTATTTCAGTAGTTATCGGACTTCGGTTTGTTTTGCAACCTTATCCATTATGAACTGCCTTATATGTGATTTCTGTCCGTCAGACCAGAGGTTTGCCATCCGACTTCCTTCAGATTCCATCTCACGATGGACACCCTTGTCATTGGCTATGTGTTTCCTACCACTAAGGCACACTCGAGACTTTCACTCGTAAGAGTTCGCCCATGCTGGGCGAACAAAAAAGAGAAAGTGCCACAAACCACTGACACTTTCACTGACACTTTCTCTAACCTTTAGTTACGCTCAACAAATTTTAAAATCGTTTCTACTGCTTTATCAATACCGTATTTGGATACATTCACGCAAATGTCATAGTTCGAAGCTTCGCCCCAGTCACCTTCTGCATGATAGGCATAGTAAGATTTACGGGCTTTATCCATGCGGTACATCTTTTCCTCGGCTCGCTCTGGACTCATTCCGTCTCTTTTGCAAATCCGTTCCACCCGGTCAGCATAATTGGCGGTCACAAAAATTGTAACCATCTCATCCCAATCACGCAGGATATAATCTGCACACCGGCCAACAATCACACAACTCTCGCGGCTGGCAACACTGACAATTGCATCGCGCTGAGCTTTTGCCGCTAACTGCTCCACTGACACCTGACCATTTCCATTTAAAAACATATGTGACTGTCCCATCACAATGGAATATAATAAGCTGTTCGTTGGTTTTTCATCATAATTTTCCAAAAACTGGGCACTTAAACCGCTTTCTTTGGCAGCGATTGCCAGCAATTCTTTATCATAATATGTGATACCCAAGCGTTCTGCTATTTTTTTTCCTACTTCACGTCCACCACTGCCAAACTGTCTGCCGACTGTAATAATGATTTTCTCCATTGCTCTTACCCCACTCTCTTAATTTGCTATTATTATAAATAATACCACATCTGCGCCAGAAGCGAAATAGAGGGAGCCAATTATTTCAAATTTTGTAAATTTTTATCGCATTCCTCCTTGTGGAAATAAATCATCTAAGCCGCCTTGATTATTATATTGTTCATCGTCTGAACCGTCGTACTGACCACCAAACGGATTACTATACTGTTCATCCCCAGAGCCTTCGGTCTGGTTCTGCGTCGCATCTTCGGTATATTCTCCTAACGTTACCGTAACAGTATTAGCCGCATATTCACCATTTGCCGCTCTCCGCTGATAGGTGATTTCAAGTGTATCACCGCTTTCCAATTTGGAAATCACTGCTTTTAACTCCTCAAATGAACTTACTTCCTGACCATCTGCTGCGGTAATAACATCACCCTGTGCTAACCCAGCATTTGCTGCGGCAGAGTTGTCTTTTACCTGGGTGATGTATGCACCAATTGGAAGATTGTACATTTGTGCTACTTCACTCGTTACATCCACGCCTGCAACACCCAGATATGCACCACCGGCTGCAATTTGACTAACACTTCCTTTGGTAATTAATTCCTCAATAATTGGCTGTGCAATGGACATCGGAATGGCAAACCCCATCCCTTCTACACTTGTATCAGAAAACTTCGATGAGTTGATTCCAATTACTTCGCCATTTAGATTAATCAAGGCGCCGCCACTGTTTCCTGGGTTGATTGCCGCATCGGTCTGAATCAAGTTGTTTGTGATGGTTGCACCGGTTGTTTCATCCTGGATAGATACTTCTCGCTCCAAGGCACTGATGACACCGGTTGTCACGGATTGACCATAGCCTAATGCATTTCCAATCGCGATTGCCGTCTGTCCTGGGAGCAGTTCTTCGGAATCGCTTAAGGTCGCTACTTTGATTTTATCTTTTGCGGATTCTTCGATATCTGATTTCTTTACTTTTACAACGGCTAAATCTGTCGATGCATCGGTTCCCTGTACCTCTGCTGTAGCGGTGCTGTCATCGGCAAACTGTACCGTCAACGTGGTTGCATTTGACACCACATGGTTGTTGGTTACGATATAATAGTAATCATCATCATCACTGACAATAATTCCTGAGCCGGCACTTTCGTTCTCATAATTTTGCATCTGTCCGAAAAAGCTTCGATATTGCACCTCTGACATATTTGTAATAGCCACAATCGATGGCATTACTTCGCTGACAATCTCTGACACATCCGTTGCCGAGGTTGTGATTACCTTTGGCGCTGTTGATACATTTGTCATCTTACTGCTGGTATCAGTTTCATTGCTTGCTTCCGCCGTAATAGTTTTATCTGGTAAAAACCGGCTGATGGCATAACTGCTGCCTTCAAATGCGGTTCCTGCAACTAAACCGAAAGCCATTGCATATGCCACGCATTTCGTCATCTTCTTGGCAAACGTTCCTTTTCCCTTATGCTCTGCATTATGCTCTTTCTTCTTTTGTTCGGTAAAATTTTCCTGACTGTTTAAGTTCTCCTGATTGTAGAAATTTTGTTCTTCGTTGTTATCATACATAAAAAATTACCCCTTTCGTATTGTTTTTAAAATATCAATGTTGTGTTTTTATTTTGATTATGAACATAGTATATCGGGGTATTGTGAAAGTCTTATGGTGGAATTATTAAAAATATATGTTTATTTTGTGTTCAAAGTATGAAATGTTACATAATAAATTAGGACGTAAAACATGTCATGACTATTTTCGTCAAACATATTTTACGCCCTTTATTAAATTGGAGTTAACTTTTATTAATGTGATACACGATGCATGGAAATCGCATCCATATCGTAATTCTTTAAGTTTGCGGTAATATCACGGTCATCTGCCTGAGCTAATAAGGCATCACGATTCTTCTTCGCTGACATTGGATCTTCCGAACGGCTTGGGCCATTTACACATCCACCCTCGCATGCCATACCTTCGATAAAGTCCTCTGGCAATCTGCCTGCCTTCATCAGCAGTAATGCTTTCTTACATTCAGCGGCACCGTTCGCCTTGCATACCTTTGCATCAATCTGATTGTCGGTTTCTTTCATGTACTGTAATACGGCATTGGTTACGCCGCCTGATTCAGCAAAATGCTTGCCATATACGCTGGCTTCCTGATAACTATTAACCGTCGGCTCGAGCTTCACTTCCTTCGCCTTCATAATCGCACGGATTTCACTATACGTTAAAACATAATCGGCATTGTTTTCTAATTGTTGGTCTTTTACTTCGGATTTTTTGGCAATACATGGTCCAATAAATACCGTAAATGCTTCTGGATTCTTTGCTTTTATCATGCGGGAATTGGCACACATTGGTGATACCGCAGTCGATACATGATCCGCTAATTCTGGATAGTGTTTGTTAATCATATTGACAAAACCAGGACAGCATGAGGTCGTCATTTTCTTGCCTTCCTTGTATGCTTCAAGCCATTCGTCGCCTTCCGCCTGAGTCGTCATATCGCCGCCAAGTCCAGCTTCCACCATACCGGTAAAGCCCATCGCCTTCAACGCTTTCTTCCAGCTTGCCATTGTAATGCCTTCGCCAAACTGTCCTTCGGTTGCTGGTGCAACAATTGCATAAACTGGTTTGTCAGATGTCAATGCTTTGACTACATTAACAATATCAGTTTTAGAACCAATTGCTCCAAATGGACATTTATGGATACATAGTCCGCAACGAATACATTTCTTCTCATCGATCACCGAGATTCCATTTTCGTCATATGTAATCGCACTGACTGGGCAGCTAAATTTACATGGACGTTTCAAATGAGCAATGGCGTTAAAGGCACATGCTTTCGCACATTTACCACACTCTTTACATTTGGATGCATCAATATGGGAACGACCTTCGCCAACGGAAATTGCATCAAAGTTACAAGCATTTATACAAGCCTTACCGATACAATTCTGACAGTTATCAGTTACAACATAACTCGATATCGGACAGTCCTCACAAGCAGAGCTGATTACCTGAATGATATTGCCATCATCTTCTGCGCCTGGTGCTTTTCCTTCCGCCAGACGAATTCTCTGTCTAATAATTTCTCTTTCCTTATATACACAACAACGAAACTGTGGGGTTGGTCCCGGAATCAGCTCCATTGGTATATGATCTCTCTTCTCCTCTAGCTCTCCTGCAAAAGCTAGTTTTGCCACTTCATAAAGTACCTCATGTTTAATTCGGATTACGTTCTCGTCTGCGTACATGCGAATCTCCTTTCATCTAAAAACACTTCCCGCCAGGCGTTTTGCGTGGGGAACTTTTCAAATGTATTATAGCATCTACGAAGTGGCTTTACTAGCTGTTTTACGTACTAAATCAAATACAATGTTAAATTTTTAACAGATGTTCATTGTGTAACCAGCATTTTCAATTACTCTTCCATATTCCTCCATCGGAATTTCCACTTCTGCGGTTACTGTTGCTTTTTTGCCAGCCAGGTCCACCTCTACTGCGGTTACCCCATTCATTTCCTGTAATGCTTTTTCCACATGCATCTTGCAATGTTCACACATCATTCCTTCAATCTGTAATTCTGTTGTCATGTTAATACCCTCCTGATTTTCTTTATGATTTTTTATTTTTTCACTTCGCTCTGGTTTGAAGAAACGTAACCGAAGCGCATTTCCCACTACACAGATACTACTCATACTCATTGCCGCCGCACCAAACATCGGACTAAGCTTTAATTCAAACAGCGGATATAATACTCCTGCTGCTAATGGGATTCCGATAACATTATAGAAAAAGGCCCAAAATAAATTCTCTTTGATATTACGGATGACCGCTTTGCTCAGTCGAATAGCACTCACTGCATCCAGCAAATCACCGCGCATCAATACGGCATCGGCACTTTCTATGGCTACATCGGTGCCTGCCCCAATCGCAATTCCGACATCAGCACGGGCTAAGGCTGGGGCATCATTGATACCATCGCCAATCATGGCCACTACATGGCCTTCTTGTTGCAGCCTGGCAATCTTCGCTTCCTTATCTTGTGGTAACACCTCCGCAATGACTTGTGGGATGCCGAGACGTTTTCTCATCGCCTCGGCAGTTCTGGCATTGTCGCCGGTTAACATGACCACCTCAATTCCCATTCGGGTAAATGATTCAATCGCCTGACGACTGGTTTCTTTTTCAATATCAGCCACAGCAATGACACCGAGCAAATGTCCCTCGCCGGCAAATAAGAGTGGTGTTTTGCCATCATCCGCCAGCCGTTCGAACTGTGGTTTCAAAGCTTCGCAATCAATTCCGTTGTCATTTAAAAACGAAAGATTACCCGCTAAGTAAGAAGTTCCGTCTACCTTAGCTTTAATTCCTTTTCCAAATATCGCCTGAAATTCCTGCATCTTCATTGGTGCTATTGAATGTTCTGACGCATATTGGATAATTGCTTCGGCGAGTGGATGCTCACTACCCTTTTCCAATCCCGCTGCAATTTCCATTAACTTTGACTCTGTAATTCCCACCGGAATCACATCGGTTACCTTCGGCTTACCCTCTGTAATTGTCCCGGTTTTATCCATGACTACAGTATCTACTTTGTGCGCAATCTCTAGGGCTTCACCAGATTTTATCAGAATCCCATTTTCGGCACCTTTTCCGGTTCCCACCATGATTGCCACTGGTGTTGCCAGCCCTAATGCACATGGACATGAGATTACCAGCACTGCGATTCCTGCTGATAGAGCAAATTCCAATGACTGCCCGCTGAAAAGCCAGACCATAAATGTCAGTGCAGCAATTGTCATCACAATTGGCACAAAGACGCCGGCAATTTTATCGGCCAGCTTGGCAATCGGTGCCTTGCTGGAGCTGGCTTCATCAACCAAGCGAATAATCTGGCTAATGGTCGTTTCTTCACCAACTCGTTTCGCCCGAAACTGAATATATCCCGTTTTGTTCAGCGTCGCCGCTACGACACTATCGCCTGCACGCTTTTCCACTGGCATACTTTCACCAGTGATGGCCGACTCATCAATGCTGGTAACTCCTTCGATGATTTCGCCATCGGCGGCAATGCTCTCACCCGGCCGCACCACCACAATGTCACCAGCTACAAGCTCCTCGGCAGGGATTTCCACTTCGATGCCGTCTCTTAGTATTGTCGCTTGTTTTGGTGCTAGATTCATCAGTTTTTCAATCGCTTCGCTGGTCTTTCGTTTGGATTTGCTTTCCAGATATTTTCCCAAGGTAATTAAGGTCACTATCATTCCGGCTGACTCAAAATATAAGTCTGCACTATAGCGGCTGACAAGTTCCCCGTTGCCATGCCCCATACCATAGCCAATCTGGAAAATCGCCGCTATTCCGTAAAGAATCGCCGCCGATGAACCGACTGCAATTAAGGTATCCATATTGGGACTGCGGTGGAACAAGTTGCGGAACCCGTTCCGGAAATATTTCTGGTTCAGATACACAATTGGCAGTAACAGCAAAAACTGCACAAAGGCAAAGGCCACCGCATTTTCCACTCCATAAAATAAGTCCCGGACAAACGGTAATACCGGCAAACCAAACATATGATGAAACATTTCTCCCATTGAAATGTACATCATTGGTACTAAAAATACAAATGACCAAAGCAAGCGTTTCTTCATATTAGATGCTTCCTGCTCAGCGGGTGCGGTTGCCGTGCGGTTACCAGAAAATGATTGGCTGGTCAGCTTTTCTATGCTTCCTGCCCCTTCTGACTTCACCGGCAAGGCTCCATAGCCAGCTTTTTCCACATTTGATACGATTGCATCATTTCCAGTTATCTGTTCATCGTAACTGACGACCATACTATTCGTCAGCAAATTGACACTGACTTCTGCGATACCTTCCATCTGACTGACCGTCTTTTCCACTCGCGTGGAGCAAGCGGAGCAGGTCATTCCAGTGATATCATATTTTTCTTTCTTCAAATCTACTCACCACCTTATGTTTCATCTATTTCATCAGCTTCTGTAAGGTTGCACATAATTCGTCCACAACCTCTGTATTACCCTGACGGATTTCTTCGACCACACATGATTTTACATGTGTATTTAGCAATACTTTATTAAATGAATTAAGCGCCGATTGTATTGCGCTAACCTGAACTAAAATATCCGGGCAGTAGCGTTCTTCCTCAACCATCTTCTTGATGCCGCGAACCTGCCCCTCAATACGGTTCAACCGGGTTATCAGATTCTTATATTCCTTCTCTTCACGGTGTTTATGCTTCCCCGAACAAGCCGGACAAATACTTTCTTCTTTCATTGTTACCTCCTTGCATCTCTCACAACCTGCAAACTTTGGGCCGTTAGGAACAAATTTGCGTGTGAAAAATTTATTTTTCACACTATACCCCCTAGGGGTATACCAAAAGAATACTCCTGAAATTTCAAATTGTCAAGCATCTACTTTCTTATTAAATGAATGAAATGAAAAAGAGCCCAACATATTTGTCAGACTCTTGCACTTCCACAGTTATAAAATTTGTTCCACCCGAACCTCTTTTTCTCTGGATAAATCTACGATATTGCCGCCACATTGAATTGTTGGCGACGATATCATCATCTTATTAATATATACCACCCGACCCTCACGACCATCATTCAAGCGGACTTCAGCATTCATATAAGTATCAGCCACACGCTGCAGGAAGGTCATAATATACATCGTCTCATAACGACTCAAGCCCTCTTCTTCAAATATCCGAATTACTTCAAATGGACAAATCGGTCCACGGTATACCCGCTTAGCCGTCATCGCATCGTAAATATCTGCAATCGCTACCAGCTTTGCAAATGGGTCTATCTGATTGCGCCATAATTTACATGGATAACCACTGCCATCACATTTTTCATGATGCATCAATGCGGCATATTGAATATGTAAATCCAGATTCTGTTCGCGCAAAATCTTATACCCTTCGACCGGATGCTGCTGTATCACCGAAAACTCTGCGGCGGTAAGCCGGCCGGGCTTTTTTATAATTTCACTCGGCATCTTCAGCTTGCCAATATCATGCAACAATCCACACATCGTTGCCATCTTGATATCTGCCTCTGAAAACTCCAGCCATCTGGCCATAACATTACAAATAAGCGCCACATTAACAGCATGAGCATAGGTACTATCATCATACTGTCGCAAATTCAGCATCATATCCATAACATTTAGTCCCGTGCCTTCATTTACCAAAGCCATCATTCCCTGATACATATGGTCAACATCGACCTTGGAATTTTTCTCCACAATATCATTTAAAGAATCCTGAAAGGAGTCAATTTCCGATTCATATTCCTTTTTGAATTCCTTAAATTCTTCTGTTTCAGAAGTTTTGCGTGGCCGTTCCTCTACTTTTGGAAGTTCCAGAATATCATCCAGCACCCGAACTCGCAGAATCGAATAGTATTCTAACTTTGTAATTGAATAGTCGGTTAGAACCGTCCCCTTCGGCACGACAAGCTGATTGGCATAGTTGTAAACATCCGCCGCAACTACCATTCCCGGTCGTAACTCTTCTTTCCTTAGTTCCTTCATTTATACTGTTCTCTCCATCTTGTCCCTAGCGCGCCAATACCTCAATAATCTCACCAATATACATCGTATGCATATCACCATCAGCATACCACTTTTGTTTCAACTCCGTATCAATAAACTGATCTTCTGTCATCCGTGTTGCCGACATCTTACGGCAAACAAGCACCAGATTACCTTCGTCAATGTATGGTGTTTTATCTTGATGATAGTCTAAATGCATCTTGACATTTCCGATTTTATCTTCATCACGGCCAGATACTGCGCCCATGTACTTTAGTGCACTTTTATTGCCATCGCCAAAAAAAGTTAGTGAAAACGTTTCCTGCTGGTCAACAAATTCCTTGGTATAACGGGAATCACGAATTACCACAAAAGCGATATTCTTACCCCACATAACGCCAATACCGCCCCAAGCTGCTGTCATTGTGTTCGCTTTTTCTTTGTCACCAGCGGTAATTAACATCCATTCTGCGCCAATTTTTTTGAATGGATCAAAATCTAATAAATCTAACGGATATGGTTGAAATGTATGCATAAAATATTCCTCCTTATGATTTGAATCTATTCTCTCCATTATACTATTATATGGACAGAATCGCAATCTGTAAAAACTCTCATGTGACATTTTGTATTTTGAATACTTTTGAGCTTTTATGCGTATCCTATTTTCATACAACACAAACTAAAAAGAAATGAGGTAACTTATGGCATCCTACGTAGCTCCTGGAATCAAGGACAAATTTGAATCTTTGTCCGTTGACTTAAAAAATCTTATTTTAGAACGAAATGTACAATTAAACTCGATGAATGATTTAATTACTGTCTTAGAGGCAATCGTTGTTGAAGGAGAATCAGAATAAATTTTCTGATTCTCTTTCTTTGTCTGGCTGAATAAAATACAATAACGACCTAGATGCAGAGGTAATTCCTTGATTATTTATACTATAAAAAGCGGCGACTCCCTCTATGAAATCGCCCGCCGATACGATACAACTGTTGAAAAACTTACCTACGACAATCAAATCGAAGACCCCTTTTCACTTGTACCCGGGCAAGCCATTGTCATTATTTCCGGCCAAAGCTCGCATATTGTCAAAGAAGGGGAAAGTCTCTACCGTCTGGCCGAAATCCATCATACTACGGTTGATGCCATTCTCGCCGCCAATCCGGTCATCGAAAATCCGAGCCTAATTTATCCCGGTCAGATTATTATTCTGCCTGGCAGTAATGAGCCAAGACCGCCTATTGATGTCAACGGCTTTACGCTTAATTTAACCAATCCACCCTCCGATGAAACGCTATCCTACCTTACTTATATCTCACCATTTTCCTATGAAGCGAATGCGCAGGGCGTTTTGCGGCCCATCAATGATGCCCCGATTATTGCCGCCGCTGACCGAACCCGTGTCGCACCACTGATGTGTGTTACCAATTTAGAAGCTGGTCATGGTTTTTCCGGTGATATTGCCCATGAGCTGTTGACCAATCAAAGTGTTCAGGATACCTTAATCGAAAATATCATGAATACCATGCAGGAGCGCCGTTACTCCGGACTTATCATTGACTTTGAATACATTTTCCCTGATGACCGCGAAAGCTATAATAATTTCCTGCGTAAAATCAAGACCTCACTTCACGAAAGAGATTATCTTTTGATGAGCGCAATTGCCCCTAAGACCTCCGCCACTCAGGTCGGCACCCTCTATGAAGCCCATGATTACCCCGTTCACGGTGAAGTCTGTGACTATGTGATTATTATGACCTACGAGTGGGGCTATACCTATGGTCCGGCGATGGCTGTTGCACCAATCGGTCCGGTCAAAAAAGTGCTGGACTACGCCGTCAGTGTTATGCCGTCTAAAAAAATTCTGATGGGCATGCCAAACTATGGTTACAACTGGACGCTGCCTTTTGTGCAAGGGACTGCTGCCCGAGTTGTCACCAATACCGGCGCTGTTTCACTTGCTTCACAGGTTGGGGCTGAAATTGAATTTGACGAAGCTCAGCAGTCACCATTTTTTAACTATTATGATATGCAAGGAAAACAACATGAGGTGTGGTTTGATGATGCCCGCAGTGTGCAGGCCAGACTTAAGCTGGTCAAAGAGTATGATCTTGCCGGAATTAGCTATTGGACGATTGACAGCCTGTTTCGCCAGGGCTTTCTGGTGCTAAATGATTTGTATACCATTCGCAAGCTGCGTTAAATCAAAAAATAAATCCCTTACTTTTCGAAGTTTGGGATTTATTTTTTGTCTCACGACAGGAGTTGCTTCATTATTTCACCTTCCTGACCTTCCCCTTAATCGGACGTTCCTGCAAATGCTGTCGCACCGCATCCCCTTTTTGATTCAAAATTTCCACATAGCTCATGCTGTCGCGAATATCAATAATGCCGATATCCTCTACCGTGATGCCCTCCATACTACAGATTGCGCCAACAATATCGCCCGCCCGCATTTTTGATTTCCGACCGCCGCCAATGGATAAACGGGTAATTCCCTGATGGAGTGCTGCCCCTTTTGAAGCCTTAACCTCCACTTTTGTCCGTTGTTTGTTCCAGAACTCTTTTTCAGCCGCTGCTTCTTTTGCGGGGCACGCCAAAACCGGCAACTCCTGTTCTAAGTATGTCTCTACCATTTTCAACATCCGACGGTCTTCTTCGCCAACCAAACTGACGGCTGTACCAGTCTTTCCATTTCGACCGGTTCGGCCAATTCGATGTACATATGTCTCACGCCCAGTTGGAAAATCATAATTAATAACGTGCGTGATATTTTCAAAATCAACGCCACGAGCCGCCACATCGGTTGCAATCAAGAAACGAAAACCGCCCCGGCGAAATGCATCTACTGTTTTCAAGCGCTCCCTTTGTTCCATCTCGCCATGCAGCATTCCGCAAAAAATCCGGCTTCTTCTCAATTTCTGGAATAACACATTGACCATCTCTCTGGTACCACAAAAAATCATACAGTTGTCCGGGTTTTCTGCCATCAAAATATTAAGCAATGACTCATATTTATGTTCGCTATCCACCTCGTAAAGCTTTTGAGTTATTGCCAAGGTCTGTTTTTCGTCCGCCTCCTGCATTATCTGTACGCTGTCTTCCATGTATTCTTCGACTATCTGCTCAATTTCCGGTCGCAGCGTTGCCGAAAATAAAGATATCTTCACCCCACTTGGAAGCCGCTCAATGATTTCTTTTACCTCATCAATAAATCCCATATCGAGCATCTGGTCGGCCTCATCTATCACTAGATATGATATTTTGTCCAGCTTGAGACTGTCTCTGCGAATCAAGTCCATCACTCGCCCCGGCGTTCCCACCACGATATGCGACTTTTGTCTCAAGGTCTGAATCTGTTTATCAATTGGAAATCCGCCAAATACTGCTGGAATCTTCAGTCTTTTTTTCCGTGCAATATAGAAGGTTTCATCACTCACCTGTACGGCCAGCTCTCGCGTCGGCTCGAGAAATAGTGCCTGCGGTGCATTTTCTTCCCAAACCACCTGCTCACAGATTGGAATCGCAAATGCTGCCGTTTTCCCGCTCCCGGTTGGAGCTTTGGCAACAATATTTTTTCCCGCCAGAATTGCTGGTATCACCTCTTTTTGAATGTCGGTTGGATTCTGGTAGCCTAGCAGCTCTAACGCATTTAGAATATCTGCTGATAACTTATAGTCACTAAAGGAATGTTCTCTATTTTTTATTTCCAATACATGTTCCTCTATTTGCCTAATTATCTTTAAGAACTCTTCATCACTTTTGCCGGTTGGGTCCTCAAGTCCCCAATCTTCGCGTTGCTTGCAAGGCAGATATGGGCATTCAACATTGCAGCCCATTGTAATCACTATATCAATCGGAGGAATGTCAGCAATCAACTTGGAAAATTGTGTTTGTTCCATATCTATATTATATAACTGTTTCATCAGTCTTACTGCATCCTGATTAATCTGTGGTTTTGTTTCTGTCCCTGCGGAATAACATTCAAACACATCTCCGGCTAAATGTCTGCATAGTGCTTCTGCAATCTGGCTTCGACAGGAATTGTGGACACAGATAAATGCTATTTTTGTCATCGTAATTTCTCCCTTAACTGGTAATGGTTTAATTATGACGATTTATGTTTTAATGGTCAATACCCAAAAAGAACTTGGCACACAACATACTCAATCGTACAATGTGCACCAAGCTCATTAACAATCTCTTATTTTTACCCTAGTCGTCACACAGTTACTGCTATGTTGCTTACCCTTCCAGCAAATGGATGCCTGGTTACATACACAGTAACATCCGCAAGCCCTGCAATACTTACATCTTTCATTCCATATTTTCCTAATCTTCGCCGCCGACAACTTGCACTTGAAACTGTATCGTGGTTACTCCCAGCGGTGGAACGGAGCTAATTGTATACGTTAATGTATCATTCGAAAATGTTGGTGTGACCGTTGAACCATTTACCTTAAATGAGCCATCTATATATTCAGCACCCTCCGGAATCTCATCCGAAAATGGAAGGTTTGTTATACTAGTCAAGCCAACATTACCAACTGTAATGGTATACGTTAATGTATCGCCAATATCTGCCACTGCTTTATCCACAATTTTTAGTATGGTCGGCAAAACTAACAACAGCGTTTCTGCTGGCAGACTGTTTATTGTTGTTCCGTTGTAATCAATACTCGCTACGTTCTCGATTTTATTTATAATTGCCATGTTCTCACTCCCTTTCATTATATCATATGTGAAACGGGAGGATTGAGTTCATCTAATTAGTCCCATTGCGTCGGAAACTTCTGCTTCATAATGATAGGAAATTTTTTGTTAAACTCCTCAACTTTATTTTCCGGAAGATTTAAGAAAATGTCTGACTCGTAGAATTTCCCTTTTACATCTTTAAAACCATCTTCTATCAATTCAATTCCCATAAATGCACTGAAATTCTTTCCATCAGGGGTTGTGATATTGAAATTATCGCAGGTTTTAAATCCAACTTTCGGATAGTAATCTGGCTCACCAAAAATAACGATTCCTCGATAACCCATATTCTTTGCAATCTCCATTGTTTCCCTTAACAGCATTTTGCCTACACCAGTTCCTTGCCATTCTGGTTCAACCGATAGCGGTCCAAAGGTTACAATATCTTGAACCTTCTCTCCATCAACAATCTTTGCTTTCGAATACAGAATGCATCCAATTACCCTTCCATCCTTAACGGCGATTCGGCTCAGTTCTGGTAAATAATCTTCGCAGGGGCGCAGTTGGTGAACGAGATAATGCTCGTTGCAACCTGGGGCATGCAGATTCCAAAAGGCACGCATTGTCATCAGCTCTGTTTCATAATAGTCAGCCTTGGTCTCTTCTCTAATTATGACGTCCGCTTTGCTTAGCTGTGGTTTATGCTCTGGAAACCAGCCAAATTCAAGCCTTACTTCTTTTCGCTCAAGGTCAGTGTTTTCATAACAGCAGGTATCCATGCCAATAAGGGTGAATCCTTCATGCATGTAAAAATCAATTGCCCCAACATTGCAAGACTGGGTTTCAAGAATAATTGCCCGCCGACGCTCTAGTCTGGCCTGCTCTTTTACAACCTCAATCAACGCATGACCGATGCCCCGTTTCTGATAATCCTCATCTACCCACAATTCCGTAATTCTCAGGCGATTCGACCAAATTTCCTGATCAGTTTCTATCGCTGCAACTAATTTTTCCCGTTCGATTACGCCCCATGCATAGGCATGTTCATACCAATCACCATATAATTTATCCGAAAAATTGTCTTCGGCGGAATCATGTGTCACGGGTTTCATAAAATCCGTTTTCTTAATTCCAACCGTAAAACCGTCACTTTCTTTATCTACAATGACATCATAGTATTGGTTCGTTGTATATTTAATTGGCAGGATGGCATCTTTCCACTGCGCCTTTGGTAAATGTATTATTCTATATTTTGTCTCCATTAATATTCCTCTCTTTTCATATCTAGTTTTCTTGATGGCTTTTTCGCCCTTTTCGTCATGGTCTTCTTTTCCTTTATCTTATTTAGCCGCTCCTTCGCCGCATGATAATTGGATTCTTTTAATATCTTCTGATAATTTATCCAACGCTTTTCATCTAAGGTTCCATTCTCCATTGCCGTTCTTACGGCACAACCAACTTCTTTTTTTGAATGTGTGCAGTCACTAAATTTACAGGCTGATACAAGCTCTATTAAATCTGAGTAGCCCTGCTCCATACCTTCTTCAACAACCCACATCCCGAGTTCTCTCATGCCTGGTGTATCTATAATTTTTGTACCATTTGGTAGCACAAACATCTGTCGGTGTGTTGTGGTGTGATGGCCTTTTGAATCATCCTCCCTGATTTCCCCAGTTTTCATTCCATTCCTCTGAACAAAGTGAGGGGTGCTTTCCGCCGCCTTATCTTGCAAAAGAAAATTTGTAAAGGTCGATTTACCAACACCTGACGAACCCAGAAAAACAATGCATTTCCCTGGTTGAAAATATTTGTCCAATGCCTCAATCCCTGCTCCGGTTGCAGCACTGATGGAATATGTATCAATACCAATCGCAATCTCTTGAATCAGCGCCATTTTCTCATCGATATTTTCCCCAATATCAGCTTTGGTCAGAATAATTACCGGTGTTCCGCCACTTTGCCAGGAAGCCGTAATGTATCTTTCCAGCCTTTTCAGGTTAAAATCAAAATTCAATGACATCATAATAAATACATAATCAAAATTGGCCGCTATCGTCTGTTCACCCTTCCCATTATCTGGGTCCTTGCGGGAAAACTTTGACGTCCTGACCTTTGTTTCACAAATCAGGCTATCTCCGGTTTCATTGAACTCAATCAAAACATTATCTCCAACTGTCGGATAATCCTGATTATTTTCATAAAAATAAATACTTGCTTTTAATCTTGCATAAATTAATTCTCCGTTCACGCATACTTCATATCGTTCTCGGTGTACGGCAGTAATAAAGCCTTCTAAAATCTCTTTCTCTTTCAATTATTTTCCTCCAATATACTTGTGCCCTCACTTAGAGGACTTCATCGTTACATTCATTTTACTTTTGGAGCAAATAACTAATAAAAATAAGCACAAAAAAAACACATCCTATCATGTGTTTAACAGAGTTAAGCTATTGATATGATTAAATAACGGCACAATAGGAATGCTCCTAACATGCCCAATCTTCAATTAGTTATTTGCTACCTCTCTCACATTTAATTTTCCCATTGCATTTCCTCCGTTTCTGCGCATATCTTTGTATGGCTTTATTTTAGTTAATGATAATATCTAGTAAGTAAATATTCCATTTACTCACTAAACATTATCATTATTATGATTCGGTGTCAATATGTCAATTTCATCACTTCGAAACGGTAATTGTTATCTTTTTTACGGTTTCACTAAACCATATTTGTGTCTCGAAGTTATCACGTAAATATGAATAGATTGTTATCTTTTTTCCACCAAGCTCTTTTAGATTTAAATCTTTAAACGTAAAGTTTCCTTTGGAATCGGCCTTTACCTCTGCAATCTTTTTATTGTTCGGTCCTAGGATTCGTACCCACGCTTTGGCATGGGTCTTTCCGCTAATTGTCTTGGTCTTATAAGTAACGTTTTTTGGTTTTTTCACCTCAAGGATTCTGTTGATACATTGAAATTTCAGCTCATTTTTCAGCCATTTCGACCACAACAGGTAGTTTTCCTGATACATTGTGGGCAGGCTTGCTTTATAA
>JAVBTX010000040.1:0-25589 GCA_031555935.1 Lachnospiraceae bacterium | reverse complement strand
CAAATAAATGTTCCCAATAACCAACTCCCCCAACCCCTCTAATTTTACAAAAGTATGGACGGTTCGGACCCCCGAACTGTCCGACACAACAAAGTCCCCAATCCCCTTTATTTTTATAAAAGTATGGACGGTTCGGACCCTCCGAACTGTCCTACACAACAAAGTCCCCAATCCCCTTTATTTTTATAAAGTATGGACGGTTCGGAACCTCCGAACTGTCCTACACAACAAAGTCCCCAATCCCCTTTATTTTATATAAGAACAAGGCCGTCCGAGTTTTCGGGTGGCCTTGTTCTTATAAAAACTAGTGGAAGATAAGGCAAAATTGAAGTATAATTATTGTAAATACACTTGGTAAGATAAATGGGAAAGGTGGAAGATTAGATGGGAAAAGGGTATAAAGGGTATGGAGGAAAATTGACAGAAGTACAGTTTTCGCAATTGGCGCGAGCAAATAAAACTGCGATGACTTGTCACTTGATTGAGAATGTGGTAATTACTTTGGCTTATACTTTGGAGCTTGTAAAGGGCGCAAAAACGATGAGTGTGTTTTTGATATGTGCCCTGACCGCACTATTGCCGGTGGCGATGGAAATTATGTTTTATAAGAAGAGCCCTGTGCATCCGATGATAAAGCATTTGGTATCCTTTGGATTTGCCCTATTTTACATAACGGCATTATTTACATCAGATAATTCACTGACATTTATGTTTGTGATACCGATGTTGGTTGCCATCACCATTTATAGTGATGTGAAGTATAGCTTGGAGATTAGCGTTTGTGTTGTAATTGTAAATATAATCCACATTGCACTTTTGTTTAAAAATGGTCAGCAAGTGGCAGAAGGAATGCCGCATTATGAGATTCGTCTTCTGGTGTTAGTTGTGATTGCCGCCTTTTCTTATTATACGGCTAAGGTTTCACAACAATTGAATCAGGAACAGATTCAGGCAGCGGAGACAGAGAAAGAACACTCTAAGGAATTGCTCCAGAAGGTTTTAGATGTGTCGGGGAATATGAAAGAAGTAATCCATGTAATCGCATCCGATATTAAAAGCCTTGGTGAGTCCATCCAGAATACACAGTTGGCGATGGGTGAATTGTCAAATGGTGCGACAGATACTGCGGATGCAGTCCAAAAACAGTTATCAGAGACCGAGGCAATTGCAGATAAAGTAGAAGCGGTGAAAAAAGCTTCTGACCAAATTGCTGAGAATATGGAGAACACGCAGGCAGCAATTGGTGTTGGTCATGGAAATATCGAAGAATTGATGAATCAAGTGGCACAGTCTGAAAAGACAAATGTTGATGTAGCAAATGAGCTGAGTGATTTGAAGGGATATATGGAGCAGATGTTTTCCATTATTGAAATTATCAATCACATTACGTCAGAGACAAGCCTGCTGTCGTTAAATGCATCAATTGAGGCGGCTCGGGCAGGAGAGGCCGGCAGAGGTTTTGCGGTCGTGGCATCAGAAATCTCAGGGCTGGCAAATCAGACCCAGGATGCGACGGTCAATATTGAAAAATTAATAAAAAATGTTTCGCGAGAGATTGAAGTGGTAGTAGATACCGTAGAAAATATGATAAAACAGAGTGAGCAACAGAATCATACGGTTGCGGAAACAGCACATAGTTTTGAAAAGATATCAGGAAATGCACAGGGAATCAATGAACAGTCCAATAATCTGGCTCAGATTGTTGGCGAGCTAAAAAATGCAAATGCCTCTATTATGGATAGCATCCAAACAATATCGGCGATTACAGAGGAAGTTGCGGCGCATACCAACCAGACCTATGAGACCTGTGAAGAAAATACCAAGGTGGTAGGCGAAGTAAACAGAAGAACGATGGAGTTAGAGCAGTTAGCTGGAAAATTAAACAATTAGAGGAATATGGCAATGGCAAATTATCATGAGTTATCAGAAGAACTACAGCAAAAAATTAAACAAGACCGAGAGAATGGTTGGCATAATCCCTACGCATTTTGCGAAGAAGCGGTGATTCGTCGAGATATGAGTCACGATAAGAGTAGGCTTTGGCGGCCGGCATTTGTAATGGATATTGAGAAGATTATGCATTTGCCTTATTATAATCGCTATTCGGACAAGACTCAGGTTCATTCCTTTTACCGCAATGATGATATTTCCAGACGCGCGTTCCATGTCCAATTAGTGTCGCGAATTGCCAGAAATATTGGCGCAGTGCTGGGACTAAATCTGGATTTGATTGAGGCGATTGCGCTAGGTCACGATATTGGACATACCCCTTTTGGCCATGAAGGAGAGTATCTTTTAAATGAACTGTACAACGGTGAGACGGGTTGTTATTTTAATCATAATGTCCATAGCGTGCGGGTACTGGATGTAATCAGTCATCGTAATATCAGCTTGCAGACCTTGGATGGTATATTATGTCACAATGGAGAGCTAGAACAGCGGGAATACTATCCAAAGGAGCTGAGGGATTTTGCAGCATTTGAACCTAAAGTAAATACCTGTTACTTCGATCAGGAGGCAATCAAAAAGCTCGTGCCGTCAACCCTGGAAGCGTGTGTAGTGCGTATTTGCGACATCATTGCTTATCTGGGAAAGGACCGCCAGGATGCACTGCGGCTTAAAATGTTTGCTGATTTGGAGACGTTTTCAATGGAAGAAATCGGCAAGACCAATGCTGAGATTATTAATAACCTCAGTGTTAATATTATTAAAAACAGTTATGGTAAGGGATATCTAAAGCTTGACGATACTTTTTTTAATGCTTTGAAAACAGCTAAAGATGAGAATTTTCGGTATATCTATAGAGCACCGGAATTGAAAGAACGGATTGACAAGGATTTAAGACCAATGTTTCAGCAGGTGTATTATAAATTGTTAGCAGATGCAAAGGCACATAATAAGGATTCCTACCTCTATCGCCATCACATAAAAACAGTTCAAAATAATAATGAATATTCGCGGACTTTTTCCATTGAGGAATATCTCGCAACAGAACCGAATCAGTTGGTCACCGATTATATTGCCAGCATGACGGATGATTATTTTATGGACTTGTATCATGAGTTATTTCCAAATGGAAAGCATCATATTTCCTATATTGGATATTTTGAGGAGGCTAAATCCAGCCCCCATCAAAGCGAATGACTTGTCCGGTTAGGTAAGCGCTGCTAGTAGAGAGCGAATAAACGAGCTGGGCAACTTCACTAGGAGAACCATAACGGCCGCATGGGATTTCGGATTCCAGAGCGGCCGTCTCTGCCGCCGAAAATCCAGCATTCATATCGGTATCAATGGCTCCGCAGGCAATCGCATTGACCCCAATATTACTCGGCGCAAGCTCCTTGGCTAAACTCATGGTCAAGGCATTCATTGCACCTTTGGTAGCGGAATAGGCCACTTCACAGGAAGCACCCACGCAGCCCCAGACTGATGAAATATTAATGATTCGGCCAGATTTTTTAGCCAGCATATCAGAAATTGCTTCCCGGCAGCAGAAAAAGACTGCAGAAAGATTCGTTTGAATCATCTGGTTCCATTCATCGGTACTCATCTCATGGAACAGTCCAATATGTGAAATACCAGCATTATTAATCAGAACATCAACACCGCCAAAGCGTTCCCTGGCAGCGGCAAACATTTCTTGGACAAACATATCATCACCAACATCCCCGACACAGGTCAGACAATCAACACCATATTGTGCTGCTAAAGAATTGGACAAAGTCTTAAGTTCAGCTTCAGATTTACGGCAGTTTAAGATGAGCGAATAGGAGTGACGGGCAAACTCCTCGGCAATGGCTTTGCCAATCCCTCGCGATGCACCAGTAATCAGAACAGTGTTCATTTTTTATACACCAATCGGCGCGTTGCGACGCGCACTTAAATCAATCGTTGAACACGCATTTTTGTTCAACATTTCCTTGTAGGCTGATTTTTATTCCTGCCCATATTGTACCTCTTTTTTTATAAAACATCTATAAACAACTATAAATAATTCGGGAAAAAGCTTGTACCAATAGAAGAATATGGTATAATGGATACATGATAGCAGTCTGTATCAAATCTACGGAAAAAGGGGTTGACATCATGAGAATTACAATTTCAGGAAGAAACATCGAATTGACAGACGGCCTTAAGGCAGCAGTAGAAGACAAGCTTGGTAAGCTGGAGAAATACTTTACACCAGATACCGACGTCCACGTAACACTCAGTGTAGAGAAGGAGAGGCAAAAGATTGAGGTAACTATACCGGTTAAGGGCAACATCATCCGCTCGGAGCAGGTTAGCAATGATATGTATGTATCAATTGACTTGGTAGAGGAAATCATCGAAAGACAGTTGAAGAAATACAAGAATAAGCTGATTGCCCAACATCAGAATGCCAGCAACTTCCGCAAGGAATTTGTCGAAAAAGAAATTGAGACTGATGATGAGATTAAAATCATCCGCTCGAAGAAATTTGATTTAAAGCCAATGTATCCAGAAGATGCATGTGTGCAGATGGAACTACTTGGACATGACTTCTTTGTTTTTGTGAATGCAGAGACAGATGCAGTGAATGTCGTATACAAGAGAAAAGGTAATACCTACGGTATGATTGAACCTGAATTTTAACCTTAAAACAGGGAATTCCAATTAGATAAGAATCGGCATGAGGCGAGTCTACTTCATCCGGAAACATCAACAAATTGACTAAATGGCGGCACTTTTTATGTAGCATTACACATAGGAAGGGCCGCTTTTTTGATGCTATAATTGCTCGGGGCGTGCAGTTACGAAGGAGAAAGTTAGAATATGAGCAAGTACTGTATCGGAAATTATATCCATGATATGAGAAAAGAAAAGGGGTACACCCAGGAAGACCTGGCATTTGGAATATGTTCATCAGGGACATTATCAAGAATCGAGAATGGGAAACAAGTGCCTTCTGCAAGCACCTATGAGGCCTTGATGCAACGATTGGGAGAATCACCACAATTATTTTCCGTCTATGTCAGCCGTGAAGAATTAGAGTATGATAAAATGAATCGAACAATTTTATCAATGCTAGTTAAAAATCAGTGGCGTGAACTGGGTGCAATTTTAAAAATATATGAGCAGAATATTCAGCAAGAAAATCACAGGGGAAGGCAGTTTTTACTATATACCAGAGCAATTTTACGCTCATACCAAAATGAAACGTCAGATAATGTGTTACAAGAACTGCAAAAGGCACTTGAAATCACCATACCGCAATATAATGAAAAGGAATTGCTGTCCAAGCGGACCATGACATATGATGAATTTATAATTTGGAATAACATTGCCATTCAACATCGAAGGATGGGGGAACATAAGAGAGCTTTTTTGATTTTGAAGAAGCTCTTAAAATATCTTGAAAGACAGAATGTCGATGAGGAGGATACTGCTCGATTGTATCCAGTCATTTTGCATAATCTGGCTCAATGGCACAATCAGGAAAATTCATACGAAAAAGCTGTGAAAACATGTGCCCGGGGAGTAGAGTTGTGCATTGATTATGGGAAACTATACCCGTTGCCATATCTGCTGTATCAGCAGGCAATCGGATTAAACGGAATGGGAAATATAAGCGAAGCGGGAGAACTTTTTCAGCAGGCCAAGATAATTTTGGGAGTTATGAAAAGGGGAACAGCAAATCTGGAATTGGAAATAGCGATTACGTTATAAAAAAATAAAAAATATGTCACGCCCCAAGGAAAGCATATATTGCAATATATTGGGCATATATTGCAATACATCTTTACTTGTCATATATTACAAAAAGGTATAGTATAAAGTGTGAACCACTGGAATTTGGAAGAATGGAGATTATAATGGATATAGTAGTTTTGGCAGGCGGATTAAGTACGGAGCGTGATGTGTCATTTACAACGGGCAGTATGGTTTGTGCAGCGCTTCGAAAGAATGGTCATCGCGTAATTTTATTAGATGTATTTATGGGATATAAGGAGCAGGTTGAGGATGTAACGGGAATATTTGCACATTCTAAGGAAGCAAGTGTTGAGGTGACGGGTATTTCAGAGACAGCTCCAAACATTGAAAAGGTCAGGGCCAGCCGGGTGGACCAGTCAGATTGTTTTTTTGGTCCCAATGTCATTTCGATATGCCAGATGGCAGATATTGTGTTTATGGCATTACATGGTGAAAATGGTGAAAATGGGAAAGTGCAGGCAACATTTGATTTATTTGGCATTAAATATACAGGAAGTGATTATCTCAGCAGTGCCATTGCAATGGATAAGGGAATTGCAAAACAGTTTTTTCGGTCATACAAAGTGCCAACGCCACAGGGAATTTCAATGAAACGCGGGGAACGCGAAAATGATTTCGCAAAGACGCTCTTGCGTCTGCCATGCGTGGTTAAGCCAACGTGTGGTGGCTCTAGCATCGGAGTTTCCATCGTTCATACGGAAGCAGAATATGTGGAAGCGCTGGATGCGGCATTTAGTTATGAGGACAGCGTTGTTGTCGAGGAATATGTTAAGGGTCGGGAATTTTCAGTTGGTGTAGTTGCAGGTGTGGCTTATCCGGTGATTGAGATATCTCCAATTGAAGGCTTTTATGACTATAAAAATAAATATAAGGCCGGCAGTGCGGTAGAGACCTGCCCCGCTGATTTGCCAGCAGACATTGCGGCGCAGATGCAGGAATATGCAGTCAGGGTAGCGGAAGCATTGGGACTAGATACATATTCCCGGATGGATTTTCTGTTAAATGAAGCAAATGAAATCTTTTGTCTGGAAGCAAACACATTGCCGGGGATGACAGCTACCAGCCTGTTACCACAAGAGGCAGCAGCTCTTGGGATTAATTATGAGCAGCTATGTGAGAATTTAATTAATATTTCAATGAAGAAATACGAGTGAGGCAATCTATGAAAAATATGACGTTAAAAAATATTGCGGAAGCATGTGGCGGAACCTATATGGGTGCGAAGGAGCAGCTAAATGTAAACATTCAGGGCATTGTGATTGACAGTCGTCTGGTGGAGCCGGGATTTTTGTTTGTTCCAATCCGTGGTGAAAATGTAGATGGACATCGTTTTATTTCTGATGTATTTGCCAAGGGTGCGGCAGCAGTATTATCAGAAGAGGAATTGGAACATCCAGCGGGTCCATACATACTGGTAGCATCTTGTCAGCAGGCACTTAAGGATTTGGCCTTCTTTTATCGCCAAAGTCTGAATATCAAAGTGGTCGGCATCACTGGCAGTGTAGGGAAAACCAGTACCAAGGAAATGATTGCTTCGGTGCTGAAACAAAAATATGCCGTTTTAAAAACGGCGGGAAATTATAATAATGAAATCGGTCTGCCATTAACGATATTTAAAATTAACGATACGCACGAGGTGGCAGTTTTGGAGATGGGTATTTCTGAGTTTGGTGAAATGGACCGACTAGCTTATATGGCCAATCCAGATTTCTGCGTCATAACGAATATCGGGTTATGCCATTTGGAAAATCTCAAGTCGCGAGATGGCATCTTACATGCCAAGACCGAGAGCTTCAATCATATTCGAGAAGGCGGAATAGCGGTCTTAAATGGTGATGACGATAAGCTTTCAACGATTCAGATGGTAAATGGCAGCCGGCCGGTATTTTATGGTCTGGGGCAGGAACCAAGCGAGGGCTGCAATGTAGAAAAGGGCGTATATGCCGATAAGATAGAGAGTCTGGGGCTAGAAGGAACGAGAGCAACATTTCATGTGGGTCCCGATGAATTTAGTGCAGTTGTCCCAATTGCGGGAGAGCATAACGTCTATAATGCACTTGCAGCGGCGAGCGTGGGGATTCGACTAGGACTGACGATGGCTGAAATAAAGGCCGGTATTGAAAGTGCCGGAACCATCAGTGGCAGAACGAACATGATTCAAACCGGAGAGATGTTAGTGATTGATGATTGCTATAATGCCAATCCAATTTCGATGCAAGCGTCCTTAGATGTGCTAAGCAAAGCGCAGGGTCGAAAAATAGCGGTGCTGGGTGATATGGGCGAGCTGGGTGCGCAGGAGCGTAAGCTGCATTATCAAGTTGGGGAATATTTAGCCGGAAAAGAGATTGATGTTCTTTTTACATCGGGAACATTATCCAGAGAAATTGCGAATGCAGTGCAGGAGAATGGCAATCAAATCGAGCAGCATGTGCATAGCAGTATTGGAACGATGATACCAGAGCTGCTCGATTATATTAAAAAGGGTGATACGATTCTAGTGAAAGCATCCCACTTTATGAATTTTACCAAAGTGGTAGAAGCGATTACAAACCATTAAAATATTTTTGATTATCAACAAGCATTTCGTGCACTTGTTCCTGAACAATGGCAGCGAGATGCTTTTTATCATCCTTAGACAGCTCATTAAGCAGAATTGGTTTGCCATACTGCAAAACAACATGTGTTTTTCGCACCCAAGGAAGATGGTTTTCCAAAATATCGGCGGAGTTGGTAATTGCCATTGGAATTATTGGGCAGCCGGTTTTCTCTGCCATTTTGAAACTACCACCCTTAAAAGGAAGCATTTCCTGGTCAGAACGGTTTCTGGTTCCTTCGGGGAAGATGCACATTGAAACACCATTTTTAATCTGGTCAATGCCAGTTAAAATCATTTTCATACCAGCTTTCATGTCAGTTCGATTGAGAAACAAGCAATAAAGTCGTTTCATCCAGACACTTAAAAGCGGTATCTTTTCCATTGTATCCTTGGCAACATAGCCGGTTAAACCAGGGCATCTGGCATAGGTGATAACAATATCGAAATAACTTTTGTGGTTGCAAATATATAAAACCGCTTCATCTTTGGGAACATTTTCTTCGCCAATAACGGTCAGCTTGGTGCCGCAGAAAAACAAAATGACTTTGAATGCCCATTGAACAATTCGCAAGCTGCTTAAATCAGCCGCCGGTTTATTAAATTTGCCAATAATCCATTCCACAAGCATAAGCGGAATGCTGACTATTAAAAATAAAACAACAAAAACCAAAGCAAAAATTAAACGTATCATAAGAAATCCTTCCTTACCATTAGTATAACCAGGATATCAAAACAAATACTAAAGTAAGAAATACTTTGATACCCTTTGTATATTATATCACGCATTTAAGGAAATACAAGGAATGAGAAAAAAAAATTGGCATAGAATATAAGTAACAATCATATCGGGGAAAAATATGATAGAAAGAATCGAACAGGCAATGGTAGTAGTGCTGTTTATGTTACTCTGCATGGGTGGGTGCAATGTGTCTGGTTCAGATGGAACCAAGGTAAGCGACCTAGACTATACGGTAGTTGAAGATGAAAAATTGCCAGAAGAACTGACAACCAAGATAGAAGAAAAAAAAGAGGCTGATTTTAAGCTGACCTTTGAAGCAGAAGACGGACTATACATTGTGCGTGGATATGGTGAGCAGGAAACCGGTGGCTATAGTATCGCTGTAAATGAAGTGTATTTAACCACAAATTCTATTTATTTTAAAACCACTTTGATTGGTCCGGGTGAGACGAAGAAAATAGCCAGAGCGCCTAGTTACCCTTATGTTGTAGTAAAAACAGAAAAGCAGGATAAAAACGTGGTATTTGATTAAATACCAGAAAAGGCCGGAAAGGGTTGACAATATTTTAACGCAGTGATATACTAAAGTAATTGTGAATAAAGGAGGAACTGTAATGCAACAGAATGACATTAATAAGGTCCGCGCATCTGTGTTCCAGCAATGTGGCCAAAAAGTTCTTATTCAGTTGGATAGGGGAAGGAATAAGGTCGATATTCAAGAAGGAACCATTCAAGACGCATATCCAAGTGTATTTACCATATTGGTTGATGATGAGGTGGATGGGAATCCTCCACAGTTACTATCATTTAGCTATACTGACATTATAACAAGAGACATCCGCATGAGATTATGCTAAAATCTAATAGAAGTAAATAAGAAAAAGTTAACAAGTCAACACTAACTAGAATAAATTCCCCTGTCACTGAATAGAATGATATAAAGATTCAGGACGGGGGAATTTTTCGTGGAATTAATAAAAAGATATATTCATATGAATTACGAAAAAGGACGGGCGTTAAGTCAGATAACAATGGATGACGATTACAACCTACCGGATTACAAACCAGATATTGTGAAAGTGATGAAGGACAAAGGAGAAATCCGCTTTGAGGAAGTAAAGGCCAGCGAAGGTCATTTGTATGTAAAAGGCATGTTGCAATTTTCCATCCTTTACCGCAGTGACCAAAATGAAAAGAAAATTGACAGCCTAACTGGCAATATTCCATTTTCCGAAACCATCAGTATGGATGGCGTGCAGGAGTTAGACCCAATCCAGATGCGAGCTGAAATCGAAGACTTAAATATTGGGATTACCAATTCCAGAAAGCTAAATATCCGGGCACTGGTTATGTTAAAGGCAACAGCGCGGGAGATGCGTGAGGAAGAAATTGTAACGGATATTGAGGCGGAGGCACCACTAGAGATTCAAAAAGAAAACCAGGAGATACTTCAATTGATGGAATGTAAAAAAGATAATTTTAGATTCCGTCAGGAAATACCACTGGCATCTAGCAAGCCGAATATTCGTGACGTGCTGTGGAAAAGTATTCAGCTACGAGGCTTGGAAAATCGCTTAAAAGAAGGCGCAATTGAATTAAGCGGTGAGGTATTGGTTTATGTATTGTATCTGGGTGAAGAGGATGATGACCGGCTGCAGTGGGTAGAGACTACAATACCGTTAAATGGGACCATTGAATGTGGAAATAGTCAGGATGACCTGGTACATAAAATATCGGTAACGCCACGCAGCGTAGAAATCGATGTAAAGCCGGATTACGACGGAGAGCAGCGGATTTTAAATCTCGATATGGTTTTGGATTTGGATATCTGTCTGTGGAGTGAAGAAAACATGGAAATTTTAAAAGATGTTTATTCTTTGACTCAGAATGTTGTTCCATCTTACCAAGAAGGAATCATGCCACGATTGATTGCTAAAAATTATGCAAAATGTAAGGCTGGCGATAGAATCCAGTTGAGTGCTGAGCAGGAAAATATTTTACAAATATGTGTCTGCGAAGGAACCACTCAAATCGACAACATCACCTATGAAAACGAAGGCGTTCGGGTGGAAGGAACGCTGGCAGTTGAATTGATGTATATCACAACAGACGATGCAATGCCGGTGGGAACACTGAAGGGACTGATTGCTTTTGAGCAGTTTATCGAAGTTCCAGGCTCAAATCAAAATAGTGAAATTGAATTAGAAGCCGGAGTAGAGCAGCTAGGCGCATTGTTGGTGGATAACACGCAGGTAGAAATTAAAGCGGTGATAAATCTCAATCTGGTTGCTTTTGAAAATCAGAGAAATGAAAAGCTGTGCAGTGTCGAGGTAGAACCGCAGAATGTAGAAGAATTGCAACGCCGGCCGGGAATTGTTGGTTACATCGTCAATGGAAACGAAAGCTTATGGAGCATTGCGAAGGAAAATCATACAACTATCGCTGATTTAATTCAGACCAATCAGTTGGGAACGGATGAAATCCGCATCGGGGATAAATTGTTGATTGTAAAGACCGTATAAATTTGTTATGATAATCTAAGGAAAACCTGTACGAAGTAACAAAGGAGCGGTGGCAATGACATCGAAGAAATCACGAAAAAAAAGATATCATCAGATTGTGGCATTTGCATTGGTGGCAGTAATTGGAGCAGCTCCGATTCCTGGTTCCTATGCAAGTGCTATTTCTGATGCTAAAAATAAAAAGAACCAGGCCCAGTCCGAATTGGATGCCCAAAATAGCGAGATTAACAGTCTCGAGCAGCAGCGTGCCAATATCCAGAGTGAGATCAATGCCCTGGATGCAGACTTGGTGACAATTATTGCCAATATAAATATTTTGGAGACTGAGATTGCGGACAAGGAGATTCAGTTAGAACAGGTGACAGAAGAACTTGCACAGGCCCAGGAAGATGAAAAAAAGCAGTATCAAAATATGAAAAAACGAATCCGTTATATGTATGAAAATGGTGAGAATAACGTTCTTTCCGTGATACTTGGTGCGACGGATTTTGCAGATTTTTTAAATCGGGTAGAATATGCAAGTCAGGTATATGATTATGACCGAAATCTACTTGACACATATCGGGAGACCAAGGAACAGGTGGCAGCACTGAAGCTTCAGGTGGAGAGCGATATGGCCGAGCTGGAAGAAATGCGGGCATCCTGTCAGGAACAACAGCTAGAATTAGAAAATCAGATTGCGGCGAAAAAAGGTAAAGTAAGTGATTTCGATGGTCAGTTGGCAAATGCCAAAGATTTGGCGAGACAATACCAGAATATTGTTGACCAACAAAATGCCATTATTCAGGAAGAAGCGCGCAAAGCGGCAGAAGAACAAAGAAAAGAAGAAGAACGGAAAAAAGCAGAAGAACAGAAAAATAATACGCCAGCCAATAATAATACCAACAATAACACCAACAATAACACCAACAATAATGATGGCGGCGGAACAAATGGCAATAAATCCGATGGTAAAAAGTCGGGGGATAAGAAAAATGATGGGACGGGTAATGAATCAGGAGCAAATCCCGGTTACGCGACAAATGTCAGTGGTAGTTCGGTCGTTGACTATGCTTGTCAGTTTATTGGCAATCCCTATGTTTTAGGCGGGGTGAGCTTGACCGAGGGTGCTGATTGTTCCGGTTTTGTAATGAGTGTTTATGCGAATTTTGGGATTAGTTTGCCCCATAGTTCTTATGCCTTACAAAGCTGTGGAAAAGAAGTGAGCTACAGCAATGCCCAAGCAGGTGACTTGATTTGTTATGCTGGTCATGTGGCAATCTATATGGGCGGGGGACAAGTTGTTCACGCTAGTAATTCAGCCCCATATCCAGCCGGCGGCATAAAGACAAATGGAGCAACCTATCGACCAATACTAACCGTTCGACGAGTGCTTTAAGGAGAAGGGTAGATTGAAAATATGCGAATAGACAAAAAAGATTATAAAATATTGGGAATCATGCTTGCTATTATCTTGGTTTTACTAGTTGCGGGACTATATTCATACCAGCAAAAAAAAGAACTGATATATCGTGATAGTCTTGATATGACCGCGGTTACGGTCGATGGAGTGGTTCTTTCCATGCGGGATTTGGCATATTATATTGCGGCAGAAGAAATGGAAATTGAGGAACAGGCAAAGATTTATGAACCGAATAACACCAAAAAATATTGGAGTGTACGCCTTAGTTCGAGTAAATTCGTCAAGGTAGAGGCAAAGAAAATCGTTATGGAAACAGCGATTCATGACCAGATTTTTTACAGCATGGCCAAAGAACAGGATATTATTCTAAATGAAGAGGAAGAACGGTTGGTTGACTTAGCGAGTGAAGACTTTTGGCATGATTTAGAAGAGCAGGGGCAGCTTGAGCTGGGGGTTAGCCAGGCAGAGATTCGGGAAATTATGAGCCGCATTGCTTTGGCAGAAAAATATCAAGTGATATATGCCGCCGTGCAAGAGGCGGATATGGAATCATATGGTGTTGAGGGCGAATTGTATCAACAGATTTTAAAAAATCATAACTATAAAATTAATGGGCGGGATTGGAAGCGAATACCGTTTGGAAATATAACGGTACAGAATTAAATTGAAAAAGAGATTGGAAGTAGCACAATGTCACAAAAAATAGGAAGAAATGATCCGTGTTGGTGCGGATGTGGTAAAAAATATAAAATATGTCATGAAGTATTTGATACAAAAATTGAGAAAATGAGGGCTCAAGGACATATTGTTCCTGACCATAAGTTGATTAAGACCAAGGAACAGATTGCTGGAATCAAGGAAAGTGCCAAAATAAATATTGCGGTATTGGATTATGTCGCGGAACATATAGCGGCAGGAATGAGTACGGCGATGATTGATCAGATGGTATATGAAAAAACAACTGCAATGGGTGGAATACCAGCGCCACTTAACTATCAGGGATTTCCCAAAAGCGTATGTACTTCTGTGAATGACCGCGTATGTCATGGGATTCCATCAGAAAACGAACTGCTAAAAGAAGGCGATATTATTAACGTCGATGTATCGACAATATTAAACGGATATTACTCAGATTCCTCCCGCATGTTTCTAATCGGCGATGTCAGTGAGGAAAAGAAAAAATTAGTGCAAGTGACCAAAGAATGCGTAGCTCTTGGATTGAAAGAAGTAAAACCATGGGGCTTTCTGGGTGATATGGGTCAGGCAGTGCATGATCATGCGTATTCTAATGGATATACGGTGGTTCGGGAAATTGGTGGTCATGGTGTGGGAATGGATTTTCATGAAGAACCGTGGGTTAGCTATAATAGCCACCGTGGTAATGAAATGCTGATGGTACCGGGCATGATGTTTACCATTGAACCAATGGTGAATATGGGGAAGCCAGATATTTACATTGATAAAATCAATGAATGGACTGTATATACACAGGATGGACTGCCAAGCGCTCAGTGGGAGATACAGGTATTAGTAACCGAGGATGGAGCAGAGATAATTGCTTATTAAAAGCACTATCAATATAGAAAACCGACCTCCAATTGTTAGATTTAAGTCTAACTTTTGGAGGTCGGTTTTTGTGTACGTGCGCTCGAAGACGCGCGTTTCTATTAAACCATTCCCATAATGATAGCACTACGGTAATTTGGATCAGTGGCCAAATCAACATTGGTGCCATTCATTAAACGGATTTGCGGACGCATCGGATTATCTTTGTTATTGGTAACGACCGCCAATGCTTTGTTAGAAAGCAAAATGGTAAAGCCAACCGGATAGAGCGGAAATTTCTTGGCGAAGATATTAACCACTTCGGTATCAAATAATGTGCCGGCATTTGCCATAATATATTCAATCGCTTCCGCAGGTGAGTTTTCCTCACGGTAAGTCTTGAGCGTTGTCAGTGAATCATAAACATCGGCCACACGCAGAATACGCGGTAATAGTCCAAGCTGGTCGGCTGGTGTATGATAATAGCCGGAACCATCTAAATTCTCATGGTGAAATAAAATCGCATTACGACTAACACTCGATACGAGTGGCTGGTCCTTGAGTAATTCAAAGGCGATAATAGGATGCTTTTCCATTTCTTCCATATCATGACGGCTAAACTTATTTTTTGAGAGGAGAACCTTCTCATTAATCTTTAATTTTCCGACGTCGTGAAGCATTCCGGCAACGGCAAGACTGTCTAACGTATCAAGCGGTAACTGCATACCAAGGCCGATAACAACAGAAAAAATGCATACCGAAATACTATGTTTGTAAACATAGTTTTTATCACTTTTAATATCTAATAGGTCAACATTGACAACATCCTTATATTTTAAATCCTGAACAATTTTACGGGCAATCGAAGATGCTTTTTCAATATTGTTAGAAGAGAGTGCAGCAAATGCTTGCAGACTTAAATCAGTATCAATAATGTCCTCGACAGAAATGTCTTCAAAAAGTGGATTTGAAATATATGCTCCTTGAAAATTCATCTCGACCATGCGAGAAAGAATATTGGCAGTAATTTCTTTTCCTGCACTAAGTAGAACGCTGCCGTTGTCGCCAATGATTGATTTGGCAAGAACCATTCCACTTTGCAGATGATCAATTTTTATGTAGTGCATAAGTACCTCGCATTATATTTCTAATACTTTAAATATAGTACAATTTTGGTAAAATAGCAATCGAAAAAAGCTTGTAATTATATAGAAACGTAATTATAATATAAAAGTATTTCTTTTTTATAAAATATTTATAAAAATATGATGAACTGTAGTGGAAAAGTGGAGATTACGATGAAGAAAATTGAAGAGTATGTAAGAAGCATTCCGAATTTTCCGGAAGAAGGAATTATTTTTAGAGATATTACAAGTGTGTTGCAAGACCCTGATGGGCTTAAGCTGGCGATTGATTCGATGATTGCGTTGTTAGAGGGCATTGAGTTTGATGTAATTGCGGGAACCGAATCTCGTGGTTTTATGTTTGGCGTACCAATTGCATACGCGCTTGGTAAGTCCTTTATCCCAGTTCGCAAAAAAGGCAAGCTGCCATGCGAGACAGTGTCGGCCGAATATGAATTAGAATACGGTAAGGCGACGATTGAAATTCATAAAGATGCAGTGACGGCTGGGCAAAAGGTAGTTTTAGTAGATGACTTGATTGCGACAGGCGGTACCATTGAAGCGAGTGCGAAACTGATTGAACAGCTTGGCGGGGAAGTGGTAAAGATTATTTTCCTAATGGAACTGGCGGGATTGAAGGGACGCGATAAGCTGACAAGCTATGACATTGCATCTGTCATTACCTATGAAGGTAAATAAATTTTTTTGGAGCTATGCCCGTCTGTCCACAGCAGATGGCTGCTTAAATAAATTAATACACAAATATGGAGGAAAATTAAAATGTTGGAAAAAATGTTCAAATTAAAAGAGAATAATACGACAGTCCGCATTGAGGTGATTGCTGGTATTACCACATTTATGACAATGGCTTACATCTTAGCTGTTAATCCAAGTCTTTTATCGGCGGCTGGAATGGATGCAACTGCAGTATTGATTGCAACTTGTTTGGCATCCTTTGTAGGAACCTTAGCAATGGCTTTAATGGCAAATTATCCATTTGCGTTAGCACCGGGAATGGGACTAAATGCTTACTTTGCATTTACCGTCTGTGGTTCGATGGGATATTCCTGGAAAGTTGCCTTAATGGCAGTATTTATTGAAGGTTTGATTTTTATTGTATTATCATTAACAAGTGTGCGTGAGGCGATTTTCAATGCCATTCCAAGCAATTTGAAGAAGGGCGTTAGTGCCGGAATTGGTTTATTTATCGCATTTATTGGCTTGCAGGGAGCACATATTGTTGTAAATAGCGATGCGACTTTAATCACATATATTAATTTTACCGAGAGTTTCCATACCACTGGTATTTGCGCATTACTAGCTCTAATCGGTCTGATTATTACCGTGGTATTATATGTAAAAGGAATCAAAGGCTCGATTTTAATTGGTATTTTGGCAACCTGGATTTTGGGTATGATTTGTCAGGCAACTGGAATTTATGCAGTTGATATTGATGGTGGATTTTATTCGCTTTATCCAACCTTTGCAGTGACCGATTTTACCGCAATTGGTAAAACCTTTGGACAGTGTTTCAAAGCTGACTTTAATGGTGTTGGAATTTTAAATTTCATCGTTGTCTTACTCTCATTCTTGTTTGTTGATATGTTTGACACGATTGGTACTTTGATTGGCGTATCTTCAAAGGCGGGCATGTTAGATAAAGATGAGAAGCTTCCAAGAGTCAAAGAAGCATTATTAGCAGATGCAATTGCAACTTCTGCTGGTGCAATCTTTGGAACTTCAACCACTACAACTTATGTTGAAAGCTCTGCTGGTGTAGGTGCTGGTGCAAGAACTGGTTTGGCATCAGTGGTAACTGGATTTTTATTCCTGGTTGCAATCTTCTTTGCTCCAATCTTTACGGCGATTCCAGCATTTGCGACTGCTCCGGCATTGATTTTCGTTGGCTTCCTAATGTTATCAGCAGTACTTAAAATGGAATTTGAGGATTTAACCGAAGCGATTCCAGCTTATCTTTGCTTAATCGCAATGCCATTAATGTACAGTATTGCAGAAGGTATCGCAATTGGCGTAATCTCTTATGTAGTTATCAATGTACTTTGTGGTAAATTTAAGAAAATCACACCGCTGATGTATGTTTTAGCAGTATTATTTGTTTGTAAGTATATTTTCTTATAAGATTGACATTATAATTATATAATATGGATGAAAATCCGGTTGTTCCTTCTGTGGAGGGGCAGCCGGATTTTGTTTGCGTCTGGAGCCGAATAAGATTATAATGGGATAAAATGAATTTTAAATAGGAGAAGACCAATGGAAGTTTTAATGCACTTGTTAGAGGACGGAAAATCACCGTATCAGGTGGTTGCATATGGTAAAAATTATTTAAAGCGGACAGGCTTTGAGGAATTGGAATATAACGGTACATGGAAGTTGCAGGGTGGTAAAAAATATTTTGTCAGTCCTTACGCTTCGATGCTGTTGGCATTTTCCGTAGGTGAGAAGGTCGAACGCTCGCCGGAAATGGCAAAATTGAAAATCGCGATGGCACATACAGATTTCCCATGTTTTAAGATAAAGTCGAATCCTGAGTTTGCCACCAAAAATTATTTGCAGGTAAATGTCGAACCATATGGTGGCATGATAAAATCTACTTGGTTTGACCGGCTGCTTGGGGTGGCGGGAAAGGTAATGTTAGAGAGTGATGATATTTATCATCCCCAGACCGTATTGTTTGAAAGCCACAAACCGTTGCTGACAATTCCATCGCTAGCACCGCATCTGGCTGATAAAACTAATTTGGCAAAAGATTATGACATGCAGCGTGAATTGCAGCCAATTACAGCAATGATTAGCGAAGATTGCAGCAAGGATGATTTCTTACTAAAATATCTGGCCAAAGAATTAAGCGTGAAGCAACAGCAGATTTTGTCGTTTGATTTATTCCTGTATAATATGGACACGCCGCAGGTGATGGGGTTAAGTGGTGATTTTTTAAGTGCCCCGAGAATTGATAACCTGGCATCAGTGGCCGCGCTGTTAGAAGGTGTTGAGGTGGACGGTGAAGACCATGTTATCAACTGTATCGCACTATTTGACAATGAGGAAATTGGCAGCCGCTCGAAGCAAGGGGCAGATTCCAATCTAATGTTATTTGTGCTGAAGAAAATGGCGGCCGCATTGGGACTGGATGAATTGGAATTAAATGATGCAATGGGCCGTGGTTTTCTTTTGTCTGTGGATGGTGCACATGGTTTGCATCCGAATTATATCGACAAGAGTGATTCAACCAACGAGGTCTATTTGGGCAGCGGACCGGTCGTTAAGACCAGTGCCAGCCAGCGTTATCTAACCGATAGCGAAAGTACCGCGGTTATCAAACAGTTGTGTCGGGAACATAAGATTCCGTTGCAGGTGCAGGTCAATCGTTCCGGGATGCCAGGCGGACAGACGTTAGGACCGCTGGTTTCATCCTATTTACCGATGCGGGGAGCCGACCTGGGAGTGCCAATGCTGGCGATGCATTCGGCCAGGGAGCTGATGGATATACGTGATTATGAAGAATTAGTTAGATTAATCAAGTTTTATTTTGCATAACAATGGAGGGTCTTAATGAAAAACAAATCGAAGCTGAATAAAATCAAACAAAACAAACAAGGTGACAGTCGTATTCCAAGAGAATGGTTGTACTTAAATCCAAAGCAGATTACAGTGCGGGATATTGCGAAAGTATTTCCGGTGAGCCAGAATGATGGAATGAAGGTGCAGTTGTGGGAAGACGCGGGTATTGTTGAGGTCGAATTGCCAGAGGCGAAGTCCATTGACATGGAATGGACAAATGCCGATTTGGGGGATGAATACAGCAATGAGTATTTGGCCAAGAACCAAATTCAAACAGTATTTTTAGTAACGCTTGTACCAGAGGATTATGCTAAGGCGGAGCTGGCGATGAAGAAAATAGTGAACACATTAGGTGGATTTTTCTGTGGTGATACGGAAGACTTTTCGCCGGTGGTGAAATAATGTCTCGAAGAGATAAGGTGAAGAAAGTCTGTGTGCTGGTTTGGCTTGTGGCAAGTGTGGGGTTATGCGGCTGTGGCAAGAATGACGAGAAACGTGCGGAGGATACGGAATTAGTTTCAGGGCAAACTTGTGAGGTTGCTTACGCCGAGACTGAGAATACAGAGGTCGATGTTACAGAGGTCGATATTACGGAGCCGATAGTATATACTTTTTTACAAGGACAGAAGTCTTATGAAAAAGAAAAAATCTGGTCTGGCTCATGGTGCAACTACGAAGAGGGCGGTCAGACTTTTGGCCATTTCGGATGCAGCTTCTGCTGTATGGCAAATATTTACGATACCTTGTCACCTTATGAATGTTCGCCGCTGGATTTCATGACATTTACAAAGGAAATTACAAGTTATACTCCATCCTCTGGCAGTGCGGCGTTGGGGTGGCTGGAGATGAAGCAGGCAATGGAGGCGGCAGGCATCACTTGTGAGCTTGGGATGAAAGACGACAACTATGAGCAGTTTGCGGAAAAAATGAGTAGCAATCGGACGGCAATTGTACTTGTTTGCAGCAGCAATGATGATACGATTTGGCAGAATGAGGGTGGACACTATGTTAGCATCTGGGATTATGAGACTGAAAATGGTGAGGTTTTTCTAGCAGACCCAGCTAGTCCAACGAGAAATCGGACATGGGTGTCGCTAAGAAATGTGTATGATGCGTTAAAGACTTCCAGTTCATATCAGTATCTGTTGGTAAATGGTTATGAAGAAACGGCAGATATTTGGAAGCGAGACGGAATAAATGAGGACTGGTATCAGTAGTAAAATGTTATGGGGGTGTTTTTTTGACAGCAGCAGATTTGAAAAAAGTGGGCGCACTTTATTTTGAAAATATCAAAGACGGTCTGACCGAATATGAGAATGAAATTGTTTCGATGGATGCGGGAGAAGCGGAGCAGCAGTTTCGTTTACTGTGGGAACAAAATGGAGTGAGTAATTCGTATGTGGATTTTTATTATTATTGCCTTGGTCCTGATGAGCAACGGCGGGTGGAATCAGTATTGTCAGAAGCAGAAGTTACATATTTGCATGACCATTCTCCCGCGCGGAGACTATCAGCAGGTGATATTATTTTTCCGCTTGATGAGATGCTAATCAAAATTGTCGCCAAATTGAATGAAACAGAGATGCTATTTTCAACCTTATATTTTTTGCAGGAAAAGAGCACTTGGTGGGGAAACTATAAACAAGAATATATTGTATTTCGATAACAAAAAATTAGGAGGATAATATTATGCCATTTATTGATTCAAAAGTTACTGTAGCATTAACGGAAGAGAAGAAAAAAGTGTTGAAAGCAGAACTTGGAAAAGCGATTGAAGTTTTAAATAAGTCCGAAGCCTATCTGATGGTGGGTTTTGAGGATAATTATGATTTGTATTTGGGGGGCAGGAAATTAGATAAGGGCGCATTTGTGGCGGTGAGTTTGCTTGGCAGTGTTGCTTCTGATTTGAGCGGACGGATGACAGCAGAGATTTGTCGGATATTTAATGAGCAGCTCGGGATTCCGGGTGATGGTATTTATGTCACTTATACCGGAATCAAGGACTGGGGCTTCAACGGCAGAAATTTCTAAGGTGAGGATGGGTAAGGATGGGAAAAATAAAATTAATTGCCAGTGATTTGGATGGAACGTTGTTATTGAATGAAGCACGACAATGTAATGCAGAACTTTTTTCAATTATTGAAGCTTTGGTGGATAAAGGTGTTTATTTTTTGCCAGCCAGTGGACGGCAGTATCCAAACATGCGGCGCTTATTTGCACCGGTTGATGAAAAACTGATGTACCTATGTGAGAATGGTGCACTGGTGATGCACTTGAATCGGCCGATTGTTAAAAATGTTTTTGAAGACGGTTTGGCGCTTGATATCTGTCATGCGGTGTATGAGCACCCAGCTTGTGAGGTTTTGATTTCGGGAGAGCGGACGAGTTATCTGATTCCCAAGGACAGAAATTTTATCAGTTATATGCGCGATTTTGTTGGGAATAATGTCGCGATTGTCGATGCACCGGAACGGATTGAAGAACCGATTATTAAGATTGCATATTATGCCAAGCCACAGTTGTGCGATCAGGCGGCGGCTGATTTCAAGGCTCTTTTTGGCGAGCGGTGTTTGATGTTCACGTCTGGTAATGTATGGGTGGATTTTGCACCACTTGGAACGAGCAAGGGCAGTGCCTTAAAAAGTATTGGCGAGTTGCTTGGAATCTTGCCAGAGGAAATGGTTGCCTTTGGTGATAATGAAAATGACCGGACGATGCTGGAATTTGTCGGACATCCATATATTATGGAGCATTGCAATCCAAGTCTGCTTGATATTGAGGCTAAGCGTTGCAGCAAGGTGGAGGACGCGTTGCGGGAGATTTTAGAAACGTTGTAATGTGAAGGAGCGCCAAGTGAGATTTTACAACGTTATAAGGCTGAGGATATTTCTGGACAATTTGTGCACACTATTGTTGAGGTGATAGTGATGATAGAGAATGGATTTGATAAGGAAAAACAAGAGCAGATGAACGAGCAGGAGAGCTTGAATAAGTTTGATAATGCGGGGCATCGTGGCAAACCACAAAATCAGAACCAGCAGCATAATGTAAGGCGCGAGGGGACGGCGCGGATTAATCAGAATCGGTAGGATATGAGTGAAAATGAAAACAATCTTGTGATTGAGCGGTGTAGGCTTGATGCGAGGTTGTTTTTTGTATAAAGATAATAGAAGTAATTGAAATAAAATTAAAAGAATAAGCACACCCCCACCTGCATACAATGTAAAAACAAGTATCGCAGGGGAAAATCCTTGAAGAGCTATATAGAAGAGAGAGCTGTGGAAATAGCCAAATTTATTATCGAAAACAATGCCACGGTAAGACAGACCGCGAAACAGTTTGGAATCAGTAAGAGCACTGTACATAAGGATGTCACCGAACGTCTCAACCAAATTAATCCAACACTTGCGCGGGATGCAAGAAAGGTCCTGGATGTGAATAAATCGGAGCGTCATATCCGTGGCGGGCTTGCTACAAGAGAAAAATATCTGCACGCCCATATGTAATGAGAGTGCTCATATGTAATGAGCGTACTCATTTATAAGATTATGCAGATTTATAGCGTGCATGCCTATATGTAGGCAGAAGAAAGAACCGGATGGATGACATTGCCGGTTCTTTTTTGTTGCCTCATAAATTATGATTATTGCATTAAGTTTACAAATTATGACGAAATACGTTATACTGTGGTTTACCTTATGATAAAAAGACGCAAGACAGTATCTGATAATCTGGGATGCTGTTTTTTTGGAGGAACAATGGAACGAATCATCATTAATCGCACATTGGCAGAATCAACATTTGCCGCATATACTGCTGCTTATAATGTAGCGGATGAAAAGGTGAAATTAAAAATCGACCACACTTATCGTGTGGCTCAGCTCTGCGAACGGATTGCCCGCTCACAGCAAATGGAGGATATAGATATTGAATTAGCTTGGCTGATTGGCTTACTTCATGATGTGGGGCGTTTTGAACAGCTCCGGCAGTATGGGACTTTTTCTGATGCAGACTCGATTAATCATGCGCAGTTTGGTGCGGATATTCTTTTTAAGGAAGGTAAAATCTGCGATTATTTGCCTGAGACAAAGCTGGTAAAGGTGTGTAATGACGACTTGAATTTAATCGAAACAGCAATTCGCTGGCATAGTGCGTTTCGTTTGCCGGAAGATTTGGACGAGCGGACTCTATTATTTTGCAATATTATACGCGATGCAGACAAAATTGATATTTTCAAAGTCAATGTGGATGTACCATTGGAAGCGATTTACAATGTGACGACCTTAGAACTGAAAAACTGTGCAGTGAGTGAGGCAGTGCTAGATAGTTTTAGAGAAGAACATGCAACCCTTCGTAGTTTAAAACAGACACCTGTTGACCATGTGGCGGGTCACATTTCACTGGTCTATGAACTGGTATTTCCGCTTAGTGTGCAGGTCGTGCGTGAGCAGGGATATTTGAATGGCTTGCTGGGTTTTCAGTCTGATTGCGCCGAGACAAGAGCGCAGTTTGAATGGATTCAGCAAAAAGTGGATGCATATATGAAGCGGCGTAAGCAGGATTCCTGATGAGCATTCCCCTTAAAAAAAACTTGTCAATTAAAAAATGCTATTTTATAATGGACTAGGTGAAAAAACATTAGGAGGAAAAATATTTGAATCAGGAAAAAGTTATTGTCATTGATTTCGGTGGTCAGTACAACCAGCTAGTTGCCAGACGTGTCCGTGAATGCAATGTCTATTGTGAGATTTATTCCTATAAAACAGATATAGAGCAAATCAAAGCAATGAATCCAAAAGGAATCATTTTAACCGGAGGGCCGAATAGTTGTTATGAAGCGGATGCTCCAACTTACAGTAAAGAGTTATTTGAACTTGGCATTCCGGTATTGGGACTTTGCTATGGCGCCCAATTGATGATGCATGTACTCGGCGGAGCAGTGGAAAGTGCACCAGTTCGTGAATATGGAAAAACAGAAGTAATGATAGATGTAAAATCGCCGTTATTTGCAGGTGTATCTAGTACGACGATTTGCTGGATGAGTCATTTTGATTATATTTCAAAGATAGCACCGGGATTTGAAATTTGTGCCCACACAGCAGACTGTCCGGTGGCAGCGGCCCAAAATCAGTCACAGAAGTTATTTGCCATTCAATTCCATCCAGAAGTGCTTCATACTCAGGAGGGCACGAAGATGTTGTCCAATTTTGTGAAGGATATCTGTGGCTGTGCCGGAACATGGAGAATGGATGCGTTTGTTGAAAATTCGATTAAAGAGATTCGGGAAAAGGTTGGAGATGGAAAAGTGTTATGCGCCCTTTCTGGCGGTGTTGATTCCTCTGTAGCTGCTGTTATGCTGGCGAAAGCGATTGGCGACCAATTGACCTGTGTATTTGTTGACCACGGGTTGTTACGAAAAAATGAGGGTGATGAGGTCGAAGCGGTTTTCGGACCGGGAAGCTCCTATGATTTGAACTTCATCCGTGTGAATGTGCAGGATAGATTTTACGGTAAGCTTGCTGGCGTGGAAGAACCGGAGCAGAAACGTAAAATTATTGGTGAAGAATTTATCCGTGTCTTTGAAGAGGAAGCACAGAAAATCGGTAAAGTTGATTTTTTAGTGCAGGGAACGATTTATCCAGACGTAGTGGAGAGTGGTTTGGGCGGTGAATCCGCAGTTATCAAATCACATCACAATGTTGGTGGTTTGCCGGATTATGTCGATTTCAAGGAAATTATTGAGCCGCTTCGTGACTTGTTTAAGGACGAAGTTCGTAAGGCTGGATTAGAGCTTGGCATTCCAGAGTATTTAGTTTTCCGCCAGCCGTTCCCGGGTCCGGGACTTGGCGTTCGGATTATCGGTGAAGTAACGGCCGAGAAGGTGAAGATGGTTCAAGATGCGGATGCTATTTACCGTGAAGAAATCGCAGATGCCGGGCTTGACAATGGCATTGGGCAGTATTTTGCAGCGTTGACGAATATGCGCTCGGTTGGTGTTATGGGCGATGAAAGAACTTATGATTATGCGGTGGCACTGCGAGCCGTAAACACGATTGACTTTATGACGGCGGAATCGGCGGAGGTTCCATTTGAGGTATTGCATCGGGTGACGAGCCGGATTGTGAATGAGGTGGACCATGTGAACAGGGTGCTTTATGACCTCACTGGGAAACCGCCGGGGACGATTGAACTGGAATAGCGGACGTCTCCCCGGGCACTACTAATTTCCCTGAAAAGGCAAAATCAGAGTTCCCCAAAAGAGAAAATAGAGAATATTTTAGACCTTGGAACGAGAGTAAAATCTTGTTCTAAGGTCTTTTCTTTTTAAGAGAATGGAAGTGCTGAA
>JAVBTX010000029.1:0-39704 GCA_031555935.1 Lachnospiraceae bacterium | reverse complement strand
GATGATGCGTTTTCCGTCTGTCATTTGTACTTTGTGTACTGGTTTCTTTTCTCTTGCCATAATAAAAGGCCTCCTATGATTTATTATTTTATCATAGAAGACCTTCGTTTACCTTATTTACAGAAAAAATTTCACAGACTCGAAAAGTCCTTAAATATAAAAGCAAAAATAATTGTGCCTGAGACGCTTGTATATGATCTTGATTCAAAGCAAAATGTATATATCATTTATAATTGGCACACGCATCACTACATGATAGGAAATGAACATCTGATTCTTATCATTAAGCTGTTCAAAGAAGCACACACAATACCTAGTGCTATAAATAAGCTAGTTACATATAACTCAACAGTTTACTTTTCTGATGACTTAGAACTATTATTGCTTAAGCTATATCAGCAAGGGTATTTAATAGAAAAAAAGCGAAAGGAGTAGTACCATGAATACAGATAGTAGTATACTTGCCATTTTTGATGATGAAATTGATCTTCTTGCTACAAAGTATCACATTAATGAGATAAGTGATGCCAATCCAACTGCAATGGCTGGTGGTGGTGGAGGTGGTGGCGGTGGTGGCGGAGGCGGACGCTAATCTCCCTCATCATCAAAAAGGCACAGTAATTTGAACACCATTACTGTGCCTTTTTCTCTGCCATTTTTTATAGTGACATTTCCATTTTCCTTAACTCATTGGGCAAAACATTGTATGTTTTTACTGTATATGAAATACTTTTAAAATCCGACGGAAGTAAAATAGAATGAACATCTAAAGCCTTGTTTTCTGCTTCTAATTTCAATTTTTCGATTTCTAACTTTTTAAGTTCTTCTTCTAATTTCTGTATTTTTATATCATGCTTATTTTTTATGATAGTTTGGATTTTCTCAATTCCATTTAAAGATTTACTGAAAAATAATTGCAAAGCAAAAAAAGCTAAATACAGTATATAAATATTATCGGATAATATAATCGTGATATCTGCTGGTGAATTATGTCTTACAGTCATATGATTATTTGATTCAGGCGCATATTGCTCTAACACTAAGTTTATTATTCGAAGGGTTTCTGTAAGTTTTTCACTGTTATTATACTCAAACAACGTTTTGAGTTCTATTTCTATAATGTCCCTATTGAATGGACAATCTATAAGCAATCGCTTGGCAATGTAAAGCTCATTAAGATATTTATGATATTCTACATATTCCAAATCCTCAATTTGCAGGCTACTATCTAGACGTTCATAAAATTCCTTTAATTGACTTGTGCGGAAATACTTATTTATTGAAGCAAATCGGCATAAATGACTTATAAGACCAAAATTCCGAATTTCACAAGCGTATTCCAAACCAGCTAATATCGCCAAATATGCATTTTCTATTTCTCCATCATAAGTATAAATATTGGCAAGAGCCAAAAAATTTTTTTCATAATAAAATACAGGTTTTAGTAATCTAATATTTTCAATATACTCTGCACCAGTTACAACATATTCTGAACTGGCAGGCTTATATAGAATATTATCTTGATCTACTATTTGTGCGAAGCCACTGACCAAATTAAGTATTCCAAAGAAGGGTAGTGTAACATTACTAAATAGAGGATTTATAAGCTCAGAAAAATCAAATGTAACCAATGATAAATCCATATCTTCAAAAAGGCAATTATAAAAAACGGATTGCTTAAACTCACTGTGTAGGATTTTGGAAGAAATTATTTTACTTTTCCAAAAATAGCACTCTTTAAATGATGAAGACTCTACTTTACTATTTCTTATTATGGTATCTGAGAAATCAGAAAAATCAAAATTGGTTGAACTAGAAGTAAAATTCATTCTGCTTTTAGAAAAATTTGAATATGTAAAATTTGCATTTTTTATATTACAATTTATAATATCCGAGTATTTAATAATTGTATTATTTCCATTCGTGCCACAAAAATCAACATTTAGAAAATCACAGTCATAATATGTACCATTTCGCATCATTGAACCATTAAAAGAGTTGTCATAAATCATATGTTTTCCCTGAAAGGAACGTTCAATATCTCTTAAAGGTTCCTTTGGAACAATTACTTCCAATAAATTTTGCGCAGACTGTAATTCTAGTTTTGAGAACATTTCACCTAATTTATACATATACACACCCTATCTTCCGTAACCAACTATCTAAGAATAAATATCCTATATTTGCTCACTTCTCCGCCCGATAATTTCTAATTATCCTCTAATAATTATATCCCATTATCTTCCATATTTCACCAAATTACTTACCACTTCCACATTTTCCCACCTCTTATCGACAAAATTCGACAAACATTCCGTCTTATGTCAACCTTTTCTCCATCACCTCATACACCAACACCCTCCCGTTCTCAACGGGCAACTTATGATACTCCGTTGCCCGATACCCCCGCTTTGCATATAACGTCACCGCTGGCAACGATGCATCCAGCTCTGCTCGATTATAATTCCTGCTAATTTCCGCCTCCAAATGCTCCATAATGTAACTGCCATAACCCTGCCCCTGAAATCCAGGTGCAACATACACTCTGGTAACATGCTGTGCCTCATGGCTACCGGTTCCAACCATCACACCACCAACATACAGTGACCACGCATTTCCCGCAAGGATGTCCTTTTCAATCTTTTCCTTGGCATGATGTGCCAGAAAAAATTCTACAACCTCGGACGGATAATATTTCGGATACGTAACGCGGATTGAACTTTGCACAATATCCAGTATTCTTTCTAATTCTTCTATTGATGCCTTTTTTATTATCATCTTGCCTCTCCTTAATTCTTCCAAAATCTGTAAGAACCACTACCATAAGTATATCACAAAAGTGCAGTGGCATTATGTGTCGATGCACAAATATCTCCAAACATTAAAAAGGTATTGCCAAATGACTTTTTCTGTCATCGGACAACACCTCTGTTACTTTGGAAATAAATTTATAACTTAACCTTGATATAATTTGAATAATTGCTGTATACCTTTTTACCATTTATCGTCTTGTAAGAGCGTACTTTATAATAATATGTGCCTTTTTTCGCCAATTTTTTATTTATATAACTGACCTTCTTCACATCTTTAATCGTTGCAATACATTTATACCCTTTACTCTTATTGGTCGAACGATATATTTCATATCCCGTTGCACCCGTTACCTTTTTCCATGTAATTTGGGTAGATGTTTTTGTTTTTTTAATTGCCTTTACGGATTTTGGAACTGCCGGTTTTACTGTAATTGTACATTTTGTAGTTAAGTTACTTCCATCGGTGGTGGTTATAGTAATAACTGTACTCCCTGCTTTTCTTGCAGTAACAACACCATTGTTATCTACGGTCGCAACATCTGGCTTGCTTGACCTATAGGACAGTGTTTTATTTGTAGCATCAACTGGGTTAATCGTTGGTACGATTGTAAATGTCTCTTTCATATTTAGTGTCTTTGATTTTGTTGTATTAATTGAGGAAATGGAAACCACTTTATCCTTGACAGTAACTGTAAAGGCCTTCGTAGAACTAAACGTTCTATAATTCCAATTATCAAAATAGGTCAGTGAATATTTAGCCGTGATAGTCGCGGTACCAGCGCGTACTCCTTTAACATAACAATCCAACAACGTCCATTCACCCATTGGCAGAATGTGGGTTGCACCAATTTCAACACAATCACTATTAGAACTCCATCGGCAGGTTTGGTTGAATGTCTTGACACCCGTAAATTCTATTGGTAGAAATGCTTCCTCTCCCACATTAACAATGTATTCTTCGGTAGATGCCTCGACTTCGCGAGTTGTCATAACATTAATTATAATTATTGACAGCACGGCTAAAATCAAAATTTTTATTGTCCCTTTTTTCATATATAATCATCCCTCCATAGCATTATTTGTTCTAATTATATCATGCTACAAGCCAATGATTACGTGCATTTTTGCACTATTTAGACAGAATGATCCTTTTCTAAATGCCGTGTCAATTCTTCGAACTTTTCTACCAACACTCCGCTCGCCCAATGGTACATATCCCTTGTTTCATATTGTCGATAATCACACTCTTGCGAGGCAATTAGCATAAAATAAATATCATACCAAAGTGCTCTTATGTACTCCGTTTCTGACAGCTTTTCCTTTCCATAGCCGGCCATAAAACCTCTGTTATTTTCATACGTCCGAAATCCAACCTCCATCAATGGGTCGGCCCATAGGCTTCTTTCCCAATCAATGAGTCCGGTAACTTTTCCGTCTTCCACAAACACATTTCCATCCCACAAGTCCCAATGAACAAGGCATGGTGTGGTTATTTCTGTAAAATAAGCACGACTGTTTGCCAACTGGCTTTTGACTTTTTCCGGTGATATCTTTAAATCAATTTGCAGCCTTTCGGCATCGGTAAGAATCTGATTTATCATATTAGAAAATACTTCGTACCAGTTTTCCCCCTGCATTTTAGGCAGCCCAATATAGCCAAACTTTTCACCAATGATGCTGTTAATCTGTTTATTTAATTTTCCAGTTTCAAATCGTATTTTTTGTTTTTCTTCCTCTGACAGCTTATCTTGCTGGGAAAAAAAGCTGCCGCCGCTTAACTTTTCCATGAAAAAGTAAGGTGAACTGCATATGGTACAGCTATCATCAAAAAATACTACGGATGCTACCAGAAGCTCTATCTTTTCTTTTGCTATTAGCATTGCTGAAACTTCTGCATGCATCATATTTTCTTCATAAGACATCACTGGAACATCTTTTGAAGGTGCAATTTTCAAAATGTATTCCGCCCCATTTTCTATCTTAACAAAATAGGCAACGTTGAAATACCCTTCTGTTAATTCTATAAAATCAATACACTTTTCAGTTGGGAATGCGGCTGATATCATCGCTTTTAATGTGCTTTCACTTTGAATATTCTTTGTCAGACTTATCATTTTTGCTACCTCTTTTTGAGTTGTTTTTTATTGATTCCAATGAGATTTCTGATATAAGGAATGCGGCAAATAATTTCATAGCAAAGTAGCGTCATCAGGAAGCTGCCTGACAGGATTATTATTATCTGTAATAGTAATCCATCAATATTTTGCACTACATAATATGCTATCACTACCAATATCGTCTGATGTAGAATATAAACGGGGTAAGATGCACGACCAAAATAGGTCAGCACACGATTGGTACGATTCCAAATGCGTTTCCCATATATTAGCATTGTTAAAATACCCATCCAGCCGACAAAGTTCACCAGCAAATCTCCATAATATGCCCATTGATAATATGCAATCGCGAGTGCTATATCTGAAAGTAAGAATGTAGCTGCGATTATTTTTCTATATTTGTCTAATTTTGCTTGTACCGTTTCGTTATTCAGTACGTAATAGCCAAGCAAATATAGGGTCAGATTTTTCCCGATGCTGTATCCACCTATATTTCCAATGTAATAGGTGAGCCAGACAATCAGGAACATACCAATCACGATACCGACATGTAATTTATCAATTTGGTCCTTCACTTTATTGTAGGTAACTTTTACACATAGTGGCAGACTCACCAGTGAAATCAACAATAAGAAAAATATAAACCACAGATGTCCTGGTGTAAATGCTCCATCATACCCACTGAAATCCGTCAAATGTGTAAAAAAATACTTTTCATTCTCCCACAAGCTTCCCGTATAGCCATAGAAATATTTTCTAGCATATAACGTCTGAAGCGGAATTAGGATTAGCAGTCCGAAAATCAATGGCACAAATAGCTTTGTAATGCGTTCCCCAATAAATGCTTTAACACTCCGGCTCTCTAACGCATATTTGGCACTCATGCCGGCAATCAGAAATAGGAGTGGCATAAACCAAGGATTTATTACTACAATCAATGTGCTGACAAGCCGATTTGCTTCCGGCCAGATATAAAATTTGCTTCCATAATCGTTGTATATCATAAATGTATGAACGGGAAACAGCAGCAGTATGACGGCCGCCCTTAAATTGTCTAGATAATATTTTCTCATTTGTTGTTCCACTCCTCTCGCAAAATACCATAGTGATATTCATCATACCAAGTGCTATCTGACCCAACTCTTCCATATCTGGCCTGAACGAAGTGCGCTTCTCGACGCATACCCAATTTTTCCATGACCCGATAAGAGCCATAATTATTCACATTACAAGTGGCATAGATACGATGCAGATGGAGCTTCTCGAAGCCATACTTGAGCAATGCCGCACCTGCTTCTGCCGTAAGACCTTGTTTCCAATAATCCATGTGAAGTATCCAACCAAGCATACCGGTGTCTCTGCTGTCGTTCAAATAAATTCCACAACCGCCGATTGCTTTCCCCGAGGTCTGCACACCGTTTTTTATTTCCTTTAAGGTTATCATATAATCAAATTTTAGTCTTGGTTCTACCTCCTGCTGAGCAATACACTCTGCTAGAAAGTTGGTCGTATCTTTAGGGGAATTTGGTCCCCATATCATGTACTTTACATTATCCGGATTAGATGCATAAGCATGAACTGCATCATAGTCATCCATCACAAATTCCCTAAGTATTAATCTTGGTGTTACTAATTGCTCTAATTCTGCCATCTCCAATCCTCCATACATTCAAATATTTCCGCACCTATCCATGTACAACACAAAAGCTACAAGTGTAAATTCATTGTAGAATAGTACTTGTAGCTTATTAAGTCAATAATATTGTGTACCTTTATTTTACTTGATTTTAACCGTCTTTGCCTGACCACCATTTTTAAATATTTTCTTATAACTGCTGACCTTTTTATTTGGTACATCAATTACTGCTTTTTTCGCAATCCCTTTTAAGGCATTTTTTGAAACCGTTTTTAGTTTCTCTGATTTAATTGTAACCTTGTTTAGCTTCTGGCAATTCCGGAAGGCACTGCTGCCAATTGTTTCAATATATTTTCCAAACGATATCTGAGTCAGTTTTTTGTCATTTTTAAATGCATTGCTCTGCACCGAGGTTACCTTAAAGGTGTAACCGCTTAGCTTAATCGTATCTGGAATGGAAACCTTACTTGTGCTTTTCTTGATTTTTACAACACTTACCGTTCCACTTGTTGCAGATGATTTTGTCACCTTATAGACAATCCCCTTTACATTATGCTGAGTATTCTTAGCGGGAACTGCTAACGTTAGCTGCTTGATTGCATTTTTTAGCTTTTGGGTTGCATTTTTAACTGCGGTAATGTCCTTTTTGTTTACTTTATTGGCACTATCCAGAGCTGTTTTTAATGAGCGATAGGAGGTTGATGTGTAATCACTCTTTTTGAGTGCTTTGGCAATATTGATTTGAGCTGTTAGTTCGGTTACCGCCGTTTGCAGTTCTCTTTCTGCCGTTGCGGCCGCATTTGCCAATCTGACCACAGTCGCCTCTGCATTTGTCAATGTCAAAAGATTGCTTACCATGCCCTTTTGCGCATCATTTAATTGGTTGTATGAAGCTCTTGCGGCCTCTACCTTTGTTTTATCCGAAAGCGCAATATTTTTTGGCAGTGCATTGATTAAGGTCACTACATTGCTGGCAATCTTATCTGTTTTTCCTTCATTTATCTGAATGATATCAACATTGCCAGATACTTCATTAGCAACCATCAGAAGTGGGTAGCCGGTTGGACTGTCTTCAGCAGCTACGGTACACATGCCTTCTGGTGCTAAAGAACCAGAATCGGTAATGCCAGTGCCGGTGTAATCACGCAGATTGATATAATCTGTAAAAGTTGCATTTGTCACAGTGGTGATATCATACATCATAACTCCGCCGATTCGTTCCAAACCGATAAAGGCATATATTTTATTGTCAATGCTCAATGTCTTTACTTCTTCTGGTTCCGGACCCTTTTTACCGCTGCGCGAATCCAGCTCTGTCTTTGTGTTAGTGGAGTTAAAGCAGGTTGGGTACCATTCACTCGTCAAGTCTTCAAAATCATTGGCACTGTCATAGACTTGTTCCATCGTTTGAGCATTCCAGATGGAAAATGAGCGGCCACCAAAAATATATGTTTTATAGCTTTCCAGTCCATCAAACTCACTATTTAACAGTGTATCAATTTTATAAGTTTTTCCCGGAAAGGTGTAGGAACCGACATCCGAATATTCTGTTGCTCCGCTGCCCCATTCTCTGGCATCCCCTTCGTTTGCCGTCAAAATATATCCCGTCCCGTTAATACTCACATAGTCACAGCCATCTGGCATGTATACACCGAGCAAATCTTCGGAGGCTAGTTCGGCTTTGCCGTCTTTGCGAGCATCCAGCTCATTTCCCACAACGCTATGATCTTTAAAGCCTAAGCCCTTGATACTGGTAAATGTTTTGCTCTGGATATCAAGTGTGGCAATTGCATTTGCCTCTTGCAAGGTGACATAGGCATATCTTGAATCGGCAGAAACACTGATATATTCTGGTTCTAAATCTACAGAAGGAGCTGTATCACTCTTAATCAAGACACCGTTGGTAATCAGCTCGGCCCGCTGTGGCTCGGCATCGTATGCAGTAAAATCGGTGGTGACAGCCGTTGCCGTATTTACCCCATTTGTCATATCTATGATTGTCACACTGCCATTTGGGTCTTCGGTGTCAACACCATAGCCCTCACGTGCCTCGCCCTCATTTGCAGTCAGGCAATATTTATTATCCGGCGTAAATGTAACCATATCCGGCTGAGAGCCCGCTTCAAAATGTCGAATATAATTGCCGCTATAATCCATAATTACAACGCATCCATTGTCCGTAAAGGTTTCCGCCTGAACTGCGGCGGCAATTACATCCAACTTGGTATTAATGGATACACTGGTAATATCACCGCAGGTAAATCCATTCGCTGCTGCCAGTGCCGTCATATCGACCCGTTTTTCCAGCGTCAAATCAGCCGTTGTACCAATATTTTTAACACTAACAATATCAAGGGTCTGGACTGCGCCATTGACCAGGTATATTTTTTGATTCTCTTTATTATATTTTACAATCTCAGCCACACCGCCATCTTTGTTGCTCTGACCGGTCGCGTAGTTTGCTACATAGGTAAGCTTGCCGTTTTTGCTGTTGCTGTCAAGTCCCGGATAAATCGGCTCTACTGCCGCGCCGATTGCTTCTGTCCATGCGCCATCGGCCAGACTGCGTGGTCGATAGGTGTCAACAAAATCCTGATTTACCGATGCATCATTCCAGACTAGCAGCGTAAAGTCGTTGGCGTTATCATCGGTATCGACAAAATTTGTCCGACGCAGACTTTTTTGCTTTGATGTTGCCTGAGCTGGTGCTGCACCCTCGCCGATATCATTAAAATCCGTGGCACGGTTCGAGATTCCATCGACATAGTTGGTATTCTGATAAAGCTTAAGTTCGATTGTCGCATCATTATCAATGACCCGATCCCATTCCATATCACCGTCTGGAATGTTATATCTGGCTGCGCTGGTTGTTTCCTCTTTGCAGCGAATCAAAAATGATTGGCCTGCTGGGACTTCACCTTCTAACTCCAAGATAACTTCAGTTCCACTGGTAGAACCCGCATGTTTGCTTTCCCGCGTTGAGGAATAGGTGATTTTCCATCCGGTTAAATCGATTGTCCCAGTCGTGGGATTGTATAGTTCAATAAAACTATGGGTAAATGGTGTATCGCCTTTTCCACCACCGCCATATAGTTGATAAATCAACAGATGATTCGCTGGTTCAGCATTTACTGTAACATTCCCCAAAATCAACGTGAACACAATTAATATTATGTTCAATAAACAGAGCCATTTTTTCATTATCTTTTTCATGATTTTCCGCAATCTCCTTTTTTGACTATTATTTTTCAGCACTTGCAGAATAGCATGTGAATGTAAATTCTATCATTGTTGTTCCGTAAAATATAAATGAAAATAGATAAGCTTACCTTTTCTAATCATATACACATCCTCAGACCATGTATTTTTATTTCCAACATACCTTGACAGATGAGGTATCTATATTGTATTATGTATTTAAGAAATGGAGGATTAACATGTCAATAACTTCAGATTTAATTCGCGGACATACCGATACCATTATTCTGGCCCATCTTTTGGAGCAAGACAATTATGGTTATCAGATTAACAAGGTCATCATGGAAAAGACCGATAATCGCTATGAGTTAAAGGAAGCCACACTCTACACTGCGTTCCGGCGACTTGAACAGAGCGGATTCATTCGTACTTATTGGGGGGATGAAACTACTGGAGCCCGAAGACGATACTATGCCATCACAGAAGAAGGCAAAGCAACTTATCAGAAATACAAGGGCGAATGGGAAGAGGCAAAAGGCCTTATCGACAAACTGCTAAAATAATAGTGATGCTACTGAAAAAAGAGGAGATTTAGGATGAGAACAGAGCTAAGAAATTATATGAATGATTTACTGGCCGATGTGCCAAAGACAAGAAGTGTCTTAGAGCTTAAGGAAGAGTTGATTAACAATATGGAGGAACGCTATCAGGATATGGTAAATGACGGCATTCAGCCAGATGATGCCTATCAAAGTGTGGTAGAGTCAATGGGTGATATAAAATCCTTGTTTGTCAATCTCTATGATGCAGATGAAACAAATACACCACCAGCAGACATCGATATAGTACGTAGAAAACGGGCATGGTTTCACACCGTAGCAACCGGGTTATATATGTTTGGCTTCGCCTTTTTCTTTATCTTTGCTTCCGTGCTGGATCATATGTTTCACTATAATGGCGCTATGATTGGATTTTGCGGTATGATTATTCTATGTATTATTCCGACCTGCATGTTGGTATACTGCAATCAAATGTACCCAGCTTATAAAAAGCAAAAGGATACTGTCGTGGAAGAATTTAAGGAATGGCAAGGCGGAAACAAAGACCAAAAAAAGATGGACCTTGCTATCTACACCATCATCTGGTTAGGCTCTATTATAATGTACTTTCTAATCAGCTTTACAACTTTTGCATGGAACATTACATGGATTATATTTTTAATTGGCGGCTGTCTTCATGCCGCATATGTACTATATCGTGCATCCAGAAAAGAAAGGTAAAGGTTCGCAAATGAAAAAAACATCATCAACAATATTAATTATCATACTTATTTTTATCGCGCTTGGCCTGAGTGGCGTTCTAATCAGTGCCTTGGCAAGTCCTGGCGGGGTAAATGTCACTTATGGAATGAGCAATGTCATCCTTGTGAATACGCAGGAAATTGAAATGAAAGATATAAAAGACATTGATATTCTTTACAATAATACCTCGCTGGATATCGATTTCTTTGAAAACAGTTCAGACACCATGATTATAAAAGAATATATGTTTCCAGAGGTTGAGGATAGACATCTGGCAGTTATCAATTGTGATGAAGATACCGGACGTGTTACGGTAGAATCTGGTGATAGAAGAAGTACAATTATGTTTTTTGGCATTATGACTGGGAGTGAACGAATCGAGGTATATTTACCGAAGGGCTATCATGGTTCTTTAAAGGCGAAAGCTTCGAGCGGCAATATCAGTAGTGACTTTGAGCTGATATTGGACGGAGAACTGGGGCTAAGCACCTCTAGTGGTGATATTCGGATGAATCCGGTATCTGCATCCAATATTCAGGCAAAAGCTTCTAGTGGTAATATCCGCATAGATAGTGTCCAAGGAACAAGGTCTTTTCAGACATCAAGTGGTGATATTCAAGTTTTTGACGGAAAAGGCGACACCAAAGCATCCGCATCATCTGGTAATATTACCATTAAGCAGCTCCAAGGAGACTATGATATCACATGCAACAGTGGTGATATTACCCTGACTGATGTAGCAGGTGATGGTGAATTACAGACCTCTTCCGGAAACATCCGCTGCCAGAGTGTGAGCGGCACGATAAAAAGAGCCAAATCCTCTAGCGGTGACATCATCATAGATGATTTTATCGGGGCCATTAACGCTAACAGCAGCAGCGGCAATATTACCGTAGCATTTGATGAAGTAACCGGTGATGTAACGGCTCGTGCCAACAGCGGCGACGTTCGTCTGACCATATCGGACAGTTACTCTTTTACCTTTGATGCCAATACTTCAAGCGGAGATATTCGGACTTGGTTTGATGATGATTTAAAATTTAACAAGAAGGGGAATGAAGCGGAAGGAACGGTCGGCGCGAGCCCAGCATTTGATATGCGACTGGAAACCACCAGCGGAAATGTAACAATAACAAGATAGAATCGTGCACCACCAAGCACACAGTAAAATAGAAATGCACCACTAAATGTTATTTGCAACTAACATTGGGGGTGCATTTCTATTATGCTACGTATCTCTTACGCATCTTTACTATAACACATTTTTCAATTTTTTTCTAGTCTTGTATGGCAATTCATTCTGTGATAGATTTATCATCTAACAATGTTGGGAGGGGGATTTTATGGAATTTCAGCCAAAAGACCTATTACCTTTACTAAAGATGTTATCAGAGAAATACACGAGCAAATCGAGTACCTCGGTCAGCTATGAAACCGCCCAGCAGATAATGGGGGCCATTTTGTACTGTATTCAGGAATTTGAACATCACCCACATGATGCTCGCCAAAATGCGTCCGGTGGAAAAGCAACTGCTTTAATGGGCGTTGATTCTATCACAGCAGAATGTGCCTATGAACAGGGTTATGTACTGGTGGTTGAAAAAATCAAACAAGCCCATGATTTGTACAACCGGATTATGACTAATTTTGATGGCTTTGGCAACGAGGCTTATGTAGAAACTTTGGTGGACGGTTTACCAGAGTTTTTCAAATGGTATGACCCTAAATTTGCACCACGCAATCATATTATTTTAATTGATTATCCGATTCTGTACGAGCCTGCCAGTTTAACTGGAATTGATTTGATTTATGATTACCTAAAGGCAATTGAATTAGAGCAGTTATTTTTATCTGCTTTTCCAAAAGGCTATGTGCGAAATGTTCTGTCCATCTATCACCGGGATTATTCAGAACTGCTTTTAAATGTACCAGAAATTGTTTTAAAACATGTTCTTGTGAACCTACTGCTAAAGAAGGGAACGCCTGTCATTTCATTTGATGATACCGACTGTGAACGGTTAAGATTCTCCATTTTGCAAACAAACTCGGAAGCATTTGGGCTTCTGTTGGAAAATGCCCTGACTGCCTTTATTGACCGCCAGATGAACGGGGATAAAAACTTACTATACTATCTAAAACATGCGATACCTAATATTTCGGTCGAACTGATAAATGCCGCTGAAAATAACTGTATGAATGTTATACTGGGAGGAGATTTATATGGATAATATGTTTGAGCTGATGTTACTAGAGCAACAGAAATTCGAGCTAGAGCGTGTCTTAGACTGCAACCAGACCACTGAAAAATTTGGTCTAACGTTAACTACAGAGGATGCCAATACATTAATGCAGGTCAAGCAATCCACGCTCAAAGAAAACCGTCGTGTGGAATTGGGTAACAGCATTCTGCCACAAATTATTTTTACTTTTTGTGACTCTGATTTTATTCGGCAAGAGAACTATGTAACTACTCTTTCCGAATTGCAGGAGATTTTTTTCCTGTTTAAAAATGAAGCCCTCGACGAACTAACCGACGACGAACTGCTGAAATTTATGCGTGACCAGTTTGACGATATCTGTTTTGGCGATTTGGATTATTTGAAAAATACTTGTCTGGAACGTTTTTCACGCGGGATTCGCTCTGGTTATGAAACAAGGGCGCAGAAACGCCTGCGGGATGAGTATGATACACGGCCACCCGAAAATGAATACCATGTGTTTGAAGAAGAAACCCGCTGGGAAAATGAGTTATACAATTTAAAGCTAGAGGATTTATTTTAGTCCTCTAGCTTTATTTTTTCATCATCCGATATCTACGGTTAAACGTCGAACGGCTGATATTTAGTTTTTCGGCAGCTTGTTCACCAGTAATCTGATGCGCTTCGTATTCAGATATCACTTCTAACAATTTTATGTCATCAATTTTAATCTTACCGCGCCCTTTATAATTTCCCAACTCCGCTGATTTTTTGATACCTTTTACCCTTTGAGTGGAAAGATATTTTTTTTCTTGTAAATAGATTGGTTTCAGCAGTGAATAGTATTCTTTGCGGTTTTTGTCATCAATCTGAAACTCATTCGTTTTCACAATCCCGCCCTTACAAATGGTATCTAATATTTTCTGCATGATGCTCGCACTTCGATTACCAATGTCCGATATCTTCTCAATCTCAAGAACTATTGTCTCCTCCAATCGCTCTACGTACAAAGGATCACCACTGTACCTCAAATCTGTACGAATCAGCCATTCAAGTCGATTTAGGTAATCCATATTGCAAGCTTCTAAAAGTTCCCACAAATCTTCACGATTTTCCCCTGGTGTACGTTCGCTGATAAATACTGGCGTCATATTTTCTCTGACGTAAGTTTCTTTTCGCAGACTCATATCAAGTCCTGGAATCCCTTGATATAGCTCCGGGGTAAGAAGGTCAATCACGGAATAGTTTGGCGTAAATATATAACGGTAGCTTTCATCTTCCCACTCTTGGTATTCTATTTTGGCTATATTGTAGGTAAATCCATACTTATCATCTACACAAATCTTTCCGGTTGTAATGATTTCCTTCATTGCAATCACCCTCTCAATAAATGAATGGAATCTAAAATAATCTTTTGATACCGTTCCATTACCATGTGTTTATAAAACTTCTTTTGTATATCCGATATTATCGGCGTTTCATCAATCAGTTCCGCGATTTTATTTATTTCTATTCTGTCGAAAATTTTCTCTAGTGCTTGATTGCACTCCTCAAATTCAAGACTGCTGATTACTTTCATATTAATTATTATAATATACTATTAATCGGGAGCTGTGTCAAATAAATTAAGATTTTATTTTGACACAAAAGAGCCAGTGATTTGCAATTGCTCACAAGTCATTGGCTCTGCTCAATTCTAACTAATTTCTATCGAATAAAATTCGTCATCACTCTTGGTTCTTCCTCTGGCAATGCCAAACCATTTTCTCTTGCAAGCTGGTTGGCTTTGATCAAATATGCCATGTTTCGAGCCAATACGCGCATCGTTCGAAGTCCTTCTAAGTCTTGCTTCACCTCTTCCGGTGTACTGCCATGCACCTGATTCCAGTAGCTTGAGGACACAACCGGCATCTCATTAATTGTAAAATATTTGTTCAACTGGTCAAATGCTGCACTCGCTCCGCCGCGTCGACATGAGACGATGCTTGCCCCTGGTTTCATTCGCAGACTAGCCTTGTCATTGGAATAGAAAAAGCGGTCCATAAAGGATGTGATTAGCCCACTGGCACTCGCATAGTGCACTGGCGATGCAATAATCATGCCATCACATGATTTAAATTTCTCCACTGCTTCGTTGACTCCATCGTCATCAAATACACATTTTCCCAACTCTCTGCACTTACCACAGCCAATGCAGCCGGCAAGCGGGCGATTTCCCACCCAAACCCATTCGCTTTCAATTCCTTCTGCACTAAGTACCTGACTGATTTCTGTTAACGCCGTATAAGAACATCCCTCTTTATGTGGACTGCCGTTGATTAACATTACTTTCATATGCTACCTCCATTTTTCTTAACCATTTTTACTCATTATTCGTATTATATAAGATTTAGTCACGAAATATAAGAGGAATCAGGAAATTTTATCCAACGCGGCGTTCAAATCTGGTAAATCCCAAGATTTTTTCTATTTCTGCCAGTGTATCCGAGGGGATAATCAAATCGCTGGCGGCAATATTGTTTAGTAACTGTTCCGGTCTGCTCGCACCAGTAATGACACTGCTAATGACTGTTTTTCTTAGAATCCATGCCAACGCCAACACTGACATATTGATCCCAAACTGATTAGCGATTTGTTCTAGCTGCACTACCTTTTCTAAATTTTCCTCAGTCAATAGTGCGTTTATCTGTTTATCTGCCTGACAAGTTGCCCGTGAGCCCTGCGGATAAGGCTCGCCTTGTTTGTATTTTCCCGTCAAAAGTCCTTGTGCCAATGGTGAAAATGGCGTGATGCCGATGCCATACTGCTCACAAACCTCCATAATTTCATGCTCAATATAACGGTCCATCATGTTGTACTGTGGCTGTACAACGGTCATTGGATGTAAATGATATGCGTCAATAATACGCTGGGCTGAGGTCAGCCGGGCTGCCCCCCATTCCTCGCTGACACCATAGTATAGAATTTTTCCTTGTGCCACTAAATCACTTAATGCGCGCAGGGTTTCTTCCATTGGTGTTGTCATATCAAAGCGATGGCAAAAATACATATCCAGATAATCCAGCTTCATATTCTGTAAGGTACGGTCAATTCCCTCAAAAATATGTTTGCGGGAAAGTCCCCACTCATTGGCTCCTGGTCCCATAGGGAAAAAAACTTTACTGGCTACCACCAGCGAACTGCGACGATAATCCTTCAAAACACGACCTAGAAAACGCTCTGCCTCGCCACCACTATACGCATCTGCACAATCGAAAAAATTTACCCCGTTTTCGTATGCTAGGCGAATTGTCTGCTCAGCAACCTGCGCTTTGTTGCTGCCATTTAAATTGGTCATCCAGCTTCCGATTCCAATCTCACTGACCTTTAATCCTGATTTTCCTACGTTTCGATAGTTCATGTGAATTGCTCCTTTTTTTCATTCTTTACAAATCATAACACTTCAAGTAAGCTTGAAGTAAAGAACTATTTTATAAGGAGGAAAGCCTCTTTAAAGAGGCACACAAAATGCAGACTTATACCATCAAAGAAATGTCCAAGCGATTTAACATTCCGGCCTCTACATTACGTTATTACGAGGACTTAGGCCTATTGCCGCCAGTTGAACGAACATCGAGCGACCAGCGCATCTATACCGACTGCCATATCAGCCGGCTCACCGGCATTTTATGTTTTAAAAATACCGGTCTTCCGCTCGCTCAGATTCAAGATTTTTTCCGCTATGAGGAAGATATACCGGGTCATATGGATGAAATCTTATCACTAGTAACGACACATGAGCAGGATATCAAACAGCAGATCAAAGAAATGAAATCGAACCTTGCTCATATTCAGCACAAGGTTCGTTATTATAATGGAATTAAGCACGCAATTGAGACGGGCAGGGAATGGCCATGCTGGGAGGAATCAAGTAGCTAAAGTTGCCATATTATCTTTATTTTCAGCAACACCTATTGTAATAAGAATAGAAAATCTATTTTTTTGAATATTTTTTCTTTCTTTTTTCTCATCCTATGGTATACTTTTGAATAGTGAGAAAAAATTTAGAACAATACTCAGGAGGAATACTATGCCACAAAGAACAGATATTCATAAAGTACTCATCATTGGTTCCGGCCCGATTATCATCGGACAAGCATGTGAATTTGATTACTCCGGCACCCAGGCTTGTAAGGCACTTCGCAATCTTGGTTACGAAATCGTGCTGGTAAATTCAAATCCTGCAACTATCATGACTGATCCGGAAACCGCTGACGTTACTTATATTGAACCATTAAATGTAAATCGCCTGGAGCAGATAATTGCCAAAGAAAGACCAGATGCCCTCTTACCAAACCTGGGTGGACAGTCCGGCCTGAATCTTTGTGCCGAGTTGGCAAAAGAAGGTATCCTAGATAAATATAATGTAAAGGTTATCGGCGTTCAGGTTGATGCCATTGAACGTGGCGAAGACCGTGTCGAATTTAAAAAAGCAATGGATGAGCTGGGAATTGAAATGGCCCGCAGTGAAGTTGCTTACAGTGTTGAAGAAGCACTTGACATCGCTGATAAGCTTAGTTACCCAGTCGTTCTTCGTCCAGCCTATACGATGGGCGGTGCCGGCGGCGGACTTGTTTATAATAAGGAAGAGTTAAAAACGGTCTGTGCCAGAGGTCTGCAAGCCAGCTTGGTTGGTCAGGTTTTGGTTGAAGAATCAATTCTTGGCTGGGAAGAATTAGAGTTAGAAGTAGTTCGTGACTCCACCGGCCATATGATTACCGTATGCTTTATTGAGAATATTGACCCACTCGGTGTTCATACCGGTGACTCATTCTGTTCCGCACCAATGCTGACTATTTCTGAAGACTGTCAGAAACGTCTTCAGGAACAAGCATATAAAATCGTTGAATCGGTTGAAGTTATTGGCGGTACCAACGTACAGTTCGCCCATGATCCAGTATCTGACCGAATTATTGTGATTGAAATCAACCCAAGAACGTCGCGTTCTTCTGCTTTAGCTTCGAAAGCAACCGGCTTCCCGATTGCCCTTGTCAGTGCCATGTTAGCAACCGGTCTGACTTTGAAGGATATTCCTTGCGGAAAATATGGTACACTTGACCAATATAAACCAGATGGTGACTACATCGTCATCAAATTTGCACGCTGGGCATTTGAAAAATTCAAAGGCGTAGAGGACAAATTAGGTACCCAGATGCGTGCCGTTGGTGAAGTTATGAGTATCGGTAAAAACTACAAAGAAGCTTTCCAGAAAGCAATCCGTAGTTTGGAAACCGGACGTTATGGTCTTGGTAATGCCAATGGCTTTGGTGAAAAAACCAAGGAAGAATTATTGCAGATGTTAATTACCGCTTCCAGCGAACGTCATTTCATTATGTATGAGGCACTTCGCAAAGGTGCCTCTGTCGCTGAAATTCATGATATCACTAAGGTGAAAGCTTACTTTATTGAGCAGATGAAGGAGTTAGTTGAGGAAGAAGAAGCACTCGCAAAGAATCGCGGACAGATGCCTTCTGATGATGTTTTGACAACCGCTAAAAAAGATGGTTTCTCAGATAAATACCTGAGCCAGATTTTAGATCTTCCAGAAGCCGATATTCGGCAGCGACGGATTGCAATTGGTGTTGAAGAAAGCTGGGAAGGTGTTCATGTTAGTGGCACAAAAGACAATGCCTACTATTACTCAACCTACAATGCCGAAGACAAGAACCCAATTAGCACCGAGAAACCTAAGGTTATGATTCTTGGCGGCGGACCAAACCGGATTGGTCAGGGTATCGAGTTTGACTACTGCTGTGTTCACGCTTCATTGGCACTGAAGAAATTAGGCTTTGAAACAATTATCGTTAACTGTAATCCAGAGACTGTATCAACCGATTATGATACCTCTGATAAATTATATTTTGAGCCACTGACCTTGGAAGATGTATTAAGCATTTACAAGAAAGAACAACCAGTTGGCGTTATTGCTCAGTTTGGCGGCCAGACACCACTGAATTTAGCTGCTGAATTAGAGAAAAATGGCGTTAAGATTCTCGGTACTTCTCCTTCCGTAATCGACTTGGCAGAGGACCGTGACCTATTCCGTGAAATGATGGAAAAATTGGAAATTCCAATGCCAGAATCAGGAATGGCTGTCAATGTGGAGGAAGCGCTTGAAATTGCTCATCGCATTGGTTATCCAGTTATGGTTCGTCCTTCTTACGTTCTCGGCGGACGTGGTATGGAAGTTGTTTATGATGATAACAGTATGGAAAGCTACATGAGCGCTGCTGTTGGCGTAACACCAGACCGTCCGATTTTGATTGACCGTTTCTTGAATCATGCGTTGGAATGTGAAGCAGATGCTATTAGTGATGGCACCCACGCATTTGTTCCCGCGGTTATGGAGCACATTGAATTAGCTGGTGTTCACTCTGGTGACTCGGCATGTATTATTCCTTCGAAACATATTTCTGAGGAAAATGTAAAAACAATCAAAGAATATACCAGAAAAATTGCTGAGGAAATGCATGTCAAAGGTCTGATGAATATGCAGTATGCAATTGAAGATAATACCGTATATGTTTTGGAAGCAAACCCAAGAGCTTCCCGTACTGTTCCACTTGTATCTAAGGTTTGTAACATCCGCATGGTACCTCTTGCGACCGACATTATCACGGCTGATATCACTGGTCGTCCATCACCGGTACCAACCTTGAAGGAACAGAGCATTCCATATTATGGCGTAAAAGAATCGGTTTTCCCATTTAACATGTTCCCGGAAGTTGACCCGATTCTAGGACCAGAAATGCGTTCTACCGGTGAAGTTCTTGGCCTATCTGTTTCTGATGGAGAAGCCTTTATCAAGGCTCAAGAAGCAACCCAGTCCAAGCTGCCGCTTGACGGAACCGTATTGATTTCCGTTAACCGTAAGGACAAAGCTGAGGTTGTTGAAATCGCAACTAGCTTTGCAGATGCCGGATTCAAAATTCTGGCAACCGGCAACACTTACGAAATCATTGATGCTGCTGGCATTGCTGCAACCAAGGTGAACAAATTATATGAAGGCCGTCCAAACATTTTAGATATGATTACCAATGGCGATATTGATTTAATTATCAATACTCCGGTTGGCAAAGATAGCATTCATGATGACAGCTACTTGCGTAAAGCTGCAATCAAAGGAAAAATTCCTTACATGACCACAATCGCTGCTGCTCGTGCAACCGCTGATGGTATCGCTTATATTAAAACAAATGGGAATGGCGAGGTTCAGTCTTTGCAGGATTTGCATGGACAGATTAAAGAGAAATAAATAGTGATATTAAAATAAGCTGGGAATTTGAAATGTTCCCAGCTTATTATTACGATATTCCTTATGCTTTTTTTAACTCGCCAATAATTGATGAACCACAGTAATCACATGCTCCGATTTTTCCTTTTGCAAGCTTCGTGCTGCCACCGCAGGCTTCACATTTTACTACGATATATATAATCTCCTCTTCTTCCTTCTCGTCTGGTGGTACTGCATCTACGGGAACTACTTCCACTACCACTCTCTCCGTTCTAACCGGCATTTGTCAAATAACATCTACTCTTTTTTCGACATTCTTAGACACGATGCACCAAAGAAGATAATACCAATCATCAGCATATAAACGATACTTATTCCCTGTGAAAGTTGCGTCTCGCCAACAGAATATACAATCCCCAAATGTGTCTTAATATCTGTGACAATCTCCACGGGAGCACCATCAAATGCACTGCCCATCACCGCTTCCATCATTATATTTTTGAAAACCAAGGCTGCATGGGATACTGGAAATATTTTTATAATCCACTGCACCGCCGACGGCAGCATACCAATTGGCAAATAGATGCCGGTCAAAAAGCCGATTAGCGTTCCAATGATTGTACTGGCAGTCGTAAATGCACTGGAACTTTTTAGCAATGAAACTACAAATAACATAATTGAAGTGTTCATAAATGTCGTCAGCAAAATCATCAATACTACCTTTCCTAAAGCACTTGCACTCAGCATGTTCCCGCCGCCTGCGACAATGTAAACCTCTGCCAGCACAAGAGCCAGCAACGAAATTATTACTCCGATTAAATAACTGCCTAGCAAATAACCGCCTGCTATTTTCCATTTTTTTAGCGGTGCAACGTAGAAATCCTTGACTATTTTCTGTGCCTTATCATTTACTAGATTTCCCAAAATTCCCAGCGTTGTTGTCATGCTAGTGATTGCCAGCACCCCCGCCATCACCCAAGAATCCATCATTTCTTTAGCCCCATCGAAGCTTTCCAGGTCTGAGGTGTATACATCACCCAAAAACAACACATATAATGCAATCACAATAATTACCGCCAATAGTGAAAATGCGACCGCCGCTTTGTCTCTTAGATATAATTTTATATTTCTTTTTGCAAATGCTATCATTCTCTTATTTCCTTTCCAGTAATTTCGATAAATACATCATCCATTGTTCCTTTTTCCACGGTAAAGCTAGCCACCAACGGGTTTACTGCTTGCAAAATTGGGAGTGCTTCTTTGGTATGGGCAAGGTCAATTTCCAATACCTCGAGGCGCTCATGCCAGCTTACGCCAAGCTGATTTAACTGTGTCGTTAGCGCTTCTTTTTCCGTTCCTTTGATTCGCAGTTTATCCTTCGCATATGCCTCTTTTAACTCGAATGGTGTTCCCTTTGCCGCTATTTTACCTTCATCAACCACAATACAGTAATCGGCATCCTCTGCCTCCTCCATGTAATGTGTTGTCAAAAATACGGTCATCCCTTGTTCCCGCTGTAGTTTTTTAATCGTGTCCCAGACATTTTTGCGTGTTTGCGGGTCAAGTCCGGTGGTTGGTTCATCCAAAAATAAAATTTTTGGTGTGTGCAATAATGCTCGCGCAATATCTGCCCGCCGTCTTTGTCCTCCTGATAATTTTCCATATGGACGATGCAGAATATTTTCGACCTCAGTAATCTTTGCGGCCCATTCCACTGCCTGCATCAGCTCTTTTTTATTTTGATAATAAAAGCTACCTCGTAAAACCAGATTTTCTTTGATGGTCAGTAACGAATCGAGCAAACTTTCCTGAAACACAATACCGATGCTTTCTTTGATTTTCTCATCTTCTTTTCCCAGCATAAATCCATTCACCGTTACATTTCCACGGTCTGGCCGCAAAAAGGTACAGATTGAATTGATTGTCGTCGATTTGCCTGCTCCATTTGGCCCTAAAAAGGCAAATAATTTACCCGTTTCTACATAAAAGCTTAAATCCTTTACTGCCTGTACATTTCCATAGCTTTTTGACATCCCATTTACTTCAATCATTTTTTCCATCAGATGTTTCCTCCTTTTTCCCCACTATATGGGAAATGAAAAGACATGTAAATCCCTGTCATGCCATGATGTATTTTTACTCTATTTAGTTGTAAAAAATAGTGGGTAAGTTGTAACACCGACACACTTCTACCACTACTACTGGCGTATCATGCGCGTCCCTCAAAAGGTATAAAAAAACGCCTCAAACGTTAGATTGCTTTCTAACATTTGAGACGTATTTGAAATATCTCACTTATTTTTTTTGATTTTTTTGAGTTGTTCATTGATTTGATTCGCTTCGAAAAAATCACCGGTAAAACATAGCACCCGGACAATTACATAAACAAGCAGCACCGAAATGCCAAATACTACTCCTTGCATTATCCCCTCATACAATTCCAGGTAATAACCTACAATCAGCAATATGCCTTCTAATAGTGCAAGATGTATCAGCCAACGATTCGTCCATTGTTTTGCGGTTAATTCTTTTCGTGAATAAAATATCAAACAAGGCAAATCTCCTAACAAGGCAATCACAAACATCCAGCCAAAGTATTCCAATGAAAATACTGAGTCTGGTGAATATATCATACAACACAACCAAGTTGCCATCATCCCACCGCCATATATAATGGGGTAACTTATCAGCAAACGCTTTAATAATTCTTTTCCTTCCATCACTACCTCCTATAGCCCTAACTGCCTTTTCAGCTCTGGCACATATTGTCTGGATACCAATAGCTTTTCCTGATTTTCCAGCACCGCTTCAAATCTGCCGCTGAGTGATGGTTTTACATAAGATATTTTCATCGTATTGATGACCACTGATTTCGAGGCACGGAAAAATTTGCTGCCAAGAACAGTTTCTTCAAACTCATATAATTTCATTTTCGTTTCAAATACGCGGTCTTCACAATAGAGAAAGGACTTTTGGTCAACCGTTTCAAAATAGTAAATATCTTTTAGGGAAATACGATGCAGCTCGTTATCACAGACACCAATGACCTGCTTCTCCGTTGCTTTCAGTTTATTTAAAACGGCCAGAATTTCGTCATCCATTTCATGACATCGAATCACAATCTCTGGTTCTTTTGTCTTTGGTATTTCTTCAATGGTTACCTTCAATTTTTCACCACTTTCTCACCAAACCAATAACGCATAAAGGTACAATAGCCTAATTTTCCATACCACTTTTCTAAATGGGTCCAGTGGATAAAGCAGTCGGTACAGTTATGCTTTTTCAATTCATCTGTTGCCAGCGCTACAAGCGCAATCCCGATTCCACTCTCGCGTCCGCTTGGCACGGTACCAACACAGCCAATACTGCCTACTTTATTACCTTGTCTGGACAGCAAATTCTCGCAGTCAAAGTCTAGGATTGCAAAACTAATCAATTGCTCGCTGCGATACGCTACATATACATGCCTGGCCTCGGGAAAATATGAGACCCAGTCCTCACGCACAGCTGCCACTGCATCATAGAGTGGCTGCCTGTCATCTTCTGTATAATAACGAAATTCTACATCTGTTGGGATTGGAACATTTATTTTAGATAAATCAAATTGTTCAAGTGATAGCTCCATCTCGATGCAGCCGCCATTTGCATGGTAGTCCATTTTCTCAAAATATGGGTTCTGCATATTGGCATAATCCTCTGCGGTTGTAACTGCCCCCATAAATAATGGTGCATCTGTTCCACCTAATATTATCTGCTTAAATCCCGCTTGCTTTATTTCCTTCTCACAACGCTCTAAAAGTTTCTTTCCGACACCCTGATTCTGATGCTGTGGTGCAACACATAGAAGGCGGATAATATTTGCCGAAATCACTGCAAAACCCGCTAGTTGCTCCACTTTCATTACCGTTAAAAGCCGACTGTTCGTACCATCTAACAATCGGTAAAACATCTCTTCTGGCAAATCAAATTGAGGAAAGCACTCCTCAAATATCTGATGTGCTTGTCTCCACGCTAACTCCATGACTAGACCTGCCTTTCCAAATCCTTTGTAATCTTGGAAATAATATTCTGTATCGTCCGTTTTTCCATCGGCGTTACCTTGCTCCACATCCGAATCCCCTGATAGGTGTAGAGTATCATATCGGCCATCTGCTCCACATCAACCGCTGCAAATTCGCCAAGACTGATGCCATACTTTATTAAGGCCTGCCACTGCTCTTTTTCCTTCTGGTGCAGCTCGGCCATAAACTTCGGATTACAACTAAAAGAATATTCATAAACGGCGTAGCTCAAGGATTGCTCTGGTGCCATCATCTCTGTCTGCATCTTCTCTAACACTTCGCTAAGAATTGCCTGCGCTGGTTTAAACTGCATCATTCCATCTACGATAAAATCATTTTCCGCTTTGGCATTTTCACTTAATATCTCTTCGAGAATCTGCTGCGTGCTGCCATAGTGCCGATACAGTCCACCGCGACTGAGTTCGGTTGCCTCACAGATATCCTTCATGGTAACTGCCTGAAAGCCTTTATCGGCAAACAATTGATATGCTTTTTCTTTAATAAATTTTTGTGTTCTGGTTCCTTTTTCACCCATTATATACCCCATCCTTCCAGTGTCTGGCGACTGCGACATTTTTGTCGTTTTTCTTTTTATTATCTGAGATTGTAAACCTTTTGTCAAGTTTGCTTTCTGTGTTATGATATCTTTGAATGAAATTCAATATCAATAATTTATTTTTATTTGCTTGTAACAAACTTAGTTTTTTTCGGATATATAGGGTAGAAAGGAGGGAAGCAATGCAGGACGTTGGAACATTATATGAAAAATACGCAACCTTGGTTTATAAATATCTGCTTTCACTTTGCCATGATGTTGACCTTGCGGAAGAAATGACACAAGAAACTTTTTTCCGGGCAGTTGAAAAAATTCAGACCTACCAAAATAACGGCAATAGTAAGATTTCTACCTGGCTTTGTCAAATTGCCAAGCACGTCTGGTTTCAATACCTTGACAAACATAAAAAGCTGCAAACCGATGAGCTGCCTTTTGATTTAACTGCGAATCGTGCGTTAGAACCGGAAGAACAACTCACCCAGCAAGAAACCAAAATTGCAGTTTACAAAGCTATCTTAGCACTTCCCGAACCGCAAAGAAGTGTGATGCAGTTACGCATTACCGGTGATTTATCGTTTGCCGAAATTGGCGATATTTTGGAAAAAAGTGAAAACTGGGCTCGTGTCACCTATTTCCGAGCCAAAGAAAAAATCGCCAAAACTATTTTTGAACATGGAGGACCTTCGAATGAATAAAGAAAATACTTGTGAAATTGTGAAAGATTTACTACCTGCCTATCAGGATGATTTGTTATCTGCGGCGTCCAAAGATTTTGTGGAACAGCATCTCTTCTGCTGCCCGGATTGTCAAAATATTCTCACCAAAATGGAACCACTTGGTTTTATGGAAGAAACGGACGACTCGGCGAAATTTGTTGATTATCTCGCCCATATCCGCAAATACCAGCGAAAGTTATTAATCTCAAATGTAATTATCAGTTTTATCTTGGGAATGGCATTATCTTTTGTTATTATTCCCCAAAATATACTACTAACTACTTTTAGCGACGGTACCATTCCGTCTTCCTTTCTCGAACAATCCAACTGGTCTTGGGTGATGATTAATTCTGCTGAAGGCTATATTGCCCTACTACAGAATAACTGGCTGGATATTGGCATAAAAATGGTGACTAGTGGCTTTGTAATTAGCACTTTTTATCTGACTATCTATCAATTATTTATTAGGAAGCACCGGGATGTCGGCGATATCTACTCTGCACATGTACTTTGTGGCAGTATCATTTTACTGCTGAGTGGTATTTTTACTTTTATTTTACATCTTCCATATTTGATTCTGATTGGGTTGGTTGTTGTTGTTTTGTATTGCGTGTTACTGCGATTGCGGAAATAAAATTTTGCTTCGTTTATTTTGACCACGGTTTTTTCCCTGTCGTCCAACCCTTTTCGCTCCAATAGCGGGCATCGGTTTCATTCCAGCCACTTTTTTGCATCAGCTTCATGATCTGGAAAAAGGCTCTCGTCTTAATGCCCGGTGAAACACGTCCCTGCCGATGTTTTATTTTGGCTGCTAACTGATCTGTCTTTTTGGCAATTGCCTGTTTGCGCTTCTGCGACACGCTCTGCCAATTTACGGCATATACTGCAATGCCATATTTATAGATTTTGGGAATGCCCCAGAAGAAACAACTGTCTGCGATATCTTTGCACGTACTTTTCATTCCAGCTCCAGCCGCGGTGCTGATTACTACCGCCTGCTTATGAAACATTCTATCGTCCGGCCGATGCACCATCCAGCGGTAACCATAATGGTCAAGAAATGCTTTCATTGAACCGGTTGCATGATAGACGTATACCGGCGAGGTAAATATCAACACATCGGCTGCATCCATTTTTTCCGTCAGCGGCCGAATCACATCATAATGCGGGCACTTATTTTCATTTACCATAAAACACTGTGTACATCCACAGCAAAAGTGCGGCATATCCTTTGGTAGGAATATTTCTGTTATCTCTGCTTCACTGGCGATTTTATCGGCTAACATTTTTCCAATATGGTAGGTCGAGCCTTTGTGATTTTGGCCGTTGATTAGTAGAACGTTCATGCATTTCTCCTATCTGTTTCTATTATATTCAATTTGGTTCTGCTTTTATTTTTGAATACATTTTCATATCGATTACTTTGCCATTTTTGACAGCATTTTTCCTGAGTGTGCCTTCGTATTCAAAGCCTGATTTTTCTAGGATTCGGCAGGATGCTGTATTGTATGCAAATGGGTCGGCAAAAATGCGGATGATATCGGTGTTTTGGAATATGTAGTCACAGGTCTGCTTTACCGCACTTGTCCCGATTCCCTTGCCCCAGTATGGTTCACCGATAAAGTAGCCCATCTCAGCGGTGCGGCTGTGGATGTTGTCCTGACGAAACACTCCGATGCTGCCGATTGCTTTGTCATCCACGGTAATCGCGAAGGCAAACGTTGACTCTTTGTCGGCGTTTAGCATTGCTTGGATGAATTCGGTGGCATCGGCGGTGGTGTATGGGAATGGCTGGCCGTCTCTTAGGTTGTCTTGGATTTTTTTATTGTTTAAGTAGCGGGCGATGCTTTCGGCATCTTCTAACTGCCATGGGCGGATTTTACATTGCATGGGGTGGTCCTCCTCTTAATATTTTTTTTATCTATTAAACCTCTTTTTAGTAACCATTAACCATGTAGATTATCCTTTTTTATGTCTTGTTATTCCCACTCATATCATGGGTTTACATTTGTTTTTACTAGTCCAAGACCGAATTACTACGATTCTAAAAATCTGCTTCTCCAAACATATCACTTTTTTCCATTAACAAATCTGCTATTGTTTCCTCAATAACTTGCACGCACTCATCCGTATGTTTTTTTATATCTTCACCCCAAAATCTTATGACAATCCATCCCAGAAATAGTAACCGCTTATTTATTTTGTCATCATGCTCTCTATTTCTAGAAATCTTGCTTATCCAAAAACTACTGTTATTACTCTTTTTTAACAGGGGTTCTAGTATTTCCCAATCTTTTCCGTGAAAAAATTCTCCATCACAAAAAATGGCTATTTTATACTTCGTTAATACTATATCCGGCTTCCCGGGTAACTGCTTGTAGTTCTTTCGATATCTATGCCCCTTCTTCCATAATGCCTTGCGAAGCCTAATCTCTATCTTTGTATCGCTAGCTTTTATGTTCTGCATGTTGATTCTTCTTTGCTCTTTCGTTAGAACATCTGCCATTTTAACTCACCTCATTAAATAGCATCTCCGTTATCAAGTATAAAATTACATTTAAACTTTACACCTATAACACTTGCAATGCTCTCAAGTTCTGCCACAGTAAAACTCTCCCGTTTCAACTTTGCACTAAAATTCTGAGGAGTAGTCCCGAGCCTTCTTGCAATTTCAGCTTGACTAATATTTTCTCTAACACATAGTACCTTTATCTGTTCTGAAATTGTCATTATCGCCGTTCCCCCCTGCCATATTTTAAATGAAAATTCAATATTACCTTATCTCTCTTTCCACTTGAATATACATATTCTAGCTTATCATAATCAAATTCGGGGTTCAATTTATGTATTATACAATGGTGGTTCGGACATACAATCAATAAATTATTTGACGAATTATCTACACTAAATGAGAAATACTTGATATGGTGCGCTTCTGCAATTTGCGTTTTATAATCATCTCCAATATCCTTACCACAAATTTGGCATCTATAAGCATATAATCGTTTTAACATTTCGACTTTGCTCCTAGAATATAATCGTTCCTGTGTTTCTTTCATTCTACTTTTTAAAGCTGCCGAGTTATCTTTAAAATTAAAATATGCCTCTATTTCTCCTTCTGTAATTTCTTCTTCATCCGATATCAACTCAATCTTATCTTCTTTATCAAAATTCCCGGATAATACTTCCTTAACCAAATCGGTTATATCATTATAACCGATAACATTCCATTGCTGATACATTTCTATTACTTGGACTGTTGGTTTTCTATTACGATATCCCGCTCTTCCATTATCAAAAAAAACATCAAATTCATCTCGCCTCCGTTTTATGTAAGAATTCAACTCAATATTAGGCCCAGTTATTCTTCTTGACATATCCGCTATGGCATCAGTCCAAGTTCCATTATACCCAAGTTCTTTATATGCTCGATCACTATATTTTGAAATATAAAAAGCTATCAATGATTTTTTTTGATTAAATGTCATTCTCTTTCACCCAATATGTTCCTATTTATCTCCATAATTTGTCTGAAAATAGCTTCTAGTACGTCAACCACTATACTATTACCAGCCAGTTTAATCAGCTTCTCAGTAGAATATAATTTCCTGCTCTTATTTACTTGAGGATTATCACATATCACTCGTTCAAAATCACTCTCATCAAATCCCATCAGTTTAAAACATTCTCTTGGTGTCAAGTATCTCCATTTTGCTTTTTTTCTAGCATAGTTGTGATATGTTATTAGTCCTGAATTCGGATTTCTGTCCTGCTTTGTTGTAACAGTATTCACGTAATTCTTTTTAACATCTCTTCCATCAAAAAGCATATCATTATCTCTCAAAATATCTCTTCTAGATGGTGTATCATTTGGTTTACTTGCATCAGCTTCTTCTTTGTATTTGGGGTTATTGTAGTCAATGCAAAGTATGTCACTAAGCATTACTATTCTTTGTCTCAATCTTTCTGCTTCATTACCTTCAAGATTATGATCCTCAAAATATTTCTGAACCACAGCCTCTATGTCGCCATCATGATTACAAAAAACACTAATCATATAAGCACGCTCTCTCTTTTGTGGAATCCCGAAATTTTGGGCGTTCAATCGGTATATCTTATTGTAATAGCCTAACTTCTCTAATGTGGATTTCCACTCTCCAAAGTCTTTTTCATGTGGCTTTGACAGAATATTCGTAACATTTTCCATCACTAAAAATCTTGGAAGTTGTCTTTTTTGTTCACTTATCTCAAGTAAAATCCTTTCCACTTCCCATAACATTCCAGAACGATTCTGCGCATCCCTTGCAATACCACTTTTATTTCCATGCCAGCATCCACATAATGATAAATCCTGGCACGGAAATGAATATGTAAATAAATCAATGTCCTCTGGGATATCATTTCCCTTAACATCTGTAATACTCACAAGGTTATTTGTCTCTTTAATTGCTGTATAAATCCTTCTCTTTAGCTCTATTGGCAGTTGCCGAAATGATTTTTCATTCATTGGTTTTTTCCCATCTGAACTTAAAGTCAATTTTTCTAATGAAGCAATCACTTCGTCATCACTAACTTCAGAATATCTATTTATATTAATATTTCCCTTATGAATCATGCAATATGCCAATATCGCATTGATATCCCAATCAGCCGTGTTAATAATCTCAAACTCTGCACCAATTCTCTCCAACGCCTTTGCCTGGCTACCTATGCCACTAAAGGTTTCTATCACTCTAAACATTATTGTCTCCTTGGATTACCATACCTTATATTCCAAGCCATCTAAGTCTATAGTATATGTAATATGAACTACTGACTCTGGGATATGTTCATCTTTAAATGAAGCTCCAGTTATTTTTGGAAATTTTTCATCTACTTCATATTTTCTTTTTTCTAAAACTTTATATTTTTCTGTTCTCACACTTGCACCATTTTCATAACCCAAATGGTACAATTGCTGTTCCAATTTATCCTTGTCATAGCCATCTGAAACCAGTTTATCCTTCATATCATTAATTGAAATACCTAGCCTCGATTTTTCTAATCTACAAAAGTACAGTTGCAACCTTTTTAAGCTTTGTAACTGATGTTGACTGGAAATTGTGATTGTTGCTCCATATCTCTTCACAGTGGACTTAACCTCATAGCTACTACCATTGCTTTCAATATCATGGCTGCCTGCATTAATCGCTGTCCATTCAACAGTATTATCATTCAAATACAACTCATTCAAAACCAGCATCTCTGCAATAACACTATACGCCTCTTTATCTAATATTGCATTGCCCATTAGTTCACGCCACTGCTTCCACCATTCCAAAGGTGCATTCAAAAGATTTTTTCTATCAATTCCATCTACTCCAGATTCTACAAACTGGGCGCAAACAGTAGCAAACTCATAGCGTAAGCTATCTAACATGCAGCTAAGAATCAAATACTTTTTTTCTATGCCATCAATTATGAGAAACTGGCTGAACAATCTACTATTCGCAAATTTCTCTGAAATATCTCTATCATCATCAAACTCTACTGCAACTCCGTACCCTTCATTATTTCTTATAGCCATTGCTGGATATTTGCTTGGCAACGAATTAATATCTCTTGCACCATTTTGGGTTGACGCAAAATATTCTCTAATTTCCTCTAATATCTCCATAACTTAGTCCTCCTTAAATGTATCCAAAACCGTTTTTGCCACTCCAAGCGAAAGAAGAGGTGGTACAGCATTGCCGATCTGTTTAAAGGCGTCCCCCATCGAACAATCAAAATAAAAATCATCTGGAAATGATTGAATCCTTGCTGCTTCTCTAACGGTAATTCCCCTTGGTTCCCATGGATGAATGTGACTATATGTATCTTTAGCCAAATGTGCAACTAATGTATGTGATGGTATTGTTTCGTCTAGTCTTTTCCACTTGTTTTCAAATTTATCTCTATCATATTGCGGAACCATTTTATCATAAAGTTTAATATATTCCTCACTATCCTTTTCATATCCAAACACTTTTGCTTCTTCTGCAAAAAATTGATCTGCTATTTTTGACGCTGCAATATAGTTATCCCCTTGCCGCATTTTTTCAAAAATAGGGAAGTCCCTTGTATTCCTTCTAAATGCATTTGCAGATACTCCAAAGCTTTCATTTCCATACCATGTTCTCATTTTGCGCTGAAAATCATTTTGTATATCTGTTCTATATGGATATTCTATATTTAATGCTACCAGTTTATATTTTGAATCTGTGCTCGGAAAAACATTTGGCAGATCCGAAAGAGCCTTCCCAACAGTATTCCATATTAAATCAACATCATCCGAACTGTTCGGTTCTCTAAAAAACGAATATTGTTTATATCCATCAAAACGTTTTTGATGCTGTGTAAGCACATCACTTTCATTGCGATTCGTTGGCCTAGGTAACATTATTTTTCTATTTTCACTTTCTTTAACAGCAATCACAAACACTCTTTCCCTTATTTGCGGTACACCATAATCAGCCGAATTCAATATTGTCCAATAGGCCTCATATCTCTTTTTTTTCAATTCAGCACATACTATTTCAGGAATATTTTTGCCTCCGAAATTTGTTGACTCAGGAACATTTTCCATAATAACTGCCCGTGCATCCATATCAAATACAAATCTCAAAAAGTCCTGATATAAAAATCCCCGTGCATCATTTGTATTAACTCTATCTTGTCCAAGTGATCTAAGTTTTCCTCTTCCAGCCATCGAATATGCCTGACAAGGAGGCCCACCTATTACAATACAGCCTTCATCACCAACTCTATCTGCAAATTTATCTCCGTTAATTTCTGTAATATCCCCGCAAATATGTGTTTCTTCTTTTCCATAACGCCATGAAAGATTATAAGAAAGAGTTTTGCACGCCTCCGGCATCAACTCAATTCCGGCAACAATTTCAAATCCGGCCTTTTCAAATCCAAGAGCAAGACCGCCGCATCCTGAAAACAAATCAATTACTTTTGGCAACATCAGACACGTACCCCCGCATCAAAAAATAGCGCACGCACATATTCCTTTTCCCCGCCCAAATAGAGTGCAGGATCGATCACAACAACCTTAGCTGTGTTCAATTTCATAATCACTCTGAACAAATCATCCTGTTGTGTTTTTGTTTTCTTATTGAAGTTGTCTAACACATTCTGTGGAACATGGCTATAGTAATACATAATATATCTGTAAACATTGATAAAAGTTCCCTTTCTTCCAGTTCTTTCTTCAAGATTTAAGATGCTATCTGTCGTAAAACATGGGGATTCTAATACTCTTGCTGTGGTTGCCATATCCCCTTGCCATGATAAATGTACATACCACCAAATTGATCTCAACCAAATGCGCGCTGGCTTACTCCAATAATGACTTTCATTATCTTTTCCCCAACGTTCGGCAATGACGTCAGGAACAACCTTTACTGAAAGGTATCGCCAAAAGTCGTCATTTGCTGCTGCCCTAAGATTAAACCCTGGCTGTTTCCATAAATAATCATATAATAATATGCCTATATGTACATCTACATAATAGTCTTTCTTTGTGATATCTTGAGGGCACTCATTTCTTACCCTAATATTCAATTCCTGAATATTATTTCGAATTTTTATGTAATCTCCCGTCACCTCTGGTAATGCCGGATAATATGTGAGCCAATCCTTCATTGCATTCTGAGCTTCAGAACGATTTAATGTTTTCATGTTCATCTTATCTACATCCTTTGATCAAAAAATTTTCTAATTGTTAATGACATCGCTTCAGGAGTGGACACATCCCACTCCAGCGAATTTATGAAATAGTACACCGCTTCTGAAACACTTCCACTATGCAAGTCGTCTCCTATCGTAGTCGCCTCCCAATAATTATCCTGTTCCTTAAGTTTTGTTATAATGATGTTCAACGCACTTGCCATTATTTCCTTTAACAGTTGTTCATCAAATGTTCTCTTTGTTTTATCTAGGTATTTGTAGTTCTTGTGAGCTGTGTTTATATTAATAGAAACACATTCCGAAAACGGTTCATATGTAGGATCGTCCCAGTCACATTTTACATACCATAGTGGTTGCCCATATTCTTGTATTTCATATATTGGAAAAACAGATCCCGTTCCATCTAACTTAATTATAAATCTATCTAATTCTCCTAATAAACAACCATATTCATTCCCTAAATGCTCCTCATCCCACAACGGAGTCCCCGCACTTTTAATATATATCACTGTCGTAAACTCTACCTCACCTCTTAACTGTGCTAATGTAAATTCATGGTTAAGTGTAAGTTCTAAATCCCTCGCAGAGTTTTCGATATCACCAATTGGGAGCACCCCTCTTTGCTTTGAATCTGCTGATGTCCACATTAAAGCCAATCCCAACACTGCATTCTTACATGCAATACCATTTTCACCAAATAAGCACTGATACGTTCTAAGAGAATACCTTCGTCTAACACCGAGATTATAGTCATCCGGAGACCAGATCCCCTCTTCATCGATTACTTTATGCACTGTTACGCTACTTTCAACCTCTTCCGCACATAAAGGAAACTCCTGATCATCTCTAATATAAAAAAGTTCATATGTAGAGGTTTGAAATCTTATCTTCCCTAATAATTCGTCATTTATCATCGGAAAAAGTGCAATATTTGCTGCCATTATTTATCACCTTCAATCTTTTCCACAATAAATAGTGGTTTAACATCTCTTCTGTTCAACTTCAACGTAACTGTTAACTCTAATTCAATCAAACGCTTTTCTTCCATTGATATATGTATTTCACATCCGGTCTGACTATCAGTCTTTATTAGCAAACATGTCATTTCACTTACTTTATCTTTGGGAATATCATTTTCAATATGACAGAGATAATTGCATTCTTTTCCATCAAGTTTTATAACAGAAATATCACATGCTTCTATTTCAAATGGCATATATAATCCCATTTTGTTCTCCCAATCATTTGCACTGATGGCCCCATTTTCTGAATCAATAGCAAGTTTTACACCTGTTGCATCTATTTTTTTTCTAGACTTAATATCAAGTTTTACAGTCATTCCATCCGAAGTATACTTAGTCTTTGATGCATCATACCCAAACATTATATTTCTTGTTTTTTCTAATTGTTGACCTCCTCCCTGCACCTTCCCATTTCCGGCACTAGGCTTCCGCCCAAAATTCTCTGGTGGAAGTATCAAATCTCCAAACATCTTACCCAATCCAGAATTTAATCTACTTGAATTTTCTTCCTCCTCAAGTGAAAATTCTTTTGAAATTTTGCTATTAACCTGTCCTTGTATTCTTGATACAATTCGTGGATTAAAATTTCCCATACTAAAATCACCCCAAGACGTATGATCAGCCATCTCACTTCGTCTAACATACTCTTCCAAGCTATAACTTATATCTGTACCCGTGATCCTGTTATCCGAATTCAAAACAAATATTGCTATAATAAATTCATCTTTGTTGGATGAATTTATCCCCTCTACCCAACCTCCTACATCTTCATAGGAGACAACCATTCCTGGTTTTCTTGTAAAGGATATTACCGGCTTATTTTTCTCTTTATCACGTATTTCACAATTGAAGTACATATACGGTTCTGGTTTATTATCCGGAAACTCTGTCTTCAATAATTTTCTTGACACCTTTGCATAAGCAATTGTTCCCGCCTCAGTATTTTCTAGTACCTTTCGCAATATCACTTTTTCTGCCTTGCTTTCAACCTCTGATGTATCCAAAATATCTCCATTATTTTCTAATGAAACTGCCCTGTTATATAATGACTGAATAATTTGGAATACCGGTTCCATTTTATCCAATGAGATTCCTTTACCATTTACTTTTGCTCTAAGAAACTTACCATATGGATATCTAAGATTATTCATTCTCGGAGCATACCATCTTTGAACCGCAATTGTGAGGTAATCTTCCAAACTACTCCGCCAAAATGGCTGAATAATTTTATCCTCTCCGTCCTTGTATTCAATCTGGTTATTCTCAAGTAACATCTCTTCATCAATGTATGGAATTATTACTGTTGTTCCCGTCGAATCATTTGAGTATGGTGCAATCCCAAATATCTTTAATATATTTTCAATATAAATACCATCTGTTATCGGTCTTGTTTTATTTTTGCCGATTTCTATTTCTTCGCCCCACCATGCTATCCCTCTTTTCGATTTGCCGTTTAAAACTGGAATAAGCGAATCAGACTCCATTTCATTTTCCACTAATGACGCAGCAAGTCTTGATTCATACTGTCCATCTTCATTTTTAATTCTACTATAATAAAGAACCAATCCAATTCCCACACGAAAATATACTGTTTTTCCCAATCCCCATGAGCCACCTGCGCCTTCTGCTTCCTGCGGTTTGCTGATTTCGTATATAAGTTTAAGTAAGTTTCCATACTGATTATCTGTTACATCATCAAAATGAAGTTTACCTGTTAAGCCTACTGTACCTGAATCCCGAACCGCAATATACTCATACTCATCTTTCCAGTTCCTACGATTCAAAGACTCGGTTATACCATCCAATTCATTATTTAGATCAACCTTATTAAACTGCCCTGTTATAAACTCAATATTAACACATTGATCTGTTTCAGTTCTCGCATCTAAACTATTTTGTATAGACTCACGCACAAGTAAATCCAATATTGGCATATTATTATTCTGTATCAATTTTAGCAATGAACTACCGGATTGTGTCATTCTACCAGGCTCTGCTATTTCAATCTTCATTCGTTCCCTCCAAATCCCCTTCATCATCAAAAATATTGTTAGTCATATGTATTGATACTGTTGCTGTATAATCCGTACCTCTTCTTCCTCCTGGAATATTTATGCATATACCAACAATATCCTCTGCTGCATTTAAATCGTATCTTGTTTTTGAACCTGTCAATGCTTTTGAGTCTTTATCCACCATATAAAGTATTAATTGCGGCGTCATATTTAATCCTGCAAGACTCCTTATCTCTTTAGCATATATTGATTTAAAATCTTTCACCTTTTTGATCACATCTTGTGACTTTCCTTCCAGATCAACATCTGCAATTATATCTTTAGGGTCTCTTAATACTCCTATATTAATAGTGGTATCTGATTCATTTTCTGGTTTTTTTCTGGTACGGCTAACCTTATTTATAAGCCCAACTGGTGAATTCCAAGCAGAATTTTCATCACTCCCTTTACCTGCAAAAACAACATTCCAGTTCTCTAATTCACCATCACTGGTTATTTTTTCAATCCAAGTTATGACAGAACCAATATCATTAAAAAATCCAAGTCTGCCACAAAATTTATAACTCTGTAATAATTTCTTTATCAATTCAAAGTTCACATCTCTCCAAACAATTGCATTTTCAGCATGTTTATTGCATGATTTTTGTGAATTTGGCAGACCAAGTGATTCTACAAATCTAGTTGCAGCATCAATATTATCCCTTAATATATTAATATCATTATCAAACAAATACGTCTGATTAAACGACCCACTAAAGTCCATATCTGTTGGTTTTGCACTCTGCATTTTTTTTCTTGCTGTAATATTTATGAAACTTGCCTTTGGTGTATTTTTTATTCTTGGTCCGTAATATGCGGGGCTTTTTCCCAGTGTGTCCATTTCATGGATTTCATCCCGTAGCTCTTGATCAAGTACTGCCAAAAATTTAAACTGAGCATTTGTTTTTGACGTAATCCATAAACGTGGTAGCAACTCATACCCCTTTCGATATCCGAACCATCTTCCCATTTGCATCAAAGTATCCGCCTGACCTACCGAGCGAAGAAAAAAAGTACTAATAAGGCCTTCAATTGTAAGACCTCTAGCTAATGTAGCACCCCCAATAACTATAAACGCAGGCGCAGGTGAGGGCATATTATTGGATGTTGGATATGCAAGTCTTACATACATGCCATCATCATTTATCCCATTATTTTTACAATTATCCACACACATATGAATTCCTTCATGATATGAAAGTTCAGCGTCCTCATCTAATGGAATGTTGGTTACATCCTTGCCTAACAAAACAATTAGCTGTTCCTTTATATCCGAAAATTCTGGATAACGATTTATATCCTCATCATTCCTATCATATAAGGCATACTGCTCTCTAAATTTTTCAAATGTAAATAATTCTGTTTCATACTCCCATATTTCTTCACATCTGTTTATCAATGTATATAATTCTTTACTTGCAATCCAAGCCTTTACTACTTCGGCAATATTTTTATGATGATCAGTTTTTTGGCTAGTATGAATTAGCATACTGATCGGTTTTTTATAACCCCATATCCGCATACATGCCACTCCGCACATAAACCAACAGATTGCATTTTGTAAGGCAAATGGAACATATGATGATTCCTCTTCATGAATGTCTTTTACTGTCTGAAGATCTTCATCATCTATAATTCTAACTATGTCCATTCCATCGAAATCATACTCGCCACCCTCTAATCCAAAAATTTGCTGAGGACCAAAATATTCTTTCGACACACTGAGCGTAGATATAAAACTTCTAGGATATAATGAATCTTCTCCAGCTTCATTCAAAATGTTTGCGTATGGAGTTGCGGTATATCCAATATAGTTCATTGCACAATACTTATTAGGAATATCCTTCGACTTTTCATTTCTGCCATTTACAAGATCTCTAATTAATCTATTGATCGTTTTGAAAGTTGGACTGTTGACATCGGCTGTGTTGACACCTGCCTGATCAGCCTCATCGTCAATCACAAGGATTTTCATCTGCTTTTGCTTGTTTGCATCTGACTGAAGCCACTGAATCAAGCCCCTTAATCTTCCGGGATTTTTTAAACACACCGTAAAATATCTCTGTTTAGATATTTTCTCAAAATGCAAATCTTGTGCTCTTTGTCCCAATGCTGGCCTTTTTGATAAATGTTCCAAGCCAAACCAATTTAAATTTCCCGGATAATTCAGATCCTTAAGTAGTCTATTCTGTGTCTGTTGTCTTAAATTTTCTATTGTTCCAGATAAAACAATAAACATATTCCAACCCCAGTCTGCGGCCATTGCCATTAGAGCTGCCATATTAGCAGTCTTACCAGACTGAACATTTCCAATAACTAGTCCTTTTACTGGCTGTATTTCTGTTGTATTATTGCTTAATCTTTTAAGAATTTTTAATGTTGTTCGTTCCATTTCATCAACAACATCATCCTTAAAACCATTTTTCAACAAATTTTTTCTATATAACTGCCAAGATGACTGTGGATCAGAAGGAACCGTTACATCATTATCCTCTCCGTCCTCCATTATCAGTGCCTGCCCGCTCAAATAATCTATAATCTTGGTTTGTTCTTCTGCTTCTTTCTGTAATTGAACCAATAATCTCCAATCTTCGCAGCTAATTTCTTTCCAGAAATTCAGCATCAATTGCTTTTGTAAAAAAACTTTGAGTCCCCCATCATCTTCTTCGCCCGCATATTCAATTAAATCCCAGCTCATATTGTGTGTTCTCGCATTTCGAATCCACTCCCTAGGCTGGTCATATTCAGGTAATCCATAACTCGACATTTTTCTCCTCCATTTTCATTGTAATAAGTATAATCCTACTCAATTCGACCTCAATTCGACTTATTATATTATAAAACTACCGTTTTACATCGTCAACTTATATTTTTATATTAGATGAGGTTTAAGATTGTTGGTGATGAATTGCAATCCGAGATTCCCATTTGTAACCCAAGACTCCCATTTTGTAAATGAAGTTCTCGTTTTGTAATTATTTTTCCCGTTTTGTAAATGAAAATCCCGTTTTGTAATCATCCTTCCCGAGTTTACAAGATATCA
>JAVBTX010000027.1:0-80311 GCA_031555935.1 Lachnospiraceae bacterium | reverse complement strand
ATACAATAATTATGCATTATTGATGCACCTCCGAGTGGTTTGTTTGGTAGACTGGCACTTGGGGGTGTTTTTATTATAAACAAAAATGTTGGAATGCACGAGTATGATTTCTCGTACACCCCAACATTTATTATAGAACCTTTGTTTGTTTATTTGTGAGAATACGAAGTATTCGGCGAGCGGTGCGCGTGCTGGCTGGCTCCGCCAGACAGCTAAACCAACTCCTGGAATGCTCTTTGTATACCGGTAATTAGAATAAAGTAATAAAAAAGCAAAAGCTGATAGCTATTCGAGAACCTTGATTGATGTAGAAAACATTACAAATGTATATATGAAAAAAAATTGCAAGAAAATGTTCGAAGAAGTATAATGAAATAAATAGTGAATTGATGATAAAAAAATCTTATGGAAGGATATACTATGAACCTAGAAGATATTTTGGGAGGAGAATCTAAAACAATAGAATTTAAAGAGGAGCTTCCGGCGGATAGTCGGAAGTATATGAAAACAGTAGTAGCTTTTTCAAATACCGCTGGAGGTAAAATTATTATTGGAATTTCGGATAAAACAAAGCAAATTGTTGGAGTCTCAAAAGAAAACGTATTTCTAATTATGGATGGAATAATGAATGCAGTAACGGATATGTGCGTTCCACAGATAATACCTGAAATAACTTTGCAGAGTATAGATGATAAGACTTTGATTATAATTGAAGTTTATCCAGGAAAGCAAAGACCTTATTATATAGCATCAGAAGGAAAAGAAAATGGAACTTATATTAGAACCAATGGAAGTTCCAGACATGTGGATAGTATTCAGTTAAAAGAACTGGAATTTGAGGGAACAAATAAATATTTTGATCAAACTTATGCAGTAGGTCATGAGGCTACAGGGGAACAAATAAATGTGCTATGTAGAGAAATGAAGCAGTATGCGCTTGCTGCTTGCGAGAATGAAAATGAGAAAAAATCGATAAAGGATATTACGCAAGGAAATTTGTTATCATGGGGGATATTGATTAAGCAAGAAAATAATATTTTACCATCAAATGCATTTGTGCTGTTGACGGAAAACGATTTTCCGCAAGCGAAGATACAATGTGCGGTATTTAAAGGAATAACAAGGAATATTTTTATTGATAAGAAAGAATATACGGGTCCTATTTTTAGTCAGATTGACGAAGCGTATCAGTTTGTGCTTCGAAATATTAAATTGGGTGCTAAAATCAAAGGTTTGGTTCGTGTAGATACTTATGAAATACCAGTAAATAGTATTCGTGAGTTGATTATAAATGCAGTGACACATCGAAGCTATCTTGATGAAGGCTGTGTGCAAGTGGCAATTTTTGATGATAGAATAGAAATAACTTCTCCTGGAATGTTATTTGGAGGCTTGTCTATTGAGGACATCAAGGAAGGACAATCACGACCAAGGAATAGAGCTATAGCATCAGCTTTTTCAGCAATGAAGTTAATTGAGCAATGGGGTTCTGGAATACCAAGAGTAATAGATGAGTGTAGAAGTTATGGATTAAAGGAACCAGAGTTGATTGAATTAGGAATGAGTTTTAGAGTCAATATTTATAGAGAAAATGAAGATATAACGGTGAAATCACTTACGAAAAAAACGAACACAAAAGAAGATATAATCATGGCGTTTCTTGATGGAAATGGTGAGATATCAACGGCAGAGGTGATGAGGTTATGTGGGTATAAATCAAGAGGAGCTGCGAGAAATGTACTCAATAAAATGGTAGCTGATAATTTGGTAGTGCGAGTTGGAAGAGGTGCGCAGTTGCATTATGAGAAAAATAGTGGTCATTTTATGGTAAATGACCAGTGAATGACCAGTGAATGACCAGTAAATGACCAGTAAATGACCACTAGATGCCGAATGATTTTCAAGTCACGAAAATTATTCGGCTGATTTTATGCCCAAAAGGAGTAAAAGTGCTATGTCATATTTCGTGACTTTCATAATAATCGTAGCAACTTTTGTAGTAACCCCTAAAAATAAAAAAGGAAATCCGCAGCAAGCACAGAATATTTAAAGTAGAGAGGTTATACAAAGGAGGACAACGATGACAATTCGGGAACGGATGGAAAGAATAGAGCATACTGCCCTGAGTCCCTATGCGGCACTTAGTGAGAATTCGATTGGCCGAGATATTCCAGAGCCACAGTGCGACATCCGACCGGTATATCAGCGGGACCGTGATAGAATTCTACATAGTAAGGCATTTCGGCGCTTGAAAAATAAGACGCAGGTATTTTTGACACCGAAGGGTGACCATTACCGAACCAGATTGTCTCATACCTTGGAGGTATCTCAGAATGCGCGAACCATCGCCAAAGCATTGCGGCTAAATGAGGACCTGGTGGAAGCAATCGCGCTAGGACACGATTTGGGACATACGCCATTTGGTCATGCTGGCGAAGCGGTGCTGAACAAAGTCTGTGAAGGAGGCTTTGGTCATAATGAACAAAGTGTCCGAATTGTTGAAACATTGGAGAAAAACGGCGAAGGTCTAAATCTGACATGGGAGGTAAGAGATGGGATGTTGAATCATCAGACCCGTACCATGCCGAACACCTTAGAAGGTCGAATTGTCCGCTTTTCTGATAAAATAGCTTATATCAATCATGATATAGACGATGCCATTCGTGGCAAAATCTTGACCGAGGAAGATATTCCGTTTGAACTGCGCGCCATCCTTGGGAATTCGACAACGGAGCGGCTTGATACGCTGATACATAATATTATCACCCACAGCATGGATAAAAATGACATTATTATGTCAGCGGATGTGCTCGAGGCGATGCAGGATTTGCGAAAGTTTATGTTTAACAATGTATATAAGAACAAGATGGCAAAAGGGGAAGAGAAAAAGGCAAAAGAACTACTGGAACGATTATTTCACTACTATATGAAGCATCCGATGGAAATGCCGTCCCAATATACGACTATGATTACGCAAGGCGAGAAACAAGACCGGGCCGTCTGCGACTATATTGCCGGCATGACAGACCAGTATGCAGTAGCAAAATTTAACGAGTATTTCGTTCCGAGAGCTTGGCAGGAGAACTAATAAGGAGAAACATGGCATATTATTCAGATGAGCTGGTAGAAGAAGTTCGCTCACGCAATGATGTCGTCGATGTGATTTCAGGATATGTCAGACTGCAAAAAAAAGGCAGCACCTATTTTGGTTTATGCCCATTTCATAATGAGAAGACCGGTTCCTTTTCGGTATCGCCCAATAAACAGATGTACTATTGTTTTGGGTGTGGAGCAGGAGGAAACGTCTTAACTTTTTTAATGCAGTATGAGAATTTCACATTTCCAGAAGCGATGGAAGCATTGGCAGAGCGAGCCGGCGTAGAATTGCCGAAAGCCGAGGTGACTCCTCAGGCACGGCAGGAAGCAGACCGGCGGCAGCAACTACTAGGGATAAACAAAATAGCAGCGAAATATTTTTATACGCTGCTCAAAAATGAACGCGGAAAAAGAGCGTTGGATTATTTTCATAAACGAGAATTATCAGATGCAACAATTCAAAAATTTGGGCTCGGCTATTCAGACCAGTATAGTGATGATTTGTACCGCTATTTGCGAAAGCAAGGTTATGAAGACAGTCTATTAAAAGATACCGGACTGGTAACCATTGATGAACGTGGTGGCCGGGATAAGTTCTGGAATCGGGCAATGTTTCCGATTATGGATGTTCATAACAAGGTGATTGGGTTTGGCGGACGAGTGATGGGCGAGGGTGAACCCAAATACTTAAACTCACCAGAGACGCGAATCTTTGATAAGAGCCGTAACCTCTATGGTCTCAATCTGGCGCGTATCACGAAACGACCGCAGATGCTGTTGTGTGAGGGCTATATGGATGTGATTGCGTTGCATCAGGCGGGCTTTGATAACGCCGTGGCATCACTTGGGACAGCCTTTACCATCGGTCATGCCAATCTGCTCAAACGCTATACGAGTGAGGTTTATTTAACCTTTGACAGTGATGGTGCAGGAGTCAAGGCGGCGTTGCGGGCGATTCCGATATTAAAAGATGCAGGCTTGTCAGCCAAGGTAATCAATATGCAGCCTTATAAAGACCCCGATGATTTTATTAAGGCACTGGGACCGGAGGGCTATCAAGAGCGAATTGATCATGCTGAAAATAGTTTTATGTTTGAACTGCGCATCTTAGAGCAGAATTATAATATGAAAGACCCCGAGAGCAAGACGACCTTTTATAACGAAGTGGCAAAAAAATTGCTTGGTTTTACCGAGGACTTAGAACGTAATAATTATATCGAGGCCGTTGCGGCCAAATATCAGATGGGCTTTGAAAATCTGCGCAGCCTTGTCAATCATATGGGAACCAAGGTTGGCGTAGTCAAAGAAAAAACACCGCTAAAATCCGGTATCAACGAGAAAAAGAAAAAAGAAGACGGCATGCGGCAATCCCAAAAATTGATACTGACCTGGATGATTGAAGAGGAGCGAATCTTTGGAATCATCCGGCAATATATAGGGCCGGAGGACTTTACTGAGGAAATATTTAGACGGACGGCACAAATCTTATACGAACAACATGAAAATGGAGCCGTCAACCCGGCAAAAATCATCAGCATGTTTGCTGATGAAGAAGAACAAAGAGAAATCGCAGAGCTATTTCACGCCAGAATTAATGAGATAGAGACCAAGGCAGATCAGGAAAAAGCACTAAAAGAAACGATACTTCGAGTGAAGCAAAACAGCATCAATTATCGTTCGAACAACCTGGCGCCGACCGATATGCAAGGCTTACAGCAGTTAGTTGCCGACAAGCGACAACTGGAGAAAATCGAGAAATTGCATATTTCTATCGAATAAGGACAAAATAGTAACTAGCTTTGGTGAAAAACCTGAGAGGATGAAAGAAAATGGAAGAAAAGAAGACTACAAAAGGTACAAAAAACGAAAAGGTTGAGAGTGTAGAAAATGCACCGGACGAAAAACTTGCGAAGTTTAACGAAAAGCTGCAAGAGCTTTTGGGCGTGGCAAAAAAGCGTAAAAACATTCTCGAGTATCAAGAAATCAATGATTTTTTCCGTGAATTAGAACTGGATGCAGAGCAGTTTGAGAAGATATTAGACTTCTTAGAAGTAAATAATATCGATGTGCTGCGGATAACCGATGATGATGAAGATGTTGATGACGATATCATCTTAGGCGAGGAAGAAGAAGTAGAGGTAGAAAAAATCGACCTCACTGTTCCTGATGGAATATCAATTGAAGACCCGGTTCGGATGTACTTAAAAGAAATCGGAAAAGTTCCGCTGTTAAGTGCCGAGGAAGAAATTGAATTGGCGAAACGTTTGGAGCTAGGTGACTTAGAAGCGAAAAAACGTTTGGCTGAGGCGAATCTGCGCCTTGTTGTTAGTATTGCAAAGCGTTATGTTGGCCGTGGCATGTTATTCCTTGACTTGATTCAGGAAGGAAACTTAGGCTTAATCAAAGCAGTTGAAAAATTCGATTACCGCAAAGGTTTTAAATTTTCCACCTATGCAACGTGGTGGATTCGTCAGGCGATTACCAGAGCCATTGCCGACCAGGCGAGAACGATTCGAATTCCGGTTCATATGGTTGAGACAATAAACAAATTAATCCGCGTTTCCAGACAGTTATTGCAGGAGTTAGGACGTGAACCGACCCCAGAAGAAATCGCTGCAGAGATGAATATGCCGGTTGACCGTGTCCGTGAGATATTAAAAATATCCCAGGAGCCGGTTTCTTTAGAGACACCAATTGGTGAAGAGGAAGATTCACACTTAGGTGATTTTATTCAGGATGATAATGTGCCGGTACCAGCGGATGCAGCAGCATTTACGTTGTTAAAGGAACAGTTAGAAGAGGTGCTTGGAACCTTGACCGAAAGAGAGCAGAAGGTCTTAACCCTGCGCTTTGGTTTAGAAGATGGACGAGCTAGAACCTTAGAAGAAGTGGGTAAGGAGTTCAACGTAACGCGTGAGCGAATTCGTCAGATTGAAGCAAAGGCCCTGCGTAAGCTGCGCCATCCAAGCAGAAGCCGTAAATTAAAGGATTATTTGGAGTAAACCATGATAAAGCTTTCGAAAAGACTACAGGCGGTGGCCGATTTGGTAACACCGGGCGGGCGTGTTTGTGATGTCGGAACCGATCATGGGTATATTCCATTATATCTGCTGCAAGAGGGGCGCATATCCTATGCATATGCGATGGATGTCAACAAAGGACCGTTGCTTCGAGCCGAGGAACATATTATTCGCGAAAAAATGGAGCAATACATAGAAACCAGATTGTCCGATGGCATGTCGGCACTAGCAGTTGGAGAAGCAGATACAATTGTTATTGCTGGAATGGGCGGTGGTTTGATGATTCGAATCCTCGAAGCTGGTATGACAAAATTAGAGGCTGTAAAAGAATTAATTTTACAGCCTCAATCTGATATTGAGCAGGTTCGTATTTTTATTCAGAAGCATGGCTATGAGATTGTACAGGAAGGGATTGTCAAAGAAGATGGGAAATACTATTTTCCATTTCGTTGCGTACCGGTTAGCGAGGGACCAAGTTCGTGCGAGACGGCATTTCATCGCTATGGCCGCCATCTGATTCAAAGCAATCATCCACTATTGCAGGAATACTTGGACAAAGAGGAAGCTCAGTTAATCGCTATTCGTGACAGTTTAAAAGGGCAAAAAGACAGTGTGGCAGCTTCTCGGCGCGCTGGTGAAGTAGCCGAAAAGCTGGCTGTTATTATGTGGGCCAGAGAGGAGATGACAAGATGCGCGGGAAAGAAATAATCGCAGTCATGGAACGTCAGTGGCCGAGAGAATATGCCTGTGCCTGGGACAATGTCGGACTATTAATTGGTGATGACGAGGGCGAAGTAAACACCGTTTGTCTAGCCCTTGATGCAACCGACGCGGTGATTCGCCAAGCAAAAGAAGCTGGGGCGGACATGCTAATCACGCATCATCCATTGATATTTAGTGGTATGAAAAAAGTAGTTGCCGATGATACCAATGGCCGCAGAACGATTGAGCTTATTCGAGCGGGAATGTCCGCATATGCGATGCATACGAATTTTGATGTGGTCAGCATGGGGCCGGTGGCAGCGGGGCGTCTCTCATTACAAAATCAAAGCGTGCTGGAATTGACGACGGAAGAAAATGGTCAGAGGTATGGCATCGGACAAGTTGGTGAATTGCCAGTAGCAATGACATTGCAGGCGTGTGCCGAGCAGGTCAAAGCAGCATTTGGCTTAGCAAATGTGCGTATATTTGGTGAGCCTATGCATATAGTAAAAAAGGTGGCGATTTCACCGGGTTCTGGCAGCAGTGTGATAGAGAATGCCTTAGCAGCATCAGCAGATGTATTGATTACCGGCGATATTAGTCATCACAATGGACTAGACGCAGTAGCCGATGATTTGATGATTATCGATGCGGGGCACTATGGCCTGGAATCAATTTTTGCGGGGATTGTTGAAGCATTTTTAGCGGCAGAACTACCAGCGCTAAAGATAATCAAAGCAGTAGAGCAGGCACCATTTACGGTGCTATAAAGATGAAATATAAGTGACAGAGTAGGGGGACATGAATGAAAGAACAGACCTATCAATTAGAGATTGCAGGAGAAATAAAGAGCTATCCGGTTGGCACGACCTATCTGGAAATAGCCAGAGAGTATCAGTCACCGGAACAGGATGATATTGTCTTGGTAATGTATAATAATCGTTTGCGCGAGTTAAGCAAACGGATTGAGGGCGACGGTCAGTTGAAAATGATAACAACAGCGGACAAGACTGGAAAAAAAGCGTATCGCCGCAGTGTAACCTTGTTAATGCAAAAAGCAGTACATAATCTGTATGGCCGTAAGGGCGTTACAGTGCGGGTAATGCATAGCATCGGTCAGGGAAATTACTGCGAACTGCAAGGAGATATCGAGGTTACTCAGGAAGTAATCCTGCAACTGAAACTGGAAATGATGCGCCTGTGTGATGCGGATTACCCAATCAAAAAACGCAACATGCACACCGATGAAGCAGTGGCATTGTTTAAAAAGCTGGGCATGACAGACAAAGAGCGGTTGTTTCGTTACCGCCGGAGTTCCCGTGTTAACATATATGTATTAGACCACTACAAAGATTATTTCTATGGTTATATGGTGACTTCCACCGGCTGTTTGAAATATTTTGACTTAATCCCATATCAAAAAGGATTTATGCTGTTGTATCCGGGCAAGAATACAAAAGTAGTAGATAAATTCGTTCCTTCCGAGCGTCTGCACCAAACGCTAAAAGAAGCTGGTGAGTGGGCGAAGACAATGGGAATTGGTACAGTTGGCGCCTTAAATGATGCGATTGCAGCAGGCAAGATCCAGGATATTGTCTTAATCCAGGAAGCGTTGATGGAACAAAAAATCGGTCAGTTAGCCGAGCAGATAGTGGCGGCGGGCGATAAGAAGTTTATCATGATTGCCGGACCATCCTCATCTGGAAAGACGACATTTTCCCATCGTCTCTCGGTTCAGTTGCGGGCTCAGGGGTTAAAACCACATCCCGTACCACTGGATGATTTCTACTTAGACCGTCATCTGGCACCAAGGGATGAGGATGGTAAATTAGACCTGGAAAGTCTCGATGCATTGGACGTTGAGCGGTTTAATCAGGATATGGCCGAATTGCTGAGCGGCAAAGAAGTCGAATTGCCAATCTTTAACTTTAAGACTGGTAAAAGAGAAGAGACAGGTCGGATGATGCAGTTGGGCGAAGATGATGTATTAGTCATCGAAGGAATCCACGGGCTCAATGATAAATTATCACACTCACTGCCGCGAAACAGTAAGTTTAAAATATACATCAGTGCACTGACTCAGCTCGATATCGATGAGCATAACTGTCTGCCAACAACAGACGGCAGATTGTTGCGCCGCATTGTCAGAGATGCCAGAACCAGAGCAACCACCGCCGAGAAGACAATCGCGATGTGGGAATCAGTACGGCGCGGTGAAGAGAAAAATATCTTCCCATTCCAAGAGGGGGCAGATGTGATGTTCAACTCGGCTTTAATCTATGAGCTGGCCGTGCTAAAGCAATATGCGGAGCCACTGTTATTTGCAATTGACCGGGATTGCGAGGAATATTTAGAAGCCAAACGGTTACTCAAATTCCTTGACTATTTTCTGCCATTACCAAGTGATGATATTAGCAAGAACTCGATTTTACGAGAGTTTATTGGTGGTAGCTGTTTCCATGTATAAAGCGTCTAAGCAGAGCTTAGCCGCTGTCAAAACTCCGTTTTGCCGCCTATGATACGTAAACGTTTACGAAAAAATACGAAAAATTCATATAAGTGAAGTGTTGCAATCAGAGCCAAAAACGGTTATAATGGTTTAGTACAATTGAATATTGATAATTAAGTAGGATGAGTGATCGCGGCGGAATAAATATGAACATAGGCTTATTTATTCCGACGAGGAAAGTCCGGGCTTCATAGGGCAGGATGCCGGATAACGTCCGGTGGAGGCGACTCCAAGGATAGTGCAACAGAAATATACCGCCGGGAAACCGGTAAGGGTGGAAGGGCAGTGTAAGAGACTACCGCCTTCCTGGTAACAGGAAGGGCATATGTAAACCCCATTCGAAGCAAGACCAGACAAAAGCGCAGACGCGGCCCGCTAGCTTTAGGTAGGTTGCTTGAGGTAACTGGCGACAGTTACCCTAGATAGATGATCATTCACGACATAACCCGGCTTATAGTCCTGCTTAATTATAATTAATTGTAAACAGAAGGGTAATGGGAAAAGCATGTTTGATATAAGAAAGAAACGCCTTGGTGATATGCTGGTTGAGGAACAGATTATCACAACAGAGCAGTTAGAACAGGCACTTCTGAAAAAAGAGGGAACAGAAAAGAAACTAGGAGAAATCTTAGTTGAATTAGAGTACACCAATGAGACGGAGATCGCCACGGCATTGTCACGGCAGCTCGGTCTTGAAGTTGTGTCATTAAACGGAATTCAAATAGAAGAAAATATATTAAATCTGGTCGATGCATCTGTTTTACGCAAATATGTTATGGTTCCAATCGGTTTTAGCCCCAACAACGTCAATGAAGTACAGTTGGCAATGGCAGACCCAATGGATATGCGTGGAATAGATGATTTTTCAATTATCACCAACGTAGTAGTTAGTCCAGTGATAGCGACCACCCATGACATTATGCTGACCTTAGACCGTTTCTATGGTAGTAGTGAGGCTATGCGGGTAGCGCAGGAATTTACCAGAGAACGAAAAATAAGAGAATCACAGCAGCAAGATGAGGCTGAGGATGAAGAAATCAACAACTCCCCAATCGTATTGCTGGTTAAAACAATGATTGAACAGGCCGCCAGACAGCGTGCTAGTGATATACATATTGAAGCATTAGAAAATCGCGTGCGTATCCGTTACCGAATTGACGGAGCATTATACGAAAAATACAGCTATGACATACCACTGCTACAAGCCATCATCGCGCGAATTAAGATTATCGGCGGGATGGATATTTCGGAGAAAAGAAAACCGCAGGATGGTCGTATCACGATGATTGTTGACCGTAAGGAATACGATATCCGAGCGTCCATATTGCCGACGGTATATGGTGAGAAATGCGTAATGCGTTTAGCCCAAAAGAAGGCGCTGACCAGAGACAAGCGGGACTTAGGCTTCAATGACCGCGAGCTGGAGGTTTTTGACCGGATGTTGAATCATCCGAATGGAATCTTACTGGTAACCGGACCGACCGGAAGTGGAAAATCAACGACGTTATATACGGCATTAAGTGAATTAAATAGTGAAGACGTGAATATTATTACAGTAGAGGACCCAGTCGAAGCAAATATCGATGGCGTCAATCAGGTTCAGGTAAATGTCAAAGCAGAGCTGACCTTTGCTTCGGCCCTGCGCTCCATCTTGCGGCAGGACCCGGATATCATTATGATTGGTGAGATTCGAGACGAGGAAACTGCGGAAATAGCCGTTCAGGCCTCGATTACCGGACATCTTGTGGTATCGACCCTGCATACCAATAGTGCCGCCGGTACTTTGACCCGTATGCTGAATATGGGAGTGGAAAGTTATCTGCTGGCTGATTCCATGATTGGCGTAATTGCCCAGCGACTGGTGCGACGCCTTTGCCCGAAATGTAAACAAGCCACGCAGCCAAGCAGTGTCGAGCGTAAGATGTTGAATTTAGATGAGTTAGAAGAAGTGACCATCTTTGAACCAAAGGGGTGCTCCTTCTGTAACAATACCGGTTATCATGGTCGAATCGGAGTCTATGAAATGATGGAAATTGGTTCCGAGCTAAAAACCATGATTGCCAAATCAGCAACGACAGAAGAAATCAAAACCGCTGCACTTCGTGGTGGCATGTCCACACTTTCGATGGGAGCACGCGAAAAGGTGCTTGACGGCATTACCTCCGTATCGGAAATGTTTGGCGTATCAGCAGAAGAGTAGACATAGGGGGAACCGTATCATGGGAAAAATAGAAATGTATTTACAAGAGGGAAATGACCGGGGGGCATCGGATATTCATTTAGCGCCGGGAAGCCCTGTCATGTATCGAATAGATGGCGATATGGTGCCGGCATCCGAGGAACGAATCATGCCATTTGAAATCGAAGAACTAGTGGCTCCGATGTTGACCGAGGAACAAAAAGATGAGCTGCAGCGCAACGGTGAATTGGATTTTGCTTATTCCATTGCTGGCTTTAGCCGAGTTCGTTTTAACGTTTTCAGACAGCGCGGAACATATGCATTGGCAATGCGAATCCTCTCCTTTGAGATTCCGGATGCCAAGAAATTAGGTTTACCAGCATCAGTGCTGGATTTGACAAACAAAAAAAGAGGACTGGTTTTAGTAACCGGTGCGACCGGAAGTGGTAAATCAACCTCCTTGGCCTCTTTGATACATATTATCGCAACCACATATGCAAAGACCATTATTACGCTAGAGGACCCAATCGAGTATTTGCATGCCCATAACAAATCAATGGTATTGCAGCGTGAGATTGGCTATGACAGTTTAAGTTATGCAAATGCATTGCGAGCTGCACTGCGAGAAGACCCGGATGTGATTCTGGTGGGGGAGATGCGTGACTTAGAGACAATCAACATTGCCATAACAGCCGCGGAGACAGGCCATTTGGTATTTTCAACCTTGCATACCAACAGTGCCGCATCGACAATAGACCGTGTGATTGATGTCTTTCCGCCGCACCAGCAGCAACAGATTAGAGTTCAGCTCTCGAGTGTATTAGAGGGCGTTATTGCCCAGCAGTTACTACCCAAAGAGGGCGGCGGGCGAATTGCCTCATTTGAAGTAATGTTGGCCAATCCAGCCATTCGTAACCTGATTCGTGAGGGCAAGAGCTTCCAGATACCATCGATGATTCAGACAAACAAGAAAATCGGCATGCAGACAATGGATGATGCCATTTATGATTTATATATGAAGAGTTTGATTAGTGCGGAGACGGCAATTACCTTTGCCCATGAACCGACAACCATGACGCAGAAGGTAACATTGTTCTAAAGAACAACGTTCTAGAAAAAAGACGATATAAAAGTTATGACAAGGGAGGATATGACGTGCCTAGTTATGCATACATAGCGGTGGATAAAGCCGGAATTGAAAAAAAAGCCAGCATTGATGCCGACACCTATGATAAAGCACTGGTGTCACTGCGGCGAGACGGTTTGACCCCGATTGAAGTAAAAGAAGTCGGTGCCTTTAGTAAAGATATCAATATCAGTATTGGCGGCAAGGTAAAGCCGCGTGATTTAAGTGTCTTCTGCCGTCAGTTTGTCAGTATGGTAAGCGCCGGTGTGACAATTATTGATGCCTTGGATATGTTATCGGAGCAGACTGAAAATAAAAAATTGGCCAATGCCTTAAAGGAAACAAAGGGCGAAGTAGAAAAAGGTCATACGCTCTCTGAAGCGATGGGCAATCATCCGAAGGAATTTCCGCAGATGTTGGTTAATATGGTCAATGCCGGTGAGACTTCGGGCAGTATTGAGCAGGCAATTGCGCGAATGGCGGTGCAGTTTGAAAAAAGTGCGAAGCTAAAAGGGCTGATGGTGAAATCATTGATGTATCCATGTGTTTTGATTGTAGTGGCACTAGCGATTCTGGTAATAATGCTAGTCGTTGTAATTCCGAATTATGGAAAGATGTTTGATGATGCCGGTATGGAGCTGCCAGGTATTACACTAGCGATGATTACAATGAGTAATTTTATCCAAAAATTTTGGTATTTCATCCTTGGAGCAATTGCTGCACTTATCATTATGTTACAGCAATATAAACAGACACAATCTGGTGCAGAAGTATTTGGCAAGATGGCAATCAAGATGCCATTATTTGGAAAGCTAAATGTAAAAACATATTCGTCACAATTTGCCAGAACTTTAAGTACACTGATATATGCCGGAATCCCCATGATAGATGCAATTGATGCAGTGGCAAAGATTATGAAGAATGCATTATTTAAAAAGCATCTGATGGAAGCAAAGGAAGAAGTGGCCAAAGGCATGCCGTTATCTGAGCCGCTAAAATATGGTGGGCTATTTCCGCCGATGGTAGTACATATGTTATCAATTGGTGAGGAAACAGGTGATTTGGAAAATATGTTAGATAACCTTGCTAATTATTATGATGAAGAAGTGGAGATGACCACCCAGACCGTTATGGCGGCGATGGAGCCAATGATTATTGTGGTTATGGCATTGATGGTATTAATGCTGGTGGGCTCAATTATGTCACCAATGATGTCGATGTATGACATGGTAGATTCATTATAGTGAATTAAGGGTCCTGCAAATAGGGTGCGGGCTTTTAAGATAAATATAATTTTAAGGGAAAAGAAAAGGAGCGAAAACTATGAACAAGAAAGTAAACAAGAAAGTAAACAAGAAAAACAAAGGTTTCTCATTGGTGGAGTTGATTATCGTTATTGCTATTATGGCAATTTTGGCAGGTGTATTGGTGCCACAATTCGTTAGATATCTAAATAACTCAAGAGTATCAGCGGATATCGAAACCGCACAGTCTGTAGCAACGGCACTATCCGCACAGTTTGCGCAGGATGCAGTAGATGGAACAACTGTAGTTAATCCAGCATTTACAGAAATTGAGGCTACAAATACGGCCTTAATAAATGCTATTGGCAATGTTCCAACAAGTAGAGTAGATGCTGGTGCAGTATATTACTATGATGTAAATGCAAATGGTGGTGTTATAGTTTATATTAGCGAGGATGCAGATAAAACAGCAGTAGATGCGGATGTATTTGAGCTATATCCAACAGCAGATCCTGACTGGCACTAAGCTACACTAACCACCTAAAAACAGAGAGGAACCCCTATGTCACCAATGCTGATACTCATAACCATCCTAATCTTTACATACGGAATTGTCATCGGAAGCTTTCTGAATGTCTGTATCTATCGGATTCCAAAGGGAGAAGAGATAGTCAAGACAAATTCCCACTGTATGCGTTGTGGGTATCAGCTTAAATGGTATGATTTAATACCGGTGCTGAGTTTCATTCTGTTAAAAGGAAAATGCCGTAAATGTGGGACGAAGCTGTCAATTCAGTACCCTATCATCGAAGCACTGAACGGTATCCTATATGTGGTAGTATTTTATGTAACAGATTTTATCCTAGTCAGTGTGCTGTTTTGTCTGATGACATCAGCACTGCTGGTATTGTCGGTGATAGATTTTCGAACCTTCGAGATTCCGTTTGGAATCAATGTGTTTCTATTTGCGCTCGGAGTCATTCGGTGCATCATAGAGCGCAGCAATCTGTTTGAATATATTATCGGATTTTTTGCAGTAAGTTCATTCTTATTGCTGTTATACATGCTTTCCAGGGGACGGGCCATCGGAGGGGGAGACATAAAATTGATGGCAGCAGCGGGTCTGCTCCTTGGTTGGAAGCTGATAATATTGGCATTTGTATTGGGATGTATCATCGGTTCGGTGATTCATCTAATCCGGATGAAGGTTAGTAATGAAAATCATGTGCTGGCATTGGGACCATATTTGTCAGTTGGAATCTGGATATCTGCGCTGTGGGGAAGCCAGATGATAGAAGCCTATTTTGGCATGATTTTTTAGCTTGGAAGACAATTCCAAGTAGAAAGTGCGCATGCGCCGAGTAAGTGCGCTCATTTTCTAGTTGGAATTGTAAAGAGAATATAGTTGGAGATGGAGAGGGAATGGAATGAAAGTATTAAGTATCGAGATTGGCACGGATTTAACCCATGTAATAGAGGTGGACTATAAAATTAAGAATCCGCGTATCTATCAGAGTTTTACCTTTCAGACCCCGTTTGGAATGGTTGGGGATAGTGGCGTTAAGAAAAATGAAGATTTTCGGAAAAATCTATTGAAGAACTTGAATTCTCGAAATATCAAAACCAGAAAGACGGTTTGTGTGATAAATTCAGGAAAAATTGCCAATCGTGAAATCGAGATACCACTTGTTAAGGAAAATCGAATCAAAGCATTATTAGAGACCAATTCAGCCGAATATTTTCCGGTGGACTTAGCGCAGTATCAGCTCGTGTATCGAACCATTGCCAATCCAGAATTAGAAAAAGAGAAAAAACGGAAATTATTTGTGTTGGCAGTGCCAAACGACTTGATTCAATCCTACGTGGAACTTTGCAGTTTCTGCAATCTGGAGTTGATGGGCTTAGATTATGTGGGCAACAGTATTTACCAGAATATGAAAAAGACGGCTGGCCCAAACTTCTCCTGCACGATAAAAATTGATGAGAATGCAACCATAATAACGGTTATCAATAAGGGGCAGATGGAACTTCAGCGGACCATTTTCTATGGTATTGGTGAGGCCGTAGAGCTGGTGAATGAGTCAATTGTTTTTCGCGATAAGGATTACGATAACGTTAGGGAGATTATGTCTCGTGAAAAATGTGTCAATGCCAGTTTAAATGAAAAGTCAAGTGTGGAAAATGCTCAGTTGGCCGAGCTGCGTGATGCCGTGACGGAAACCCTACGGCCAATGATTGGCAATATCAGCCGTGTGTTTGATTACTATACTTCGAGAAATGCCGAAATCCAAATAAAAGAGTGTGTGTTAATCGGTAATGGTGCGAACTTGATGGGCCTAACCGAATTAATGCAGAATGAGTTACATATACCGGTGCTGGCGATGACAGCCGAGCGTTCCGGCATCAGCGGTATCAATAATAGCATTATAATTACAGAATATGTGACTTGCTATGGAGCCGCTCTCGCACCATTCGAATTTTCTTTTGGTGAAAAAAGCGGTAGCGAAATTAGTCACATCAAACAAAAGCATGAAATGCTAGTGGCTCAGATTGTATTCTGCGTCTTTGGTGTAGTTGCAGTTGGACTGGTGACATATTCGCTTAGTTCTCATTTTATAACAGAACGAAAGACCCAGAGTTTAAGAAATGAAAAGGCGAATCTCGCCTATGTACAAGAAATATACGATGATTTCGTGACGGTGGAAGCTCGCTATAATGATGTTGTGACAATGTTTCATCATACCGATTCCACAAACGATAAGTTGGCGGATGTAGTTGAGGAAATGGAAACCAAAATGCCAACCGGCATGAAAATTATATCCTTTACCTCCGACGGCCAAGGCATCACCTTGGAAGTGGAAGTTGGCTCAAAAAATGAGGCGGCGAAGGTCTTAGATGAGCTTGCAACCTTTGAGAGCTTCAGCAAAGTAGGAACCACTGGAGTAAGCGAAGTGACCGATGAAGATGGCAAGATGGTGATAAATATGATGGTCGTTTGTACCTATATTGACGGTGACGGCGAACCAACGATTGAACCGAGCACAGAACCAGCTGCAGAAACAGATGCAAGTGCTGATGTAAACAATGAAAGTCAGGGGGAATAGCATGAGCAAATCAAGCGGAATGAAAATAAATGCAAAAGAAGCGAAGCTGCTCTACATCCTGGGTGGTGTAATTCTTCTCGTTGCAGCATTGCAACTGGTGTTTCGGCCATATCAAGAAAAAAAGCAACAACTGGAAGAAGAGATGAAAGTATTGAATGCGGATATCACGAATTTAAAAGCATTGCAGGCAAACGAGGCGGAATATCGCGAGCGAAGCGAGGATATGCAAGCTGAAATCGAAGAAATATTTGATATCTTACCACCGATTGTTACAGCGGCAGACGATATTATTTATGCAAAAAGAATGGAAGAAGCTCATAAGGTGAATATCAGTACAGTATCCTTTGCCACTGAGTCAACGGTTAGCTATGTCATGGGGGATGAAGGAAACAATCCGCTGGACAATGGCAAATCGCTCTGTTACGTCGGTGTGGCAATGGAATATACGACAGAATATAGTGCCATCAAGGATTGGTTACGTGATATTGCGAATGATAAAAAACGTCGTTCGGTAGAGACCGTAACGCTGCGATATGATGATGAAAACGGTAAGTTAGCAGGAAGCATGACCATTAACACCTTTTGCTTAGCTGGCAGCGACCGAGAATACGTACCAGAAACAATTGATTCAGTAACAACCGGAACAACGAATCTATTTGGCAAGACGGCGGAATAGGTGATGAGTGATAGAGAAAGGAGGCGTCAATGAAGAAGAAAAAAGCGCAGGAAAACAGTGGTTTTTCGCTAGTGGAAATATTGCTGGCAGTGGTTATTTTTGTTCTCTGTGTGGCGCCGCTTTTACGTGCATTTATTCTGTCAACACAGACCAATGCTAATTCCAGAGATGTCCTAAATGCCGTGACACTGGCAGAGAACATTATGGAAGAAATAAAAGCCGCGGGTGTAGAAGAGTATGGTGTGACCACTGGGGGTTCAGTCTTAATTGATGGCAGACAATTTCCGATTTATGAGGCAAAATACGTGGACTATAACTATGATGGCAAAAGCTACATGATTGAAGCGACCATGAGCCCATCCACTGAGACATATGAAAATGACGACGCTGACGAGAAAGCATTTAACAGCATTGATATGCCAGAGCTGTACCAGATGGACCGCGAAACAGATGCGATTTATGTGCAGGGGCAGGACGAATTGTGGGAGATTGCCAAGAGCTATCGCGAGACACACCTGGTCAGTAACACTATCACGGTTCAGGATATTGTAGACCAGACCGAGAGCGAATACCGTTTTGAAATTGGTTTGGAAAATGAATTTTATACCGTCGAGCAGACCATTACTCATGTTTATAACGGGGAAGAATTGCAGGACGTGGCGATGACGATGAAAATATTTGATTCAGTTCAAAGCGGTGAAGAATTAAAGAATCTATATGTCTTCTTTGTTCCGGCAAAAAGCACTCGGATTGTCATTGACAATACCTTGGAAGTGCCGCTGAATATCTATCTGGTGAAGCAGGGAACGGGGGCTGCTGAAATAAATTTGGCAGTCAATGAAAGCAGTTATCCGGAACTTGTATCAAAGACCAGAATCAGAACGAATCTTGCAATTTTGGACGTTATCCCAGAGATCAAGAAGGTATCTCGAAATGGTGTCGAAAAGACACTGAATGAGGCACAAACCATCTTTGGTTTGGATACATTGACGAAGAGTGCCGATGCCTCAACGCGACTATATTCGGTCGTGGTGGACGTGAAAGATAATGCGGGAAACTTGCTGACAACATTAACGGGCACAGCCTTGAAATAGAAAGCTGAGGGAAGATGGGAAAGCAAAAAAAAGATAATCGAGGATCTTCAATGGTGTTGGTTGTCAGCATTGTTGCGATGGTTACCATATTGGTTACGATAATTCTGACCGTAAGCCTGATGAACATCCAAATGAAAGCAGTAAATAAAAATTCAATTGACAATTTCTATGATGCAGAGGCGGCAATGGATGAAATTCGAGTTGGTTTACAACAAGAAGTATCCTTAGCGGCTTCCACAGCATATGTAAAAGTAATGGAAAGTTATTCGATAACCAATTATCAGGATGAACAGCGGCGCAGTATTTTTCGGACAGCGTACCGCAATGAGCTGAAAAATCGTTTGAAAGATGCCGATGATAATAATCTTTATGACCTTACTAAGTTAGAAAAATATATTGGCAGTTCACACCGCTACGATACAGCAACCGACACTGGTGCTAAGCTGCAAGTGATTGATGGCAAAACCTTGTCGATGATTTTAACAGAAAAGGGATTAGTGCTGGAAAATCTGGAGGTATATTATCGCAATGCCGATTCCTATGTATCAGTCGTAGATACGGATATTGTTTTGGGTTATCCGGAAATGAACTTCACGCAGTCGGCCTCCGTACCGGATTTGCTGCAATATTGTATCGTTGCGGACGAAGGTGTCGATGTCGATGGTGGAAACCGCAGTCTATATATCGATGGCAATATCTACGCTGGCGCGAAGGAGGGCGATGATACTCAGGGCTTTACCGTCAAAAACACCAGCAATGTCGTGATTAAAAATCGCAAGACAGTAATTACCGAGGGTGATATTAATTTACAGGAAAATGCCATCTTTACAACTGAGGCCAAGGTAACATTATGGGCTGATAATTTGAATTTGAAAAATCGTTCGGTATTAGACATTTCGGGAACGGCCTATATTGCTGATGATCTGAATATTGAAGGCAGCGGCAGTGCGACCCTGCGCGGAGAATATTATGGCTATGGCAATCCAAAGACGGCGAGACTGGCGGATTCGATTACCGATGCACAGGTTGAAGCAAATGAGTCGGCCTATAGCAGTGCTATGATTATCAATGGGATTGCCGACAGCGGCAAGGCAAGTATTTCAATGACCGCACTAACGAAGTTGATGTTAGCGGGAAATGCCTATATTGGCAGCGGTAAAGCAATGATGGGTGAGTCACTGGCAGTAAAAAGTAATCAGATTGCCTACTTAGCACCGGCGGATTGTTTTAAGGTTGATACAGCGAATCCAACCGTGCGGACTGATTTGCAAGATTATATCGAGCCAACGGCCCTTGCGAAATATTCAGCAAATGGAATTATAATGCAGACCAATAGCGATGGATTAAGCTATTACTTTTTGAAATTTGCCAATGCGAAGATGGCCAATCAGTTTTACGAACAGTATTATTCCGCTGACAGTGAGATGGGGGCGCAACATACTGAAAAACGCAACAAGTATTTGAACTTATATGTGGATGAAAAGGCACTCACAATTAAAGAGAGCAGCAAAGTGGAAAAAATGTTAAACGGTAGTATTTTAATCTGGGATAAAGCTGGAATCAGAACCATTGCACCGGAATTTACCGATGAAAATACCGATATTGCCGATGATTCTTACTATGCAAAGCTTCAGTCGGGGTGGCAGGATATGTATGCTTCCTATACCTGCAATTTAACGGCCGATTATGTGCGGCTATCAGCAGTGCAAAAGAGCAGTTCGGTGTTTGAAAATCTGGTCGATGTGGATGCCTTAAAGGCGATTGTCAGTGCTGACAGCAAGCGGGTTTTTACATATACGGATAGTAAGGGTGAGCATCAAGCCCATCTTGTCAGAAAGGATGACTTACTAGTTGATAAAGATTATCTGACGAATGCGGGCGGTATCGTGGATATGATTGTAGCGACTGGGAATGTGACTGTTACAACCGATTTTACCGGCATAATTTTGGCTGGTGGCAAGATTACGTTTAAAGATTTTCCAGTGGAAGCAGCATCCTTAACGATATCCGCAGCGGCTGAAACAGTCGCCGGAATTTTACATGAAGGAACTTGCGACATTGCGGGAACGAAGCATGTGCTCAGCGAATTTTTGAAGGATTCAGATTATTACATTGGAACAATCAGTCTCGAGGAGCAATCTGAGGACCGCAGGCTTGACATTGCGCAACTGGTAACATATCAAAACTGGTCAAAAGAATAGGAACAGTGTGAACAATATGAAAGAAAATAAAGGCTTTTCGCTGGTCGAATTAATTATTGTAATTGGTATGTTGGGAATTCTTCTTACGGTTGCTATTTGGGGAACGGGCGCAAACCACGGCTGGAGAGTGAATAAATGTGCTGAAACAGTTAGTACAACGTTAAATAAAACAATGGTGCAGACGATGAGCAAGGGAAATTTGTCAGGAATGATAATTTACAAGCTTGACGGTACCTATTATGCATCAATGATTGAAAATGCCTGCTATGATAGTACGTTGGGGATTTATCAACTAGAGGATGATAATATTGTCCAGACCGTAGCACTTGGTAATGGCAGTATTGTTCTTGAAATGGAATATATTGGAACCGATGGAACGGTGATATCACCAGTGACTTTGACCGACCAGACCAACCGCTTACAGATGACATCGGCGGCGCAGTTACTATTTAACCGCAGTACCGGTGAAATAAAAAAGGTTACAGTCGGCGGATTTGAAGCCTATTATACTGGAATTACCATTACAAGTGGTGACAAGAGTAAGCAGATTGTTATCTATTCGGCAACCGGAAAAAATGAAATTTCCTAGAAAGGGGGCAGCTATGAACAAAAAAAACCGTGGCTTCACATTAGTTGAACTGCTTGTGGCAATGGCCGTAATCGCAATTGTTGGAACAATGGTAGTCAGTTTTCTGATGGTTAGTACAAGGACATATGGAAAAGCCGTAAAAGAGGCGGATATGCAGGAAGATGCTCAAATCGTTTTAGCACAGTTATATAACTATGTTGTCGATACCGATGCATCCTTGCGTTATTTTGTTGATACTGTCGAGACTGGACCAGGAACAGAGGTGTTGTGTGATGACCAATATACCGGCGGCACAACTGATTTCGCGACAAAGCGTTTGGAGATTTATAAGAATGCGGAAAGCGGGATGACCCTGGAGACAATTTTCTGGCAAAAATCAGCGGAAACAATTACTTACAAACGGGAAAAAATAGATAGTGCCGGAAATAAAGTCAGTGATGTGTTAGAGCAGGCATTGGCCACCAATGTCACATATTTTGCGGCGGATTTGACTGACGTCGAAAGCAAGAACCAGGTTAAGATGGCCGTTAGTCTGCTGATTACCGGTCGGGAGTATGAAGCACAAAATACGGTTAATCTACGAAATAAAGTAGTGGTCAATGAGATGCCGGAGGGGTTTGTCCCACCGGTGCTAGAATCAACGGTAACCAGCGTCAAGGTGGTACCGCAGATTTCGGAAATAGAAAAGAATGGCCGAAAAACCTTTCAGGCAGTCGTATATGGAACAAATAGTCCATCTCAGGAGGTGACTTGGTCAGTTGAGGGCAATACATCAGCCTTGACAACCATTGAAGCATCGGGAAGACTGTGGGTTGGCAGTGATGAGAAAGCGAGAGAGCTGACAGTTCGGGCAACCTCAGTACAGGATAGCACGAAGTCGGGAACGGGTCTGGTATCCGTTAAGTTGAAATATCAGGATAAGCTGACCTTAGGAACGATTCGGGATTATTATACTTATACCTATATGAAAGTTTTCTTATATGCAAGGGTGAATGGTGAGTTAACTGGTGATGTTAACTGGAATATAGAGAGTATTGATGGGGCAACGGGGGCGACCCTGGAACAGATACCGGCATTTCATGCGGCCAAAATTTCCACTGGATATAGGGTTGGAACATATCGGATTACGATATCCGGTCGGGTCGATGGCAATGATTATACCGATTCGGTAGTTATTCATGTCAAAGATGCCAGCGATAATGGACATATAAGCGGGAATTTTAGCTTTGTTGGAGCAAACGAATATTGGGTCAAAGCCGGTGAGAGTATCACGGTTGCAACGATGCTGAACAATTTTTATGGAAGTGACAGTCAAAAGAGACGCTATTGGAGTGATGAAAGCAGTGAAGCGCGAGAGCTTGCATACAGTGTCACAACAAGCGGAACGCTGGAGGAAGCGGCAACGATTCAAGTGGCCGATACTTCGGAAGAAGGCGAAATTCATTTACGGGCGACGATAAATCCAGATGGTTGGTACAACTACGCAGAAATCACGATTCATGTGTATACCGATTATGATTTTCCATACTTAATCGAAACGACATCCTTAAAAAAGGCAGAAAATCTATTTAATTGGCGGCTGACTCCGCGGGGGCCAGTGCACATTGTTGATTCAACAGCACAATTGACCGATTTATCGGTTGGAATCATGAGCTTAATGACGGATTATGAGGAGCTAACGGAAACCTCCTACTATTCATCGACCGCCTTTGATAATGGTCCGAAGTCCAATAAATGGTATATCAATACCACCAGCGGCGCGGGTTGTACGATTGGTGCTGAGTCAAAAATAACCGTCCCAGAGATTATTGTTTCTGAAAATGATTTGAACTTTAGTTGCAATGATATTACATCAGGGAAGGACTTGATTATTTACATCAAGGGAAATCATAAGTTATATGTAAACTGGGGTTCCTTCTATTTTGACGGTATTATCTATGCACCGGAGGGAACGGTTGAAATCGAGACAAATGAAGGCTTTGTACGAGGCGTAATTATTGCCAAAGAAGTGAAAATTGTAAATGATTATGGTAATGGTGCTTTCTCGATTATGGAAAAAAAGAGTGTAATGAACCTGGTGAATGAGTTGAGGGCGAAATAAGTGGAGAGATTAAATGGCTAGCAGAAAAGCGTTTTGGAATAAAAAAAGAATATCGGGAATTCTGGCCGTTATGATGACTCTGGTAACCTTAATTGGAGTTTTGACCAGACCGTTAGAGATACAGGCATATGGCATTTTCTCTGGTGTCGAAACAGTCGTGGCAGAAAAAGTATCCGCGGGAGAAAGTTATCGTATTTTGGAAATAGTACCAGATGGCGCAAAGGGAGAAATCGGTTACCTATGTGAGGGATATGAGCCGTACTATTTTCAAGACCGTCTGATTTCGTATCTGGAAGAAAATAAAGAGACAGTGGCAAACACGAGTGAGAATCGAATTGCTTATATGAACAATCTGATTCAGCAGTTAACAGACACTGGATTGTGTGGCGAAAATGGGCCATTGATGGCAACGGAATATCAGGAAAGCTATTTTCTGGATGAAGTTTCAACGGATGATAGTCAGATTATGTTGTTCTCGGAAGACTTGTATGAGACGGTAACCTTGGATGGTAATTATGTGGTAAATGAAGAACAAGAGGGCTTGTATACAGCTAATGTAGTTGGTTTTTCCTATAATACGGCGGGGGACTACTATGTTGAGTTTGAATCCACCAAGCCACTGTTTGATTACGCACCATATAACCAGCCATATGAGCATAAAGCAGGTGGATACTATGTACCAGTGACCAATCCAAAGGCAGGAGCAACCTACTACTATATTTCCAGTTTCTCTTATTATGGAGCGGATTCCGCATCAAGCCTGTATATGGCAGAATTAGATAGTGAAATGCCGTATTTATATGTCGGCGCAGACGGCGACTTCGACTTTCTGCCGGGTGAAATTAGTGAAGAAAATCCACAGAATCAGAGCTGCAGCGTGCAGATTGGACAGATTCATTATAAGGGCGGAATTACAAATAAAAACTGGTTTGCGACGCAGATTCTTTGTGCACAGGCAGAGGACAATTTAAAAATAGAGGTACAGACAGTCACAGAATCTGAGTTAGCAAGCACTGATATCTCAAAGGTGGATTTTATTTATATCAGTGGTGATACGGAGCTGGGAGATTGTCAATATGGGTTAACGAGTAGCGGCGAGCGGGTTGATAATAAAGCGGCGATTGAAACAATCAGAAAAATGGTTGAGGGCAAAACACCTTGCATGATCGATTTCTCATTATGGGTGAATTCACTGGGATTATTGGGTGAGTCAGATATTTACGATTTGGTTGAGACCTTGTGGCCAAGTGCCATGATGTATCCAGACGATGATAATAATGATCAGGTTACGGAATTAGAGGCGGTCGAGTCTGCTGCGAATGGTGTAAATCAGAATGTTTATATGATCAATACGCTCACTGATAATGGGGAACGCCAGCCATTTTTTCAAAATTTGACCGAACAAATGTCAGAGGAAGAAGTAGCCGCCGGATTTGAAGCGGTAGAAAGCTTGATTTGGCAGGAAAATTCGCTGCGGACCGGTGACGAATTGTTAGACACCGGAATTAGCAAAGCAACTGCGATTCAGTTCATTATCAACTACAAAAATGAAAGAACCTTTAGTCAAAAGGAGAGTCTGCATGTACTCGATATTGAACCGGCAATGGGAGATTTGTATTTGTCGGCTAATAAGGATACCACGGATAGCAGAGCTTTAACTAAGAGCAAGGTAGCGGAATGGACCGGAATTGCCAAAGAAAATATTACGATTACACGGATGACGAGCGCAGAGTTTATCGGTAAAATCGAAGATTTAAATACAGAATATGATTTGGTTTATTTTGGACTAGGTTATAATGGCGACTATATGAATCGTGACAGTAGTGGCGGCACAGTCCATAATGATACGATGATGGATGGATTGGTTTATACCCACACTGGCGATGCAGTCCTTCGCCGGCCGATTTTAGCAGGCTTACTGGATACGGACCATGTACAAAATAAGAGTTCTAACTTCTTTTATAGTTATGAACCGTTGGCAACGAATGGAAATCTTGCTTATAATAAGACAGCAACGGCTTCTTCCAGAGAGGTAGATTACTATGATGCATCTTACGCCGTAGATGGTAATACTGGCTCACGTTGGGCATCTATCGCTGCCGATAACCAGTGGCTAACGGTGGATTTGGGAGCATCATATAATGTTTCAAAGGTAAAAATATCATGGGAAAATGCCTATGCATCTCGGTATCAGATTTTAGTATCAAATGATAATAAAAATTGGCAGCAAGTATTTGAAGTAAATGATGCCAGAGGCGGCAATGAAGAACGGAATTTTAATTCGGTTTCAGCCCGCTATATAAAGCTGAATTGCATTAAACGAGGAACAGGTTATGGATTTTCGGTATATGAATTTGAGGTTTATGGAAGCGGAAATACCGCTGGCACGGAAAATCCACTTGATGCCTACGGTTTTCGAACTGAAAAAAATGAACAAGGCAAATTAGTGACAAAGCTCAAAGAAATAAAAAGTTTCAGTTATAATAATCCGGCAAATAGCTCTGCACGCCAGTCCATTTCGGTAAATGTTGGCAATGTTGGGGTATATCGTTTTGCTGGAAATGATATTACACAGACAAAATATACCGATTTAGTAGAATATCTGGGAGCAAAATATCCGATAGTTTACGCCGAAGGTTTCTATGATGAAGCGGGGCAAATCAATACCGCGTTACTGGATAATTCTTCCGTGTTATATCAATTTATGGAAGCATGTCAGGGCCAAGATAATGTCTTTGATGTAAAGAATGGTAAAATCGAAAAAGAGGGTCTGTTTCATTACTATATCAATATGCCAAAGCTAAATTTAACCTTATTTAATCCAAACGATGGCACAATTCCAGAGGATAAGGCATTAAACAAAGGGACAGAGCTTACCAGCACGAACAGCTATGGCAACCAGGTCATGCAGATTGATATGAATAGTGCCGCCAAGACGGGCAGCTATACAATCCGCATGAAGATTTCCGTAAACAGCTCAATTGGTAATCAAACACGAACCAAATACACGCCGAAGCTCTATTTTGATATGAATGCCGATGGAAAATTTGTTTCGAATGAGAGTTACTCCGAGATTATGTCGGATTGCCTGATTTTGGATAGCAAAGGAAAAGAACCTGCGAAGAACAGTGATGGTCTGTATACACTGACAAGTGGCGAAGAATATATTCTTGAAAAGCAGATTCCAAGTGCTTATCGGGGCATCTTAACCTGGAAGCTGGAAATCTGCCAGAATAGCAACGCCTATATTCGTACCTCAAAGGTCGGTTATACTGTTGTGTCGAAGGGCGATAATAGCGACCAGCAAATAGTTAAGGTATTACAGATTAAGGGAAATAATAATAACTGGGACCTTAGTACCGATGGGGATATGAAGAATTATATTTCTAAATTTGCCCAAGCTGAGGGAATTAAGTTTGAAATCGTTACGACTACACCAGCTGGTTTTCAGAATAATATGACTTCTTTTGATAAGCTGAAGGATTATGACATGCTGATTTTTGGTTTTGAGGATAGTTATACTGATATTTCAAACGTAAATCATGCACTAGATGCCTTGGAGGACTTCATTAACAGTGGGCGGAGTGTCTTGTTCACTCATGACTTAACCTCGTTTATCAATTCACCAACTGCCAAAACGTATGCTTATGATTTGGCGGGCAATTATACAGTTTATGGATTGAGCGGCTCATCGGGTTATACCAATGCTCCCGACGGCACCGAAGCTCACTGGGGATATAACATTAACAATAAACTGCGAAATATCTTGGCGATGGACCGCTATGGCATTACTTACAGCGAGAAAACGTCCTCAGAACCGGAGTTAGCCAAGGTGCGATATCAGTTTTTACGACAAGGTCAGGTCTTGGATTTGCAGCAAGTAACGGATGCAAATGGAAAAGTGACGGATACCATCGGAACGATTGATACTTCTGCTGAAGCCGGCGGGGTATTGCCAACCGGGCTTGCATCAGCATCCTTAGGTGCCGATAAAGATATTGCATATGTAGCTGGCTCGGGACGCAGTCAGTCTTATGGTGAGACGCAGGGGTATACTTACGGCGCAATTAACTTTAACTATCGCAACAATCATGCCATCAGCAGCTATGCATTTAATAAATATATGCCGTGGAACATTATGTGGGTGCCAAATTCTTCAGATGGCGCAGCAATGGGGCAGATTGGCAATATGCGGGCGACTCAGGTCAACGATGGCCAGATAACTCACTATCCATACGAAATTGGAACCGAGATTACGATTGCAGACACGCATTATCAGTATTATCAGTTAGATATGGAAGAAGATTTAGATGGCGACAGCAACAGTGACATCGTGGTCTGGTACTGTCTGTCTTCCACCAGCAATAACTCTAAAAACGTATATACGGCATCACCAAATGACGTGCGCAATAACTACTACATTTACAGTATTGGAAACGTAATGTATTCCGGTGTTGGGCATAGCACGGTAAACAATGTGGAAGAGAAGCGATTATTTTTTAATACGATTGTCGCAGCCTACAAGATTGGTATTAAAAACCCAACCGTAACGATTCTCTCTGGCAGTGAGCGAACCGCTGAAGAACAGAAATACGAATATCTGCCATATGATACAACAATCGGCGAGAAGGGCTTGGATAGCGAATTTACATTCTACTATCTGGTATCTGAACCAAACCTGGTGACCTCGAAAAAGACTATTACGGCGAACTATTCCTTTGGTGATGGTGAAGTCATACCAACGACAGATAATGGTGATGGTTCCGTTTATATTACGACCTCGGCAGTTAGTCAGGAAACCGTGTCACAGGCAGGGAATAATCGAATTACAGGACTAAATAGTGGTAATGTTTACAAAGCCACGATTCACAATATGAATGGTACGAAATTGCAGCAGCTTTTGACCAGCGGCAGTTTTCGGATTAAGGTGCATATTGCCAGTTCATTTGATTACTACGGCGATTCCTATGGTAAGGAAAATGGTGGGAATCCAGCACCAGCGGCGGAAGCTTCACTGGAATTTATCAAGACAACATTGTTTGATTTAGACTAAAATTGTATTATGCAGGCAAGCCGACTTCGATTTTGAAGCTGGCTTGCTTAATTTCTAACGAAAGTATAAATTGTTTCTAAAAAGACAATAACTCTGTTGACGGCGAGGGCAAGGAGAATTATGATTGTCTTAAAAGAAAATGAAGAAGGTGTCGATTTGAAAGAAAAATTAAGACAATTTATGACAGGAAGATATGGGGCAGACCAGTTATCGCGGATGTATTTGATTATTGCAATCGTATTTATGGTCTTATCGATGTTTACGAGATGGAATCCGTTTTATTTAGCAGCAGTGGTAATCCTCGTTTATACATACTATCGTATGTTTAGCCGCAATATCTCAAAGATGTATGCACAGAATCAAAAATACCTGAATGCCAGATATAAGCTGGTGGCCAAATGGCAGGCATTCAAAAAACGATTTTCCCAGCGGAAGGAATATCGCTTTTTTAAATGTCCAGGTTGTAAACAACGGGTTCGGGTACCACGTGGAAAAGGCAAAATCAGTATTACCTGTCCGCGCTGTAAGTACGAATTTATTAAAAAGAGTTAAAGGATGATGGGTAAATGGGATTAGGAGGAAAACAGTAAATGTTTGGATATATCAATATCAATCAAAAAGAATTATCCGATGAAAATAAAACGATATATCAGTCGTATTACTGTGGACTTTGCCGTCAGCTAAAGGAAACGGCAGGGACAAAGGGGCAGATGCTCCTGAATTATGATATGACCTTTCTGGTTGTATTACTGACCGGATTGTATGAAAGTGAGAATCAGTCGCAAGAATATACTTGTGCACTTCATCCGATGAAAAAGCGCACGTCGTATATCAATGAAGCAACGAAGTATGCCGCAGATATGAATATTATCCTGTCCTATCAGAACTTTGAAGATGATTGGAAGGACGAGAAATCATATACCAAGAAGGCTTTTGCCAGAATGCTGGACAAGGATTATGGGCGAATTATGGCTAAATATCCTCGTCAGGTGAAGGCGGTCGAGGAATACATGGAGCAGTTAGACCAGGCCGAGAAACGAAAAGAAACCAACCTGGATGCCATTGCCGGACTGACAGGAACGATGCTTGGTGAAATATTTGCCTGGAAGGAAGATATGTGGGCAGAGGAATTGCGCTGCATGGGCTTTTACATGGGGAAATTTATTTACCTGATGGATGCCTATGAAGATTTGGAGGAAGACCGCAAGAAAAATGCCTACAATCCACTGATTCCGGTTTTAGCGGAAAGCGAAAAAGACGTTGACATATTTTGTCGCCTAATGCTGACTAGCATGATGTCAGAATGTGCCAAATCCTTTGAGCGATTGCCAATTTTGCTTCATGCAGACATACTAAGAAATATATTATATTCAGGCGTTTGGACAAAATATGAATACAATCGCTTGAAAAAACAAAAGAAACATGCGAATATAGATAAGAAATCTAAAAAAGATAATCGCAATTTTGACATAAAGGAGTAGCAGATGGACCCATACAAGGTGCTTGGAATTACACCGGGAGCAACAGATGAAGAAATAAAAAAAGCATATCGAAACCTGAGCCGGAAATATCATCCCGATGCCAATGTCAATAATCCAAATCGCATTCAGGCCGAGGAACGGTTTAAAGAAGTTCAGCAGGCCTATGACTTGATTATGAAGCAGAAGCAGCAGGGCTACAGTTACGATTCAGGACGTAATAACGGCACCTATGGCGGCGGTTATGGCCAGAGCACCGACTCCGTTGAATTGCAGGCAGCAGCCAACTATATTTCGCACCGCTATTACAAAGAGGCGCTTAATGTCTTGAATAACATCAGCAGCCGCAGCTCACGCTGGTATTATTATAGTGCGATTGCCAATGCTGGTATCGGTAATAATGTGACCGCTCAGGAACACGCCAATATGGCGGTGCAGATGGAGCCAAGCAATATGGAATACCGTCAGCTAAAACAGCAGTTAGAGTTCGGCGGTACTTGGTATACGAACATGGGCAATACTTATGAGCGGCCGTATGCAAGTTCGGGTAATCTTTGTTTGAGTCTGATATTTATGAATTTGCTTTGTAATTGTTGTTGTCGACCATATTAGAGCATAAAAGAGGATGACGAATTTCGTCATCCTCAACTATTATCAATAAATCAATTTCTTATGCGGTTCTTCACAATACCGACAGCGATACAATTCTCTTTTTTCATCGGTCAGTACAAAAATCTGGTCCAACCCCTGTTCAATCGAAGTAATGCAACGTGGATTTTTACACTTAATCACATTAGTCACCTGAGTCGGAAGATGCAGTGCTTTTTTGGCGGCAATTGTATCACCCTGAATAATGTTAACGGTAATATTATGGTCGATAAAGCCGAGAATGTCTAGGTCGAGTGCATCAACTGGACATTCCACTTTGATAATGTCCTTTTTGCCCATTTTATTACTTTTGGCATTTTTAATAATTGCCACAGTACAGTCAAGCTGGTCCAGTTTCAAATCATGATAAATGGAAAGGCTCATGCCTGCTTGAATATGGTCTAATACAAATCCCTCGTTAATACCACTGATATTTAACATCCTTCCACCTCCAAAAGCATTAGAATCAGAGCCATTCGAACATAGACACCATATTGTGCCTGTTTGAAATAGGCAGCGCGTGGGTCGTCATCCACGTCTACCGAAATTTCATTTACCCGTGGCAGTGGATGGAGCACGAGCATGTCCGGTTTGGCCAGTTCCATTTTCTCTTTATTTAAAATGTAGAAATCCTTCATTCGAATATAATCTTCCTCATTAAAGAAGCGTTCCTTCTGAACTCTGGTCATGTATAGGATATCCAGCTTAGGCATTGCTTGTTCTAAACGTTCCACCTCTTCAAAAGAAATATTAGCGCTTTTCAATTCATCACGGATATAGTCAGGTATGCGCAGTTCTTCTGGTGAAATCAGCACAAAATGGACCTTTTTATAACGCACAAGGGCATGAATCAGAGAGTGCACTGTCCGGCCAAATTTTAAATCACCACACAAACCAATGACAATATCATCTAAGCGTCCCTTTAAGGAACGAATGGTAAGCAAATCAGTTAAGGTCTGGGTTGGATGTTGATGACCGCCGTCACCGGCATTGATAACTGGAATCGTAGATTTCTGAGAAGCAACAAGGGCTGCACCTTCCTTCGGATGACGGATAGCAGCAATATCGGCATAGCAGGAAATAACACGCATGGTATCGGAAACACTTTCACCTTTGGTAGCGGAAGAACTATCAGCACTGGAAAAACCAAGAATAGAACCGCCAAGATTTAACATTGCGGATTCAAAACTAAGTCTGGTTCGGGTACTCGGTTCATAAAAGCAGGTGGCTAACTTCTGACCATCACATGCATGGGCATATTTTTTCGGATTTTGTTCAATATCGTTCGCTAGAGATAACAGTCTGTCCAATTCCTCGACAGAAAAATCCAGCGGACTCATCAAATGTCGCATAAAATTCCTCCTGGGTATCAAGATTTGCCTACGCATGTAGGCATTTTTACTATCATATAATAATTGGATTTAAAATTCAAGAAGTTCATGAAATATTTAGAACTCAGATTGCTGAATTTGTCGGATTCCTATTCCAGAATTTTCGGAAGCAGCCTTTCGTGAAGGTCTGGTAAATGCCTTTTGTCATAGAGATTATTCGATTTTACAAATGGTTCGTTTGGCAGTTGAAGATGAAGGATTATCAATTAGTAGTCCAGGTGGATTTATAGAAGGTGTAAATCTTAACAATCTTCTGATGGTGGAACCGCATGGACGCAATCCGGCTTTGGCAGATGATTTGAAACGAATCGGTTTAGCGGAACGAACTGGACGTGGCATTGATCGTATATTTGAAGGCTCCATTATATATGGTCGTCCGCTTCCAGATTACTCCGAATCGACAGAAAGATACGTTAAGTTGTTTATCCAGAGAGCAGAACCAGATTTGCCTTTTTCACAAATGGTTTCGATTGAAGAAAAACGTATGGGAAGAATGTTGTCAATTAATGCTCTGCTTATTTTATCTATATTACAAAAGCAAAGAAAAGCGTCCACTCAAGAGTTAGCCAATACAATTCATGTTAGTGAGCATACCGTATTCTGAAAAAATTGGCGGATGAGAAATCTTTAAAATTAGTTGGTAAGGGCAGATCTTCTAAGTACAAAATAGTAAGATAAACGCACGGAAACGCACGCATAAACGCACGCGTGCGTTTATGTGCGATAAATAACATAGAGAGATGATAGCTTTACCAGTTGTGCAATACAATAAAAATATGGTACATTTAAAAGTAATAAACATTCACAAAGGAGGCTAACATAATGAGCAAGAAAACACACATTATTTTACCACTCATCATTTGCATATTAATATCAGGCTGTGCGAAAACACCAGAAGAACCAGCCAGCGTGAGATTGGGCGCTTTATCAAGAGAAGAGACAACCGTGGAGCCAGAGGTTATCATTCCTTGGTTTGATAATGCAAAAGCAAAAGGAACTGTTCAAATCGAAGGCGGAACCTTGCCGGGAGCATCCCCTGGAACGTGGTATACAATCACGATTGAAGATGTGGAATATTATTATGGCATCATGGAGGGATCAGAGGATGTTTATACTTATGGAGTAGGGTATGCAATTGTTGGCAATCAGCATAAACTAAAATGTGGCTTAGAAGTCGGCATGAGTGAAGAAGATGTTTTAGAACAATACCCCAATGCGGCGGTGATAAATTTTGATAATACCTATATTGGAGCAGAACGAACCAATAATGCTGGATGGAACGGAGTTGCATTTCCAGACAATTGGACCGAGCAGTTTGATTATGTGATAATATTGGAAGAAACTAGCGGCGAACCAGAAGCGTTGCCATTATACTTGGCATTACTGGTAAAGGATAAGGTTGTAACAGCGATTACGTTCTATAATCCGACAGCGGGATAAATCAGTTGCAACGTGAAAAGGATGATTAAAATATGAAAGAAAAATATCAGTTACTATTGCAGGATGATTTCGATGCAGGACAATTAAATACCGATTATTGGTTTCCATTTTATCTGCCACAATGGAGCAGCCGAAAAAAATCAATGCCAAGTTATAAAATAAAAGACAGTATCTTAACGCTATATATTTCAAATCACCAGCAGCCGTGGTGTCAAGAGTGGAATGGTGATGTACGTGTTTCCAATCTTCAAACGGGAGTATTTTCAGGTCCGTTAGGTTCTAAGTTAGGTCAACATCGTTTTACCGATAGCTTACTAGTCCGTGAGCAGCAAGAGACGGAAATAAAAGTTGCTCTGCATTATGGATGGGTGGAATTTAAAGCAAGGTGCAGGATAGCAAAAGAGAATGTGGCGGCATTATGGTTAATTGGAACAGAAAAAGAGCCACAAGAATCAGCAGAAATCTGTTTGTTTGAATTGAAGGGGTGGAATGTCGCTAAAGGTAAATCCATCATTGGTTATGGTGTGCATCCCTTTGGCGATGCTCAGATTCAGGACAGCTTTTATGAAGAAGAACAGAGTATTGAAGTTGAGGCATGGAATACCTATGCTTTTGATTGGGATGAAGCTGGGATAGATTTTTACATTAATGGCATATGTATCAAGCATGTTAATGAAAGCCCAGATTATCCGATGCAGTTAATGCTAAATCTATATAATATTGGTCAAGAAAATGATGAACAATCTGTATTTGAAATTGATTATGTAAAGGTGTATCAATTGAATAATAGGAATAAGCATTTTTGAAAAGGATGATAAAAAATATGAAGATAACAGCATACCTATGTCTGTTGGTGATGATACTGGCAGTATCGGGCTGTAATAAAGGTACGAGAAACTATGACATTGCAACAACCGAGCAGCTTGTGGAAGAACCCATTGAAACAACCGTATTACCAGCCGAAGAAACAGAAGTGACAACAGAGTTCGCGACAGATGGCTATCCCAAATTGGAGCGAATGTTAGGAGATGATTCCTCTTTTATATTAGGAATATCGATGATATCATTTACGGATGCAATTAAGCTGGGTGAAGCAGTCAAAGAAAAAGGTGAAAATGCTAGTCAAATGTCTGGCGATTGGTATACAATCAGAGTTGGTGGTGTAGAGTATTTCTATATCGTAAATACCAAGGAGCGTCTTGAATCTTTCCGTGGCTTGGCCGTCACCGGTGAGGGATCTGGATTGGGAAATGGAATTATGATTGGCACCAGTGAAGAAGAAATCTGTGAAAAATATCCGAATGTTGCCATAATGAATTTTGATAACACTTATATATCAGAACCACGGGAAGATAATAAGGGCTGGCGTGTAGATGAATATCCAGAGAGTTGGCTGAGTCGTTTTGACTATGTTATTACAGCTGGTTTAGATCCAGTAGAAAGCAGAGCAAACACAGCGTATATCGCTTTAATGATGAAGGACAAGGCGGTAGCGGCGATAACTTATTATACATGGGTTGATTGGGAATAAAAGATATAGTAAAATAAAAAAATATAAAGAAAGTTTAGGGGGCAAACAAATGTCAGAAAATGTTACAGAAAAGAATGATTATGATGGAGCAGAACAGCCAGTTTTTGCAGAGCGAAAGAGGGTGCTGTTCTTTGGATTACCTTGGACATTTACAAAATATACGATTAAGCCGGATGTTATCACCAGAAATGAAGGTTTTTTTAAATTAATCGAAAACGATTGTTATATGTACAAAGTACAAGACGTTAAGCTTACCGCAACCTTGTTAGAGCGGATGTTCGGACTCGCAACAATTACTTGCTATACCGGTGATGTGACCGATAAAGAATTATTACTAATACATATCAAGCATGCAAGAGAAGTAAAAGAGTATATTCTAAAGGCATCGGAGGCGGCAAGAATGAAGCGACGCACCTTGAACACGCTTGATATTGGCGCAGGTGACCTTTCGGAGGGGTAAAGTGTGAAAATAAATTTTCACACTTCAGACTTTGGAAGAATGGAGATTATTAAAAAAAATCGCGCCGCTTATTTTATCGCGGCGCTGTCCATCCCTTTACAAATTCGTTCAAAAATCAAGCCGGCTGCCAGCCAGAACGGAGCATAGTCGAGCCGAATTAAGCCATTGATATTCGCTTTGGCATCACTGTAATCCCAAGGGCACATGCCATGCTTGCGCAGCAGGGAACCACTGACATATTCACAGGTAAAGATGCCGGCGGTGTAGATACCTCCTCGCAAAAAGACCGGCAGATTTTTGATGTACTTGTAAATAGGTCCAATCATTGCAGCCATTCCATAGATAGGAAACATCCAGATCGATGTCTGCCCCATCAGTTTCATATTCTTATTCCGGAAAGAGCCGGCCGAGGTGAATAGAATTTCCATGCACCAGCCAGTCAAACCGCAGATCCAAAATTTATTTTTCATATCGAAAGTATGTCCCGAAAACAAGAAAAAATACGACAAATCAGTGAAAAAACAAATGGAAAACAGTTGGAAAACTTGTAAAAACTTCCGTCCTGACATATAATGATAAAAGCGTAATTTTAACAGAAGGGTAACGAATGGCATATCTGAAAGAATTACTAAAGAACTGCAATTACATGTGTATGCAGGGAAGTATCGATCAGAAGATAACAGGAATCTGTTACGACTCCGGAAATGTGCGCAAAGGCAATTTATTTGTATGCCTGACCGGATACTATCGTGACGGACATCAATATATTTCGCAAGCGGTAAAAAATGGTGCAGTAGCGATATTGGTGCAAAAAAACATAAAAACACCGGAACATGTAACGATTATCCGGGTACATAATACGAGGCAGACCTTGGCAATTATGGCTGCGGATTATTATGGGCGTCCGGCGGCAAAGCTAAAGATAATTGGTATCACCGGAACGAAAGGGAAGACATCGACGGCATATATGGTCTGGCATATGTTGCGAATGGCGGGATATAAGGCGGGACTAATCGGTACGATTGGTTTGCAGATGGAAGATGAGTTAACGCCGTATTATAATACGACACCTGAGTCGCTTGTGATTCAGCAGTCGCTTCGCAAAATGGTAGATGCAGGCTTCGATTTTTGTGTGATGGAGGTATCCTCGCAAGGACTTAAGATGCATCGTGTCGATGGTATTTTATTTGATGTTGGTGTATTTACAAATCTTTCGCCGGACCATATTGGACCGGGAGAACATGCCAATTTTGCCGAATACTTAGCTTGTAAGGCAAAAATATTTAATCAAAGCCGGATTGGACTAATCAATGCAGATGACCAATTTGCCCGCAAAGCGGCGGCACGCTATGGCTGTAAGATAAGAAGCTATGGCATCAAAATGAATGCTGATTACAGCGGCGGAAATATTCAGTATGTGACATATCCAGAATGTCTGGGGATGAAATACCATTTGAGTGGAATCTGTGAGGCCGATATGGAAGTGGGGATGCCAGGCTTGTTTTCAATATACAACTCGCTAGCGGCAACTGCCATTTGTCATATGGCCGGAATATTACCAAAGACAATGGAAAAGACGATGCGGAGTGTCACTGTCAAAGGCCGAATCGAAGAAATACCAATCTCGAAGGACTATCGCTTGATTATTGACTATGCACATAATGCGGTCAGTCTGGAAAGCTTGTTAAAGACCTTGCGCTTTTATCAGCCAGGTCGGCTGGTAACTTTGTTTGGCTGCGGCGGCAATCGCTCCAAGCTGCGCCGGCTTCAAATGGGTGAAGTAGCTGGCCAGCATTCAGATTTTACGATAATCACCTCGGATAATCCCCGCTACGAGAAACCGGCAGAGATTATAGCGGATATCGAAGAAGGCATTCGCAAGACAGCGGGCGAGTATATCAGTATCGAGGATAGACGAGAGGCCATTGCCTATGCAATTGCCCATGCCAAAAAAGATGATATCATCATCCTGGCAGGAAAAGGACATGAGGATTATCAGGAGATAGAGGGAAAGCTCTATCCGATGGACGAGAGGAACATAATAGATGACATTGTACGCCAATATCATAATTGATATATCACATGAAAAATTAGATAAGACATTTCAATATGCTGTACCCCCCCGGCTGTTAGATGAAATCAGCATCGGCATGCAGGTGGTGGTACCGTTTGGCGGCGGCAGTCGTAAAATCCGTGGCTTTGTGGTCGAGTTAACCGAGCAAGCGGAATATGACCCAGCTAAAATAAAAGAGATAGCCTCCATTGATAAAAATGGGATGCAGATAGAATCTCATTTGATTGCTTTGGCATTCTGGATGCACAAAAATTATGGCGGCACAATCAATCATGCGTTAAAAACAGTAATTCCAATCAAACAAAAAGCGGCAGAAAAAGAAAAAAAAATGATTCACCTGCTGCTTGATCAGCAGGCGGCGAAAATCCAGCTCGCCGAATATGAAAGAAAACATAGTACCGCAAGGGCTAGACTTTTAAAAGCATTAATCGAAGACCCAGAAGTGGATTATGATGTCTTAACCCACAAATTAAACATTACTGCGGCAGTTATCAGGAGTCTTGAGGAACAATGTGTGCTCCGAATTGAGCGGCTGAGAAGCTACCGCAATCCAGTCAGGCATTTAGAACAAAAAGAATATAGTCTGCAATTAAATGAGCTCCAACAGCAGGCGGTCGATACCATTTTGAACAATGCCAGCAGTGAATCACCAAAGACCTGCCTTATTCATGGCGTGACTGGCAGCGGCAAGACCGAGGTATACATGGAATTGATTGCCGATGCAATAAAAAAAGGCAAGCAGGCGATTGTGCTGATACCAGAAATAGCCCTGACCTATCAGACAGTGATGCGTTTTTATCAGCGTTTTGGTGACCGGGTATCGATTCTGAATTCTAAAATGTCAGCGGGTGAACGGTATGACCAATTTGACCGTGCAAAAAAAGGTGAAATAGATGTCATGATTGGTCCCAGGTCGGCATTGTTCACACCATTTTCAAAACTTGGGTATATTATGATAGACGAGGAACATGAAAGCACTTATAAAAGCGAAACCCTGCCGCGGTACCATGCCAGAGAAACAGCCATCGAGCGGGCAAAAATGACCGGCGCGGTCGTGGTGCTTGGTTCAGCAACCCCGGCCATCGAAAGCTACTACAAAGCGCTGGCGGGAGAATACCTGCTCATTGAGATGGGGCAGCGTGTTGCTGCGAAGGAATTGCCGGTATGTGAAATTATTGATTTGCGGCAGGAGTTAAAGGAACATAACTATTCGATTTTGAGTCGGAAGCTGCAAGAGCTGATGGCAGAACGTTTGGCGAAAAAGGAACAAATCATGTTGTTTTTAAATCGCCGCGGGATGTCAGGCTTTGTCTCTTGCAGAGCTTGCGGAAGCGTGATAAAATGTCCCCATTGTGATGTTTCATTAAGTGCCCATAATAATCATCGGCTGATTTGCCATTATTGCGGCTATGAAAGTCCGATGGTAAAACAATGTCCAGAGTGTCAATCGCCTTATATCAGTGGATTTAAGGCGGGCACGCAGAAGATTGAGCAGATGGTCCAAAAGCAATTTTCAGGAGCCCGGATATTGCGGATGGATATGGATACAACCCGAAGTAAAGAAGGATACGAACAGATATTGTCAGCGTTTGCTAATCAGGAAGCAGATATCCTGATTGGCACGCAGATGATTGTCAAAGGGCATGACTTTCCGAATGTAACACTAGTTGGTGTGTTAGCGGCGGACTTGTCACTTTATGTTGGCGATTACCGGGCATCAGAACGAACCTTTCAGTTGTTAACCCAGGCGGCCGGACGAGCCGGTCGGGGGGAGAAGCCGGGGGAAGTCGTGATTCAGACATATAGCCCGGAGCATTACAGCGTTGTAACCGCGGCCAAACAAGATTACCGTGATTTTTATGAGCAGGAAATAGTTTATCGAAAAATGCTCAGATATCCACCAGTTTGGCATATGCTTGTGGTACTCGTGGCATCAAGGGACGAAGCTCTTAGCGTAGGGCGCTCCGAGCAGTTGCACGCAGCAATAGATGGGCTGCAAACGCAGGATTTATCGCAGCAGCAACAACTTTCACGCTTGCAATTGATTGGACCGACCGAACCAGCGGTCGCCAAGGTCAGTGATATTTATAAACGGGTTATCTATTTAAAACATGCGCAGTATGCAGTTTTAGTGCAGATAAAGGACTACATTGAAAAATATTTGGAAAACAATCAGGCGTATCGAGACGTAATGGTGCAGTTTGATTTTAACCCAATGAATGGATTTTAGGAGGAATAATAAAAATGGCTTTAAGAAAAATCAGAATGGTAGGAGATTCGGTATTAACAAAACCATGCCGGGAAATTACTGAGGTAACACCAAAGATAGAGCTGTTAATTGATGACATGTTAGACACCATGTATGAAGCAAATGGGGTAGGTCTGGCGGCACCGCAGGTTGGCATCTTAAAACGACTGGTTGTCATTGATGTCGGTGATGGACCAATTGTAATGATTAATCCAGAAATTATTGAAACGGCTGATAGCCAGACCGGCGACGAAGGCTGCTTAAGCCTGCCAGGTAAATCCGGTGTGGTCACCAGACCAAATTATGTGAAAGCGAAAGCCTTTGATGAACATATGGAAGCATTTGAAATCGAAGGAACCGAGCTGTTGGCACGGGCAATTTGCCATGAGCTGGACCATTTGGATGGTCATATGTATATGGAATTAGTCGAAGGCGAAGTACATGATGTCGTTTATGATGAGGATGAAGCATAACATGCTTGCTGAAGCGAGCAGATGGGAGCAAGCATGAGAGTAATATTTATGGGAACACCGGATTTCGCGGTCCAAACCTTAGAAAAAATAATTGCATGTGGTCATGAAGTGGTTTTGGTAGTAACACAGCCGGATAAACCAAAAGGCCGCGGGAATGTAGTTCAGTTTCCACCAGTCAAAGAAACGGCACTGGTACATGGACTTGAAGTCTATCAGCCGAAGCGGGTACGGGAAGAGGAATGTGTGGAATATCTGCGTGGCTATCAGCCGGATATGATTGTTGTGGCAGCTTTTGGTCAGATACTGCCAAAGGAAATCCTCGAAATGCCGCAATATGGCTGTATTAATGTCCATGCTTCATTGCTGCCGAAATATCGCGGCGCGGCACCGATTCAGTGGGCGGTCATCAATGGTGATAAAGTCAGCGGGGTAACCATTCAGCGGATGGCCCTTGGAATTGATACGGGTGATATCATCGGTAAGGTTGAAATTGAATTGGCAGCAGATGAAACCGGCGGCAGTTTATTCGACCGTCTGGCAATCGCGGGAGCTGATTTATGTGTGTCCGTGATGGATAAAATAAAAGCTGGGACGGCTGAATATATTGCGCAGGATGAAACCGAGGCCACTCATGTGGGAATGATAAATAAGCAATTGGGAAATATTAATTGGGAGCTGGACGCGGTATCAATCGAACGTTTGGTGCGCGGCTTAAATCCGTGGCCAAGTGCATATACGAAGCTAAATGGAAAAACCTTGAAAATCTGGCAGGCTGCAGTAGTCACTGGTGACGAGCCAGCCAGGGCGGGAACAATGATTAAGGTTACCCGCGATGAACTGTGGGTGCAGACTGGAAATGGTCAGTTAGCATTATTAGAAGTTCAGCTAGAAGGTAAAAAGCGGATGGCGATTGCTGATTTTCTGCGGGGCTATCCAGTAACTGAGGGGACAATTATTTAATGAAAGTCCCCCTCAAAGACAGGCGGAAAGTAGTGGAGGAATAAATATGTCGTATGGAATGTATTATAGTTTTTGGGACCCAACCTATGTATTGGTTTTAATTGGTGCAGTGATATGTTTACTAGCATCAGCACGCGTAAATACAACATTTAAAAAATATAATAAATGTCGCAGTCAATCGGGAATGACTGGTGCACAAGCGGCAGAGCGGGTACTTCGGGCAGCAGGAATCCATGATGTCCAGATTCGCCAGGTGTCAGGAAAATTAACCGACCACTATGACCCACGCAACAAGACCTTGAATTTATCAGATAGTGTTTATGGTTCGGCTTCAGTTGCAGCAGTGGGAGTTGCGGCGCATGAATGTGGTCATGCCATTCAGCATCAGCAGAGCTATGTACCGCTCAATCTGCGCAGCGCGATTGTACCAGTTGCAAATATTGGCTCAACCTTAGCGTGGCCAGTTATCATAATCGGTTTACTTATTGGTGGCACTGGTAGTTTCTTAGTAACCGCGGGAATTATTCTTTTTGCCGCCGCAGTATTATTTCAACTGGTGACCTTACCGGTGGAATTTAACGCATCTGCCAGAGCCGTTAAGATTCTGGATGAAACGGGAATTCTAAGCGGCGAAGAACTGGGCCAGACTAAGAAAGTTCTTGGTGCCGCGGCCCTTACCTATGTTGCCAGTGCGGCTGCCATCATCTTGCAGTTGTTACGTTTGATATTACTATTTGGAGGAAAAAGTCGTCGTGACTAATTCGGTAAATATAAGAGAACTGGTGTTAGAACTATTACTGGCGATTACCCGTGATGGTGAGTACAGCCACATCGCTATTTCAAATGTGCTGAATAAATATCAGTATCTCGATAAAAAGGAACGTGCCTATATTACCCGGGTAACAGAAGGAACACTGGAACGAATGATTGAATTAGATTACATTATCAATCAATTTTCCAAGGTCAAAGTGAATAAAATGAAGCCTGTGATTCGTTGTATTATGAGACAGGGCGTATATGAAATGAAATATATGGATGCCATTCCGCCGTCAGCAACCTGCAATGAAATGGTGAAGCTGGCCAAGAAGAAGGGGTTTCATAATTTGACCGGATTTGTCAACGGAGTCCTGCGAAACATTGGTCGTGGCATGGACGAGGTAAAATACCCAGCGAAAGAAGACAATCTGGTGCAGGCGTTATCGGTTGGCTATTCAATGCCGGAATGGATTGTGAAGCAGTGGCTGTTGGCATATGATGCAGAGACGGTAGAAAATATTCTAAGCTCCCTGCAAGTCGAAGCGCCAATCACCATTCGTACCAATCTGACGAAAATCACGCCAGCAAAGCTGCGGGCTGAGTTGGAAGCAGAGGGCGTTCTAGTAAAAGAATTTTCTTCGGAAAATTCTTCGGCGATTTCATTGCCCTACGCATTTCAAATCGAAGGCTTTGACTACTTGCAAGCCTTATCCGGTTTTCGCAAAGGACATTTCTATGTGCAGGATATTAGCTCGATGATGGTAAAAGAAATAGCCCAGCCCAAAGCTGGTGATTATGTTATTGATGTCTGTGCAGCACCGGGTGGAAAGAGCATACATATTGCCGAAGCACTGCAAGTAGATTCATGCGAAAGCGGGAAGCCAGGTCACGTCGAAGCCCGCGATTTGACCGCTTATAAGGTGGAGCTGATTGAGCAAAATATCGCCCGTTGTCAGATGACTAATATAGAGGCAAAATGTCAGGATGCCCGCATTTTAGATGAAGCATCCATTGAAAAAGCAGATATTGTCATTGCTGACTTGCCATGCTCTGGTCTGGGAGTAATGCGTAAGAAAAAAGACATTCGTTACAAGATGACACCGGAAAAGGAAAAGCAGTTAGTAAAGCTTCAGCGTGAGATTTTAGACACGGTACATCAATATGTCAAGCCAGGTGGCGCATTGTTATATAGCACTTGCACGATTAACCGTGAAGAGAATGAAGAAAATGTTGCTTGGTTCTTAGATACGTATCCGCAGTTCGAAGTTGAGTCGATGGAACAGATTTTGCCAACCGTCTCGGCAGAAAGAGCAGAAAGTTGTGATGGATTTTTCATTGCCAAATTAAGGAAAAAATAAATGAATGAAAACAACAATAAAATTGACATTAAGTCGTTATGCCTAACAGAATTACAAGAACTGCTATGCGGCTGGGGCGAGAAGGCTTTTCGGGCAAAACAGATTTACCAGTGGCTTCATATCAAACAGGTAACTATGTTTGGCGAGATGACCAACATTGCGGAACCATTACGAAAAAAGTTAGCAGCAGAATGTGAGCTGATCACCTTAACACCAGAAATGGTGCAGGTATCAAAACTCGATGGCACCAGAAAATATTTGTTTGCCTTACCAGATGGCAATATGATTGAAAGTGTACTGATGCGTTATAAGCATGGTAATTCGGTCTGTGTGTCGTCTCAGGTTGGCTGCCGGATGGGCTGCCGCTTTTGTGCTTCAACGCTAAATGGAGTGGTGCGTAACTTAACTGCATCAGAAATATTAGAGCAGATTTACCGAATCGGTACAGATATCGGTGAACGAATTTCCAATGTGGTCGTGATGGGTAGTGGTGAGCCGCTTGATAATTACGATAATCTGCTGAAATTAATCCAGCTTTTAACCGATGAAAATGGACTCAATATCAGCCAGCGGGGGATTACGATATCCACTTGTGGCATCGTACCAAAGATGCTTGCGTTGGCAGAAGAAAAATTACAGATAACCTTAGCGTTGTCTTTGCATGCATCATCACAGGAAAAACGTCAGGAGCTGATGCCGATTGCCAATAAATACGAACTCACAGAGGTATTGGATGCATGCCGGAGCTATTTTGAAAAAACCGGCCGGCGTATTTCTTTTGAATATAGTCTCGTTGGTGGTGTCAATGATACCGATGAGGATGCTGAGCGACTTTGCCGGCTGGTTAAAGGGATGAACTGCCACATTAATTTGATTCCCGTAAATCCGATAAAAGAGCGGGATTACGTGCAGTCAGGGCAGCAGGAGATTCTCAATTTCAAAAATAAACTTGAAAAATACGGAAATAATGTTACTATAAGAAGGGAAATGGGCCGAGATATCGATGGAGCCTGTGGACAGTTACGACAAAGTTACTTGGAAAGGTAGGAAACAAGCATGAAAACATTTTCCATAACGGATATTGGACAGCATCGTGAGATGAATCAGGATTTTGTTTATTCGTCCGAAAAACCGGTTGGAAATCTACCGAATCTATTTATTGTAGCCGATGGTATGGGTGGACATAATGCAGGAGATTATGCTTCAAAATATACTGTTGAGACAATGGTGGATGTAATTACAAAGTCTGATTTGACAGAGCCAATCGCATTATTAGAAGAAGCCATTCAGACGGCAAATATCAAGCTGATGGAACGGGCAAGAGAAAATGAAACCATGAGAGGGATGGGAACAACCGTCGTGGCTTTGGCTATTTATGATACCCGTCTTTACATTGCCAACGTAGGCGATAGTAGATTGTATGTCGTAAATCAGAACATTCAACAGATTACGAAGGACCATTCATTAGTCGAAGAGATGGTGCGCATGGGTGAGATGGATAAGGAAACAGCCAAAGAGCATCCCGATAAAAATATAATAACCAGAGCGATTGGCGCCATAGCGGATGTATCAATTGATTTCTTTGAGGTTGAAATCGAAGAGGACGACCAGATTTTGATGTGTTCCGATGGACTTACCAATATGATTCATGATAATGAAATACGAAGGATAATTATAAGCCAGAGAGACATTGTGGAAAAGGCGGAGCAGTTAGTTGCGGCGGCTAATAAACACGGTGGGAAAGATAATATTTCGGTGATTGTAGTTGAACCGTTTTCTGACGAGGTGAAAAGATGTTAACAGTGGGAATGTTTATAGCAGACCGTTATGAGGTCTTGGGGAAAATTGGCGCAGGCGGAATGTCTGATGTATATAAGGCAAAGGATCATGTACTGGGACGTTGCGTTGCGATTAAAGTATTAAAACAAGAATTTAGTGAGGATGTCAACTTTGTTACCAAGTTTCGAACCGAAGCACAGTCGGCAGCCGGACTAGAGCATCCCAACATCGTCAATATTTATGATGTTGGCAGTGAAGATGGTATGCACTATATCGTCATGGAATATGTCGAAGGAATTACGTTAAAGACTTATATTGAAAAAAAGGGACAATTGAATTTCAAAGAAGCAATCAGTATTGCGATTCAGGTTGGACGTGGAATTGAAGCTGCTCATAATAAGCATATCGTACATCGCGATATCAAACCACAGAATATAATTATTTCGACCGAAGGAAAAGTAAAGGTGACTGATTTTGGAATTGCCCGAGCGGCAACTTCAAACACGATTAATTCTGATGTGATGGGTTCGGTGCACTATGCATCACCAGAGCAGGCGCGAAATGGCTATGTGGATGGAAAAAGTGATATCTATTCGCTTGGTATCGTAATGTATGAGATGGTGACGGGCCGGGTGCCATTCGACGGAGATACTACTGTTGCGGTGGCAATCCAGCATTTACAGGAAGAAATGATAGCCCCAAGTGCATTTGCATCTGAACTGCCAATCAGTTTGGAAAAAATTATTTTAAAAAGTACCCAGAAAAATGCCGACCGTCGTTATCAGACGATTGAAGATTTACTGTTAGATTTGAAAAAAGGATTAATTAGTCCAAACGAAGATTTTGTCACGATGGTGCCAGTAGCTAACCAGAATAAGACGAGAATCATCGGTCAGGACGAATTAGAACAGATTACGAAAGAATCAAGTAAGGTTGTTATGAGTGACAGTGCGGCGGTTTCAGCGGAAGAAGAAACCGACGAGGACGAGGACGAAGATGGCATTTTAAATCCGAAAATGGAAAAAGCGGTTACCATTATGGGAATTGTAGCAGCGGTTGTAATTGTTGCGATTATTGTAGTCATTGCGCTTAATATGTTTGGTGTATTCAAATTTCGCGGAAACAAGGAACCCGAAACAGAGACAAATACCACCCAGACCGAGACACAGTCAGACAGCAATACCCAGACAGATACAGTCACCATGATAGATGTGAAAAATAAGACCTATGATGAGGCCAAAGCAGCATTGGAGGGAATTGGCTTAAAAATCGAGCAGGATGGCATGGTATCCTCTGATGACATCGAAGAAGGTAAAATAGTAACGCAGAGTGTTGACGCAAACACCGATGTGGCGAAGAATACAACGATTAAGGTGACAGTCAGCAGTGGTGCGGGAACTATTTCAATTGTGGATGTAACAAACATGTTAGACACGGACGCAAAGACGAAATTGGAACAAGCTGGATTTGTTATTGGTGACGATAAACTTGAATATACCGATAGTGTAGAAAATAATCGTGTCATTCGGACCGAACCGGCAGCCGGAACTTCGGCGAAAAAAGGTGACACAGTTTCGCTTGTTATCAGCCGTGGACGTGAAAATGTGCAGGTACCAAGTGTTTATAATACACCAGAGGCTGATGCACGTGCGCAATTGGAAGAGGCCGGTCTGAATGTATCGTCGAAAAGTGAATACAATGACGATATTCCAGAAGGCAATGTGATCGACCAGAGTATTGCTGCGGGTAAGTTTGTTGATAAAGGAACCACTAGTATTGTATTGACAATTAGCTTGGGTAAGAAGACAATCTATTATACCTACAATGATAATCTTGAGTTGCCAACAGATGGACTAGATTATCGAAAGGCAACCGCGATATTATATGATGCTGACGGTAACAAGTTAAAAACATGGAAAGATTTAAAGACTTTTCCACAAAATCTTTCAGTGCCTAATATAGCAAATAGTTCGACCGGCGTTTTAGTGGTAACGTGGACCTATTATGACGAAGAAGGTAATAAACAAATTAGAGAAGAAGAACCAAAGGACGTTACTTTTATTCAACTGTAAGGGGAATTCATGCGAGGAAAGATTGTAAAAGGAATTTCCGGATTCTACTACGTACATGTAGTGGAATCCGGAATTTATGAGTGTAAGGCAAAGGGCATTTTTCGCCAGCAGAAAATAAAACCGCTGGTTGGGGATGATGTCATGATAGATGTGATTGATGAGGAAGCAAGGACAGGAAATGTAGTCGAAATCCTGCCGCGGCAAAATGCACTCATTCGTCCGGCAGTTGCTAATATTGACCAGGCACTGCTGATTTTTGCTGTCGCGAAACCTGAGCCGCACTTTAATCTGTTGGATCGCTTTTTAATTATGATGAATTATCAATCGGTACCAGTAACGATTTGCTTTAACAAATGTGAGCTGGCCGATGAAACACATTTAGAACAACTGCGGATGATTTACCGTGATTGCGGCAGTGAGATTCTGTTTACAAGTGCGAAACAAAACATTGGAATTGAAGCACTAACGGAAATATTAAGGGATAAGACAACGGCAGTCGCTGGTCCTTCCGGCGTGGGAAAATCCTCTCTTATTAATCTGATTGCACCGGGCATTCAGATGGAGACTGGTGAAATCAGCAAAAAAATTGAACGCGGCAAGCATACGACCAGACATACCCAGTTAATTCATCTGCAGGGACAAAGTTATATTATGGATACACCAGGCTTTAGCTCGATGCAGATACCAGGCCTTGAAAAGGAAGACCTTGGTAGATATTATCAGGAATTTATTTCATATGAACCATATTGTCGTTTTCAAGGCTGTGCCCATATTAATGAACCAGACTGCGGTATCAAGCAGGCCCTGGCCGAGGGTAAGATTCATCCCGTGCGATATGAGAATTATACAACTCTTTATGAAGAACTAAAAGCAATCAAAAAATACTAAAAGCAGCAAATTTGCAGGCTGTGAGAAAGGTATGATTATTATTATGAATTGTTTATCGCCATCGATATTAGCAGCAGATTTTTCCAAGCTGGGCGAACAGATTCAGCAGTTAGATGAAGCTGGTGCTCAGTATTTACATGTTGATGTTATGGACGGAATGTTTGTTCCGAGTATATCCTTTGGGATGCCGGTCATAAAGTCCGTTCGAAGTAAAAGTGAGCGGATTTTTGATGTTCATTTAATGGTCGAAGAGCCAATTCGTTACATTGATGAGTTTGTAGCGTGTGGTGCGGACTTGATTACTGTTCATGCAGAAGCTTGTACTCATCTTGATCGAACGATTGAAGCAATTAAGGAAAAAGGGATTATAGCCGGTGTTGCTTTAAATCCGGCAACGCCAATCAGTTCGATAGAATGCATTCTGTCAAAGGTGGACATGGTATTAATTATGACAGTCAATCCAGGCTTTGGCGGCCAGCAGTTAATCCCATACACAGTTGATAAGGTACGGGAACTCAAACAGCTAGTTGAACGCCGGCGACTTAAAATTGATATTGAGGTCGATGGTGGTGTGACACTTGATAATATTGACCTTTTAATGGCAGCCGGAGCAAATATAATTGTAGCTGGCAGCGCCGTATTTCAGGGTGACATCGGAGATAATGTCCAGAGCTTTTTAACGCGCATGAATGAATAGCAAAAGGCGAGTCTCATATACGTTTGGAATGGAGTAAAAGAATGAAGGCATTAATCATAACCGGCGGCAGTATCGATGAAGAATTTGCTAGTGAGTATATCCGCGGATATGGAGCAGATTATCTGATTGCTGCAGATGGCGGTCTGCATTTTTGCAAGCAGCAGAATATTATGCCGGACTGTATTGTCGGAGATTTTGATTCGGCAAATGAAAGTGTCATCGAATATTTTCATCAGTTCCCGCAGATTATCTGGAAAGCATTTCGCCCGGAAAAAGATGCCACAGATACCGAGCTGGCATTAACGACTGCATTTGAGCATCAGGCCAAGGAGATTCATATATTAGGAGCAACAGGAACGCGATTAGACCATGTCATTGGCAACATTCAGCTTTTGCATAAGGCGTTAATTCGTGATATTTTGACCTATCTGGTGGATGCAAATAATCGTATATCACTTAACGATGGTAGCATGGAAATCCGCCGTGATGAACAGTTTGGCACCTACGTGTCAATCCTGCCATTGACGACAAGCGTAGAAAAAATAACCTTGACCGGCTTTAAATATCCGCTTGATGAGGCAACGCTTTATAGTGATAATACCCTTGGCATCAGCAATGAGATTGTGGCTGAGGTAGGACGGATAGAGTTTGAAGAAGGAATTGCAATCGTAATAGAATCAAGAGATTAAAGTGAAGGGAAAGTGACGATGATTACACGAGAACAAAATATATTCTTAGCGAAGAAAACGCTTGTGGAATTAGTGTATAATACCGCTTACATTGAGGGGTGCAACGTAACATTTCCCCAGACACAGACGATTATCGATGGTGCAATCGTAAATGGTGTAACAGTAGATGATATTCAGACCGTTCTTAACTTACGTGATGCCTGGAAATATTGTATTAACACTGTTGATGAACCGCTTACGCTAGATTATGTTTGTAAAATAAATGAATTTGTGTCAAGAAATGAAAGTTTACAGTGGGGGGTATTAAGAACCGGAATGGTGGGAGTTGGTGAATTTATCCCGACAATACCAGTTCAAGAAGACGTTTTAAAAGAGCTTGAACGAATAAATTTAATCAAAGAACCACTTGAACGTGCATTGGAATATTTTGCTTATGCTTGTAAACAACAATTATTTTGGGATGGTAATAAGAGAACATCGACCATTGTAGCAAGTAAAATACTAATTCAATCCGGAGCAGGAATATTGACGATTGGAAAAGAGAATGCCGAAGAATTTAATATAACATTAAATAATTGGTACTTAAAAGGTGAGCTACAACCACTAAAAGATTGTTTGAAAAAATGTATAAAAACTTTAGAATTAGGAGATTAGCATGAAACTAGGAATCGTGGGATTACCCAACGTAGGAAAAAGTACATTATTTAATTCATTAACCAAGGCAGGCGCAGAGTCAGCCAACTACCCATTTTGTACGATTGACCCAAATGTTGGCATCGTAACTGTGCCAGATGAAAGAATTACTACCTTGTCAAACATGTATCACTCAAAAAAAGTGACACCAGCGGTCATTGAATTTGTGGATATAGCTGGTCTGGTAAAAGGAGCAAGCAAAGGTGAAGGACTAGGCAACCAGTTCCTGGCCAATATTCGTGAAGTAGATTCCATCGTACATGTTGTCCGGTGTTTTGAGGATACCAACGTTGTCCATGTTGATGGAAATATCAGCCCAGAGCGCGATATCGAAACAATTAATCTGGAACTGATTTTCTCCGATCTTGAAATCTTAGAGCGCCGCATTGCCAAGGTTGGCAAGGGTGCACGAATGGACAAGACCCTAGCCAAGGAACAAGCTTTGTTAGAGCGTCTAAAAAATCATTTAGAAGCGGGTGAAATGGCCAAGACAATTGAACCTTCAGATGATGAGGACGAAAGAAACTGGTTCGATTCCTATAATCTGTTGACTGCTAAGCCAGTTATTTATGCGGCCAATGTCAGCGAAGAAGATTTAGCAAATGATGGCAGTGAGAATCCACATGTTAAAACCGTTCGCGAACTAGCGGAAAAAGAACATAGCGAAGTATTTGTTATCTGCGCTCAGATTGAGCAGGAGTTAGCAGAGCTATCCGATGAAGAAAAATCGATGTTCTTAGAGGACTTAGGCTTAAAAGAATCCGGTCTGGAAAAATTAATCAAAGCTAGCTACAGCCTGTTGGGATTGATTAGTTACTTAACTTCCGGTGAGGATGAGACGAGAGCATGGACCATTACAAGGGGAACAAAAGCACCACAGGCGGCTGGTAAGATACATACCGACTTCGAACGTGGCTTTATCCGGGCTGAAATTGTATCTTATAACCATTTGATGGAATGTGGCAGCATGGTTGCCGCCAAAGAAAAGGGATTGGTGCGTTTGGAAGGAAAGGAATACGTGGTTCAGGACGGCGATATTATTGTGTTCCGCTTTAATGTATAGCTGCATATGATATAAAAAATACTGTAACAGGTATGGGAGATTACGGATGCGATTTTGCGAATTATGCGAAAAAGAAGTAATTAACATGGCCGACTGCAGATGTATCGGAAACGTAGCAGATTTGGAATTTAATGAATGCGATGGCTGCATAAAGGCACTGATAGTACCGGAATGCAGCCATTTTTTAGGTTTATTTGGTCCGAGTGTAGAGTATTGTATTCCTTGGAATCGGGTCATTCGAATCGGTCCTGATATAATTTTAGTAGATGTGTGTCTCAAGGATGCTAAAATAAAACACTAAAAACACATTATCTTGTGTTCGGATTTTGTGAAAACATAACATAATGTGTCTAAATTTGTTGACAGAAACGTAGCAAAATTGTATACTGAAATGGAAAATGTGCGGTACTATATCGTAAGATAGGGAAAATGTTGAACAAAAATGCGTGTTCAACGATTGATATGAGTGCGCGTCGCAACGCGCGGATGAGTATAAAGATGAAGTGTCCATTTTGCAGCAGTGAGAATACTAGAGTCATTGATTCGAGACCAGCAGATGATAATAATTCCATTCGTCGAAGAAGATTATGTGATGATTGCGGAAAACGGTTTACGACCTATGAGAAAATCGAAACCATACCGCTTATTGTAATAAAAAAAGATAACAATCGTGAACAGTATGATCGTTCGAAAATAGAAGCAGGGGTATTGCGCGCCTGTCATAAGCGTCCAGTATCAGCAAATCAGTTAAACCAGTTAATTGATGAAGTCGAGACCGAAATCTTTAACCGGGAAGAAAAAGAAATCCCAAGCACCGAGATTGGTGAAATTGTGATGGATAAGCTCAAAGACTTAGAAGCAGTTGCTTATGTCCGGTTTGCATCGGTATACCGTGAGTTCAAGGATGTCAATACGTTTATGAACGAATTGAAAAAAATGTTAGATAAATAAAAAAAAGGGTTAAGTAATTTTACATATCGCCCGATAATAAATATGTAAACACTCAGATAAATGTAACCAGTAAAGGAATGTGATCGCTATGAATATATCCGGAATACAAAATTATTCAGGTTTTTACGATTACAACAGCATAAAGATAAATGAAGCTGCTAAGCCACAGCAGAGTGTGCCGGTAGCGGAAGAAGTTAAGTCACAGCCACAAGAGTTAATGAACATCAACGTGGAAGTGAAAAACGACGACCGTAATTTTACCGCCTATGACTTTGCCGAGCAGTATCAGTCGGATGCCATCTATGATTTGAAGGGCGCGGACAGTGACATTCGTGATTTGGATGTGACCAAAGCCATTTCTGAGATGCAAAAAGACCAGGTCCTTCAGCAGTATCAGTTCTTCATTGGCGAGAGCCAGGCGCAAGGTGCGGTGAATGCAGCAAATAATACCGGAGCATCAACAGCCCGGGCGGTTGAGAATTTTACATTGTAAAAAATTTAAATGAGATATCGAGGGTATTCAAACGTTGGAATGACGGATGAATATCCTCTATTTTTATGCATCGCCTATAAAGCTACTTGCAAGATGGACAAGTTTTGTTATAATATAATGCAGATAAGCAAACCAATCAGAAGTGGAGAATTAAACATGAGAATATTAGCAGAGGATACAAGATGTATCGTAATTGACTATCAAGAAAAATTATTGCCGGCAATGGCTGAGAAGGAAGCATTGCTTAAGAAGACTGTAACTTTGATAAAAGGATTGCGGGAGTTAGAAATTCCAATCACATTGACTACTCAATATGCCAAAGGATTAGGTCTAAACGTGCCGGAGATTTGCGAAGCAATTGGCTCTGAAAAATATTTTGATAAAAAAGCATTTAGTGCCTGTGAAGTTCCAGAGGTTCAAAAGGAGTTGGAAAGCGGCCGCCCAAATGTCATTATCTGCGGCATCGAAGCGCATGTCTGTGTGTTGCAGACAATTATGGATTTGACAGAGGCCGGCTACCAGCCAATTTTAGTTGAAGATTGTGTATCCTCCCGTGATTTGCATGACAAGGAAATGGCAGTAAAACGGGCGGCAATGGAGGGGGCACTGATTACAACGATGGAATCCCTATTGTTTGAGTTAATTGGTGGTGCCAATTCGCCACATTTTAAGCAGATATCTGCCTTAATTAAATAAAGCAAATAAAAAAGCAAGCAAATGAACTTGCATCGGAGGAATCCAATGTTTTCTGAATTATATCCAGGCGAGTATGTGAACTCGACTTATGAAATAGATTTTGAACGTCTCTATCAAAGTGGTTACCGTGGTGTCATCTTTGATGTTGATAATACTCTTGTGCCGCACGGCGCACCAGCAGACGAGCGGGCGAAGGCGCTGTTTGCCAAGTTGAAAGAGCTGGGTTATACGTGCATGCTACTTTCAAATAACAAAGAGCCACGAGTGAAAATGTTTAATGATGAAGTACAGGTTAACTATATTTTCAAAGCCGGGAAACCATCCGGCCGCAATTACCTGAAGGCGATGGAACTGATGAAAACAAATGTTGACACGACCTTATTTGTCGGGGACCAGATTTTTACCGACATCTATGGTGCGAATCGGGTCGGAATTCGCACATTTTTGGTGAAACCAATCCATCCGAAGGAAGAAATTCAAATCGTCTTGAAACGATATTTGGAAAAAGTGGTTTTATTCTTTTATCGCAGAAAATTAAAGAAAGAAGGAAATATGTAATGAAGATTGCAATTGGAAATGATCATGCGGCAGTAGTCATGAAGCAGGAAATAAAGAAATATGTTGAATCGTTAGGCCATGAGGTTATAAATTACGGAATTGATGTAGTTGAAAGCTGCAACTATCCCGAATATGGCGAGAAAGTCGGTCATGCAGTGGCAAATGATGAAGTGGACTGCGGCATTTTGATTTGTGGAACCGGCGTGGGAATCTCGATTGCAGCCAACAAAGTGAGAGGCGTTCGGGCAGCAGTTTGCTCAGATGTAACCACTGCACGTTTGGTCAAAGAACATAACAATGCCAATATTATTGCGTTTGGCGAGCGGATTGTAGGTGTCGAGCTGGCAAAAGATATTGTCAAAGCGTATTTAACGGCTGAGTTCCAGGGTGGCAGACATCAGGACCGAATAGATATGATACATGCAATCGAAGTAGAAGAGGACTAATAATATGAAGACAAAAATATTTATTGACGGCAGTGAGGGAACGACCGGACTGCGCATTCACGAGCGTTTTGCTGTGCGTTCGGACATTGAACTGCTAAAGATAGCACCGGAGCTGCGTAAGGATGCGGCGGAACGAAAAAGATTAATCAACGAATCCGATATCACCTTTTTGTGTCTGCCGGATGTGGCGGCGAAGGAATCGGTTTCATTGGTTGAGAATGAAAATGTCAAAATTATTGATACCTCAACTGCACACCGGACCAATGCGGATTGGGTGTATGGTTTTCCGGAATTATCCGGCGAATACCGCACCGCAATTGCACATGGCAAACGAATTGCCGTTCCGGGCTGTCATGCGACGGGATTTATTTCGATTGTCTATCCAATGATTGCAAAAGGAATATTGCCAAAGGATTATCCAGTCAGCAGTTTATCCATCACCGGTTACAGTGGTGCCGGAAAAGGCGTAATTGCCGATTATGAGGATGCAGACCGACCGGATTCCTATAGTGCGCCAAGAGAATATGCGCTAAGCCAGCAGCACAAGCATTTAAAAGAAATGAAAGCAATCACCGGACTTACGAGAGAACCACTGTTCTCGCCGATTATTGCGGATTATTACAGCGGAATGGTAGTTTCGGTACCATTTTATGGAGAAATGTTAAGCGGCGTGGAAAATCCACAGGATTTACATTCAATATTTGTGGACTATTACAAAAACGAACCATTTGTTCAGGTGAAAGATTTCGGTGCGGAAGAAAAAGTGCAGGGATTTTTAAGCGGCAATGCTTGCAGCGGCTGGGATGGATTATCACTTTATATCACCGGAAATGAAGAACGAATGGTGGTTTCGGCGCAGTTCGATAACCTCGGAAAAGGGGCTTCTGGAGCAGCGATTCAGTGCTTAAATATTATGCTGGGATGCCCGGAAACATACGGTCTGAGCATATAGAACAAAAAAAGGTTGAAATATGTGCATATTTATTATAAAATAATGTGAAGTGGGGTATAAAATTTCCCAGACAGAATCTAAGGAGGAATATCGAATGATTTCAGCAGGAGATTTCAGAAATGGAATAACAATCGAATTTGAAGGTAATATATTTCAGATAATCGAGTTTCAGCACGTAAAACCAGGAAAAGGTGCTGCTTTCGTAAGAACAAAATTAAAAAATATTAAGAATGGCGGTGTGATTGAAAAAACATTCCGTCCGACCGAAAAATGTCCACAGGCTCGTATCGACAGAAAGGACATGCAGTATCTGTATTCAGATGGCGACCTATTCCACTTCATGGATGTTGAGAACTATGAGCAGATTGCATTAGATGAAGCATCAATCGGTGATACTTTAAAATTTGTAAAAGAAAATGAGATGGTTAAAATCTGTTCTCATAATGGCAATGTGTTCGCAATTGAGCCACCATTGTTTGTAGAATTGCAGATTACTGAGACGGAGCCAGGCTTCAAAGGTGATACCGCACAGGGCGCAACCAAGCCGGCCATCGTAGAAACCGGAGCAACCGTGTATGTACCACTGTTCGTAGAGCAGGATGACGTAATTAAGATTGACACAAGAACCGGAGAATATCTCTCCAGAGTTTAATCGTAATGTAAATGTTGGAAGGGAGATTCAAAACAAGCGTTTTGAGTCTCTTTTTTCAAATGAAAGAGAGATGAGTGAATATGAAAAAGGTATTTACAGATATCACGCAGTTAATCGGGCATACACCTTTGCTTGAGGCGGTTAAAATTGAAAAGGCATTAAATTTAGAAGCGAAGATTTTGTTGAAATTAGAATATTTTAATCCGGCCGGCAGTGTTAAGGACCGCGTGGCCAAGGCAATGATTGAGGATGCCGAGGAAAGGGGACTGCTTAAAGCGGGGGCAACAATAATAGAACCGACGAGTGGCAATACCGGTATTGGTTTGGCGGCAATTGCTGCACAGCGGGGTTATCGAACCATTTTTGTGATGCCGGAAACGATGAGTATTGAACGGCAGAAGCTGTTAAAAGGGTATGGTGCCGAGGTGGTGTTGACCAAAGCTGCGAAGGGGATGGCAGGCTCGATTGAAAAAGCCAACGAGCTACGAGCAGAAATACCAGACGCCTATATTCCGGGTCAGTTTGAAAATCCGGCCAACGCCAATGCGCATTATCGTAGCACCGGACCAGAAATATGGGCTGATACCGAGGGCGGTGTGGATATCCTGGTAGCTGGTGTGGGAACTGGTGGAACTCTGACGGGAACTGGACGCTATTTAAAAGAGCAGAATGAAGCGATTAAGGTCTGTGCGGTGGAGCCTAAAACATCACCATTGTTATCAACCGGAGTTGCTGGTCCTCATGGCATTCAGGGAATCGGCGCTAACTTTGTACCGCAGGTGCTAAATCGTGACATTTTCGATGAAATACTTACTGTGGCTGATTCAGAGGCTTATGAGTATGCAAGGCTGATTGCCAGAGAACAAGGTCTTTTGGTTGGTATATCTTCTGGGGCGGCGCTGTCCGCGGCAGTAGCAGTGGCAAAACGAGACGAGAATAAGGGCAAGACAATCGTTGTTGTGCTGCCAGATACTGGTGAGCGATATTTATCGACCCCTCTGTTTGAATAGGACGATGTAAAACCTGACTGGAAAAGAGACATAAAATATGAAAAGAACAAATCAAATTAAAACTGTTATCAAATATATTATGCTGATTTTAATTCCGGCACTGCTATTTTATCTGGAAGCATTTTTCACCTATAATCCGTTTGTGAGAACCAGATGGAAAGCACAAGTATTAAATATAATATTTTTGGAAGCATTGATGCTGTTGCTGTGGATGGTAATTGGCAGTGCTGTTTGGGCGTTGCGAATTGAGACAATGTTTGTTTTGATAGCAGGAATTGCTAATTACTATGTAATTTCATTTCGGGGAAATCCGATTGTGCCGTGGGACTTCCTGTCGTTAAAAACAGCGGCTAGTGTGGCTGGCGAATACAGCTATACGCTAGGGGGAACGCAGATTGTTTTGATTCTAATATTACTCGGTTTACTGGGAATCGAACATTTTGTTAAGCTACCACTCAAAAAAAATGTCTGGAATCGGAAAGCTCCACTTACCTTTTTATTGGCAAATCGAAAGCGGCTGTTAGCAGCGGTACTATCCTTGGCGGCGATTTTTGGGTTGACCTATGTGGTGTCACAAGAAGAAAATGTCACCAAGTTAAATCTCTACCCATTTTTGTTTACGCCAAATGTAATGTATGAACGAAATGGATTTGCCGTTACTTTTTTGATGGATTTGCAATATTTGAAGGTTGAAAAACCAGCAGGATATAATGCAAAGGAAGTCAAGGAGTTATTAGATTCATATAATAAAGAATATTCATGGCAAGGTGATAGCGCCTCCAAGGAGAAAGGCGTCTCCTTGGAGGCACGGCCGAATCTGATTGTGGTAATGAATGAAGCTTTTTCTGATGTCGGCATTCTTGGTGATTTTTCGGCGAGTGAGGACTATTTACCGTTTTATCATGAGCTAGCGAAGGGGTATGAGAATACGATTACCGGTCATCTACATGTGTCGGTGAAGGGCGGCAACACCGCCAATACGGAATATGAATTTTTGACGGGTAATACGATGACATTTTTACCGGCCGGCAGTATTCCGTATCAGCAGTATGTGAATGGTGAAGCACCGTCATTGGCTTCTTATTTAAAGCAGTTTGGTTACCAGACCTATGCGATGCATCCTTATTATGCAACTGGTTGGAATCGGGATAACGTTTATCCGTGGTTTGGTTTTGACAGCTTTTTGGACCAAACGGATTTTCCGAATGCAACTTATCTGCGTGGCTATGTGGATGATGCGTCCTGTGTTAATAAAATCATTGAATTGTATGAGCAGAAAACGGATGCGCCACTGTTTCTATTTAATGTCACGATGCAAAATCACAGTCCTTATACAGATGGTTATCAAGATGCGGCAGGAAATATAGAGATAGAAAATACTTATTCACCAGCACTGTCAGAATATCTGACGTTGATGAAGAAATCGGATGCCGCCTTGCAATCTTTGCTGGCATATTTTGAAAAGCAGGACGAGCCGACTGTAATTGTCTTTTTCGGTGACCATCAGCCAACGGATTCTGTGGTTTCGACAATCTATCAGAGCAGTGGCAAGAATGTCAGTGCGCTGAGCGAAGAGGAAGAAGCAGTTCGTTATGAAGTGCCATTTGTAATCTGGGCCAACTATGATATCCCAGAGAAGACCGAGGTGGAAATAAGTACGAATTATCTTGGTGCATATGCGATGGCAGCGGCTGGTATGCCGTTAGCGGATTATCAGGAGTTTTTATTGGAATTACAAGAAATGTATCCGGTGATTTCCACGCAGAGTATTGTTAATGTCGATGGTAAGTGGGTGGATGGCAGTGATGATGCCATAAATCAATACCGCAAGCTGCAATATTATCTGTTGTTTGAATAGTTTGAAGTATGAGGAAGATTCGATGAAAGAATGGTTAAAAACGAAAATAAAATCAGATCAGATGGTGTTGGTGTGGGCATTTTTAATTCCCTTTGTCATCATGATTGGGGTCTGTATTTATCATGAAATATATCCCTTCGGGAATCAGTGTTTTTTACATATTGATATGTATCATCAATACTGCCCGTTTACGACGGAATTTTTAAATAAGCTCAGAAGCGGCTCGTCATTAATGTATTCCTGGAATTTGGGAATTGGTTCAGATTTTATGGCGTTATATGCGTATTATCTGGCAAGCCCGATGAACTGGCTGGTGATTCTTTGTCCACGTGGGTTTGTAATAGAGTTTATGACCTTGCTGGTGCTGATTAAAATCGGTCTATGCGGTTTTAGTTTTGCCTATTATCTGCGGGCGCATTATCGGACGAATAATGGCAGGGTAATTTTGTTTGCGATATTTTACGCCCTGTCAGCTTATACCTGTGCATATAACTGGAATATTATGTGGCTGGATGGAATCTGGCTGTTTCCACTGATTGTATTAGGACTGGAAAAATTAGTAAAAGAGGGAAAGGGCAAGCTGTATTATATTACACTGGCAGTTTCAATTCTTTCAAATTACTATATATCCATTATGATTTGTATCTTTTTGGTGCTGTATTATTTTATCTTGATGGCGGACCGCTCTTTTCGGAAATTTTTTGCAACGAGTGTTCGATTTGCAATATATTCCCTGCTAGCTGGTGGAACTGGTGCAATATTGCTGGTACCAGAAATTATTGCCTTATCTTACAGCGGCTCAGGCGGGATTAGCTTCCCGGAGGCTATCGAGTGGTATTTTGACATTTTATCCGGTCTGGCACGTTCTTGTATTAGTGTGGATATTATTGCCACGACCGACCATTGGCCGAGCATTTATTGCGGCAGTGCGGTGCTGTTGTTAATTTTCATGTATCTATTAAATCGACGAATCCCGTGGCAGAAAAAACTTCCGCGGCTGTTATTGCTGGGACTGTTACTCATCAGCTTTTCGAATAATATCTTGACCTTTATCTGGCATGGATTGGATTTCCCGGATGGCTTGCCGGCCAGACAGGCATTTATCTATGTGTTTTTGATGTTGGTGCTATGCTTTGAAGCAGTTCATTATCGAAAAGGAAATCGGAAAATAAATATTGGCATTGGACTGATTATGGCAATGCTGTTGCTGGTTGCGTTTGCGCTATTTACCGATACGAGCCTGGTAACAATGCATTCAATTATAATAACGGGAGTTATTCTTGGGGCATATGCTTTAATTATGCTGTTTTATCTGGGACGGGACTTACGGTTTCGCAAGCTGGGGCACATCTTTGCATTTGTATTAGTGATTGTGGAGGCGACGGTAAACTTAAATAGTACTGGCGTGATTACGACCAACCGAGTTTCCTATACCCAGAATCTTTATCGATATGAAGCACTGATGACGAAGGTGGCCGAGGAGGATGATAGCTTTTATCGAACTGATAAATATAACCGCATAACGAAGAATGAATCAAGCCTGACCGGATATCGTTCGGCGACGATTTTTTCCTCGATGATGAACATTGATGTTGCGACCTTTTACCGCAAAGTCGGTTTGGAAGGCGGCAAGAATTACTACTGCTATAATGGTGCTACGCCGCTGATTTCGTCGATGCTTTCGGTAAAATATTTGATGACTGAAAGCGGGCAGGAGGAAAGTCCCGTGCGCACACTGGTTGATGCGAAGGATGGCATGTATTTGTATCGTAATGAATATACGTTGCCGCTTGGGTTTGTCGTTGATTCAGACTTAGAGGAACGATGGGACTATACTTGGGGAACAACGATTGCAGTGCAAAATGAGCTGGCCAGAGCGCTTGGGGCGAGTGAGGATTTATTCACTCCGGTTGATACCGACGTGAAAACGAAGGAGACGGCGATTACGGCGGAAGAGGACTGCTATTTATTTGCTTATTATACTGATAAGACGGCCAAGGATATCAAGGCAGATTTTGGCTATAAGACGAGAAGCTATGCAAAATGTGACCATGTGTATCTATTGGATTTGGGCTGGGTTGAAGCGGGGACTACGGTTCGATTAAGTTCAAATAATACTGATATATTACAGTTACAGGCCTACAAGATGAACTTAGAGGTATTAGATACGGCCTTTGCGACGTTGAGCAGGAATACGATGGAACTGGACAGCTATTCTGATACCCGGGTTAAAGGACATATTGATTTAGATGCGGCTGGCGATTTGATTTTATCGATTCCAGCAGAAGCAGGCTGGCAGATTAAGGTAGACGGTAAAACAGTCGAAGCCGATACTTTCTGTGATGCGTTTCTTTCGATTCCGCTGGTGGCAGGCAGTCATGAGATTACGTTGCAGTATCGGACGCCGGGATTAATACCGGGGGCACTGATTTCGTTAGGCTGTGTGGGACTGTTTGTGTTGATAATGGTGGCGCAGAAGAAATGGAAGCTATATGCTGTTTGCAAATGAACTGGACTACTTAGAATACATTGGTGAATAAACAAAGAAAAAGAAAGCTGAACATGACAAATTTGCAAAAAAAATTGTCGTTTGGCTTTTTTTGTTGCGGTATTGTTGCGGAAAGCGTGATAGAATAAACTATATTTATGTAGGCCATTTAAAACTCAAATTGTATCCATGAATTTCCAGCAAAAAACATGAAATTTGATATACATTTGATCTACATGATGTTATATAATATAGTTTCACCTTTAGGAAAAATAATAGGGAAAGAAATTGATTGGTTGGAGGACAACATATGGTGAAAAGAATACAAAAGAGAGCAATTGCAAATTTATTAGCAATTGCATTAATTGTCAGCTCACTTTCACTAGACAATGCACTTGTTGTGTATGGAGCGGAGACGAAGGTAAGTCAAATAACAGGCTGGGTTCCAGTCTATGCAAACAATGAACAAAATGATTATTTACAGGATCAGCAAACAGCGAGCGGTTCCGTTTCGCAAGATATTGTTGGTAATGCAACATATTCATCAACGTATATGCACTTTACTGATGATGAAATTGCATTTCGGGTCAGGGTCAGCAATATTGATGGGTCGAATCCGTACCAATTTAAAAACTTTGTATTTATTGGTATTGATGCAGACACAAATGGCAGTATTGATTTCTTCCTGGGCATGTATAATCCCACTGGAAATAACGGAAGACTTGGTATATACCGGTCGAATCCGGGCTATTTGAATATGAGCCCAAGCACAACTGGAATTTCAAAACCAGTTGCGGCATTTAAGCCAGTAGCAGATGCAAATTACTATTTGTCACAAGCAGACAGTACTTTTAATGGAACAACAAATTATTTCTTGTCCTTTCGATTTTCAATGGCAGACATAAAGGCAGCTTTGGCGGGAACCCCTTTTAGCGGCTTTAATAAATCGACACCATTTCGTTTTATTACCGGTACAGCGGCACAGGATAACTCCTTTAATCAGGATATCAATGGGATGGACAGAAGCGGTTGGTCGGCTGGTTCAACGTGGGAATCTTTGAACATTTATTCTGATTTTGTATCGGCGGATGGAACTGCGAACGCGAGTTACTGTACCGTGCGATTTGATAAAAATACTGGTGATACCGAGGCAACTCCGAGTGTCACGATGGCCACGAAGGGTGCAGCTCTCGGCAGCTTACCGGCAACAAAGCCGACAAAGCGTGGAATGTTCTTTCAGGAATGGAATACGCAGGCAGACGGACAGGGTGAAGCCGTTACAGCAGATACCGTAATCAATGGAAATACAACATTTTATGCGATATGGAGTGATAAGCAGGTCTACACCGTGACATTTAATTTGAATGGTGGTAACTGGGATGGCAGCACAACGTCAAAAACGATAAGTACTTTGGGCGGCGTACTTGGCGAGGATATGCCAGTTGATCCGACAAATGGGACGAATAGTTTTTTGGGCTGGACGACGTCGGCTGGCGGAACGGAATATATTAGTGCGGCAACGATAATTGCATCGAATCTGGAGGTTTTTGCGAAGTGGGACAATAAGAGCTCCTATGTGTATTCGTTTTACGATAATATCGGAACCAGTGGTGGTGAGTTAGTCGGTAAAGTCTATACCAATAATGGCGGACAAACACAGACCGCGGAGCCGACGCCAGTTCGTTTGGGTTATACATTTGTTAGCTGGAATGAAAAGCCCGATGGCAGTGGTAGAGTATATAGCCTTGCCAAAGGCGAGAAAAAAAATAATAGTTTTTATGCGCAATGGGCACTGGCAGAATATACCTTAAATTTTAATGGAAATGGCGGTTCTGATACCGTGACCAATGTGCCGGGTTCACAAACAATCTCGAATGGCTGTTTTGGCACGGGATATTCAGAACCACAACGAACGGGCTATAAGTTTATTGAGTGGAACAGAGTGCCGGAAGGAACTGGTGAAGCGATGTATCCATCCTCTATTGTTTCAGCGACAACAACGGTATATGCAATATGGGAAAAAGAAACGACGGTCACATTCAAGGCCAATGGTGGCGTTGATGCCGATCAGTTTATCAAAGCAGTGGATGAAAAGCTGGGGAATTTTCCACAGCCGCCGTCAAAAGATAATTATACCTTCTTGGGATGGAGCAAAACAGATACAAATGATGCCAATACAATTGTGGATTTAGTGTTGGAAAGCTTTGAGACGGATGTAACGCTTTATGCTGTTTGGAGTCCAATTTACAAAGTTACGTTTAATGGGAATAGTGGTGATTGGGGCGGCGCACCTGTCGTTGAAACAATACCGGACATTCCTACCGCATATGGAAGTGTGCTCTACTTTCCAGACAAGCCAGTGCGAGATGGCTATGAATTTACTGGATGGAAGGATGGCATTGGCGGCAGTTTTACCATGAGCACGCCAATAACAAGCAATGTGACTGTTTATGCTCAATGGCAAAATGCGCAAGGTGGTCTCAGTACTCATACGATTACTGCAACGGCGGGGGCAAATGGTACAATTACCCCAAGCGGAGCCACAAGCGTTGAGGAAGGCAGCTCAAAGAGCTATACATTTGCGCCGGACACCGGATATAAGGTAGCAACTATTATTATTGATAAAAATACGGCCGGTACAAAAACACTTACATCTTCTGAAATTGCGGAAGCCGTGGCAAATGGTTATACATTTTCAAATGCAACAGCAAACCATACGATTGACGTTACATTTGCGTTGAAAACATATGATACAACCCATACGATTTCGAATATTACATATGTTGGAAGTGATACAGTAACGCACGGAACCGCCTATGCCGATACATTAACCGCCGACACCGGATATAAACTGCCAGACACGATTGTTGTAAAAGTGGGCGGAGTGACATTAACAGCCGGAACAGACTACACCTACAATAGTACCACCGGTGCAATTTCGATCAATGCGGCAAAAGTAACCGGTGCAATCGAAATCGTTGCCGATGCAGTCTTGAAAGAATATGGAGTAACCCATACCACTACAAATATGAATTATTCCGGCGCAAGCAAGGTAACGCACGGAACCGCCTATGCCGATACCTTGACCGCCGACACCGGATATAAGCTGCCAAATACGATAGTTGTAAAAGTGGGCGGAGTGACATTAACTGCCGGAACAGACTACACCTACAACAGTACCACCGGTGCAATTTCAATCAATGCGGCAAAAGTAACCGGTGCAATTGAAATTGTTGCCGATGCAGTACTAAATGGATATCTGGTGACTCATACGATTTCAAATATTACGTATGATGGAAGTAATGCAATATCCCACGGAACCGCCTATGCCGATACCCTAACCGCTGACACCGGATATAAGCTGCCAAATACGATAGTTGTAAAGGTGGGCGGAGTGACATTAACAGCCGGAACAGACTACACCTATAACAGCACCACTGGTGCAGTTTCGATCCATGCGGCAAAAGTAACCGGCGCAATCGAAATTGTTGCCGATGCCGTCTTAAAAGAATACGGAGTAACCCATACCACCACAAATATGAATTATTCTGGCGCAAGTAAGGCGACGCACGGAACCGCCTATGCCGATACCTTGACCGCCCAAACCGGATATAAGCTGCCAAATACGATAGTTGTAAAGGTGGGCGGAGTGACATTAACCGCCGGAACAGACTACACCTACAACAGTACCACCGGTGCAGTTTCGATCTATGCAGCAAAAGTAACCGGTGCAATCGAGTTAATCGCAGCGGCAACATTAAAGACATTTTCCGTATCAGATCAGGTCGAACACGGTGATTTTTCTGGAAGAACAGTAACATATGGAACGCAATATGATACGACAATTGTCGCTGAAAATGGTTATCAATTACCGAAATCAATAGTAATTACCATCGACGGAAAAATTATCACAGAAGGATATACCTATGATAGTAAAACCGGCGCAGTGCATATTGATGGTGCCAAGATAACCGGACCAGTGGTGATTTTAGCAACCGATGTGAAGCCGATCATTTATCGTGTCAAGCACACCATTACAAATGGCGCATATACGGGCCGTAATACGGCAGCTTTTGGCGTGGAATATCGTTCGGTAATAACGGCGCAAACAGGTTACCGGCTGCCACGATTGATTAAGGTAAAAGTAGGCGCAGTAACCTTAAAACAAGGAACCGATTATACGTACGATAGTTCAAACGGAAAAATTGCGATTAAAGCTGGGAACATAAGCGGAGATATTGAGATTATTGCCGCGGCCGTAGTCAAAAAATTTACCGTGACGGACAAGGTCGAGCATGGCAGTTTTGCCGGAGATACAGCAACCTATGGTCAAGATTACAGCACCACAATCGTTGCCGCAGAGAAATATGAACTGCCATCGTCAATCACAATTACAATCGGCGGAACCGTGATTACCAAAGGCTATACTTATGACAGTGAGACTGGTGCCGTGCATATCGAAGGCAAAAAAATAACCGGACCGGTGGAGATTATTGCAATTGCACCACCTCAAAGCTATTCGGTAACAGAAAGTATCTCAAATGGGATTTATGTAGGTGAAAGCGCCGCAACGCCAGGAGCTGATTTTAATGCGACAATTACTGTTTTGACGGGGCATTCGCTGCCGTCAGCGATAACGGTAAAAGTGGGCGGAACCACCCTCAAGCCGGACGAAGATTATACCTATGACAGCACGACGGGAGCATTAACCATATTTAACGAGAACATAAGCGGCAATATTGAAATTGCCGCAGCGGCAAAGCCGATTGAATTTTCGGTTGAAGGGTCGGTAAATAATTCACAGATTGTTGCAGAACCCGCATCATATGGTGTTGATTACGACACGGTAATTAAGAGTGAGGGCGGTAAACTGCCAAGCTCCATTGTCATCACAGTTGGCGGAACCGTTATAACGGAAGGCTATTCCTATGATGAAAAAACAGGAACGGTGCATATTGAGGGTAAGCAAGTGACTGGACCGGTCAAGGTATTTGCCAGTAACCTACCAAAGACTGGCGATGCAACACCGATTAGTCTGTGGTTTATCTTAATTGCATTAAGTGGAGCTGGATTTGTATATACCAGAAAGAAAAATAACTGCATATAGTTACGTTGTAGTATCGGACACCGGGATTGAAGTCCGGATTATTGGACACAATCTTTTTTATACTAAGTTTATAACAAAGCGAACAATGTATAAAAAGGAGCGTGTAAATATGAAAGGATATTTTGTACCGGATGGCTATATGGGCTATGTAAATGGTAGCTACATGTTATTTGCCAATGAGATGGATTATCTGGAATACATCAGTGAAAAATAAGACTGAAAATATTGATATTGACAGACGAGTATAGTATACTTGCCATATAGAAAGCACCATAGGATGCCTTTTATATGGCAAGTATTTTATTGTGGAGGCGGCAATGCAAAAAGACAGAATCCTAGATTTGCCGGAGCATTATGTTACGGCATTAAAGAAAGTAATCGGCATATTAGGTGATGTGGAAGAAGTACAGGAATTGCGTTTGTTTGGAAGCAGTGTACATGGTACTTATCATGCGCAAAGTGATTTGGATTTTCTGGTGGTGACGACAGAGGCTTATCAGGCAGATGCATTATTTCGAGCAATCATTCGCGAAAAGGTAGAGGATGCTCTAAGTGAAAGCAATATTGAATGTGATGTTGTTTTTTATACGAAGGAGATGCTGCAAGAACCAAAAACAACGTTTGAGGTAGAGTTACAAAAAAATGTTTGTATTTTTCGGAGGTGATTTCATTGAATTATAGTTCCTATTATGATGTTGCAAGTAATGAACTACAGTATCTGCGTTTTGTTATGGGGCAGGTGGAACAGGCACCTTCATTTAATATTCTGGTCGTACAGGCGCAGCAGATAGTTGAAAAGTATTTAAAGCATTTAGTGCAGACATATGTATTTACCGAAGATGTCAATAAGATTTTAAAATCACATAAGCTGATAACCCTATATTATGCGTTGCAGAAACAAGGAATTGATATGGATTTCGATGCCAATGATTTGAGATACCTTTCGGAATTTTATTTTGACGGAAGATATCCCGGAACTGACTACCTTGTTGCAACGGTGGAGGATGCCAAAAAGGGACTTTTGATTGCTGAGCAGGCGAAAATAGAAACAGACCGAATTCTGGCTGTTACACTGAGAAAAACGTCTGAAATAGAAACATTTGAATGATTAGAAAATATTGAAAGGGGTCTTTTTCATGAAAGATACAAGAGTTGATATTTACAAAGGCATAAAAAAATTAGAGATAAAACCATATGAGCATCATGTAAAATATTATGAGACGGACCAGATGGGAATTGTTCATCACTCTAACTACATTCGGTGGATGGAAGAAGCGCGGATGGACATGATGGAACAAATGGGCTATAGCTATAAGCAGATGGAAGAATTAGAGGTCATCAGTCCGGTTATATCGGTTCAATGTGAATATAAGAGCATGGTACGCTTTAGTGATACTGTTATCATTGAGGCAAAAGTGGCAGAGTACAATGGGATTAAGCTGGTGGTACACTATCGGATGACCGATAAAGAAACGGGTGAACTGCGGACGCTGTCAAAAAGCGAGCACTGCTTCTTAAATGCCAGCGGCAAACCAATTTCATTAAAACGTTCCTATCCGGAAATTGATACGAAGTTCTTCCAGATGATGGACGAAGAAGAAAATTAAAAATTTATTTAGAAGAGAGAAAATCAATGAGCGAGAAGTTAGTCCTAATCGATGGTCACAGTATCTTAAACCGAGCCTTTTTTGGCATCCCAGATTTGACAAATGCACAGGGGCTGCATACCAATGCAGTCTATGGATTCTTAAATATTATGTTTAAAATATTAGAAGAGGAGCAGCCGCAGTATTTAACGGTTGCTTTTGACGTGTCAGCACCGACCTTCCGGCATCAGATGTTTGAGGCTTATAAGGGAACCAGAAAGCCGATGGCAAACGAGCTGCGCCAGCAGGTTCCGGTGATGAAAGAGATGTTAAAGGCAATGGGCGTAACGGTCATTGAAAAAGCTGGCTATGAAGCCGATGACTTGTTAGGCACGATTGCCAAGCGCAGTGAAGCCGCTGGACTAGAAGTGTCGGTGGTATCCGGTGACCGTGATTTGCTGCAATTAGCGACCGAGCACATCAAAATCCGCATCCCAAAGACGAAGAAAACGGGAACGGAAATCGAGGACTACAATGCTGCTGATGTGATGGAACGTTATCAGGTAACCCCAGTGCAATTTATTGATGTCAAAGCACTGATGGGAGATGCTTCCGACAATATTCCGGGAGTGCCGGGGATTGGCGAAAAGACAGCCACCAGCATTATTGCAACGTATGGCAGTATTGAAAATGCATATGCTCATGTAGATGAAGTGAAGCCAAATCGAGCCAAAGAAAATCTCCGCGAATACTATGCACAGGCGCAGCTTAGTAAGACACTGGCAACCATTGAAATCGATGCACCGGTGGAATATGAAGCGGAGCAGGCGAGACTGAATCAGATTAGTGATTTGTATACAGCCGAAGCTTATCTGTTATGCAAGCAGTTGGAATTTAAAAATATGTTAAATCGCTTTCAAGTTGATGCGCCGAAGAATCAGGCCGAGGAGACTTTCCGGCTAGTTGCCGAAGAAGAAGTTGCGGCAGCAGTATTTCAGGCAGCAGAAAAAGCCAAAAGCTTTGGTTTTCAGTTAGTCATTGGTGCGAACGGATTATTGGGCATTGCATTAGCGGCTGGAACAGAAATTTGTTTTCTAAAAGCGGAGGCACTTGGCGAAGCATATTTATTGCAGCAGCTACAAGCATTATTTGAAAAGGGCATAAAAGGGGCGACCTTTGATTTGAAACCACAGCTTAAATATCTTGGTGACGGCAAACCACAGCATTATGATGACACTAAAATTGCCGCCTATCTGTTAAATCCATTAAAGAACGACTATTCTTATGAAGATTTAGCGAAGGATTATTTGGATGAAATGATACCGTCACAAGCCGATTTGCTAGGAAAGCTGGGATTAGCAGAAGCAATGGAAACAGCGCCGGACAAATTTTTGACCTGTGTCTGCTATATGGCTTATGTAAATCAGAAGGCAACGGAGAAGCTAACCGAGCAGCTAAAACAGCAGGGCATGTATCATTTATATGAAGAAATTGAAATGCCGTTAATCTTTACGCTTTCCGATATGGAAAAGGCTGGCGTTGCGATTGATGCACAGGCCTTAAAAGAGTATGGCGACGAGCTGGGAGTCAAAATTGCCGAATTAGAGCAACAGATATATGCTGGTGCCGGTGAAGTATTTAATATCAATTCGCCGAAGCAGTTAGGCGTAATTTTATTTGAAAAATTGCAGATGCCAAATGGCAAGAAAACGAAGACTGGTTACTCAACGTCAGCCGATGTGCTGGATAAGCTCGCACCGGAATATCCATTGGTATCACAGATTTTAGAATACCGTCAATTGGCGAAATTAAAATCGACCTATGCCGATGGTTTGGCGAACTTCATTGCCGCGGATGGGCGGATTCATAGTACCTTCAATCAGACGATTACGGCAACTGGCCGGTTGAGCAGTACCGACCCAAATTTGCAGAATATTCCGATTCGGATGGAATTAGGACGTTTGATCCGAAAAGTATTTTTACCATCAGAAGGTTATATTTTTACCGATGCCGATTATTCGCAGATTGAGCTGCGTGTATTGGCTCATATGTCGGAGGATAAAATGCTGATTCAGGCGTACCAGGAGGCACAGGATATCCATGCGATGACTGCTTCTCAAGTATTCCATGTACCATTTGATGAGGTGACTTCATTACAGCGAAGAAATGCCAAGGCGGTAAACTTCGGAATTGTCTACGGAATTAGTTCGTTTGGACTGAGCCAGGATTTAAGTATTACCAAAAAGGAAGCGGAGAGCTATATCAAACGTTATTTTGAAACATATCCGGGAATTAAGAGTTTTCTCGATGGTCTGGTTGAACAAGGTAAAAAGGACGGCTATGTGGAGACGATGTTTGGCCGCCGTCGACCGGTGCCGGAGCTTTCTTCGAGCAATTTTATGCAACGCGCATTTGGTGAACGAATTGCGATGAATTCGCCAATTCAGGGGACCGCTGCCGATATTATCAAAATTGCAATGATCAAGGTTCATGACCGTTTACGGGCTGAGCAGTTAGAATCACAGTTGATTTTACAAGTCCATGATGAACTTCTGATTGAGACTAAGATTGGCGAAGAGGCCGCAGTGGCGATGATTTTAGAAGAAGAGATGAAGCGCGCCGCTGATTTGGCTGTAACCTTGGAAATTGATATGCACACCGGAAATAACTGGTATGAGGCAAAATAGATGAGCATGAAATTTATTGGTATTACCGGCGGGGTCGGAGCTGGCAAGTCAGCGATTTTGACCTACTTAGCGCAGGAATATAATGTCAGGATAATGTATGCCGATACAATTGCAGCGGAGATGATGGAGCCGGGGGGGATTTGTTATGAGCCGCTGAAACGTATCTTTGAAGGTGATGATGTATTTGGGAAAAATGGTTTTATTGACCGGCCTGCAATGGCCCGCGTAATGTTTGCCGATGCTGGCAAATTAGAAGCCGTCAACCAATTGGTTCATCCGACAGTTAAAGAATATATCATTGCCCAGCAGAAGATGGAGCAGGAAAAGGGGCAGATTGATTTCCTGATTTTGGAGGCAGCTTTATTAATTGAAGAACATTATGATGAAATTTGTGATGAATTGTGGTATATTAATACTTCGAGGGAAAACCGTAGCAAACGGCTTAAGGAAACCCGGGGATATAGTGATGAAAAGATAGCACAGATATTTGCCAATCAATTAAGCGAAGAAGAATACCGAAAAGCGTGTGTGGTCGAAATAGATAATAATCAAACGATCGAGGAAACAATCGCTCAGGTACGAAAAGTATTAGAGAGTAAGGGAGAAGGCACAGATGGAAAACGCGAATAATAATAGTCAGCAATTAGTGTTTGGTCTGGATATAGGTACTCGTAATATCGTCGGAACGGTAGGATATAAAGAGGATAAAAAGTTTTATGTGGCGGCGCAATGTGTGCGTGAGCATGAGACAAGGGCGATGCTGGATGGACAGATTCATGATATTGGAAGAGTTGGCAGAACAATCGACGACGTTAAAAAAGAGCTGGAGCAGCAGATTGAACAGCCCCTAAGTGAGGTTTGTATTGCTGCCGCTGGTCGTGTGCTTAAGACTGTGACGACGTTGATTGAATATGAATTTCCGGAAGAAACAGTGGTGACCAAGGAGCATATTCATACCCTTGATTTGCTGGGCATTGAAAAAGCACAGGAAATATTAAAAGAAAAAAATGATACACGGTATAAATTTTACTGCGTCGGTTATTCCGTTGTTAAATATTATATTAATGATGAAATATTTTCCAATCTGGAAGGCCATAAGGCTGATAAGATTAGTGAAGATGTAATTGTAACATTCCTGCCAGAAGATGTTGTGGATGGCTTGTATTCGGCAGTTAATCTGGCTGGTCTAGATGTTGCGAACATGACCTTGGAGCCAATCGCCGCGATTAACGTGGCGATTCCAGAAGCCTTTCGGATGTTAAATATTGCCTTGGTGGATGTTGGGGCAGGAACAAGTGATATCTGTATTACCAGAGACGGCAGCATTATTGCGTATGGCATGATTCCACATGCCGGAGATGAATTGACGGAGTTGTTGGTACAGCATTATCTGGTCGATTTCAATACCGCAGAGCACATCAAGCTGACCGCAGGCATTGAAGACGAAGTTGAGTTTAAGGATATTATGAGTATTTCACATACCGTTACCGCCGCAGAGGTTTGGAAGTTGACAGAATCGGCAGTGACAAGTATTGCCACAGAAGTGGCCGAAAAAATTCAGGAGTTAAACGGTGGAAAATCTGTTAGCGCGACCTTTATCGTCGGCGGCGGTGGCAAGATTCACGGATTTGCTGAGAAATTGGCGGATAAACTAGAATTGCCATATGAGCGTGTGGCATTGCGTGGCGAAGAGGTCATGCAGGAAATTCAGTTTGCGCAGGAAGAAATCAAGAAGGACCCATTACTGGTAACGCCAATTGGTATCTGCCTGAATTACTATGAGCAAAAAAATAACTTTATTCTGGTTCACTTTAATGGTGAGCGGATGAAGCTATATGATAATAACCGTCTGACGGTGGTGGATGCGGCATTACAGGCAGGCTTCCCGAATGAGCAGTTGTTCCCGCGCCGTGGTCAGGCAATCACATTTACGGTCAATGGAAAACAGCGGATTGCCAGAGGTGAGGCCGGTGAGTCTGCAATTGTCAAAATCAATGATAACATTGTCAGCATTAACACCCCGCTGGAGCCAAATTGCTATATTACAATTGAACCTTCCACCGAAGGAACAGAGGCGCATTATACGGTAGAACAGTTAGAGGAGTATACAGCTAGTACGATTACCTTTGTGGTTAATGGAAAGGAAATTTCCTGTGCAAAATTTGCCGAGGTAAATGGCAGTCTTGAGCCGCCACACTACCAAATCAAAGACGGTGATGTGATTGAAATGCGTGGCTTCTATACGGTTAGTCAATTGGCTGAGTTTATGGATGTAGAGTTAGATTTGAACCGGGATATTATGGTGAATAACCGTTTGGCTGATATGCAGACGTTGGTGTATGAGAACTTTGAAGTAGAATGGAATGTTCTTGATTATGTCAGTGAAGAACCAACCAAACCATCTGCAGCGTACTCTGCCTTTGGGGAAGAACATGCTGAAGAAGAATACGCTGAGGAAGAATCCGCAGCGGAACAGTCAGAATCCGAAGCGAAAACAGAGAACACGGCAGGAGCTGGCGAGACAACAATGCTCAATGTCATTGTCAATGGCGAGAAGCTTATTTTGACCGGTAAGACGGACTATATCTTTGTTGATATCTTTGACTACATTCACTTTGATTTGAAACAGTCAGAGGGGCGCGCCGTCGTAACCAATTTAAATGGTGAGAATGCGCAATATATACAAGAATTAAGCGATGGAGATGAAATCGAAATCTATTGGGAATAAAAAATACCGAAAAGAGAAATAAACGATGATGGAATTATGTAGCATTGCCAGTGGAAGCAGTGGAAATTGCATTTATGCCGGAACGGCAAACACGCATATCATGATTGATGCGGGAATCAGTGGCAAACGAATTGAAAATGGGCTGAATACAATCGGTCTGAAAACTTCAGAAATGCAAGGAATATTAATCACCCACGAACACTCAGACCATATCAGTGGTCTGGGGGTTGTGGCAAGACGCTACGGCATACCGATGTATGCGACGGCCGGGACGATTGCGGCGATTAAGAGAACGGCCTCGGTCGGAAAAATTGATGAAAGCCTATTTCGTCCGGTTGAAGCTGGCAGGGAATTTACGATTGGTGATATGCAGATTGAACCACTCGCAATTTCGCATGATGCTGCTGAGCCTGTAGCTTATGTGATGCATAAAGATGAACAGTCGATGGGTATTATTACGGACTTAGGCAAATATGATGATTATATTATTGAGAAAATGCAAGGACTAGACGTTTTGCTGCTAGAAGCAAATCATGATATACATATGTTGCAGGTGGGCAGTTATCCCTATCCACTGAAACAACGAATTCTATCAGAACGAGGGCATTTGTCCAACGAGAGCAGTGGACAGTTGTTGGGGCGCGTGCTGCATGATAATTTTAAAACGGTTATTTTAGGACATTTAAGTCAGGAAAATAATTATGCATCACTGGCATATGAAACGGTGCGGTTAGAAGTGTCATTGGGCGAAAATCCATATAAAGGCGACGATTTTCCGATGTATGTAGCTGACCGGGCAGAGGCATCTAATTTAGTAAGAATATAGGAAAGTTCCCCTCACGTGCGTTTGGGGGAAGATTAGGAGATAATCATGGATAAGACAGAAAAAACAATTATTACCGTAGTCGGAAAGGACACCGTTGGTATTATTGCCAAGGTATGTACCTATTTATCAGATAGCCATATCAATGTACTGGATATATCCCAGACCATTATTCAGGGATTTTTCAACATGATGATGATTGTCGATTTGAATACTTCTGAGAAACCATTTGCTGATTGTGCGAAGGAGTTAGAAGAACTGGGGAACGAAATCGGGGTTACGATTAAGTGCCAGCGGGAAGCAATTTTTGATATGATGCACAGATTATAGGAGAATGTCAGCATGATTAATATATGGGAAGTACACGAAACCAATAAGATGGTCGAGCAGGAAAACTTAGACGTTCGAACCATCACCATCGGTATCAGTCTGTTGGACTGTATTGATTCTGATTTAAAAAAGTTAAACGAAAATATTTACAATAAAATCACTAGTGTCGCTAAAAATCTAGCCTCGACCGGTGAGACAATTGAGAAAGAATTTGGTATTCCAATCGTAAATAAAAGAATTTCGGTAACTCCAATTGCCTTAATTGGCGGAGCTGCATGTAAATCTTCCGAAGATTTTGCAACAATTGCCGATACCTTAGATGCAGCGGCAAAAGCAGTCGGTGTCAATCTGATTGGTGGCTATTCGGCACTCGTATCAAAGGGCATGACAAAAGCTGATGAAATGTTAATTCGCTCGATTCCAATGGCTCTTTGCCGGACTGAACGGGTCTGTAGCTCGGTCAATCTAGCCTCAACCAAGACCGGTATCAATATGGATGCAGTCAAATTAATGGGCGAGATTTTATTAGAAGTAGCAGAACAGTCAAAGGACCGTGATTCGGTTGACTGTATGAAGCTGGTTGTGTTTTGCAATGCACCGGATGATAACCCATTTATGGCAGGTGCATTCCACGGTGTAACCGAAGCTGATGCCGTAATCAATGTCGGCGTCAGTGGACCAGGTGTGGTTAAGACGGCGCTTGAAAAAGTTCGTGGTGAGAACTTCGAAGTGCTTTGTGAAACAATAAAGAAAACCGCTTTTAAGGTAACAAGAGTCGGCCAGTTGGTAGCGCAGGAAGCATCTCGGATGCTCGGTATTCCATTTGGTATTGTTGATTTATCCTTAGCCCCAACCCCGGCAATCGGTGATAGTGTCGCAGACATTTTGTGTGAAATCGGCTTGGAATATGCTGGTGCACCGGGAACAACGGCAGCGCTGGCACTGTTAAATGACCAGGTAAAAAAAGGCGGCGTAATGGCATCCTCCTATGTGGGTGGCTTAAGCGGTGCATTTATACCGGTCAGCGAAGACCAGGGCATGATCAATGCCGTGCAGGCAGGGGCAATCACCTTAGAAAAATTAGAAGCAATGACCTGCGTTTGCTCTGTGGGTCTTGATATGATTGCAATTCCGGGTGACACCAAAGCAACTACAATTTCTGGTATCATTGCTGATGAAATGGCACTTGGCATGATTAATCAGAAGACGACCGCAGCCCGTTTAATACCAGTAATTGGTAAGGGTGTAGGCGAAACCGTAGAATTTGGCGGACTGTTTGGCTATGCGCCGATTATGAAAGTGAATCCATATTCCTGTGATGCTTTCATCAATCGAGGTGGACGTATTCCGGCACCAATTCATAGCTTTAAAAACTAAAATACAAAATAAAAAGCATACCAATCCGTTTGCTTCATCGCTCGGACGGTGTGCTTTTATGCTTGTGAGGATAGATTATTTTTTTCACACGGTTATGAGAAAGGCATAGTTATTAAAATGATTAAAAAACTTATTTTATTTGAACATGCCGTGGAGACTCTAGGCTATTTTTCAAGGCAGATGGCGGGGACTCTGGAGCGATTAAACTATAAATTGTTTTATGTTGACCTTGCTGACTTAGACAAAAGCACCAAGAAGGTCCGCAAATTTGCCAAGAAGGAAAATACGGCGGTGCTGACCTTTAACTTTATTGGATTAAGCGCTGAAGTGGAATTTCAGGAGCCATCAGGCATTAGCCTTTGGGAACACTATGATTTGCCGTGCTATTGTATTATGGTTGACCATCCGCTATATTATTATGATCAGTTAAATCACTATAATCAGCTAAACTACGATAATCAGCAAAATGGAGATGAAGAGCACCATCGTCTCGTTGCCTTCTGCGTGGACCGTGGGCATGTGGAATACATACAGCGGTTTTATCCGCACATTCCATGTTATTTCCTGCCACTTGCAGGGAACATATTGCAGGGGGATTTATTGACCCGCGATATGGTTCCTTTTCATCAGCGAAAATATGACGTAGCTTTTATTGCCAACTATGTGGCGTTGCCGACATTGGAAGAACATTTTAAGGAGCGCACACAGGAATATATTGACTTCTATCACGAGATATTAAAAGGCTTAAGAGACAATCCGAGTGAGTCCATTGATGATTTGATGGAACGAATAATACGTCAGGAAATACCGGAGGCGACCGATGAAGAAATATGTCAGGCCCAGCATGGTATTGCATTTTTGGATTTGTATAATCGGAGCTATTACCGTGAAAAGGTGATTCAGACATTATTGGATGCTGGAATTCGGGTGCATGTGTTTGGGCAGGATTGGGAGAAAATGCCATGCCATCATCCAGAGCATTTGATTGTTAGTGGACGGATGCTAACCTCAGCGGAATGTGTGGAAGTTATCCGCAACAGTAAAATAGCATTAAATGTTATGCCGTGGTTCAAAAAAGGAGCACATGATAGAATCTTTACCGCAATGTTAAATGGTGCGATTGCCTTAACCGATGACAGCATTTACCTGCGAGAAATAATGCCAGACACAGAGCTGGTGAATTATTATGACCTGACTGCACTAGCTGATTTGCCAGCACAAATAAAATATATTTTGTCCGATGAACAAGCCGCCCAAGCGAAGCTTGAACAAGCCTATTTGTATGCCAAAGCGAATCACACATGGGGCGAGCGAGCCTTAGTGTTGCATGAATATATTAGAAAAACTAATAAAATTCAGTAATTTATATAATACGCTAATAATACACAAACCATTGTAATCTGAAAAACGACATGCTAAAATGTACGTGGTAGCACTAGGTATTTAGCAAACCAGCAAAGGAAACTACAAGAAAAACCATTAGGAGGATCAGAACATGAAGATGCACTCATTGGAGCAGGAATTAAAAGGAAATTCTTATCCGGGAAGAGGAATTGTAATAGGAAAATCAAAAGATGGAAAAAGTGCCGTAACCGCATATTTCATTATGGGAAGAAGTGAGAATAGCCGTAACCGTGTGTTTGTTACTGACGGAGAGGGCATCAGAACGCAGGCATTTGATCCTTCCAAACTAAGTGATCCAAGTTTAATTATATATGCGCCGGTCCGCGTACTGGGCAACAAAACAATTGTAACCAATGGTGACCAGACTGATACCATCTACGACTTGATGGACAAGCAGAACACCTTTGAGCAGGCACTTAGAACGAGAGAGTTTGAACCAGATGCTCCGAACTACACCCCAAGAATTTCAGGAATCATGCATGTGGAAGATGGAAATTATAACTATGCAATGTCGATTTTAAAGAGTAACAATGGCAATCCAGATAGCTGCAACCGTTATACCTATGCATATCAGAATCCGGTTGCTGGCGAAGGACGTTTCATTCATACCTATATGCAGGATGGCGACCCATTGCCAAGTTATGAAGGTGAACCAACCTTAGTAGCATTAGATCAAGACATCGACAGCTTTACCAATCTTGTTTGGGAGAGCTTGAACGAAGAAAACAAAGTATCCTTATTTGTCAGATATATTGATATTGAAACTGGCAAATATGAGACTCGGATTGTCAATAAAAATCAATAATAGAAAAATCAAGGAGCGAACAATGAAAGAATTAGAATTAAAATATGGTTGTAACCCAAATCAGAAACCATCCAAAATCTATATGGAAAATGGCGAGCTGCCAATTAAGGTTTTAAATGGAAAACCGGGCTATATCAATTTCTTAGATGCTTTTAATGGCTGGCAGTTAGTCAAAGAATTAAAGGCAGCAACCGGACTTCCAGCGGCAACTTCTTTTAAGCATGTATCACCAGCCGGAGCCGCAGTAGGACTGCCACTGACTGATATAGAGAAAAAAATATACTGGGTGGAGGATATGGAAGTAGAATTTACCCCACTTGCGAATGCATATGCCAGAGCCAGAGGTGCTGATAGAATGTCTTCTTTTGGTGATTTCATCTGTTTGTCAGATGTTTGCGATAAAGCGACCGCATTAATTATCAAACGTGAAGTATCTGACGGCGTGATTGCGCCAGGATATGATGCCGATGCACTGGAAATTTTAGCGGCAAAGAAAAAAGGCAATTACAATGTGATTGAGATAGACCCGGATTATGTACCGAATCCAATCGAACGCAAAGAAGTATACGGTATCACCTTTGAGCAGGGCAGAAATGAATTGAAAATTGATGAAGCATTTTTCTCTGACATTGTAACTGAAAATAAAGAAATTCCAGAATCAGCAAAAATTGATTTGGCAATCGCAATGATTACTTTGAAATATACCCAGTCTAACTCTGTATGTTATGCAAAGGGTGGACAGGCTATCGGTATCGGTGCTGGACAGCAGTCCAGAATTCACTGTACCCGTTTGGCTGGCAGCAAGGCTGACAACTGGTTCTTACGTCAGGCACCAGAGGTATTAGGTTTGCAGTTTGTCGATGGTATCGGCCGTGCTGACCGAGACAATTCGATTGATTTATATATCGGAGAGGATTATATGGATGTGCTCTCAGAAGGTACCTGGCAGAAATTCTTCAAAGTAAAACCAGAGATATTTACCGCCGAAGCAAAGCGGGCATGGTTAGACCAGAACACCGGTGTGGCATTAGGCTCCGATGCTTTCTTCCCATTTGGTGATAATATCGAAAGAGCACATAGGAGCGGTGTTAGCTATGTGGCAGAACCAGGCGGTTCGATTCGTGATGATAATGTTATCGAAACCTGTAACAAATACAACATGGCAATGTGCTTTACTGGCATTCGTTTATTCCATCATTAAATTATGAGGGATTTCACTAATTATTAGGAATTTCACTTAAAAAGCAGAGAGTTGTTGCAAATTAAACATTTTGCAACAGCTCTTTTTGTGAAAATTGCTAAAAATATTTTTAGGGGAACCAAATGGCCTTTTAAAACGTCTAATATAGGTGGAAAGAAAAAACAGGGGCTATTCGCGCGCCTTGACGAAGCCGGAAAGGAACGTTTGTCAGAATTGCGAGATGCGCCTTGAGCATTGGATGAAACATAAGGAGAGAGAAATGGGGAACCAAAAAAGAACAACAAGAAAAGTCAGTTTTATGCTGACACTAACATTGCTGATAGGACTGACCTATCATAGCACGATTTTGCAAGTAAAGGCAGAACTAGAGCAAGAGAATACATTCGCGGGTACAGGCAGCCTGACGGAGAAGAACTATGTTATCCTTGCAGAGGATGCAGATACATATGAGTATCTTTTGGAGGAAATAGAAGACTCAGTAGTAGAAGACGCGTTGGTGCCAGAGTTTCCGGAAGACAACCATATGATGGTGGCAGAGCTGACCGAAGAAGAGGCAGAATCACTTGCAAAAGAAAATGATATTATTATAGAAGAAGATTTCGAATTAGTGGCAAACAGTCTTTTTCCAGAGGATAACACAGATTCCGAAGAACTGGAGATTTATGTAAGGAGTCAAGAAGAGGACGACGCTTGGTTTGAGGTATTAATAGCAGAGGAAGAGGCAGCGGGGACAGTGAATCAGAATGAGGAAATAGAGATTTCTTGGA
>JAVBTX010000021.1:0-109483 GCA_031555935.1 Lachnospiraceae bacterium | reverse complement strand
CACTTTTTACGGCTTTTTGACGTTTTATCAAAAAGACGTTTTTTACTGTTTCTAGGTCGCATCTTTCGATGCAATTTTGTTCTTTGAAATCTCTTTACGAATCTTTCAAGGTTATTTCACTGTTCAGTTATCAAGGTTCTTACTGTGTTGCTATCTCGTGAGACGCAACTCACATATAATATCATGTATGTTATATGCTTGTCAACAACTTTTTGCAAAAAAATAATTTCTTGTCGAAATGTCTTTTTGTTAAGTGTTGTGAAAGACAAACGTCTAAATATAAAGCATTTTAGACATATGGAAATTTTAAGCGGAGAAAGAGGGATTTGAACCCTCGCGCCGGTTACCCGACCTACACCCTTAGCAGGGGCGCCTCTTCAGCCTCTTGAGTATTTCTCCTGAATGTTTATTTCCAATATCTTTCAAAGAAAAGATATTCAATATGATATTAGCCGCGTATGTTATTTATACACGACGCATAGATAATAATACTAAATCAAGCACAGTTTGTCAATTACTATTTTTTATTTTTTTCAAGTTATACTTTTACCTATCAATATCATTACTTATGATATACAAGTATTTCCAGATTTCCCATTTATATTCTATTTTAAATAAAACTATTTTTATATTTGCTGATACTGCTTTATTGCTGTTTCATATAGATTATTTCCTTCTTGGTCGATTACGACGATGACTGGAAAATCTTTTACTTCTAATTTTAAGATTGCTTCAGCACCTAAATCTTCATAGCAAACCGTTTCTGATTTAACGATACATTTTGATAATAATGCACCTGCACCGCCAATAGCTGCAAAATAGACTGCTTTATTTCTAATCATTGCTTCTACCACTTCTTTGGTTCTTTTTCCTTTTCCAATCATTGCTTTCTGGCCAAGGTCAAGCAGGATTGGTGCATACTTGTCCATTCGGCTGGCGGTGGTTGGTCCCGCTGAACCGATTGGGCGGCCTTCCCTGGCTGGGGATGGTCCCATATAATAGATGATTGCATCTTTGATATCAATTGGTAATTCTTCACCCCGGTTTAATGCTTCAATCATGCGCTTGTGCGCTGCATCTCTGGCTACATAGATGGTTCCGGTTATATATACGTAATCTCCACTTTTTAAATCGGCAGTTACTGCTTCGGTTATTGGTGTTTTGATATGCTTATCCATGTTTTCCTCCATTAACATTCCGCCAATCATATTAATACAAGCGGATGTTCTGTTTCTTCTATATTTAATAGGTAATATTATAGTTCACGAACGACATGACGATTTACGTGGCAACATATGTTGATTGCAACTGGTAGACCGGCGATATGGGTTGGGTATGTGTTAATATTTACTGCCAATGCTGTTGTGGTACCACCAAGGCCACCTGGTCCAATTCCCAATTGATTGATTTTTGCCAGCATTTCTTCTTCCATTTCTTTAACGTATGGAATCATTGAAGCTTCGTTTACATTCCGGGTTAGAGCTTTTTTTGCTAAAATTGCACATTTTTCAAATGTTCCGCCAATTCCGACGCCAACTACCATCGGTGGGCAGGCATTTGGTCCGGCATCTTTGACTGCGGTTAAAATTGCTTCTTTTACACCTTCGATTCCATCGGCTGGTTTTAGCATAAAGACACGACTCATATTTTCGCTGCCAAATCCTTTTGGAGCAATGGTTATTTTTACTTTTTCGCCCGGGACAATGCTGTAATGGATGACTGCCGGAGTATTGTCCTTCGTATTTTCACGGATTATTGGGTCGTTGACAACTGATTTCCGTAAATATCCTTCGCTGTAACCCTGACGAACTCCCTCGTTTATGGCATCTTCGATTGACATTCCTTCGATATGCACATCTTGCCCTATTTCTAAAAAGATTACGGCCATACCGGTATCCTGACAGATTGGTATCATCTCTTCGTCAGCTATTTTTAAATTATCCTGCAATTGGTTTAATACTTTTTTTCCTAATTCTGATTGTTCGGTTTCAACGGCTTTTTTCATTGATTCATCCATATCTTTTGACAAATAGTGATTGGCCTCGACACACATTTCTTTTATGTTTTTAATAATGTCCTCAGTTTTTACTGTTCTGATCATTTTTTTTATTCCGCCTTTCTAAGTTATATATTTTCAATTTCTGTAGTATTTCGTTATGCTCAATTGATTTCATGCTTGGGAATGCGCGCATTAATCGACCGGTAATGGCATTTCCTTTTTCAAACATTTCTTTATATTTTTGCTGAAGTTCTTTCTGCTCTAATACTAACTTCTCTTTTATAGTATCTACACTTTGGCTGATGTCATCCTTTTTCTCAAGTGCTTCGCTGACATTTTCATAGATGTTCTCGCCGATTTCATTGGATATCACCTTTAATCTGGCGGCGATTCCATTCATAATTCGCAGTTTTCGATTAAATTTTGTAATGGTGGTTACTGTCACAATGCCATCGGCAATAAATCCCGCCATAATAATTGATAGTAATATTACCCCAAGGAAAAATGGGATTATCTGAATGAATTTATATATTAGTGGATGAATAACTGTCATGATGAAGGTACATGCCAAGCCCCATAGTATTGAAAATTTCAAACACACATATCCTTTGATGTTGAACGGTTTGTCTGAATAATCCCACCATTTGTTGTGAAAGATTTTTTCCATTATATATCCAGTGACAAATTCGATGATGGATGTCAATAGGAATGAGCCTACACATAGAATCAGCAGATTTCCTTTTAGCGGAGTTAGTGTTACTACTACTACAAGTACCCCGACCCCATAGATTGGACAATATGGGCCATTTAAAAATCCGCGGTTTACAAATATTCCTCGATCTAGTGTGGCATATGATACTTCTGAACACCATCCGATAAATGCATAGATGATGAATATCCATACTACTTCATAAAATGTCTGCGGCATATTTTCCTCCTACTTTTTTCTAAACTTCATGTTTGACAAGCAGAAAAATCAAACTATACAATCATTAATATTTTTGATTGTATAATCTGATTTCCGCTACATTCCACGCATATGCGAGGGGCTTTTTTATTTTATGATTCTGTCTCTTCTTCTGAGCTTATTTCGTCTGCTACTTCTCCAGAAGATAGTTCTGCTTCAGTTGAAGATGTTTCTACTTCATTAGTTACTTCATTATCAATCAGGGATTTGTCTTCACGTACCTTTGCTATACTTGCAACGGTAATTCCTTCACCTAAATTGATTAATTTTACACCTGATGTAACTCGGCCAAGTAAGGTGGTTCCGCTGACTGCCATTCGAATGATTATTCCTTCGGTAGTAATGATCATGATTTCATTTTCCTGGTTTACTGCTTTTACACCAACAATATTTCCGGTTTTGTCAGTTATCTTGTAGCATTTTACACCCTTACCACCACGATTCTGTGGTGAGAACTCAGACATTAAGGTGCATTTTCCAAGTCCCTTTTCGGATACAATCATCAATGCATCGCCCTGGGTATTTAACTGCATGCCAACTACTGTATCACCATCAGCTAAATTCATTCCGATTACACCCATTGATACACGGCCGGTACTTCTAACATCTGTTTCATGGAAACGAATACACTGGCCATATTTGGTGACTAGAATGATATCTTTCTTATTGTTGGTCCGTTTTACTTCGATTAATTCATCATCATCGCGTAAATTTATTGCTGCTAATCCAGTCTTTCGAACGTTTGAATATTCTACGATTGGGGTCTTCTTGACAATACCATTCTTGGTTGCCATAAATAGATAGTCACCCTGCTTATATTCTTTGATTGGAATTACGGCAGATATTTTTTCACCCGGCTGTAGCTGTAGCAAATTGATAATGGCTGTTCCACGGGCTGTTCTTGATGCTTCTGGAATTTCATAACACTTCATCCGATATACTTTTCCCATGTTGGTAAAGAACATTAGGTAATGATGTGAGGTGGTCATAAATAAATCTTCGATGTAATCATCGTCGATGGTTTCCATTCCCTTGATTCCTCTGCCGCCACGGTGCTGACTACGGAAATTATCTACGCTCATGCGTTTGATATATCCTAATTTTGTCATTGTTACAACGGTGTTGGTGACTGGGATTAAGTCTTCCATTGAGATGTCATATTCATCAAATCCGATTGAGGTTCTTCTTTCATCACCAAATTTATCAGCAATGACCATCATTTCTTCTTTGATTAGGGTAAGTAATATTTTCTCATCGCCCAAAATTGCTTCTAATCCGGCTATTTTTTCCATTAATTCTTTGTATTCGCCTTCGATTTTCTCGCGCTCTAATCCGGTTAACGCGCGCAGACGCATATCTACAATTGCTTGTGCCTGTACTTCGGATAAACCAAAACGTTCAATTAAACGCTCTTTGGCTTCCTGGGTCGTGCGACTACTACGAATGATACTAATTACTTCATCGATATTATCTAAGGCAATTAATAATCCTTCTAAGATATGAGCACGTTCTCTGGCCTTATTTAATTCGTATTTCGTTCTTCTGGTTACTACTTCTTTCTGATGCATTAAGTAGTAGTTAAGCATCTCTAGAATATTCAATACTTTTGGTTCATTATTCACTAATGATAGCATGATGACACCAAAGGTATCTTGTAGCTGAGTATGTTTATATAATAGATTTAGGATTACGTTTGGATTTACATCACGGCGTAATTCGATACATACCCGCATACCTTGACGGTCTGATTCATCACGCAAGTCGGTAATTCCATCAATTTTTTTATCCCGAACTAATTCAGCCATTTTTTCTATTAAACGAGCTTTATTGACCATATATGGTAATTCCGTTACGACAATTCGATTCTTACCATTTTGCATTGGTTCGATATCGGTTACTGCACGAACTCGTATTTTACCACGACCGGTCCGGTATGCCTCGTTGATTCCGGCTGTTCCAAGAATGGTTCCACCGGTTGGAAAATCTGGTCCTTTGACAATTTCTAATAATTCCTCGATATCAGTGCCGCGGTCTTCTTCGACTTGATTATCAATGATTTTTACGACTGCATTTATTATTTCATTTAGATTATGCGGTGGAATGTTTGTTGCCATTCCAACTGCGATTCCAGTTGTTCCATTTACCAGAAGGTTTGGATATCTGGATGGAAGTACGACTGGTTCTTTTTCTGTTTCATCAAAGTTTGGTGCAAAATCAACGGTGTCTTTGTTGATATCAGCCAGCATTTCCATTGATATCTTGGATAAACGTGCTTCGGTGTATCGCATTGCTGCGGCGCCGTCGCCGTCGACAGAACCGAAGTTTCCATGTCCGTCTACGAGTGGATATCTGGTGGACCAACTCTGCGCCATATTTACCAATGCTCCATAGATAGAACTATCTCCATGTGGATGGTATTTACCCATCGTATCACCGACGATACGGGCACATTTACGATGTGGCTTGTCCGGTCCGTTGTTCAATTCAATCATCGAAAACAGTACTCTTCGCTGTACTGGTTTTAAACCATCTCTTACATCTGGCAATGCCCGGGCTGCAATTACACTCATGGCATAATCAATGTATGATGTTTCCATTGTTTTTTTCAGGTCGACGTCATGTATCTGGTCAAAAATCTTGTCATCCATCTATTAACTCCTCCTATATATCCAGATTCTGGACATACTTCGCATTTGCTTCGATAAATTCACGTCGCGGTTCTACTTTGTCGCCCATTAATGTCGTAAATGTTAAATCTATTTCTGATGTTTCTTCTTCATCAATCATGATTCGTCTCAGAACTCGTTTTTCTGGATCCATTGTGGTATCCCAGAGCTGCTCGGCATCCATCTCACCAAGTCCTTTGTAACGCTGGATTTTGTTATTGCCATCACGACCAATTTCGACAAGGATATCATTTAATTCTTCATCACTGTATGCATACCAGACGTTGCGGTTTTTTTCTACTTTGTATAGTGGCGGCTGGGCCAGATATACATATCCTTCTTTGATTAATTCCGGCATAAATCGATAGATAAATGTCAGCATCAGGGTACTGATGTGGGCTCCATCCACATCGGCATCGGTCATGATAATGATTTTGTGATATCGTAATTTTGTGATATCGAAATCTTCATGGATTCCAGTACCAAAGGCTGTTATCATCGCCTTTATTTCGGCATTGGAATAAATTTTATCTAATCTTGCTTTTTCTACATTTAATATTTTTCCACGCAGTGGCAGAATCGCCTGATTTGCACGGCTTCTGGCTGTTTTTGCAGAACCACCAGCCGAATCTCCTTCGACGATAAATATTTCACAGTTTTTCGGGTCTTTATCGGAACAGTCTGCTAATTTTCCTGGCAGCGACATTCCTTCTAATGCTGTTTTTCTTCTGGTTAAGTCTCTTGCTTTTCTGGCCGCTTCTCTTGCTCGCTGCGCTAGCAGCGATTTTTCACAGATTGTTTTGGCGATTGACGGATTTTGCTCTAAAAAATAGGTCAACTGTTCACTAACAATAGCATCTACTGCTCCTCTGGCTTCACTATTTCCTAATTTCTGCTTGGTCTGTCCTTCAAACTGCGGCTCACCGATTTTGATACTGATAATTGCGGTCAATCCTTCACGGATATCATCACCTGATAATGCTGGTTCGGTATCTTTTAATATTTTATTTGTTTTCGCATACTGATTAAAGGTTTTCGTAAGGGCATTACGGAAACCAGCCAAATGCGTTCCGCCTTCTGGTGTAATGATGTTATTTACAAAGCTGTATGTGGCATCATTATAGGAATCATTATGCTGCATTGCTACTTCGACATATACGCCGTCTTTTTCACCTTCACAGTAGATTACTTCTGGATATGCTTCTTCTCTGCTCTTATTGAGGTATGTAACAAATTCTTTGATTCCACCCTCATAATGAAAGCTCCGCTCAACTAATTCTTCTTCTCTATCATCGCGCAAGGTAATGCGCAGATTTTTTGTTAAAAATGCTGTCTCTCTTAATCTTGTCTTTAATATATTAAATTCAAATTCTGTTTCTTCAAAGATACTGTCATCTGGCAAAAAAATTACCTGAGTTCCACTTTTATTGACATCACAATTGCCAACAACTTTTAGTGGATACATGGTATGTCCACGTTCATAACGTTGCTGATATATTTTTCCTTCGTGGAAAATCTGTACTTCCAGCCAATTTGACAAGGCATTAACGACTGATGCACCTACTCCATGCAATCCACCAGATACTTTGTATCCGCCGCCGCCGAATTTTCCACCGGCATGTAAAATTGTAAATACCACTTCCACTGCTGGAATGCCGGCTTTTTCACTGATACCTACTGGAATACCACGACCATCATCTACTACTTTTATAGAATTGTCCTTATTGATTGTTACCTCGATATGTTTACAGTATCCTGCTAATGCCTCATCCACTGAGTTGTCCACAATCTCGTATACCAAATGATGTAATCCTCTTGAAGATGTACTTCCAATATACATTCCTGGTCTTTTCCGAACTGCTTCTAATCCTTCTAATATCTGAATTTGGTCTGCTCCGTATTCCGTACTCATGAAAATTCCTCCTACTATATTTCGTTTTTCTCAAAAACTTCCCCGTCTATTACTTCAAATATTTTGTCTATCTGAAATCTGTTTTTTACAAACTCATCCAATCCGGTACAGGTTATCACTGTCTGGATATTATGAATGCTGTTTAATAAATAGTTTTGCCGATTACTGTCTAGTTCAGACAAAACATCATCTAATAATAATATCGGGGTATCATTAATCGATTTTTTGACCAGCTCTATCTCAGATAATTTGAGTGATAGTGCTGATGTTCGCTGTTGTCCCTGAGAACCATATTTACGGATATCAATATCACCGATGGTAAAAGATATATCATCACGATGCGGTCCAACCGAAGTCTGACAATATTTCATATCTTTTATTTTGGCCCGATTTAATTCATCTTCAAAAAATGATTCATCAATATTCGGCTCATATTTGAGTATCAGTTCCTCTTTGTCACCGGATATTTTCTTATGGATGCCATAGACAATTGTATTTAGTTCATCAATAAACTGCTTTCTGCGCTTGATGATTCTTTTTCCATAAGTAATTAGCTGCATATCCCAGACTGGCAAGGTTGTTTCCAACTCTTTGTGAAAGGCTATATCTTTTAACAATTTGTTTCTTTGGTTTAATGTTTTGTTATATTTTGTTAAATCGGAAAGATATATTTTATCTAGCTGACAGATTTCTGAATCTAAAAATCTTCTACGCTCTGACGGCCCATCTTTGATAATATTTAAATCTTCTGGAGAAAAAAATACAATATTTAAAATGCCAAATAACTCACTTGCTTTTTTGATTGGAACACGATTGATGGCAATTCCTTTGGAACGGTTTTTCTTTAAGTGCATATCAATCTGGTATTCGATTCCTTTTTTCTCGACGACTGTCCGAATATGCGCTTCCTCAGAATGAAACCGGATCATTTCTTTGTCCCGGCTTCCTTTGTGAGATTTGGTTGTTCCAACGACATAGGCTGATTCTAAGATATTGGTCTTTCCCTGAGCGTTGTCACCAAACAATATATTTGTTCCATCGTTGAAGTGTATTTCTAAATTTTCATAATTTCGAAAATTGCTTAGCTGAATTTTCTTTATTATCATTTTTCTATCTTTATTGTCTCGCCGTTTACGGTAACAATATCTCCATCATGAAGTTTTTTTCCCCGCTGGTACTCGACTTCGCCGTTAACCATTACCGCACCATCTTGTATTACTAGCTTGGCTATTACACCGGAATCTACGACTCCGGCCGCCTTTAGTGCTTGTCCTAATTTGATATATTCATCTCGTAGCTTTATAACTTCCATTAATATTCTCTTTTCCTAATTCGCTTTAATTTGCCGCTGAATTAAAGTTGACTGGTAAAATCAAGTAAATAAAGTTTTCATTTTCATCTTTAATAAAGCATGGTGCTTTTGGATTAACCATGTATAGTGTTACTTCTTCTTCGTCGATAACACGCAGCGCGTCGATAAAGAATTTTGGGTTAAATCCAATTAAGATATCTTTTCCATCTTTTTCAATGTCGATATCTTCATTCATCGAACCAATGAAAGAGTTTATCTTTAATTCCATTTTTTCATCATCAATGCTCATGATGATTGGTTTTTTATCGCCTTCTTTGACCAGCAAGGTGGCACGGTCGATACAGCTTAATAATTCTTTTTTATTGATTTTTACTTTTGTCTCGTAATCAGATGATAACATCTGCTCGATTTTGAAGTAATCACCCTCGATTAATCGTGATACCACTGTTGTATTTTCAAATTCAAAGACGATGTGATTGCCAGTGATATAAATGTTTACATCTTCTTCGGCGGAACCTGGCAATATTTTGCTGATTTCCTGAAGAGTTTTTCCTGGAACGACGACTTTTTTGGCTTCGTAGTTGTTCTTTAATTCGATGTTACGAATTGAGATTCGATGTCCATCTAAGGATACGACCTTCAAACGGTTCTCGTTTATTTCAAATAATTCACCGGTCATTAGTTTATTGTTATCGTTATCTGCAATTGAGAAGATGGTCTGACGAATTACTTCTTTTAAGGTAAATTGTGAAATTGATATCATTTCATTTCTTTCAATGTACGGTATATAGGAAAAGTCTTCTCCTGATTTACCAACAATGTTGAATTTTGCTTTTTCACAAGTGATTGTTGTTTTAAAGGATGCATCTGTTTCGATGACTACATCACTGTCTGGTAATTTACGAACAATTTCAGAAAAGATTTTTGCATCTAAGGCAATAATTCCTCTTTCTTCGATGTCACCTTCTATTTTTGTTTCGATACCTAACTCCATATCATTTGCAGTTAATTTAATTTCATTTGATGAAGCATCAATTAAGATACATTCTAAGATTGCCATTGTGGTTCGAGTTGGTACTGCCTTTGATACGATATTTACTCCATAAAGTAGGTTTGCTTTGGAACAGATTAATTTCATGTTGTGAATAACTCCTTTCGAGATATAAATAATATTTATTAAAAGAAATTAAAAGTCTTATTCTTAGAGGGTGTTTATAAGTGCATAACTCTCTTAAGCCTTTATTTACCTGATTTTTTTTGGTTCAGGTTCAGGTATAACCTGTTTAAATAGATGCGGATTTTATCTGGATAAAATGTTTATAACTTTAATTCGGATTAATCTTCTTCTTTATTATATCAACTAGATTTCTGATATTCTCATCTTTACGGTAATCTTCATCGATTTTTTTAATTCCGTGGATAATTGTGGAATGGTCACGTCCGCCCAGGAGTGCACCGATTTGTTCTAAGGAAGAATCCGTCATTGTTTTACATAAGTACATTGCGATTTGTCTTGGTTTTACTATTTCACTGCTACGGCTTTTGGATATCATCTGATCTTTTGTAACGTGGAAATGTTCAGAGACAACATCTAATATTAATGGTGATGTTATTTCTTTTAGCTTGTCCGGTGAAATAATATTTTGTAGTTCTTTTACTGCTACTTCCATTGTGATTTCAGCTTGTTCTAAATTAGAGAAGGCTAATAACTTGTTAAGAGCACCTTCAAGCTCACGGATGTTTGATTTAATATTTGTAGCTACATAATTTAGTATCTCATCATCTAAATGGAAATTATCAATTTCTTCTTTTCGCCGCAGGATTGCCATTCGTGTTTCATAATCTGGTGAACCGATATCGGCAATTAATCCGCATTCAAAACGAGAACGGATACGTTCTTCTAAAGTCTCCATATCCTTTGGCGGTTTATCTGAAGATATTACAATTTGCTTTTTGGCCAGATAAAGCTCATTAAAGGTATGGAAGAATTCTTCCTGGGTACTTTCTTTTCCTATAATAAACTGGATATCATCGATTAGTAATACGTCTATGTTACGGTATTTTTCACGGAACTTTGTCATTGCCGTGTTGTTACCGTTTCGGATTGCTTCAATCAGCTCATTGGTAAATGTCTCTGATGAAACATATAATATTTTCAGAGTTGGATCACTGGACTGAATGAAATGAGCAATGGAATGCATCAAATGTGTTTTTCCTAGACCAACCCCTCCATATAAGAAAAGTGGGTTATATACTTCACCCGGCGATTCAGCAACTGCTAAGGATGCAGCATGGGCCAGCCGGTTGTTATTTCCAACAACAAAGGTATCAAAAGTATAGTTTGGATTGAGGCCTGACTTATCAGCACTTTCAGTAAAGGTTAATGTTTTTGGCTTTGGTGCTTTCATTGTTTTTGCCTGTTCTGGCAGAACAAATTCTATTTCGTAATCTTTTCCTGTTATTTCTGAAACTGATACTTTAATAGGAAGTGTGTATTTCTTCGTTATGTAATTTAACCCCATCTGTTCATCTGGAACTAAGATATAAAGGGTGTTATCTTTTACTGCAAATACGTCTAATGGTTTCAGCCATGTATTAAAGGAAATGTCCGTTAATTCATGTTCCTTTTTTACAGTTTGTAGAATCTGTTCCCATTTTTCAATTATTTCGTCCATGCTGCTCTCCAAGTTCTATCGATACTATTCCTAAAATACTACTCTTCTAATAATAAACTAAAAGCCGTAAATTATCAATCTTTAATTTGTAGCTGTATAGGGGATAAGCTTAATGTTGAAAATGTGGAATTTGGGGCTTTAGTTAAATTCTAGGGTTACAGTTTTTTGAATGCTGGTAAAAAATATCTATGAACAGGTTATCCATCTGTTATAGACATATTATCAACAAGATTTCCACATGTAACTATGTCGTAAATAAAATACTAGATATTGATGAAAATGTTTTTCTTCCTTATATATATAGTACTCAAATTATTAAATCTTTAAAAAGTAAAGGATTTGCTTGACTTAGAACAGTTTTTTGATATAATTGTAATGATGTTTTTTAATGTAGAGGAGGTGGATTATTAATGAAGATGACATTCCAACCAAAAAACAGACAGAGAAATAAAGTTCATGGTTTTAGAAAAAGAATGAGCACAGCAGGCGGAAGAAAAGTATTGGCTGCAAGAAGATTAAAGGGAAGAAAAAAATTATCAGCATAGGCCACATCTTTTGTGGTCTTTCTTCTTATTTACATTCCGCCGAACATACGCGACGGGGACTTAAGCTTTGTAGAAGTTTATTAAGGAAGGTCTTTGCCTGAATGGAATCATTAAAGAAGAACAGTGATTTTCAAAACGTATATAAGTTAGGTAAATCTTATGCGAATAGGCTTTTAGTTATGTACGTTTTGAAAAATAATTTGGAGCGAAACAGAATCGGTATTTCTGTTAGTAAGAAAGTGGGAAATAGTGTGGTAAGACATCATCTTACCAGATTAGTAAGGGAAAGCTATCGACTACATGAGGACATGTTTAATAGTGGTTTAGACATTGTGGTCATCGCAAGAGTAACAGCAAAGGAATCAACTTATCATGAAATAGAAAGTGCATTGTTACATCTTGGAGGTCTTCAAAGAATTATAAATAACGATGAAAAGAAGATGGAATTATCTTGAAGAAAATTTTGATTTTTATCATAAAATTTTATAGAAAGTATATCTCGCCGATGCGAAGAACGAAATGTCCGTATTATCCAACATGTTCTACTTATGGACTTGAGGCAGTAGAAAAATATGGCGCTATTAAAGGTGGGGCCTTAGCTGCTTGGAGAATATTAAGATGTAATCCGTTTTCTAAGGGTGGATATGATCCTGTTCCATAACTAGGAGGTATTTTTAGGTGACAGAAATTATTTTAACACAGTATAATGGTAGTATTTTAGGACCAATTGCTAAGGTCTTAGGTACGATTATGGGTGCAATTTATTCTTTTATGGATAATGTTTTAGGCATTCAGAATATTAGTTTATCAATTATTTTATTTACAATATTTATTTATATGTGTATGTTCCCGTTAACATATAAGCAGCAGAAGTTTTCAAAGCTGTCTACTAAGATGAATCCGGAACTTCAAGCTGTAAATAAAAAATACCAGGGTAAAAAAGACCAGGCTTCGATGGCAAAAATGCAGGAAGAGACGCAGGCAATTTATCAGAAGTATGGTATTTCTCCAACTGGTGGTTGTTTGACATCACTGATTCAGATGCCTATTTTCTTTGCTTTGTATCGTGTTTTTTATAGTGTGCCGGCTTATATTGGTAATGTAAAAAATATTTTTGGTGATGCTGTAAATGGCATTATTGGTACAACTGGTTTTGCTGATAAAATGACTGATTTTATTGCCGATAATAAAATTATGGTTACAGGTGTTGATTTTACTGCAAAAGGTGATACACTTTCTAATTATGTCATTGATGTGTTAAATAAAATGGGTGCTTCCGGATGGGATGCAATTAGAGATGTATTTCCTAATTTAAGTGATGTGTTTACAAGTACCCAGTCACAGTTAAATCATGTGAATAACTTTTTAGGTTTAAATATTGCTGAAACACCATTTACAATTATTAAAGATTCTTTTGCAAGTGGTGCATATTTGTTAATGATTATGGCATTTTTAATTCCAGTTGTTTCTTATGCTACTCAGGTTATTAGTATTAAGATGATGCCTGTATCAAGTGAGTCAACTGACCAGATGGCACAGCAGATGAAGACAATGAACAAGATAATGCCGCTGTTTTCATTAGTTATGTGTTTTACCGTTCCAGTTGGTCTTGGTATTTACTGGATTATGGGACCATTGATTCGTTCCGTTCAGCAGTTCTTTATGAATAAGCACTGGGAAAAAGTTAACTTAGATGATATAATTAAACAGAATCAGGAAAAAGCAAAAAAGAAACGTGCTAAGATGGGTATCGCTGAGAATCAGATTACCAATACAGCTAAAATGAGCACAAAAGCAAATGTTAGTCTTTCTAATGATATTTCTGTCGAAGAAAAAGAAGAGAAAATTCATCAGGCACAGGAATATGCTAAGACAGCTAAGCCGGGAAGTATGGCAGCAAAAGCAAATATGGTTCGCGATTTTAATGAAAGAAACAATAAATAATAATTAGGGGGTAGTACCATGGAATTTATGGAGTTTTCTGCAAAAACTGTTGATGACGCAATTACAGAAGCGCTTATCAAATTAGGAACCACTAGTGATCAATTGGAATATGAAGTAGTAGAAAAAGGTTCTTCCGGATTTTTAGGATTTAACAGCAAGCCAGCAGTGATTAGAGCACGAAAGAATTTTACTACCGAAGATAGTATCAGAGATTTTTTAAAGAAGGTATTTGATGCTATGAATATGGAAGTTGAAATTTTAATTAAGAATGATGAGACGAATCACACCTTAGATGTTGAATTAAAGGGTGATGAGATGGGAGTTTTAATTGGAAAACGTGGACAAACTCTTGATTCTTTACAGTATTTAGCTAATTTGGCAGTCAATAAACAGTCTGAGAATTATGTGAAGGTTAAATTAGATACTGAAGATTATCGGAAGCGGAGAAAAGATACGTTAGAAAATCTGGCGAAGAATATTGCTTATAAAGTTAAGCGAACAAAACGTCCAGTTTCTTTAGAGCCAATGAATCCATTTGAAAGAAGAATTATTCATTCAGCATTACAGAATGACAGATATGTTGGAACCCACAGTGAAGGGGATGAACCATATCGTTATGTTGTAGTTACATTGAAAAAGTAAATGTATGGAGGGGCTGTTGCAAAATGCTAGGTTGTGCATGCATTTTACAACAGCTCCTTTTTTGAAGATTGTAAGAAAGGCATGGTTATTAATATGAAGAGAGAGACCATTGCAGCAATTGCTACAGCGATGACTGCATCTGGAATCGGGATTATTCGAATTAGTGGTGAGGAAGCTTTTGATGTAATCGACCGGATTTATCGTTCAAAAAGCGGTAATAAGGTTTTATCAAAAATGGAAAGTCATACGATTCATTATGGATATATCTATGACGGCGAAGAAATGGTAGATGAAGTTATGGTTCTGTTAATGAAGGGACCAAATAGTTTTACCAGAGAAGATACAATTGAAATTGATTGTCATGGTGGTGTATTGGTAATGCGCCGGATTTTAGAAGCAGTTTTAAAAAATGGTGCTAGGCCAGCCGAACCAGGTGAGTTTACCAAGCGCGCTTTTCTTAATGGTCGAATTGATTTATCGCAGGCGGAGTCTGTCATTGATATTATCAATTCTAAAAATGATTTTGCGTTAAAAAGTTCAATGGACCAGTTGAAGGGTTCACTGACAAACAAGATTCGTGAAATTCGTGGGAAAGTTCTTCATGAGATTGCTTTTATTGAAACTGCTTTGGATGACCCGGAGCATATCAGTATTGAAGGGTATGGAGAAAAATTAGAACAGCTCATTTTTGGTTTGAATCAGGAAATTAATCAGATGATAAAATCTGCCGAGAATGGCAGTATTTTAAAAGAAGGTATTCATACAGTTATTGTTGGTAAGCCAAATGCTGGAAAGTCTTCCTTATTAAATGCATTAGTCGGAAAAGAACGGGCAATTGTCACTGACATTGCCGGTACCACGCGTGATGCTTTGGAAGAACAGATTAACTTAAATGGGATTAGCCTTAATATGATTGATACGGCCGGAATTCGTGATACCGATGATATTGTTGAGAAAATTGGTGTGGATAAAGCAAAACAGTATGTGGAAAATGCTGATTTAATTATCTATGTAGTGGATTCATCCACAGTTTTAGATGAAAATGATGAAGATATCATCAATCGGATTAAGGATAAAAAAGTGATTGTTTTACTAAACAAATCGGACTTATCCCAGCTTACAACTGAAACAGAGGTTCGTGAGAAATTAGATAAAGCTGTGATATCAATATCAGCCAAAGAAAATATCGGTATTGCTGAATTGGAAGATACCATAAAAGAAATGTTCTTTCATGGAAATCTGAGTTTTAATGATGAAATCTATATTACAAATATTAGACATAAGCATGCCTTGATAAATACTTATGAAAGTTTGGAAATGGTTCTTCAAAGTATTTTCAACTGTATGCCAGAAGATTTTTACTCAATTGATTTGATGAATGCTTATGAAGAATTAGGAAGTATCATTGGTGAGTCAGTCGACGATGATTTGGTAAATGAGATATTTAGTAAGTTTTGTATGGGAAAATAAATAAGAATAATTAGACAATAGGAATAGAGGGATAAAACAATGCCAGCAGTATTGGAAAAATATGATGTATGCGTGGTTGGTGGTGGACATGCTGGTTGTGAAGCAGCACTTGCTTGTGCCAGACTAGGTCTTAAAACAATTATGTTTACAGTAAGTGTGGATAGCATTGCAATGATGCCATGTAATCCAAATATCGGGGGAAGCTCCAAGGGCCATCTAGTTCGAGAAATTGATGCCCTCGGTGGCGAGATGGGAAAAAATATTGATAAGACATTTATTCAATCAAAGATGTTAAATAAGTCAAAGGGGCCGGCGGTTCATTCTTTGCGTGCTCAGGCGGATAAGTTAGGTTACAGCATGGAAATGCGAAATGTTTTGCAAAGTACGGATAATCTTACGATTCGTCAGGCCGAAGTAACGGAGCTAATTGTTGAAGATGGTGTGATTCAGGGAGTGAAAACATTTTCTGGTGCAACTTATCAAAGTCAGGCAGTTATTTTATGTACCGGTACTTATCTGAAAGCAAAATGTCTTTGTGGTGAGATGATTACTTATACGGGACCAAATGGATTACAGTCAGCAGATTATCTAACAGACTCCTTAAAAGAGTGTGGTGTAGAAATATTCCGCTTTAAAACTGGAACACCGGCAAGAATGGATAAAAATTCAATTGACTTTTCAAAGATGCAGGAACAGCGCGGTGATGAGAGAATCGTGCCATTTTCCTTTACAACGAATCCGGATGATATTCAAAAAGACCAGATATCCTGCTGGTTAACGTATACCAATGAGAAAACACATGAGATTATTCGAGCGAACCTAGACCGTTCTCCAATCTATGCAGGAGTGATTGAAGGTACCGGTCCAAGATATTGCCCCTCAATTGAGGATAAAGTGGTAAAATTCTCCGATAAAGATCGGCATCAGGTTTTTATTGAACCAGAAGGACTTAATACGAATGAAATGTATGTTGGTGGAATGTCTAGTTCTTTACCAGAAGATGTTCAGTATGAGATGTACCGCACGGTTTCAGGACTTGAAAATGTTAAGATTGTCCGTAATGCCTATGCGATTGAATATGACTGCATTAATCCAAATCAGTTATATCCAACCTTAGAGTTTAAAAATATCAAAGGCCTATATAGTGGGGGTCAGTTTAATGGCAGTTCCGGTTATGAAGAGGCGGCAGCTCAGGGATTAATCGCTGGAATCAATGCATCAATGTCAATCTATGGGAAGAAGCAGCTAGTCTTAGATCGTTCTGAAGCATATATTGGTGTTTTGATTGATGATTTAGTAACAAAAGAAAATCATGAGCCATATCGGATGATGACTTCACGAGCAGAGTATCGACTTTTGTTAAGACAGGATAATGCTGATTTGCGGTTAACGAAGTATGGATATGATTGTGGATTAATTTCAGATGAACGCTATCAATGGATAGTAGAAAAGGAAAAGTTAATTCAAGATGAAATTTCTAGAGTAGAAAAAGTTACAGTCGGAGCGAACAAGGAGGTACAAGCTTTACTAGAACAGTACGGCAGCGTTCCATTAAATACTGGTACTTCTTTATCTGAACTAATTCGTCGCCCAGAATTATCTTATGGAGTATTGGCGCCAATTGATTCAAATCGTCCAGAGCTTCCAAATGAGGTTCAGGAGCAGGTTGATATTCTGATTAAGTACGATGGATATATTAGACGTCAGATAAAACAAGTGGAACAATTTAAAAAAATAGAAGCTAAAGTAATACCGAAAGATTTTAATTATGATGAAGTCGATAGTCTTCGAATTGAAGCGAGACAGAAGTTAAAATTATATCAGCCAATTTCGATTGGTCAGGCCTCCCGAATATCTGGAGTATCGCCCGCTGATATTACGATGTTGTTAGTGCATATGGAAAAATTGAAATAGGTAATTATAAAAAGTAGATTTAATTATTAATTGGAGCGATAGAAGATATGGATTATAATTTGGAGAAATTTGAAAAGATATTATCAGAGTGGAACATCGAGCTATCTGAGAAACAAAAGAAACAGTTTATTACTTATTATGAAATGCTAGTGGAAAAGAATAAGGTAATGAATCTAACGGCGATTACAGAATTTGATGAAGTAATTGAGAAGCATTTTCTTGATAGTGTTTCATTAGGTGCTGTAATGGATATGAATAAGAATGTGACGTTACTGGATTTGGGTACAGGGGCTGGTTTTCCTGGTATTCCTCTCAAGATTTTATATCCAAATCTGCGTGTGACCTTAGCGGATTCTTTGAATAAGCGGATTATGTTTCTGGATGAAGTAATCAAGGAACTGGAATTGACAGATATCGTTACGATACATGCCAGGGCAGAAGAACTTGCCAGAAATAAATCACATCGCGAACAATATGATATGTGTGTATCAAGGGCAGTTGCTAATCTTGCAACACTAAGTGAATATTGCCTACCATTTATATCTATAAGCGGAAAATTTGTGTCTTACAAATCTGGAGAGATTCAGGAGGAGGTCGAAGCTGCAAAAAGAGCTATTTTTCTTTTGGGTGGAAAGATAGGAGAGGTATTGAAGCTAGAATTTGGTGAGCAGAATTTACATCGCTCTTTTGTTATCATTGAAAAGGAAAAGAAAACACCGAAGGCTTATCCAAGAAAAGCTGGCACACCATCGAAGCAACCATTACAGTAAAAATCAGATAGGCATCCCCTTAAAAAATTTGGGGACTTTCATATAAGAAAGCAAGAAGATTATAATTTTACAATTGTAATCCTCTTGCTTATTTTTTCCGCTCAACAATTTTATGTTAGGCATATTTTTAAATTTAACATTCTAAGAACATTTTCAAAACATCATAGAATTTATCTGGTACTTCCAACTGTGGAAGATATTTAGAATTAGATACATAAGAAGCATCAATATTTTTATTGTACTTTGTATAGCTCTCAATAATCCTTATATTATTTGGACGTTCTCTACTTTCAATCAAATAAATATTATTCAATTTTGAAAGCGCATGTGTTATATTGATATTTGTATAGTTGCTTAAAATACTAGCATATAAAAATCTGCCGGTTCCATGTCCAAGATGCGCTGATTCAAAATAGATGTCTTCAATCTTGGTGGATACCAAAGAACTCTTATAATAATATTCTTCTCGGAAAAGCTTGGCAATATTATTTTCATGCATTTCAATATTATAAAGAAAAGTTCCTAAAATCGGACAGTTATATAAATACTTACAAGTATTCTTCTTGTCATCCGGTTGCTGTAATAATGAATTAGTATCTTCTGGATTTACAATAATAACTTTTTCATAACTATCTGGATTCATCGTATTGGCCATAATTGAAAATGAACCAGAAGTACCAGTAGCAACTAAAGTAGTTTTTTCCTTAATAACATCTTTTACAAAATCATTCAGTAGCTGCACATACAAATAATTTGTATAAGTAATGGCAGGCTTGTCCGACTGGCCACAGCCTAGTAAGTCAATACAGTATACTTTATAGTTTTTCTCTAATTTTTTAATAACCTTGGACCACTCTGCCATTGAGCTGGCCGGGTGAAGGTCATGAACCAAAAGAAGAGGAGTTCCTTTTCCATGAACTGTGTAAAAGATATTTCCATTTTTCCAATTGAAAAAATTGCCCTGGTCAGACTTTACTAAGTTTTTCAAAGTTGCAGTGTAGTTGATAACACGATTGACACAATAAATACCTGCGGTCGTTAGTGCAGTAACAGCAAAAAGTTTGCGAATTTTTTTACCCATATATTAACCTCCATGATTCCAAGTCTGGTGACTGTCTATTATTCTTATTATAAACAATAATGCAGTGCTTTACAAATAAAAATTGGATATACAAAAAAAATTAAATGTTATACAATGTAATAAGAAAAGTATATTTTAAATAGAACAAACGTTCTGATAAAAGGAAAATAAAATGATAAAAAAATATTTTGAAAGTATGCAGAGTGAGCTACTGGATGAGAAGATTAGCTTAGAGAAACTTTGCTTAGAAAAAGAAAATCGGATAAAAGAAATAGAACAGTTTATTAGATTGTTAGAAGAAAAAAATGATCCAAATTTTGAATCATTTACTCCAAGAGAAGTAAATATCCGTAACAAGGATAAGATAAAACTACTTCAGGAAGAAAAAAAAGGTATTCGAAAAGAGCTGGATATAGCTAGGCATAGTCTAAAGGAAAATGAAATTAATTGGAGTAAGTTATCAGAGATAACACGCTATGTAAAAGAGGAAGAATTAAAGAAAATTGTTGATAAAGAAAAAAATGAATATCAGAAGGATAGGGGGGTAGAAGTACTCCAATATGTTTCACGTGAAAAAGAAAAAGTAAAAGACATCTTACAGAAAGATTTATTAAACGATATAAGTAATATCTATCATAAGATGCAATTAAGTCTTCAATTAATGGATGTCGATGTAAATCGTTCCAAGATAGAGCTTCGTCAATTACTACCTGATATGAGTAATTTAGTTGAAAATATACAAAATCATATTAATGAAATTGGTATATTTGAAGAAGATGAAAAAATTGAGACGTTGTTTTCAAGGTATATAAAAGTACAGGCAAATCTGTACGATAAAAAAATGAATTATGCTTCTAATCATATCTTTGAATGCATATCAAATCAGAAAAATGCAATTTATCAATTAGTAATAGGAGTTATTGAAATAATAAAAAAGAGAGTAAAGTATTTAAATTTAATAACTGATGTAGATGATGAAAAGATAATAATAAGCATGGAATGTGAGTTTGAAAATCAAGAACAAGCGTTAAAGTACATTCAAAGATTAAGAGATAACGAAAAAATAGAAATAGAGTTATACTTATTACAAGCAAAAATTTATTATAATACAAGTGATAATTTACATTTTATAATAAAAATAGTTATATAAGTAAAGTTTAATAGCAATGTTTCACGTGAAACATTGCTATTTTAATACATGAAAAGCACAATAGATTGTGTTCCTCTGATTACAAAAGTACAACATTAAGTTGTAAGCGAACTAAAGTTTCACGTGAAACATTTATATAAAAATAATTATAAAATTAAGGATTATCCATAAATTTTATATGTTTATTACATTTAATATGTGTTATAATAATAGCTGCTAAAGAGATTATAATTTAAAAAAGAATATTTTTACTAGAAAGGAAAATTAGAATGGGAAGAATTATTGCAGTTGCAAATCAAAAAGGTGGAGTTGGTAAAACAACAACATCTATCAACTTATCAGCATGTCTTGCAGAAGCAGGAAAAAAGATTTTAGTTATAGACTTAGACCCACAGGGAAATACAACTAGCGGACTTGGTGTTGATAAGAGTGAAATGGAAAACACAGTATATGAATTAATATTAGATGAATGTACTGTTAAAGAAAGTATACATAAAACAGAGATTGAGAACTTAGAACTAATTCCTTCTAATGTAAATCTTGCAGGAGCTGAGATTGAGTTATTAGGAATTAATGATAAGGAATATATTTTAAAAAACCAGATTGATTATGTTAGAGAGGATTATGAATATGTTATTATAGATTGTCCACCTTCTTTAAACATGTTAACCATAAATGCGATGACAACCGCAGATACAATCCTTGTTCCAATTCAGTGTGAGTATTATGCATTGGAGGGAATCAGTCAGTTAATCCATACAATTGATTTAGTACAGGAAAGACTGAATCCAAATCTGATAATGGAAGGTGTCGTATTTACTATGTATGATTCTCGGACAAATTTATCAAATGAAGTAGTAAACAACGTAAAAGATAATCTTAATACTACAATTTATAAAACAATTATTCCAAGAAATGTACGTTTAGCAGAAGCACCAAGTCATGGACAGCCAATTAATTTATATGATTCCAAGTCAGCCGGAGCAGAAAGTTATCGTTTATTGGCAAAAGAAGTAATGGACAGGGGGGACTTATAAGATGGCAGTTAAGAAAGGCGGATTAGGAAAAGGATTAGACTCCTTGATTGCAGATAAAGTTGGAACAACTAATAATGAAAATCCAGTAGTTGAAAAGAGTGATATAGAGGTACCAATTTCGAAAGTAGAACCAAACAAAGACCAGCCGAGAAAGAATTTCGATGAAGATGCGTTGATAGAGTTATCGGAATCTATTAAACAGTTTGGTGTATTACAGCCATTACTTGTTCAGGACAAAGATGGTTACTATGAAATAATTGCTGGCGAGAGAAGATGGCGAGCTGCCAAGCTTGCAGGATTAAAAAAGGTTCCAGTTATTGTTAAGAAGCTGACTGAACAAGAGATTGTTGAGATTTCTTTAATCGAAAACATTCAGCGTGAAAACCTAAATCCAATCGAAGAAGCAATTGCATATAAACGTCTTCTCAATGAGTTTAATTTAAAACAAGATGAAGTAGCTGAACGTGTATCAAAGAGTAGAACTGCTGTAACCAATTCAATGCGTCTGTTGAAATTAAATGACCGCGTTCAGCAGATGGTAATTGATGATATGATAGCAACCGGACATGCCAGAGCATTACTTGGAATTGCTGATGAAGAAAAACAATTTTCGATTGCGCAGAAGATATTTGATGAAAAATTATCGGTACGTGAAACTGAAAAACTTGTTAAAAAATTGCAGAAACAGAAGCTTTCACCAGCTAAGGATAACAATGCTGAAAAAATAAAACTAGATGCAATCTACCAGGAAGTTGAAGAAAAAATGAAAACCATCCTTGGTACAAAGGTAATGATTAATCAGAAAGATTCCATGAAAGGAAAGATTGAAATAGAGTATTACTCACCTCAGGAATTGGACCGCATTTATGAATTACTACAGACAATTAAAAAGTAACAAACAGATGTTCTAAATACGATATAGGATGAAAGAGGAATAGCGATGAGCATTACAGAATATTTGGGAATAGATGTAGATTATATTGTAATTGGTTTAGCAGTATTGGTGCTGGCACTTATTATTTTGGTGATTGTAAATGTTGTTCAGATAAGTAAGTTAAAGAAAAGATACAAGATTTTTATGAGCGGCAAGAATGCAAAGTCATTAGAAGATATCTTAACCAAACGACTGGATCAAGTCGATTCATTATTAATCTCAAACAGTACCAATGAAAGAGATATTGAAAAGTTATTTAAAGGTATGAAGTTTACTTACCAGAAAATGGGATTGGTAAAATATGATGCATTTCGTGAGATGGGCGGAAAATTAAGTTTTTCGCTGGCAATGCTGAATGAAAAAAACGAAGGATTTGTAATCAATGCCATGCATACCAGGGAAGGCTGCTATACTTATATCAAAGAAATTATTGATGGTAATTCCATCATTACACTTTCGGAAGAAGAGCAAGAAGCACTCGATATGGCAAAGCATTCTAACGAATAAAAATATTCGTATGAATAAAAAATATTTGTATGAATAAATAATAATTCAAATTGCAAAAACATAGTTCCTATTATATAATAAGACTACTGGACAAAAACAAGAAAGGGGGTAGTACAATGCATAGCTATTTAAGAGCAATTGGTTTTGATAATATGAACAAAAAGAAAATTGACGAACTGGTACTTAATATTGTCGAGCAACCGGATAAAATGGAAATCGTATCGGATTCAAAAAATAATGATATTGCAATTTTTGATAAATCATTTGGTGAATCCATCGGAATCTATGTCTGTGGTGAGTACACTGAAGATGAACCATTTGTAGCAGAGTACTACATCCCTTATTTTCTTGGAAAAGGAATTACAACTCATGAAACTGTTGATATCGAAAAACATTCCGACAAAGAATCCTATGCCGGAATATGTGATGAGGTAAAATTAGGTGTAACCCTAATATTCTATTTGCAGAATATATCAGAGTACCTGTCTGAGAAAAAATTGCAGAACAAAATGCAGGGACTGTCAACAACATTGTCAGCACTTTCATTAGAAGGAAAGATATTACTGCCAATCAATAAGAATGAAAAACAGATTCAAAATACAGAGAAGAATAGTTCTAATCGAAACCATTTAATTGCGGCAGCAAGAGATGGCGATGAAGATGCAATTGAGAATCTGACGCTGGAGGATATTGATACTTATTCAATGTTAACCAGAAGAATTGCAAATGAAGATATCTTAAGTATTGTTGACACATACTTTATGCCATATGGTGTGGAAAGTGACCAGTATTCGATACTAGGAGAAATCTTAGATGTTCAGGTTGTAAAAAACATTTTGACAAATCAAAAAATATTTATAATGGCGTTAGATTGTAATGATTTAGTTTATGATGTCTGCATCAATGAAAAAGACTTACTTGGGCAACCAGAAGTTGGCCGAAGGTTCAAGGGCAATATTTGGATGCAGGGCCGCATGAATTATCAACAGCAGGCCTAAGCAGCAGATTGTTCAAATCTAAACTAGCGCAAAAGTTCAACAATTTCATACATGTCTCTGTAGCTCAGCTGGATAGAGCGTCCCCCTCCTAAGGGGAAGGCCGCACGTTCAAATCGTGTCAGGGACATCAGACAACAACGCCGAAAGCCTTTAAACAGAAGGTTTTCGGCTAAATTTTTGGCATGGGGAGTTATTTTAGTACAAACGTAATTAAAGTGTAAATCGTCCTGCCAACTTAAGTAATTTACTCATACCTGGTAGAATTTCAAACTTATCTCTTTTTATATTTTTAATCATAGCTTTAACCACGTCTGGAACATCCATCGTTGGCATATTGTTATTTTTATCAGAATTAGAACTATCACGGTTAAAAAGAGGTTTTGAAGTTTTCGGAGGTGCAAGCTCGAACACTTTTACGTTGGTGTTTTTTAATTGCAAACGAAGCGACTTGGTATAAGCATGTATGCCAATCTTTGCAGCACTGTATATAGGTGTTTTAGGAAATGTAATAAATGCAAGACCTGAAGAAACATTAATAATGGCTGCCTCTGATTGCTTCTTTAACTGCGGCAAAAACTGTTGAGCCATACGGATAGGACCACTCAGATTTATATCGATTTCATCGCAGACTTTATCGTACTCTGTATTATTAAAGTCAATTGCTCGCATAATTCCTGCGTTATTTATTAAAATATTTAGATTAGGAAAATCAGAAATTATCTTTGAATATAGCTCACATATTGATTTCGAGTTACTTACATCGCTTTGGTATATGTGAACAGAAGGCAATTCTTTTTTTGTTTCTTCCAGTTTTTTAATATCCCTGCCTGTTACGATAACTATGTTTCCTAATGCTATGAGCTGTTTAGCCATTTCAAGACCAATTCCCGATGTGCCTCCAGTAATTAAAATGGTATCAGATTTTAAGTTCATTTTACATTCCTCCTCTGTTTTCATGCGTTACACTTGTCACTTATATAAAAACAGTGTATACTAGAGAAAATGAGAAGTCAATGGGCTATAGCCCATCTGTTACATTTAGGAGGAAACTGTTATGTCTGAACCATATTCTGAAACACAGAAAAGAATTACAAAAGAATCTGTTTTTACTGCGCTTATGAAATTGTTGGAGCATCGAGCTTTCAGTGAATTAACCATAACTGAGATTACGAAAGTGGCAGGGGTATCACGTGCTGCTTTTTATAGAAATTATGAAAAAAAAGAGGATATTATAATCTTTTTTCTTCGTGATTTATTCCAAAATCTTTTGGTACAATTACAGGCGTTGGAAAACAAGAGCAAACTAAATAGGATAAAGCAATTCTTTTTATATTTTAAAGAGTATGGAGATTTCATTAATATTTTAGTAACAGCAGAATTATCCCATATTTTTTATGAACAATTCTGCATATATGTGACTGGATTTTTTGAAAGTGAAACTGTCAAATTTAATAATTCTCATTTTTATGAAAGATACTTTTCGCAGTTCATAGCTTCCGGTCTTTTTAGAGTTTTATTGGAATGGGTCAAGGATGGGGCAGTTGATAGTATTGAAGATATGACCCAATTTATGTTTGAAGTAACCGGAAGATAGATAATGAACCAATTTTTAACGAAATGGCAAAGGATTGGCTTCGGAGAGTTGCAGTGGAAGTATTTGTCTCCTAAGCGAGGGGCCGGACGTTCAAATTGTCTCGGGGACGCCAGAAATAACGCCGAAAACTTTGTAAATCAGGGTTTTCGGCGTTGCATATTTTCCGAGAGATTTTGAAGATATCATACAAGAAACCACGAAACATTTGCTGTAACATTGAACAGTGAAAGGAAGTGCGGACATGAAAAAAGAAATAAAATCAATTTGCTATGATGAGGAGCTACACCTCGAAGCATATCGTTTTGAAGGAATTGATAAGCCGTTTCCAAATCACTTTCATGATTATTATGTAATAGGATTTATCGAAAGTGGGGTACGCTTCTTATCATGTAAAAACCGGGAATACACAGTGGGTCAAAACATGATTCTGCTGTTTAATCCGAATGACAATCATAGCTGTAGTCAATGCGACAATGCAACGCTAGATTATCGGGCACTCAACATTCCAACGGAGACTATGTTGTGCTTAATGGAAGAAGTAACTGGCAAGAAGTATCTACCAGTATTTGCTCAGAATGTTATTACTGATGATGACACTGTTAATATCTTGAGTTTACTTCATCAAATGATTATGGATGGCTCGAAGGAATTTCAAAAGGAGGAATTACTGTTGTTTCTGATGTCATCACTTATTCAACAATATGGGCAAGTGTATGAAAAAAAATCAACCGAACATGAGGATGAAATTAAGCAGACCTGTGCGTTCATGGAGCAGCATTTTGCAGAGCATATTACATTGGATAATCTTGTGAAATGCAGTTGCTTGAGTAAATCTACATTGCTTAGAACATTTACAAAAATAAAAGGTGTTACACCTTATCGATACTTGCAAACAATTCGCATAAATAAAGCCAAGGAACTTTTGGAAAAAGGAGTTTTACCCATTGATGCTGCACTACAAACGGGATTTTCCGACCAGAGTCATTTCTCAAATTTCTTTCGTATGTTTATTGGGCTTTCGCCTGCCGAATACAGAAACATATTTAAAGAAAATAAAGAGGATTAAAAAAAGATGAAAAACCAAAATACTATAGGACATATATCAGCTCTAATAACAATTGTTATATGGGGAACAACTTTTATTTCAACCAAAATATTACTTACGGATTTTCAGCCAGTTGAAATTTTGTTTTTTAGGTTTTTACTTGGCTTGCTAGTTTTGATTCTTGTTTATCCGAAACGACTTAGTAAAACCAATATTAAGCAGGAAATCACTTTTGCATTAGCAGGACTAAGCGGGATATGTCTTTACTACTTACTGGAGAATATTGCATTGACTTATACAATGGCATCGAATGTAGGTATTATCATATCAACTGCGCCATTTTTTACCGTTATACTATCACGTTTTTTTATGAAAACAGAGGAACGCTTAAATAGTAATTTCTTTGTTGGATTTATTGTTGCAATGGCAGGAATTTGTTTGATAAGCTTTAATGGTTCAAAATTGGAGTTAAATCTAGTCGGAGATATATTGGCAATTGTTGCAGCTTTAGTTTGGGCGATTTACTCTTTACTTACAAAGAAAATCAGCAGTTATGGGTATCACACAATTCAAACGACTCGGCGTGTTTTTTTATATGGTATACTTTTCATGTTGCCAATGCTTTTTCTTTTTGATTTTAAATTGGATTTTTCAAGATTTTCAACACCTAAATACTTATACAACCTGTTGTTCTTGGGTCTAGGAGCATCAGCACTTTGTTTTGTAACCTGGAATTATGCAGTTAAGTTGTTAGGAGCAGTTAAGACAAGCATTTATATCTATATAGTGCCTGTGATAACAGTTGCAACCTCTGCCATAGTCTTACGTGAGCAACTAACCCCAATGGCAATTGGAGGTACAGTTCTTGCCTTAGCAGGACTGTTTCTATCAGAAAGTAAATGGAGCATCGGGAAAAGAAAAAGAGTAGAGAAAAACAAGTAGCTAGGCTAGCCAACGCGCTAGCGATTTGATATAATGGAGCGTAAACGAGTTGAAGGAAGGGTGACTATATTGGTATCAGAAAATATTGTATATTTAGGATTTGGGATGAGTTCATTTATCCTTATTATTTCTGTTTTAATTTTGACAATATTCTCCGAAAACTTAAAAAAACGCATAAACCGTTTCTTTTTTCTGACAGTGTTGCTTATCTTTATGGCACTGGTGGCTGATTTTTTAGTAGAGCTTATAATTGGTCAGACAAGCCCTGTCATAAATATCGCAATTCGTGTGCTGGATGTATTTAGCTATAGCTCGGCCGGGCTGCAGATTATCACGTTTGCTTTTTACCTCTACGAGTATATGAGCACAAAAGCATCCGTTTCTAAGAAACCGTTCTATTTGATGGCGATGATAGGTGCCCTTAATGTGTTACTGGCAATGATAGCATCCCATATGAATCTGTATGTTTTATTTGATGCAAATAACAACTATATCAGGCAGGATACCTTCTGGATATCTGATGTGCTGCCAACATTAGCACTGCTTATTTTTGCAGGTACGATTATTTACTATATAAAGCTGTTCAAAGTTAGAGAATGGCTGACACTGCTGATTTATTCGGTTTTACCAATTGTACTTTATATTTTTGAGATAGTATTTTCTGGTTTTTATCTGGCTGGTATCGGTATTGCTTTCACTTTATATTTAGTTTATGTCAACCTCCAAGTTGAGCTCCGGATGCAATTAAAGGCTCAGGAAATGGAGCTGGCTGAGGCTCGCATTTCTGTAATGCTCAGTCAGATTCAACCGCATTTTCTTTATAATTCGCTGGTATCCATAGAATATTTATGTGAGATTGACGGTGCCAAACGGGCGGTGTCTGCTTTACAAGATTTTTCAGCTTATCTGCGCGGAAACATGGATTCATTGACTCAAAAAAAACCGATTCCTTTCCAACAAGAATTGCTGCATACAAACCTCTATCTGTCATTGGAAAAAAGACGATTCGGAAACAGAATTCAAGCAGAATATGACACACCGATTACGGACTTTTTGCTGCCGGCGTTATCACTTCAGCCAATCGCAGAAAATGCTGTGAGACATGGAATTGTCAAACGTGATGAAGGTGGAAAAATAATATTACGCACATTTGAAGATGAAGCGTGTTGGTATATTACGGTAACAGATAATGGAGTGGGTTTTGATACGCAGAAAAGTATCCATGATGGACGTCACCATGTTGGAATTGAAAACGTCCGCAGCAGATTAAAAGCAATGTGCGGCGGTACATTGGAAATCACCAGTATTCCAGGGACCGGCACAACAGTAACAATATCAATTCCAAAGCAGGAGGTTCGGACGGATGAATATACTAGCAGTAGATGATGAAGAGCCCGTTTTGTATATGGTTAAAAAAGCCATTCGAAAAGCCTTGCCGGAGTGTTCTTTGGCCGGCTTTACCTCAGCAAAAGAGGCGCTTGATTATGCCAGAACAACGCCCATCGATATTGCATTTTTGGATATTGAATTAGGCAGTATGAGCGGTCTGTTACTGGCCAAACATTTGCAAGAGATATACAGCAAAACAAACATTATTTTTATCACTGGTTATTCCGACTATGCAGTGGATGCATTTTCACTAGGCTCCAGCGGATATATTCTTAAGCCTGTCAAGCCCGAAGCAATTATGCTCGAAGTCAGTCGTCTGCGTAATCCCCCCGATAAGGAAAACAGTCACAAAATGATTCGCCAATTAGGGCCATACACCTTTGAGCATACCGCTAAGCGGGTGTATGTAGATGGACAAGACGCACTTTTGACACCGCGTGAATATACTATTTTTCATTTTCTGGCATGTAATCCGGATATTTATTTCACTCCGCAGGAGCTGTACCAAAAGACCTCTGGGCTCGATGGAAGTGAAAATGTTCATGCCCTATATCCTCATATATCCCGTTTGCGTAAGAAGCTCGGACTGGACGATGGAGGTACAAATCACGCCATCAATATTGAACAAATTCGCGGTAAGGGATATCGCCTTATCATCGAATCATGGGTAAAATAAATAGCAGCTGAATCTTGTTTTTTCGCAAGATTCAGCTTTTTTAATACTTATTTTGCTATAATTTTCGATATAGCGGAATATGGAGGAAAAGCATATGTACACGATGAAAAAATCAAAAAACACACTAGCACTTTTACTGAGTGCGGTAATGGTTCTTACGCTATTGCCGGTAGTGACAGCAAAGGCTGCTGATCCAAGAGACGGTATCGTAACTGCCGTAAATGACTATGTTACAAACAATATTACACCAGGTATTAACAACCATAACTTAACCGCAACACTAGAGAGTGACAACACCACCGTTACAATTACCGGTTCGGCTCCTCACAGTACGAATGAGCCTGTGCTGAATACACTGACGCTTGAAATACCAGCCGGCATAACAGTTGACTGGCAGGCAGAATTTGCACCATATGTCAGCGCGCAGCCCGCTGTTTGTATTGACTCAAATTCTGGTGCCGGCTCAGTTTTCAAGATGTCTGCCGGAAGAATCGCTTCATATAATGGTACTGGCTCCAACAACAGTTCGGTTGATGGTATCGGAATAAAAAATGAATGTTCTGATACCAAAATTATAATTACCGGTAACAGTGAGGTAAAAGGCAGCAGGTGGGGAAGCGCAACCTATGGAATATGGTCGTACGGAGATGTTGAAGTTAGTGACAGCGGCTATGTTGTAGGTGGCGGGGGCGACACAAGCAACGGAATATACACGGATGCAAAAAACGGTGCCGGCAATATTACTGTTACCGGCAACGCTAAGGTTACAGCCACCGGCAATAATCAGAGTATGGGTATAAAATCAGACAACACGACTAGTGCTGACAGCAAGGGCGGAAAAATCATTGTAAGTGGGAATGCCAAAATCGGCGGTACCACGGAACTTAATCCCCAGTATGCACCAAACATGGCAATCGCGATAGCGGCTAAAGGTGAAGTCGAAATTTTGGACAATGCTGAGATTAATTGCGGTATTGGCAAACCTAATGCCTGTTATTCAATATTTGTTTCTAAAAATACTGATGTTGTTTCACTATCGAATAACTGCAAAGTAGTCAATTATTATGGTTGTGCATTTGTTTTTGAGAACGATGCGACACAACTCGTTATGAAAGAAAATGCTGCGGTTTTCGGTAAAAATACTGCAAGTGCAGTTTCGAAAGCTACACAGCCGGACCCAAGCGGCAAAGCAGTTATCATTACATGGACAGATACAACAGGTAAAACAGAATATACCGCAGATTCCACCGATGATTTAAAGCTTGTGCCTTCAAATGCCAATGTTAAATGGGCAAAGTCGGGTGATAATAGCGGCATAAGCTATGCAGACACAGGTTTTATCAAAATTAACGGTGTAACGGTGAATGAGGTTAATGATATCATTACCTACTCACTCACCGTCGAGGCTGGAAAAGGCGGCACAGCAACTGGTTCGACAACCTTAGCAAAAGGGGAAACAACCACCATTACTGCTACACCAAAAGAAAATTACAGCTTCAACGGCTGGGAAGTATCCGGGGCTGGCAGCAGTGTTTCGAATAGTAAGAAAGCCAGCACCACATTTACAATGGGAGATGAAGATGCTACCGTAAAGGCCAGCTTCAAATATACGGGCGGTAGTGCTGCAATAAATAAAAAGCCGCTGCAAAATGTTATAAAAGATGCTAAGGATTTGATTACCAATGCCAAAGTCGGAACCAGCGCAGGTCAGTATCCACAGAGTGCAGTTGATACTTTGCAGGCAGCAATTGATAAAGCCAATAACGTGTTAAATAAAACCAATGTGACACAGTCTGAATTAGATCAGGCAAAAAGTGATATGGATGCTGCAATAGAAGCTTTCAAAGCCAGCATTATCAAGGATAGTACAAATAACACGACCAATAATAACAGCAGCTCCTCAAAGGTTCCAAAAACCGGTGATACACCAGAATCAATCGTTTGGCTGTTTGTAATTGCTATCGGTAGTGGACTAGCTTGTATTCTTTTATTCAGAAGGAGAAAACAAATTTAAGAAATAAATAGTCACAGAGCAGAATAATTTTTGAACTAAAACCAGCATAAAAAAAAGCGAGGACCAAAGGACTTTCTTAACGTATTGAAAAAACGAGTCAGAAAATCACAAACTGTGATTACTGACTCGTTTCCTATGGCAAAAGAACATGACTATAAACATATAATACTTTCATAATATGGTGATTTTTATCATTACTTAAACTCTATTATATACATACTGCGTATATCGCCCGCCGCCAATTTTAAGGATAATACCTTGCTTTACCAGATCACTAAGTGCCTTTTCTATTGTTGTTTGGCTAATATCCGGGCAATGATCCATAATCTCTTTCTTGGTAATTTTACCAACCTTGTTTTCAATCACAGCTTTTACACGGCCTGTTTTACTAAGTCCTTTTGTTGCTAAAAGTTCAACTCGGCTTGAAAACTCTCGATAAGCATTTAAGACAATTCCAAGATAGTATTCGACAAAGGGGAGATAATCATTTTCTGACTCATGCCAACCAATACCGCTTTGTTGTAACACATCATAATAGGTGTCTTTAGTTTTCTCAATCAGCATTTCGATACTAATGTATTTGCCCACGATATAACCGGAGCGATACAGGAGCAAAAGCGTTAAGAGTCGGCTCATACGCCCATTACCATCATTAAACGGATGAACACATAGAAAATCTAGCACAAACATGGGGATAAGCAAAAGAGGATCAATTTCGCCTTTGTTTACCTCTTCGATGAAAGTATCACAGAGTCTCTCCATTGCTTCTGGAGTTTCAAAGGCAGATAAAGGTTGAAAACGGACTTTTTTATTGCCTTGAGCATCAGTCTCTTGAATAATGTTATCTGAATTTTTATAATTACCGCCAATGGAAGAAGGGCTATAAGCATACAGGTCACGGTGCAACTGCAAAATAGTGTTGGCACGAGGGGTGATATAATCATAATTCTCATGTATGGTTGTCAATACGTCACGATATCCTGCAATTTCTTTTTCACTTCGGCTATGAGGAATCGCTTTTTGCTGTACAATCTGTTTGAGCCTAGCTTCAGTGGTAATAATGCCTTCAATCTTGTTGGAAGCTTCGGTACTTTGAATTTTAGCAATGTCAAGAAGGCTCGACAAAATATCAGGTTTTGCTTCAATATACAAATCCTGTTTTCCTTTATTCTCGTGTATTGCTGCAATTAGGTTAACGACTGTAGCTGTAAATAGCTTAGGTGCTGTACTTGCATAATCAAAAGTTTTCAAGTCAATCACTCAACTCCTAACATAAGTTTCATTTGCATTATTATAACCTAAAAATATGCAAATGTAAACGTGGGTGAGGAATTAAATTTTCTGTCCCAAAATAAAATTTTAAATTAAATCCCCCCATTCAATAAATAAATAGTCAAATAAATATAAAACTTGACGGTAAAGGATTTGTCATCTATAATAAAAGTAACTTATATAAGTATCTTTTAAAAGAGAGGAACAAATCTAGATGAGTATTATTTCGATGAACCCAAAAAACATGAAACAAGTAAATATAGCCAATATACGGGAGATGCTCCGTTCATTGGGAAGCGCAACACGAGCAGAGCTTGCGGAACATATCAATGTCAGCACAACAACTGTGCGGTCGTTGCTATGTGAGATGCAGGAAAATGATGAAATACTTGTTATTGGCCAGGATGATTCCAGCGGCGGACGCAGAGCAGAGCGTTACCAATTGAATCCTGAACGGTTCTATGGTGCTGCATTTTGTGTGAAGGACAATATGGTCCAGTATTTTATTCTTAATCTTTTTGGAACCATTGTTATGGAAGACAGCTTTCCATTTATTTCTGATGATTTGGAAGATAATATGTTTGATGTGCTGGAAAGAGAACTGGCTACGGATACTCTTCGCGCGATATGTATTGGCGTACCTGGCATAGTAACAAAAGATGGATATAAGTGGAAGAACACAGATGGTGAATTTGACAAATGTGTTGTTGGAAAAAAATTGCGGGAACATTTCAATATTCCAGTTATTTTAGAAAATGATTTAAATCTAATTACAGTAGGTATGGGCCAATGTCATCAACAGATGTTTCCGCAAGAATCGGATGATGAACTGGATATTGCATATGTTCATTTTGAAGAGGGATGCGTCAGTGCAGGCTTCTTATCTGGTGGCAGGCTGGTACGAGGATGGAACAATTACTCTGGTGAATTGGGAATTATGCCAGTTGATGAAGGTCTCTTTTTAGTACAAAAGTTATCATCCACAGAGGATATCATGCAATATTCAAAAATAATAACAACAATAATAAAATGGATCATATTGATTCTTAATCCAAGATATCTTACCCTTGGCGGAGCTGCATTTCGGAAGGAAGCGATGGGTATTGTCGAGGATATTCTTTATGCAGATTTACCATCAGAGACATTGCCAGAAATATTATATGCGGATAATACTTGGTACGATTACAAAAGTGGTTTGTCTACTCTGTGTGTTGACCAGATGTTTTGCAGCTTGTCCTTAATAGGAGGTTAATAAAATGAAGAAAATTTTACAACAAAATACCGAGCGAGATTTTATTGCCCATTTTTCGTGGTCAACAGCGTTTGTTTTTATGACAAGCGGAGTTTTTCTTAGTGGGCTCGCGGTCAGCATTGGTGCTAGTGATGTTCTAATCGGATATATTACAGCAATTCCAAACATATGTGGAGTTCTAATCTTATTTTTTTCCTCATTGGTTGAAAGAGCATCAAACAGAAAAAGGTTGGCAATTTTGCTTTCGATATTATCCCGATTGGTCACCTTGCTGATTATCTTGATTCCACAATTTGAGCTTGGCTCGCTGACAATTCCAATTTTTATTATAATTGTAATGACAGCTTTTACTTTACAAGCACAAACGACGGTTGTTATTAACAACTGGATGGTCAGCTTTATTGATGGCGCAAAACGGGGTCGGTATATTTCGCTGCGACAGACGGTCTCCCTTGTTGTAACGGTTTTACTTTCACTTGTTATCGGGAGAATTGTGGATAATGCCAGTGATCAATACAAGGGTTTGTTGATTGTTTTTGGAATAGCATTTGTGGTGGCCATCGTAGAGGTGATTGTCCTTATGCGCATCCCCAATTCCTCTGGTGGAACATTGCAGAGGGTGAAATACAAGCTGGGTGATATTATCAGAACGCCAATGAAGAATAAACCATTTTTAGTCTTTGTTATTTATGTATCATTGTTTTACTTTTTACTATATATATCGGATAGCTTTACCGTCCTATATATGATGAAATATCTCGGTCTGCCATATGCCACCATCACGGGATTACAGATGCTGATTTCATTACCCCAAATTGTTCTGTTGCGGCAATGGGGGAAACTAAGTGACAAGTGTGGTCATAAATTTGTTTTGGCAAGTTCAATCTGGCTTTTCATGGGCGAAAGTTTGTTTTTGGCGCTATCCAGCGGAGGAAATTATATGCTGACAATTTCTATTGCATTTTTATTTGCGGCAGCGGCAAATTCTGGATTTGTGGTAGCGGTATTCAATCGGCGTTATGAGCTGATGCCTGAAAATGGAAGAATTCTGCATGACAACTTTTTTAGCGCATCAATCGGAATTGCTTTTATATTAGGTCCGGTAGTTGGCGGTTGGCTAAAAAATGTGGTAGCGTCGTCGTCTTTGGGTGATGTGCTGGAGTTTGGTGAAATGCGAGTCTTATACCTAGTTTCAATGCTGGGGATTCTACTTCTTCAAATCGTTTCTATAATTTATCAAAAAAGGAAAAATAAAGTAATTAACAAATCTTGACATTCATAATTAAATAAGATATCATGAACCTATGACTAAATTATATTTATTAGTCATAGGTTTTTTTGAAGGGAGAATTAAAGAATGGCAAGAAGTTTTTCAGAATCCGAAAAAGACAATATCCGTGAAAAGTTAGTGAATGAGTGCGAAAAAAGTTGGATAGCAATTGGCTATAAAAGCACAAAAATTGACGACCTTTGTTTAAAGGCTGGAATTTCAAAGGGAGCATTTTATACGTTTTTTGATTCAAAGGAGCATTTGTTTTGCCGGGTGCTTGACATTTTCCAAGAACGGCACAAAGCGCTGGAAGATACACTTCCGGCCGTTCCAACCAAAGAAGATATATGCAATTTACTGAAACAAATGTATCTCGAATATGACAAAACAAATATACTTACACAACGCACAAGTCCTGATTTTATTTGTTTTCTAAACCGCGCACCAAAGGATTGGATTGAAAAAAGCCAGAAGGTCAGTGAGAATTTTATTGAAGCTCACATTGTCAGTCCCAATCTTAAATTAAAGGTAAGCAAGGAAAAAGCAATTGGGATATTTAACGCATTACTTGCTATTGTAACGAGCAAAGATACACTTGGCTATGACCATTATGAAGTATTTTGCACCTTGCTTGACAGTGTTATCAACGAAATCTACGAATAGCTGGAGGCCGGAATGATGAGTGAACCAATGATAGAAATCAAACATCTTACCAAAAAGTTTGACAATACATTTGCCGTAAAAGACAGCAATATGACTGTGCCAAAGGGCTGTGTTTACGGATTTTTGGGTGCAAACGGTGCAGGAAAAACCACCATTTTCAAAATGCTTACGGGCCTACTGTCCCCAACAAGTGGAACGGCTACAGTGCTTGGATTTGACATAACAAAGGATCGGGAAAAGGTTCTGCGAGGTATTGGCTGCCTGATTGAAGCCCCAGTGTTCTATGAGCATTTGTCAGCAGCTGAAAACCTCGCCCTTCATCTTGACTATATGGGAGTGGAAGGCTTCGGCGTAGAAACCGCCCTTGCTATGGTGGGGCTGAGTGAAACAGACTCAAAACCGGTCGGAAAATTTTCGCTTGGGATGCGGCAAAGATTAGGCATTGCACGTTCTTTTATCCATAAGCCCAAAATTCTTATTTTAGACGAACCCATAAATGGGCTCGACCCGATGGGAATACGAGATATGCGTAAGTTATTTCTGGCGCTGACACAAGAGCACGACATGACAATTCTTTTGTCAAGCCACATTCTAAGCGAGATTGAACATGTCGCTGATATGGTGGGTGTGATCATAAACGGTACCATCGTGCAGGAAAAATCTCTTGCCCAAATCAAGGAGCAGAGCGATGTACAGTTAGAGGAATATTTTTTCAATATCATGAGCGGAGGAAATATCGTATGTCGAAGTTGATTAAATTGGAGCTGAAACGGAATAACCTTCGTACTTATTTAATAGCAAGTGCCGTTTCATGTGTTGTCTTGCTTGGCCTTATCTATTTTATTGCCAATGTAGCACAACTTGAGGATAGCAGTGCCCGTGAGATTGTATTTAGAAGCTATACTAATATTTTTCGCTTGACCGGAGTAATCAGCCTAGCTATTTTCAGTACCATGTCGGCGATTATGTATTCACGGCTGATTTTAGATGAATATGCGGGGAAACGGGCGGCGCTGCTGTTTTCTTATCCTGTTAGCAGAAGGAAGATCCTGTTTGCAAAATTACTGCTAGTGTTCGTTTTTATATCTATATCAATGCTAATTTGTACTTCAATCCCTTATATCGTTTTCAGTATAACAGAATCATTTGCGCCCATTGTTGTACAAGATGTTATGACTATGGAATTGATGATGGATGCAATAAAAACATCAGCGGTGGCCGTTTTAGCGCTTGGCGCAATCGGGGTTGTTTCGCTGCGCATTGGGTTTATCAAAAAATCCGTTCCAACAACATTGTTAAGTGCCATTTTACTAAGTTCTATCTACGGGAATGCCGCTGTTAATGCGAACGGCATCCAATCGAGTGTGTTGATTAGTGCGATTGGTCTTATCGTTGCAATTGCCGTAATAGTTGAATTATCAAATAAAGTAAATAAAATGGAGGTAGAGTGAAAATGAATAAATATAACGAAAAGGTATGGGATACATCCAAAAAGTTATTGAACGCATCGCAAAAATTATCTCAGGATACATTGAAGCGGTCTGAGGAAACAGTAAAAAGATTGACGAATCCATCACCAAAAGTCGCATATGTGGGTTCCGTTATTGGAACGATTGCAGGCGTAAGCTTCTTGAGTGCAGGCCTAATCGCAATCATATTGGGAAAAGTTATGCCAGGGGTTGGCGGGTTAGTAGCCGGTGTGACAACGATTGTTTCAAATATGATATACTTTAAAAAAAGACGTTAATATATGTTATAATAGTCTTGATAGAGCATATCAGATTTAATATCGTAGGAGAAATAGTGATGGATTACAGCAAAACACATTTTGTTTTTTTCAAAGAAGATTGTCTAAATGAATTTGGGCGAGAAGATGGAGCCAGAATATATAACCAGGCATGTGAACGTTACACATCCATGTTAATGAATGCAGATTATCGGAATAATAAAAGTATAGAAATACACATAGTTAAAAATATGTTTCCGATGATTGCCTATTATTTGGTGCTTCAAGACAATGGCTATTCAAAAGAAGAAGCCTATGAATTAACACTAAAGGAATCTCAAAAGGCGGCTCATATTCAGAAAGAAAAAAATGAGTCATTAGGTAGGCTGCCGTTTGCTTTTCAGTTATTTAAATTCTTTGTTAAAGGTATAATGAAAAAAATGTATCCGATTGAAGGTTGGGATACAGAATGGATAAGATTTGATAAGAAGGAAATACATATGAATTTCAAGCGGTGTATCTATCTTGAACTTACAACTCAATTTGGATGTCCAGAATTATGTACTGTTTTTTGCAAAAATGATGTTGTTACATTTTCCGGATATGAGCCGAATATTCATTTTAAACGAAACGGCACTTTAGCAGAGGGTGACTCCTGTTGCGATTTTCATTTTATGCATGGATAGTTGGTCGTTGAAGCCGCTTATTCTAAATGAAAGAGAAGGAGGATTTCGAGTGTATGGCAAAGACAAACGAATATCTAGACGAAGCATACCAAGCATTGATGAACTTGAGTGCTGAAGAGCGAAAACGAATAGAATACGAAGCGAGAGAGAAGGCGGTGAGGGATTATAATACCCAGATGGGTAGTGCTGAAGAGCGTGGGATGGAGCGTGGATTATAGCAGGCAAAGCAAATTTTTAAACTTCATCTTCAAAATAAAAAGCCGGAAGAGATTGCAGCCATTTGTGGAGTAAGCTTAGATGTTGTAGAAAAAGTTCTAGAATAAAAAAAATTATAAAATGCAATAGAAGGTAGGTGAGTAAATAACCTGCCTTCTACTTGATTTACACAATTTTTGACTTATTAATCAATATCTACCGTTGGTTTACTTCACATAATTCCACTAGAAGCTTCTTTCTATATCACATTTTTGTTGTATAATGGACTTATTAACACTAGGAGGTATTTTACTTATGAATAATGAAAAGATGGGACAATTTATTTCAGAATTGAGAAAGTCACATCAGATGACACAAAAAGAGTTGGCAGCAAAATTGAATGTCAGTGATAAGGCAGTTTCAAAATGGGAGCGCGGGTTAAGCTGTCCTGACATTTCACTATTATCTCCGCTTTCTAATATTTTTGGTGTTACAACAACAGAATTATTAAACGGCGAAAAAACTGGTGCAGAGTCTGCAAATGTAGAAGTCAGTGTAGTCAATGCTTTGGAGTATGGCGAGAAAACAGCAAAACGAAAGATAGTGTTGAACCAAAATATTTGGAGTGCGGCCTTTACGATTTCACTGTTAATTGGTATTGCTGTGGTTTCAATTGTAAATGTAGCGGTTTCGGGTGGATTTACATGGTCGTTGATACCGATTAGTGCCTGCATTTTTGCGTGGCTCGTGTTTTTCCCGGCAATTAAATATGGCGCGAAAGGCATTGTCGGTTCACTGTTGACATTAAGTGTTTTTATTGTTCCTTTTCTATATGTGTTAGACCTTGCGATTGCTAGAATAACGGAGTATACGAATCCGGTTTTTCCACTGGGTATTCGGGTCACACCGCTTTCACTTGGGTTAGTTTGGGTTGCTTACTTCTTATTCAAAAAGCTCAAGAAAAGGAAGCTGCTTGCAAGTGCGATTTTGGTGCTGCTGATATGTCCGGTCGACGTTTTCATAAACGTTATCATTGCAGACATGCTGGGTCAGCCATTGTTTGATGTACAGACTATGATAAAGATTATATCGATAACCATCGTCGCTATTATTCTCTTTATTATAGATATTGCTCGGCAAAAAAGAAATTAATATTGCTGTGACGGTAACACTAAAATCCGAAAATCATGAAAGATTTTCGGATTTTTTATGTCTCAAAATGCCCTGACTGAATTGTAAACCGCGTGTAAAGATTTGTTTAATAAATGTCAAAGTTACTTGACTTTCTGGTTTATCAATGTTATGTTAAGTATATAAGCAATTAGTACACGAAAAGGCAGGGATAAAAGCATTGTGGCAAAAAATCTAAAGGTAAAAGCGGCACGAGCAGCACTCGATATGACACAGAAGGACTTGGCGGAGGCAATCGGCGTTAGCCGGCAAACAATGAACGCGATTGAAAAAGGTGATTACTATCCGTCAGTAAAACTCTGTATAGAAATATGTAAGGTTTTGGGAAAAACCCTAGATGAATTATTTTGGGAGGAATAGCAATGTTAAAAGTAAAAAACTTAGATGAATTCCAATTATTAAAAAGGGGTAATGTATTTAAGCACGGCTTATTTACCCTTATAGGCCTTCTACTTGTCAATACTTTGTTATATTCGTGTGGAATAGAGTGGGCATCGGGGAAATGGCCGGAATTGACGATTATTCTTTTCGTGGTTATGTTGTGTAGTATTGAATTTATCTGCTACGACATATATCCCCTGACAGAGAAAAGACAAAAGCTTTCTATCTATTTTCTCGGTCTATTCGGTGTAATTTCGATAGTGGCATGCAGCTATGATTTTATATTCCAACAAGTAGGGATAATTGCGGATGGAAAAATCACAGACAGTGCATTAGGCATTATTTATGGTGTCATGTTTATCGCCGTGTTTCTTGCCTATAAACTAAAAACAAAAAATAATGCGAAACAAGAAAATGATTAATAAGGAGGTAGTGACATGAATGGACCAGTTTGGTTAATTTGGGTAGTTGACGCTCTGTTTGCCATAATATCAATCACTTTGTTAATGGGAAAAGGAAGTTTTCTGATAGCGGGGTATAATATGATGAGCAAAGAAGAAAAACAAAGGTACAACGTAAAAAGGCTTTGCCGGGTTGTGGGTGGCGGTACAAGTGCTATATCTGTTATTCTACTTATAGCAACATTTTATCAATTTGAAATGCCCCCGGCTATTTCCTGGATTATTCCGTGGGGAATCTTCGGAGCAGTAGCAATCGTAGAGATTTTAGCATGTACCATTTGTAGTAATAATATGATAAAATAAACTGAATGAACTTTTGGCAATAGAGGAGGGTATTTAAATGTTAGGACATTTTGGCTTTTCGTATGTTGGCTTACTATTTTTAGCCATGCTTTTTATACCCAATATAATTTGGAGTAAAAAGCAGCCTCAGGGATATTCCTATGAGAACGAAAATAAAATCTTGTTATTTTGTGAGCGTGTGGGGCAGGCATTAACAAGCTGTTGTGCCTTAATATTCTCTGATTTCAATGTCCATAAATGGACGAATTGGTCTTGGTGGCTAATTGCATCAATAATACTAATGGTGATGTATGAATTATGGTGGGTGCGATATTTCCGCAGCAACCGAACGTTAACCGATTTTTACAGCAGCTTTATGGGAGTTCCGGTTGCGGGAGCAACGCTGCCAGTGCTGGCTTTCTTTTTGCTTGGCGTCTATGGTAAGGTTATTTGGATGATGATATCGGTTATTTTGTTGGGAATCGGTCATATTGGGATACATTTGCAGCATCGAAGAGAGGCATCGTGCTGATAGCAGAGTCGATAACTGTGTTTACTCACAATTATCGGCTCAGCTTTTTTCTATCAGCTAAAAACCCATCTTCATCAGCCATGAGGAAAGTTCATTTTCACGGCTTTTTAAATCGGTTCCTGCTTTGGAGTATTTACCAAGCTGTTTCTCCCCAGTGATAACGCCATCCGACATATATAGAATCCGCTCAGTCTTTGCTGCCACCTTTGCATCATGGGTAACGAGCAGAATCGTCGTGCCAGACAGATTAAATTCCGCTAAAATATCCATTACTTCCCCTGCCGCTTTTGAATTTAATGCGCCTGTTGGTTCGTCGCCAAAAACAATCTGCGGGTTGTTGATTAGTGCCCTGCAAATTGCCGCCCGTTGAAGCTGCCCGCCAGATGCCTGGGTAATATGATTGTCCTTCAATTCCAGAATCCCCGTTTGTTCCATCAGCCGTGTGGCTCGTTCGTTTATTGCCTGGCGGCTCTCGGCTTTCGTCATAAAAGCGGAGAGGACAATATTGTCAAAAATATTTAGGTTTCCCAGCAGGCTGCTTTGCTGGAAGATAAAACCCATCATTTTCAAGCGCAGCTTTGACAATGCATCTTCGCTCATTTCGCCAATCTCTTTATCACAAAAGTTTACACTGCCGGAGGTCATGCGGTCCATCCCGCTGATATTATAGAGCAGCGTGGATTTGCCTGAACCAGACGGTCCCATGACGGACACAAACTCCCCCTGACTAATATCCAAATCCACGTTACGCAAAACCGGTTGGCTATTGTTTTTACCGATAGTGTAGGTTTTGTTTAATTTTCTTGCTTTCAGTATGTTGTTCATTTTAAAATCCTCCTTATTCCGCGGACATAATGAATCCGCTTGCTTTTTTCATTGGGGCGACTACGAGCCATAATGTGACGATAATCGCCACTATGATGGACATTGGGCAGAGGAGATACGCAACAAACGGATTGACCATAAATTGTATGTTTGATACGCCCGGAATGATCAGAGCGGCCAGCCTTTGCCCAAGTGTCCCCACCAACAGCGTTCCCAGGACGATGCCAATGGCAAGGACAATCATCGCCCGGGTGATGTACTGAACCTGTATATCTTTCATCGAAAATCCGATGCTCCGCATGATTGAAATTTGCGAAGATTCCTTTGCCGTAAGCATTTTGAAAAACATTGCGGTTATCAGTGCCGCGATTCCGATGGCAATCCCAACGGCAAATATCGTCACTGATTTAAGTAACTCGATAACACTTCCCATTACCTGCCGGACCACCTCACCCACCTCATTTACTTGGGTCTCGGAAAAGGCCAGGGTGTATTCTGCCATCTTTGCAGAAATATCGGCACCGTCTTTTATATCCATGTACACAATATACCAAAGGATGTTTTCCGGGTCATGGGGCAGGACTGCTTTGGCCGTTTTTCCAGCATATGTCGTATCCTGATAAATTCCACAGACCGTTAAATGCTGTTCTTGTCCGTTTACCAAAACGGTTAATGTTTCACCGATTTTTTTTCCGAATGCATCTGCATTCATCGCAGACAGGGCGATTTCTCCTTGTCTGATTGGTGCAGAGCCTTGTGAGTATTCAAGCGGAAATACGGAAAAATCTCCGCTCTCTATCCGGATTCTTTCATACATCCCATCTGGGCCCAATGCTTCATACATGCCGGTAAAAAAGCTGGCATACTTATCAATTTCCCCATCGTTTTGCAGATACGTCATGATGTCGTTATACTGGCTGTTCATGTCACCACGCTGTATATCGATTCGCATATCACTTCGTCCTACGCCCATATAGGTAATATAATCCGGAGACTGAATGGTGTTTTGCATGTTCAATGGAAGGATTATCAAAAACATGCAAATAGTGTAAACAAAGCACAATAATCCATATGTCTTAAAATGCTGGGACACTTCTTTTATGCCAAGAAATATGTTTACATTTGAGGTTTTACTTTTATACAGCGGAAAGCTTTTTCGGCCTGTTTTCCCGCTACCCTGTGAGCTTCCGGTGCGGATGGCCTCTACCGCAGAGATGCGCCGGAAGCGGCGGAGTACCAACTGGCAGAAGAACACGACGGCAAGGAAAACAAATCCTGCGCCGAGGATGGGCAGTAGTCTGCCAAATATTGTTTTTTCAGTTTCTCCCATGTACAGATTAATATTTGCCGTAAATATGTTGTTCATAATGAAAGAAAGCGCATAACCGCCAATACATGCAACCGCTGCCATAACGACATATTTTGTGAGATACAGTTTTCCTATTTCCTTGTGATGAATGCCAATGGCCCGCATGACACCAATTTCCCGATAATCTTCCTCAATTGCGGCCATCATGGTAAACCGCAGACACAAGAGGGCAATCAGAACCAATAAAACAGCAACAAGAATCATAACTGCGGCCACAATACCATCTGACACCATATTAATTACCCGATACAACGGATATGTTATAGATTGGCCTTTTTGTGGCAGTCCAGCAGACAGATACAGGCTTTCAAACGCTCCCATGTCGTTTACCGCATTGTGTAACCTAAATTCAATCAAATACTCAATATCACCAATGCTTTCGGATAGAGCAGTCCAATCGCTCTCGCTCACCAAAAACCGTTTTGACTCAGCCAGGGCGACATTCATTTGTGCATCCCTGAGAAAAGAAACAATGGTAAATTCTTTGCTAAAATTTCCGGACTGAATCCGGACCGTATCCCCTATTTGCAAATCATATTGCTGTTTGTGATAAACCGGTACTGCGATTTCTCCATCGTTAAGTTGTAACACATGATTATCCATGTCGAGTAAAAACCCGAACGCGGTATTTTGTTTTACAAAAGCATTCTGCTGTATGCTGTCTGCTTCTGAACGCTCATTGTTCCCCAAAAAAATGTTTGCACCGTCGATATTAAGCATTTCCCCCGTTTGATGACTTTCGATAAGCTCAGCATGTTCGGCGGCAAAACGGTCAATGGCTTGCTGGTCGATTTCCCCAATGTGCATCTGTGTAAAATGGGGAATATTGGCTTTTTCAAACAAGCTTTCCATTGCACTGGAAATCTCTTTGATGACTCCGATTGCGCTGGAAATTGATAAAGCTGCAAGCATGATAAACAGGAATAGGGTTACAACAATAATCTTATTTCTTAAGATGTCTTTCTTTAACATTTTTCGAATCATTATGACGGCTCCTCCTCATTCTTTAATAGTTGTTGGCAATATATAGACTAACCGCCGGTTTATATCTGGGTTAAAAAATATGCACAATACAAAATGAATCAGTATCATGCAAATTTTTTCGTTAAATCACTAAAATATCCCGATGGAACGCCCAATGTTTTTTCTATCATTTGTATAAAAGCAATAGCATACCGAGTGTTTTCTTCTTCACTCCATTGAAATAGCCCTTCATCAAAGATAAATTGTCCCGCCGCCAGAAATAGAGCAACTGTTTCCTGTGGAAAATCAGTGGAAAATGTATCAGTATCTTGTTGGAGTATTTCCGCCATAACAGGCGCGAGGTACTTTATACTTTGAACTAAACTTTTTTGGTGCATTTCCGCATTATCAGCGGTATGGAATTCGTGTGCCATATCTTCTCTGTCTTTGATCATTTCCTCAGTCTGGCCCTGTCCCATCAAAATGGCGTATATCTTTTGGGGTGGGGTCATGTCAGGATTTGCAACAATCTTTTTGGCGTTATCTACCGCATCGTCAACCATTCGCTGAATGATTGCATCCATCACTTCTTCTTTGGATTTGAAATAGTAGTAGAATACGCCTTTTGATAAACCATGGACATTCAAGATATCCGTAACGGTTGTTTTGGCATATCCCTTTTCAATAAACAGTTTTTGTGCTGCATCCAATAACTCGCTTTTTCTTACTTCTGGCTCTTTATGCCTACGCACAATTGATTCACCACCTTTTACAGACCAACGGTCAGTTTATAATTATAATGACATGTGTTTATTAAAATGTCAAGGTTTAAATCCGTTATTTCATAAATCCATTATTTGGAGTATGATGATATTAATACAAACAAATTCTGGAGGTATAAGATATGCAGTACACAGCTACATACGAATCGCCAATCGGCGATATTTTTCTTGCTGCTGATGATATTGGACTGACAGGGCTTTGGTTTGATGGACAGAAATATTATGCCAAAGGCCTTGACCCCAAGCACGAAAAAAGAGAACTGCCCATTTTTGAACAGACCAAGCAATGGCTGGATATCTATTTCTCTGGGCGCGAGCCGGATTTTATGCCGCCGATTCATATGAATGGTTCCCCATTTCGCCTTGCGGTTTGGGAGATTCTACAGCAAATTCCTTATGGGCAGACGATGACCTATGGCCAAATTGCCAAGCGGATTGCAGAGCAAAAAGGATTATCTCATGTGTCAGCTCAGGCCGTCGGCGGTGCAGTGGGACACAATGTGGTTTCGATTATTGTTCCCTGTCATCGGGTGGTCGGCACGAACGGAAGCCTGACCGGATATGCGGGGGGAGTTGATCGGAAGGTCTACTTACTTTCCTTGGAAAAGGTAGATATGTCGGAATTTTTCGTTCCAGAGAAGGGCACGGCGTTATAAATATGGAAGTTAGAGGAGCAAGGTGGCAAAAAGTATTTAACGGTATTCCCACAAATAAGGATAGAATAAGATTCAAGAGGTAACGAGATGAAAATACGAGAAAAATATACCTGCCCACTAGAATTAACGCATGATATTACAAAAGGTAAGTGGAAGCCAATCATTTTATGGCAGCTTAGTAAAGGCGAATTATCATTATCACAGCTTGAAAGCAAAATTATTGGTATCAATCAAAAAATGTTGCTGGAGCAGTTAAAGGAACTGATTGAATTTGAAATGATAGCAAAACATACTTATGAGGGTTATCCGCTGAAGGTGGAATATGGCCTTACAAAACGTGGTCAAAAGATGATGGAAGCCATAACCATTATGCAGGAAATCGGAACTGAAATTATGGAAGAAAAGGTCATTAGTGATGAACTGTAATCATACCCACAAAAAAGTGGGTAATTGACTATTTACCAAACGATATATAACCTACAAGTAAAAATAGGAGGTATATAATATGATGCGAGATGCAGAAAAGACAATCAGTAATTTAATTGACAAGCAAGGTGTTTCTTTTATCAGCTCAGTAGATGAAAACGGATTTCCCAATTCGAAAGCAATGCTGCCGCCAAGAAAACGTGAAGGAATTAAGACATTCATGTTTACAACAAACACCTCATCCATGCGTGTAGCGCAATATCACAAGAACCCCAAAGCATGCATCTATTTTTGTGACAAACGGTTCTATCGTGGAGTCATGTTAAAAGGAACGATGGAAGTATTAGAAGATGCAGCCAGCAAGGAAATGATTTGGCAAGAGGGTGATACGATGTATTATCCGGGAGGAGTAACTGACCCGGATTATTGTGTTTTAAAATTTACTGCACAGTCAGGACGATATTATTCCAACTTTAGTTCAGAGGATTTTGAAATCAAATAGAGTAAATTTTCTCTTTTTTTGCACGTTAGTGACCCATATTTGCATCTTGGTAGTGAACCTATTGCAGACATAAGAAAAGCGGATTATATTGGAGGTAGTTCAAGATGATTGTAAAGCTGGAACAAAAAATAAAGCAGGAAGATGTTGAAGTGATGATACGATATGCGCAGATGAACAGCTCCATCAAGCGGCTGGTTTTATTCGTCAAGTCATTTGACAATACGGTGAAATGCAGTACCGACAGTGAGGAGATATTGGTTAACACCGCCGATATTTATTACATCGAAAGCGTGGATAAACGAAGCTTCGTCTATTGCAGCGACGCAGTGTACCGGACCGAGCTGCGGCTGTACCAGTTGATGGAACAGCTCTCTGATTGGGGATTTATTCAGGTCAGCAAGTCATGTATTATCAACCTTAACATGCTGTCTGGCATCCGTCCATTGCTGAATAGTCGTTTGGAAGCCACTCTGAAAAATGGCGAACGGGTTAATGTTACACGAAAATATATCGCTGATATCCGCACCAAGTTGAAAGAGAGGTAGGCTGATATGAAAAAGCTTTTTGTAAATTGCCTGTCTACGACGGCTTTGACGCTGTTGACATTGGCGGTAATCGCATTTTCCCAACAAGCCCAGTGCATATTTGTAGTCACCGTCTTCCAAGCGTTTTTCGCCAATGCGCTCATCCATATCGGTCTGTACTTTGTAGGTAAAATCGAAAGCCGATATTTTCTGATGGAGCTCCTTTGGGAAGTAGGATACGTTTTGGTGGTCCTGACCGGCTGCGGTTATTTATTCAACTGGTATAGCAGTACCCCGCTTTGGATGGTGATACTTATGGGCATAGTGATTTATGCCATTGGCTGCTTTATCAATATCATGAGAATACGTGATGATATCAGCGAAATCAATCACGAACTGCAAAAACGTGATAAAGGAGAAATAACAAATGTCTAATTCAAAACAACGACCAATTTCATTTATTCTACTCATATTTCTGGCTTGCGCCATTTTCAGAGCCATCGAGTATTTTGTAATTCGTACCGACCAAAGCATAATCGGGGAAGCATTTATTCATAAGCTTATCGGTATCCTGATTCTGGCAGTGGTGGTCCACATGCTTCAATATCGTTGGCGCGACATCGGCTTTGATGGTCGGCACATGGCTCGCAATATCGGTCTTGGCTTGTTGCTTGGCGGCGGGGTTTTTGCCGTAGCATATGGGGTGGAAATGTTGATGCAGATATCCGCTGGAAATGCACCGTCCCTGCAATTCTACGTCACCAGCTATGCGATTCAGGGAAATCGTGGTATGCAGAATGGATTAATATTTATTGTGATTTGCCTGATTGGTAACCTGATTAATGTAGTTATGGAGGAAGGCGTTTTCCGCGGACTATTCGTTAAAGTAATGGAAGAAAAGTACTCCTTCATAAAGGCTTGCCTGCTGTCCTCTATCCTGTTTGGCTTTTGGCATATCGCACAGCCAATCCGAAATGTAGTGGATGGAGAACAGTCTCCAATGGGTGCATTTATGTCAGGCCTGCTGCTGGTGGTCACCAGTACACTGCTCGGCATTCAGTACTGTATGCTGCTTAAACTAACTGGCTCCTTGTGGGCGGGTATGGTGGCACATTTTATCAACAACGCGGGAACGAACCTGGTGCATGTATCCACATTATCAGGTGCCGATGAGCTTCAGACCATCCGTATCGCCATTGCACAAACACTATCATTTGCCATTGTACTAGTAGTCTTTCTATATCAAAGGCAACGAACAAAAGGAAAACAAGCATAAATTTAATAATAAATGCCCAATATAGCCAAGTGGTTTTCAGAAATGAAATCACTTGGCTTGACTTTACCCTTAGGGCAAGGTGTAACATAAAGACAGACATAGAGCACACTAGAAAGGGGAACCCGATGTTATCAATTGGAGAATTTTCAAAAATATGTAAAGTATCCACCAAAACATTACGCTATTATGCAGAAATCGGACTTATTCTGCCAAATCAGATTAACCCAGAAAATGGTTATCGATACTATTCCATCGAGCAGTTAGAAACCATGTTATTTATCAACCGATTAAAAGAGTACCATTTCTCATTAGAAGAAATCAAAGTTATACTTGATTCCGACGAGCTGCATGAAGAAAAGCTTTACACTGAACTTGTCCGTAAGAAAAAAGCAATCCAAAAACAAGCACAGGAATTAGAAAAAAATTTGGACAAGCTGAATCATGACATCTTAAATCTAAAACAAGGAAAATCCATTATGTCATATTTGGATGACATTGATGTGCAGCTGGTTGAAGTACCAATGATGAATCTGTTATCGATTCGAAAAATGGTTCAAGAAAACGAATTTTCCGAAGAGTATGGTTATTGCTTTGGTAAATTGTTGCAGCAGATAGATGATGATAAATTAACCATTTTTGCGCCGCCAATGGTAATGTTCCATAGTGAAGAATTTAGCCCGTTTGGCTTTGATACAGAATTTGCAATTCCAGTAAAAGAATCTGTTATGGGAACAAAAAGTTTCAGACCAGGTTTATGCCTAAAGACAGTGGTAAAAGGTTCTTATTCAAATTTATCAGCGGTGTATGCAATGCAGTTGAAGTGGGCAGAAAAAGAGGGCTATCAAAATACGGATGCCCTGTTTGAAGTCTATCTAACCGACCCATCACAAGTGGCCCACGAAAGCGACTTGATAACAGAGGTATATTATCCAGTTAAAAAGAAAGCCAATAAGGGATAAGGAGAAAAGGTTATGGATGAAAAACAGATAAAGAGCTTGGAACAGATGATATGTGATGAATATCGTAATATTGCCGGCATAGTTGTTCTAAAAGAGGGTGAAACACAATATGAAAAATACTTTAATGAATGCACTGCCGAAAGTTGTATTCATATCTATTCAGTAACCAAGAGTATCATCTCAATATTGATTGGAATTGCCATTGACAAAGGTTACATAAAGAGTGTAAAGCAGAACGTATTGGAATTTTTCCCAGAGTATATCACAAAAAGGGGAGAAAAAACAATTCGGAATATAACCCTTGAAAATATGTTAACAATGACCGCTCCATATAAATATAAAATCAATCCCTATATAAAGTATTTTACAAGCGACGACTGGGTAAAATTTTCACTTGATTTATTAGGCGGAAAAGGCAGAATCGGCGAATTTAAATATGCGCCCCTGATTGGACCAGACATTTTATCAGGTATACTTGTAAAAGCAACGGGACAATCCGTATTTGATTTTGCTCAAGCCAATTTATTTTCCCCGTTGGGAATCGTGGTTGAAAAAAATGTGTGTTTCGACAGTAAAGAAGAACAGCTGGCGTTTAACAAAGCCACCAATATCAGTGGTTGGGCGGTCGATTCGACCGGGTTAAATGCAGCCGGTTGGGGACTTACTCTTTCCGCTATGGATATGGCAAAAATAGGTCAGTTATATATAGCACATGGAATGTGGAACGGAAAACAAATTGTGTCATCAAAGTGGATAGAAGAAAGTACAAGGGAGCATAGCCGTTTTAAAAAACAAGATATGCCATACGGATATTTATGGTGGATTATTAATAAAGAAGAACACGTCTATGCAGCGATGGGGGATGGCGGAAACATTATTTATGTAGATGAAGCAACAAAAATGGTTATTTCGATTGCATCCCTTTTTGAACCAAGAGCAAAAGATAGAATAGAGTTTATCCAAAAGTATTTAGAGCCAATTTGTACAATCCAAACAAAAAACGCTTGAATAATTGACTTTTTTTGTTATAAATGATAAAATTTCTTCATATCTGACTATGTAATAGAGCCAGAAAGGAGTGAGAAACCTTTGGAAGAAACACAGGTCTTTTTTGGTACACCGAAAGGAGAAAAGCATAAGCTGGCACAAGAATTTCTGAGCAGTCCAGACCAGAAGCACATTGAAGAAGCAATTCATTATCTGGTGACTGCTGTCAAGCAGGGAGAGATTCATGCCGAATTTGATTTATCCGTTTTGTACTATACTGGTAAATACGTCGAGCAGGATTACATGAAAGCAATGCGTGGGTTTATCCATGCCGCAAAGGAGCGAATCTTAGAAGCTGAATATTATCTGGGCTTGTATCACTATCGCGGAATCGAAACTAAGGTAGATTATAACAAAGCATTTCAGAAATTTATGCTCGCGGAACCGCTGAAGAAACCGTATATTTTGCATACCATTGCCAAGTGTCATGAAGAAGGAAAAGGAACTCCTGCTGATATCAAAAAGGCAATTACGATTTACAGGGATGCGGCAAGCGGAGACTATGTGCCATCCCAGATGCGGTTGGCCGAAATATATGAACAGGGAATTGGTGTTCCGGTCGATATGAAGGAAGCACTTAGCTGGATAAGCAAAGCGGCCCGAAAAGGAAATGGAGAGTCATGTTATCGCCTGGCAAACTTCTACCGCGAGGGCAAAGGTACCGAGAAAAATGCGGAAATGTTTGTTAAATGCCTTTATCTCTCCGCCAAATCAGGATATGCAGTAGGGCAGTATGAGCTAGCTGAAAAATACCTTTCTGGAAAAGAAATAAAACAAGATGCCAAGCTGGGATTCGAATGGCTGAAAAAGTCAGCCGAACAAGAATATCCCGAAGCCATTCTACATACTGGCGTGGCCTTTTTTGAAGGAAAAAATGTTGAGAAGGATTTAGGCGAAGCCTTGTGGTTTTTGCGAAAAGCCGTTTCGATGGGAATGGATGAAGCCGGTGAATATCTGGCCCATGCCCAGGAAGAATTGGAGCAGCAGAAGCTAGAAGAAGAAGCCAGATTAACAGAGGAAGCCGTATTAAAACGAGCGAAAATGATAAAAGAGGCACTGCGAACCCAGACCGCATCAAAATCATTGTCAAATGAAGATGAGAAGACATTGGAGTGGGCAAAACAAGTAAAGGCCGTCCTTCGGGTTAGAGAAGCATCCGGTAATCAGGCAGCCGCTCAGTCCAAGTTAACGGACGAAGAAATTATGCTGTTGCAGGCGCAGAAAATAAAAGATGCCCTTCGTAGCCGGACCGTGAAAAAGTCGCAGAGTGAATTAGAAGAAGAGGCCGTATTGCAGAAGTCCAAAGCAATTAAAGAAGCATTGCGGACCAAGGCAAAGAGCCAGACACCAAGTGAAATGTTGGAATTAGAAAAACAGCGCGCCAATAATCAGTTAGAAAAGCTGATGTTTTTGAAAAAACGGGCGGAGCTGGATGACCCAGCGGCACAGTTGGAACTAGGGATAAAATATCTGCTGGGAGTCAGAGAGGGAAAGACCGCGGTCTTAGAACAAAATCTTCTCGCTTCAAAAAAATGGCTGACCAAGGCTTTAGAAAATGGAAACCGTGATGCACAGGCAGGTTTAGATAAAATTGAAATGTTATTGGAGCAAATGTAAAATAAAGACAAAGGAGTCAGGATATGAATATAAAGACCGTACAATCAAACAACCAAGATGCAAGAGGGGCAGTAGGTGAAGTGGCAGAGCAGTTGGCCGGATTTGATTTTAACGTACTCATTTTCTTTGCTTCTGCAACCTATGATTTTCATCAGATTGCAGAAGAAATGAAGACCCAGTATTCGGACAAGTTGGTATTAGGATGTTCTTCCTACAGTGAATTTTGCAATGATATGGAAAGTAAAGATACCATTACGGCAATGGCGATTACCAAAGAGTGCGTGAGTGATGCTGCAATTGAAGTAATCGAAAATGTGGCAGCAGATGGCAATTTAGCACCAGCATTTTGGAATTTTGAAAATCACTTTGATATGAAGATGTCAGAAGCAAGTTTTCGTAAGTATGTCGGAATTATGTTGACTGATGGCCTAAGTGGTGCGGAAGAAAAAACGATTGAAATGATTGGCGATATGACAGATGTATTTTTTGTTGGCGGCTCCGCGGCTGATCGCCTGACTTTTACCGGTACCTATTTGTATGCCAATGGCAAGGTTTATCAGGATGCAGTGGTTTTGGCGTTATTCAAAGTAGAAACCGGATTTACCATTGTTAAAACACAGAGCGTGGAACAAACCGGCATTTCTGTAACAGTCACCAAGGCCGACCCAGAGCAGCGCAGAATCTATGAGTTAAATAACAAGCCGGCAGCAGAGTATTTGTCAACCATCCTCGATATACCAATGAACGAATTGCAGGATTCCTTCTTTGGTCATCCGCTTGGAATCGTCATTGGTGATGAAATTTTTATCCGCAGTCTGCGGACCTTAGAACCAGACGGTTCGATTAGTGCCTTTTGTGCAGTCGCGGAAGGAATGACGTTAAGTTTATTGAAAACCAAGGATATGATAGCGGAAACAAAGGCCTCCATTGAAGAGAAAAAAGCGCAAATGGGCAGCATTTCAGGCATTTTAAACTTTAACTGTGTATTGCGGACGCTGCAATTAGAAAAAGAACAAAGCCTATTGCCATTTGGTGAAATATTTGCAGATTATCCAACGTGTGGTTTTTCGACATACGGCGAAATATTTTTAGGACATATCAACCAAACGGCAACGATGTTGTTATTTAAATAAGAAGTCATTGTAATAGAACAAGGGGTCAATGAGGTGAACAGTATAACCGGCCAATAAGTTAGCTTTTAGGGCTAATTTATTGGCCGGTGTCACCTTTTTGACCCCTATTTTTAAGTGGGTTATTCTGTGCTATATTTTTGTCAGAATGTTTGGTAAAATAGATTATATTGGGTTAAAAAATTGCATGAAAGAGGTACTTGGATGTTTAAAGAAATGCGCCGCAAAAAACAGGAAAAAAAAATATTAATCTTTTTTACCTTATTACTTCTAACATTGATACCACTCCTATATCATGTGACCGTTTCCGCTGAGGAATCATCAGGTTTTGAGCTAACAAGTCAAGAGCAGGAATATTTAGCATCAATTAGTGACCGGTCATTAAAGCTAGCGATAACGAGTGAGTTGATGAGTTTTGAGACGAAAAATGGTAGCTTTGGTTTATTAAAGCCTTTGCTTAACATAGTAGAAGATGATTGGAATTTAAAGATAGAGATTGTAAACTGTGGTTGGAGCGAATCGTTTAACCAATTAAATAATGGTGGAGTAGACCTGATTGGATTGGCTGTACTTAGTGAGCAGCGCAAACAGAGTTATTATTACACCGAGGCATTGTATACATCCACGATGGACGTGTATACATGCATTAGCGCGCCATTGATAAATATCACAAATTTGGATAACAGTACGATTGGACTTGTTCGCGGTTCAGTACTAGAACAGCTTTTAGACCAATATATTCGAACAAAAACAAAGGTGATGTATTACGATACCATTGATGAGATGTTTACAGCTCTAAGCGAGAATGAGATTGATTGTGCCATATCATCTTTAAATGCACAAAGTGAATTGATGAGACATCCAGACATTACATGTGAAATGGATGTTCAAACGGTGCTGCCATCACAGGGGCTTTATGCAAAAGATGAGAAACTGGCTCCATTAATGGCGATTATAAACCGGTATTTATTGTCGTCAGCCGGCGACGAATTACTGAACGATATTGATGAATCTCGTCAAGAAAGCATCTTAGAAAAGGCCAAAGAGTTTTATGCGGAAGATATTGCGTATTTAAATACCAATTACACGAAGCTGGAGGTCTATGATAGTGGTGTACTATACCCGTTTCATTTTATGAAGGATAATGAATTTACCGGAATTCAAGAGGATACCAACAAGATGTTTTATAGTTTGACCGGGATGGCCATTACAACCTTGCCAGCCGCCGATTTCGCGGAAGGATTTTTGACAGCACTGGAAAAAATCAAGACCGGAGAAATCATCGGTGCAACCGGTGTCTATTATAACAAAAGTTATGATTTGGATGATAGCTATATCTATTCCGACCCGGTTTATCAAGATCAGTTGGGCTTTTATGCAAAGAAAGAATTAGATTCTATTTATGGATTAAAGATAGGAGCAACGAAATTTGCCGCACCATATGTTGATTGGCAGACTGTCGCAGGAACCGAGCCAACGATATACGGCGACCGTGGGGTGATGTTACAAGCTCTGCGAGATGGCGAAATTGAAGCAGCCTTTGTCAGTGAAATGGGTGTCGATTTTAATTATACCATTTTAGGAGACCATACATTTGTCAGGGCAGTGCCTTTTGAAGCAACAGCAAATGTGCATTTAATTGCAGGAAAAGACCATGAGGTTTTTGTAAAGCTGTTTAATGCAGCATATATGCTTGACAAAACATTAAATAAGGAAAAACTTCTGAAATGGACGGATGCTTCGCGCAATGACAAATACGAACTGATTCGGGTGCGTAATTTAGTGGCCGGTTATCAGAACCGATTTATTGTAACCACTGTTTTAATTATTATTATATTGGTAGTGTCATTGATAATCATATATTTTAACTACCGTAAGTTCAATAACTATGACCGTCAAATTGCACGAATGCTTTCAACCCAGAAAAACGTTGATATGCTTTGGGGTAACACCAAAACCAAGCGTATTATCAGTAAAGGAGATTTTCCGATTTTAAAATCGTGGGGAGTGGAGCTTTCAGAATTTGAGGGTGCCCAATCCATGTATCAGACATTTGAAGAAGAGCTTAACGGCCTTGAAAGCGAAAAAACAGAATTTTGCATGTCAGAAACGTCATTTACGATTCCGAATGAAAATGTGAAGCATTATATCAGACATTACACGCATCGAATCACTGACCACCAGTTTATGGTCTTTGCTTTAGATACAACGGATGAGAAGCGGCGTGAGAAAAAATTAAGCAATCTGGCAAATACCGACTCTCTTTCAAACCTATATACCCGCCGGGCAATGGAAATAAAACTGAAAAATCTTATTAATAAAAAAAGCGGTGATTTAGAAGCACTTTATATACTGATGTTTGACATTGATAATTTTAAAAAGGTAAATGACAGCTACGGCCATGATGTTGGCGACAAAGTGCTGATAATGGTTGCAAATATTTTAAAAGAAATTACCAGCGGACTGGCCTCACGTTGGGGTGGCGAAGAATTTTTATTAGCGGTCAGTGCACCAAGTCCAGAAACGGTCTTGTCAATGGCAAATGAGATTCTTAAATCCATATCAGAAAAAACGATAACCGTTGATGTGACAACATCATTTTCAGTTACAGTATCCTGTGGTATTGCCCAAATTAACGGCGCAGATTATGATAAGGCCATCATAAATGCCGATAAGGGATTGTATACGGCCAAATGGGAAGGAAAAAATTGTGCAAGATACATTGAAGAATAATCTTAATCAGCGTTTACATCTTTGAACCATCTGTGCTAAGATAGAACAGACAGAATACTTGAATAATCAAGGAGGATTTTTATAACATGGGAAACAAGAATACAAAAGTAGCAAAAAAGAAAAAAAATATGGTTAATATTCGGATTGTATTTTCTGCGATTATGCTGTTTGTACTACTTCTCGCAGAAATTTATATGATGATACATCCATCTGATTATTTTGAAGCGCTAGTAACAGTAACAGTCCTTCTCATCGCATTTTTATATATTTTGATTGCCGCGATTCTACAGCATAATTATGAAAAAGAACAGCGAATAGCAGAATCTATCGATAATATTTTAACATCGGAAAAAGCATCCTACCTTTTGATGCAGAAAAGCTTTGAGGAATTTAACGAGCGCCTTGAGTTTTTAGAAGATAATGCCAAGACCCCAACGGAAGAAATTATTGCAGCACAAAAGGCCATTGCGAAAGTAAACATCAGCCGAAACAAAGAAAACACCGACGCACTGATGAATTCCAATGATAAGGTATTAGAACGTCTATTTAGCTTTGAAGATCAGCTTGTTAAAAATAATGAAAAATTGATTGACCAACAGCGAATCATTGTTGAGCAGGCAAATAAAGAAATTATTGCAAAGCAGCAAGAATCTGTATCAAAATTAAAAGAATTGGAATTGTCAATTAAAAATGAAATCCTTCAGTCAACACAGACAATCAAGGATTCCCAGCCACAGGTAGTAATGGCACAGCCGCAGATGATGCAGCCACAGATGATGCAGTCGCAGATGGCACAGTCACAGATGATGCCAAATCCACAGATGAAAATGGAGTCTCCATTAATGGAATCTCCATCAGCGGAAATGCCATCAATGGAGACTCCGGTAATGGAAACGCAGCAGTCACCAGTAATGGAGGAGTCGTTCTCCTTTGATGATATGTTAAAAGAAGACTCATCCTTTGATGACTTTTTATCAGAAGATATTACTGCTGAAGAGCCGGTAATGGCAGAATCCGTGCTGGAAGAACCGGTGTTTGAAGAACCCATGTTTGAAGAAGCTGTGATAGAGGAAGCAGTTATCGAACCAATAATAGAAGAACCGATAGTAGAAGAACCGATAATCGAAGAGCCAATAGTTGAAGAAGCAATACCACCAATGCCAGATTTATCAGACCCCAATAAGGTAATGTCACCAGACGACATTGCGGCATTATTGGCAAATATTGGTGGACCAGAGGAATCACCGGCAGTAGAGCCGGAACCAGTAATGGAAGAACCCGTAGCTGAGGAAGCAAAACCACCAATGCCAGATTTATCAGACCCCAATAAGGTAATGTCACCAGATGACATCGCGGCCTTGCTTGCGAATATTGGTGGAGCAGACGAATCACCGGTAGCAGAGCCGGAACCAGTAATAGCAGAGCCCGTGGTTGAGGAAGCAAAACCACCGATGCCGGACTTGTCAAATCCAAATAAGGTTATGACACCAGATGAAATTGCAGCACTTTTGGCGAATATTCAATAGAAACCAAAAAAAGTAAATTAATTGTTGCAATTGTGTCATATATATTATATAATAAATTTTGCGTCAAGCAGATGCGTCTTTAGCTCAGTTGGTAGAGCACCTGACTCTTAATCAGGGTGTCCAGGGTTCGAACCCCTGAAGACGCATTTCCAAAGTACTGATTTTGTGGTAAAGGGACCACGGGGTTGGTGCTTTTTTATTGGTCAAAAGGAGCACAATCTATTTATAGTATCACTTACATTTGAAACACCGCAGAAATCTTTCAAGTTCACGAAACGAGCGGCCAAGACCATGACAGCGTTTTTTAATGAGAGGTTTACGGTAAGATAGAAGGAGAATTCTGTTCATTGGTTTCATACAGAGGGCTCCTTTTTTTTTATATTATGCACTAGTAATAATAAGGATGACAAAAATAGTAAGTAGACAAGACCAAAAAATTCTATTATAGTAGAGGAATAGAAAAAAATTGAGAAAGATATGGGTAAAAATATGATTAATGAAATACCAATAGGGCCAATTACCATACACATTTACGGACTAATGGAGGCAATCGGATTTATTAGTGCTTATCTCATCAGCGATTACAGAGCGAAAAAGCGAGGTATGAATCAGGATATCATCTTTGGTATCTTCTGGTGCGCAGTGATTGGTGGTTTACTTGGTTCGAGATTATTATTTTATATTGTAGAGTTTCAGAATATTTTACAGGACCCATCCATTTTATGGAACTTCCATTATGGCTACGTTGTTTATGGGGGAATTATTGGTGGTGTATTAACAAGTCTAATTTACTGTCGGATAAAAGGTCAGCGGTTTATGGAATATTTTGATTTAGTAATTCCAAGTGTGGCATTAGCCCAGGGCTTTGGACGAATTGGCTGTCTCTTCGCGGGCTGTTGCTATGGAAGGGAAACAGACCTTCCGATTGGGTTTACCTATCATATATCCGGGGAAGCACCAATTGGAGTAAAATTATTCCCAACTCAGATTATATCGAGTATCGGCGATTTTGCGATTGCCGGAATACTATATCTCTATGCCAGAAAAGAGCCAAAGCGCGGAAAAATAGCCGCGATGTACATGTTCCTATATAGCATTGGCAGATTCATTGTCGAATTCTTCCGGAACGATTATCGCGGCAGTGTGGGATTCTTATCAACGTCCCAGCTCATTTCCGTATTTATATTTGCGGGTGGCGTTCTGATGTATGTTTTAAGCGTCAAAGACAAATTTAGCGAGAAATAATCATTTTACAAATCGGATTTCCCAGCGATGAAAATTTCTCCTCATATTCAGTCATAACATTACCGATATTCATGGCAATATCGTTGTGCAAGTCATAGGTAAAGGCATCCAGCTTCCAGTTGGATGCTTTTACTTCTTCCAGCGAAAAGTCAAACAACGAGCGGTTATCTGTTTTAAATTCAATGCATCCGTCTGATTTTAATACCTTATCATAACGGGCAAGAAATTCCTTCGATGTAAGTCTTCTTTTCGCATGACGGTCCTTTGGCCACGGGTCAGAAAAGTTAAGATAAATCTTATCCAATTCGCCAGTATCAAAAATCTCTGGCAATATCTCAGCATTAATACATAAAAAACGAATATTGGGAAGTGGGAATTGTTCCATCTTCTGAAGCGCCCGGTACAAAACACTGTCATAGCGTTCCACACCAATAAAATTCACGTCAGGGTGAAGCATGGCCAATTCCATCAAAAACTTTCCTTTACCCATGCCGATTTCCATCGCTAGTGGGTTTTCGTTATCAAAAAGCGTTCGCCACTGCCCTTTATGCTTGGTATAGTCTAAAACACAGTATTCGCTGGTTTCAATTGCCTCGGCGGCGGCGGGTATGTTTCTAAGTCGCATGTTATCCTCCAAAATGGTTAAGTAGTGTTTGCAGGTTTAATTTTACAATAAATGGGGGGTAAAAGGAAGGGGTAATAAAAAAGTTATGTTTTGGCGTATCGCCGGGAGGAGCATCCGGGTTTGGTTCCGATGTACAGATATAAGAGCTTCTAAGTATCCACGGCGATTACTATTGTCTTCCGTTCGCAACCGGCTTAGAGGCGGCATCCGTGCCGCCCTGCGCCTTGACCCGGCGTCCATGCCGAGTCATTCCTACGTTGTGGCGGGATACTAAGAAGCTCTAACATCCTCCCAAGTCACCAAACCCGGATGCTCCTCCCGGCGATACGCAAATCCCAACGCTTTCAACCTCTACCTTTTAAAAACCAAAAACCCCAAGAACCGTTATCGGGCGAAGTGTATCTATATTTTAATATTTATTTCGAGAGCCTTGAGCGTCAAATGGGGGGTCATTCAAAGAGTGAATTGTCGTATGGTAGGATGGGGGCGGCCGTCTTTGTGACGTTGGGAGAGAGTTAGAGCTTCTTAGTATTCTATCAAAATCCAGTAATGCCCCGACACGGAAGCCGGTTACGTAGGGCAACAAACAACCAAAAGCAGAATACTTAGAAGCCCTTACTCTCGTACATCCGGAACAAAGACGGCCGCCCCCATCCTGCCATATGACAAGCCAATACATTTAACTCCCTCCCATTTGACTCACAACCTCCTTATCTAAATAAATTTTCCCAAAAAGTATTGCACCTTTCATATCGTCCGTCTATACTAGGAATAGAAATAAATTACGAATAAATTACAAAATAATTTCCCTTCCTTTACATCTAAGGGAAAATATCCTTCAAAAAGGTTCAATAGGAGAAATAGATGATTAAGCATACAAAAAAGGTGAGCATCGCACTAGCTGCTATTTGTGCGGTATGTTCTTTGGGAATAGAAGCTCTAAACGTGCAGGCCGCGGATTACTGGCCGGAGGGGCCGGAGGTGGAGTCTCCTTGCGTGATTGTGATGGAAGCAAATACGGGAACAATACTATATGAAAAGAATAGTCATGAGCAGCATTATCCGGCAAGTATTACGAAGATTATGACATCAATGCTGATACTGGAGAATTCTTCAATGGATGAAATCGTAACATTTTCCCATGATTCGGTATACAAGACCGAAGGCTCGGGTATATCTCGTGATGTTGGCGAAGAAATGACAATGGAAGACACCTTGTATGCAATCATGTTGGAGTCGGCAAATGAATGTGCGTATGCGGCGGCTGAGCATGTGGGTGGTGGAAGTCTGGAAGTATTTATCCAGATGATGAACGATAAGGCCAAGGAATTAGGTTGTACGGATACCCATTTCAATAACCCGCACGGGTTGACGGATGAAGAACATTATACGAGTTGCTATGATATGGCGTTAATTGCGCGGGCGGCCTATCAGAAAGAGAATTTCCGAGTACTAACCGGAACGGCTCGACATACAATTGCGCCGACCAATAAACATGATGAGGAAACGTATTTAAAGAACCACAATGAAATGTTGTATCCATATCGAAAAACACAGTATCAGTATGAATATTGCACGGGCGGAAAAACAGGATATACCGATGCCGCAAATAGTACATTAGTAACTTATGCCGAAAAAGATGGTTTGACATTAATTTGTATTATCATGAATGCAAACTCGCCATCGCAGTGGACGGATTCAATAAACCTTCATAATTACTGTTTTGATAATTTTCAGATATTGAATATTTCAGATAATGAAACACGTTATGAAACCGATGAAAAAAATGCGGGCAAGTTAAACAACAATGAATCTTATGTTAAATTAGATGAAGAGGCTGTAATCGTAATACCGAAGACCGCAGAATTTCATGAGGCGGAACCAAAGATAACATATGATAAGGCGGATAGTAACGTGGTGGCATCGTTAGAATATACCTTTGCGGGACATGTTGTAGGAGAGGCAGATATTACGGCAACCGGCGCGACGGTTGAAATGTTCCCATTTGATAACTTGGTTGAAGAAACAGAAATGGGGGCAGATGAAAATAACAAAAAGGTATTCCAGATTGATGTGAAAAAAGTAATATTTGTCCTATTGGGGATGGCAGCCGTAGCGGTGTGCATCTTCCTGATTGCAAAATTAGTTGATAACTTCTACATTATCAAGCACAAAATAATTGGCAGCCGAAAGTACCGCCAACCGAAGTATCGGACGATAAAAGACACCCGAAAGCATCGTCGTCGGCATCATCGTCGTCGGAAGTTAAAGTAAAACTAGAAAAATTGTCTCTGACAAAATCATAGAACGAAGATTTAAGCAGAATAAAAATAGAAACGACAAAATTTATATTTAAAAATTGTCGTTTCTATTTTTTGTGGACATGCAGGCGGAAAGCCCTATTTTTCGGCAAATATTTTTTAATTGTGCAAATAAATCTGAAATTATAGATAGTATCATGTTTATTGTGAGACGATATTAACGTTAGCGCCCTGGCATCAGACTCCCCAACATCGAGAGTAGTCTGGCTTTTTCTTTCGTGTAAATGATAATTCCATTATTCGTCTCAACAATCGTTTCAAAGCGATTTTCAAAAGTAATCGAGGTGCTTAAGGCATGAATCAAGTAATTACGCAGTGGTGCATCTACTGTTAATAGAACCGGTTCACATTCATCGAGGGAAGCCCAAGCGGCAGAACCGCTTTTTAACAAATGCTTTAACTCATTTTCCTGCTCTAATTGTTCCGTTGTTTTATTGATAATGTAATAACCATCTTCATCCTTAGGCATATCCATTGCCTTAATGGCCCGTTGCACCTGCTTGGTTAAAGCATCGGAAGCGGGATAAAGTGACTGGAAGTAATTCATAAAATCGGAAGCTTGCTTAAAGTGAGCGTTTCGCCCCTTTTCTAACACCTCGGTAACGAGGATTCGTTTAATAACTTTCTGGCATTGTTCCCGGGAGGGATTTTTTCGTAACGAAGGGTTATCCATTGTATTCTCCTTTTGAGACATAAAAGACAAATTAATATGTACTAACTAGAAGTATAAGACAATATTTGGCAAAATGCAATCAGCAAAAAGAAGTACAAGACAAATTGACAAGTGGCAAAAATAGACGTATACTAAAACAGATAAGTCGCCAGACGTTGGAAGAAAAGGAGATTGCTATGCAAAATGATAAACGAGAAGAACAAATCAAGGAAATCAAGCAGCTAATGGAAGCAAATGGCGGAATCGTCAAGGCGGCGCAGCTTTATCCCCTCGGTCTGACCTACCGCAGCATTCAGCGGCTGGTAGCCGACAAGACCTTAGACCATGTAAAAAGCGGATATTATTCGATGAATTATAAAGACAAACCGGAAGAGAGTATCATTTACGGATTATTTCCTGACGCGGTCCTGACAATGGATACGGCTCTTTACTATTATGGATATTGTAAACAACGTCCCTTCGCCTGGAGTATTGCAATCAGCAAGAACACTTCGAAGTCAAGGTTTAAGATGGACTATCCCGTAATCCATCCGTATTATACAGAGGCGGAGGCACTGGAACTTGGGGTAGCAGAGATACCATTTGACCAGGGAACAATCAAGATATATGAAAAAGAACGTCTAATCTGTGATTGCCTAAAGTATGAAGAGCGCCTCGAGCGTGAAGTATTAAAGCAAGCGCTGATGAGCTATATCAACGAGCCGCAGAAGGACATTGCAAAATTAATGGAATATGCCAGAGCCCGTAAAGTGGTTGCCAAGGTGCAGAGCAGAATAGGAGTGTGGCTATAGTGATTCGCAGTATTTGCAATGAGAGTGCAGTCAAGGTTCGAAGCGAAGAGTTGCAGATACCATTTGCCAACCTGGCCGCTGCGATTGCCTTAGAAGAATTTATGATAAGGTTAGCAGAATCGGAGTATAAGAAATATCTGTGGCTGCGAAATGCCGGCAGTTTGGGATTGGAACGCTATCGCCGAAAGCTGGTGCAAAAGTTGGAATTTTGCTATAGGCGAAACCCTAACGTAAAAGAAGCCGCCGGTCTGGTTGCAGGTCAGGAATTAAGCAGCGACTTAATAAAAGCGATGATGGACGAGTTATGCCAAGAAGATAATAAACAGAGTATCAGCTGGAAATGGGAAATGGACACAGAGGGAGCACTCAGCGGGTATCAGATATTTTTAACCGCAGAGTTTGAAACCATTCAGATTCCGTTACAGTTAACCATTGAAACGCTCTCGAATGATAAAATACAGCCATATGATTTATCGATGCGTTTAATTATGCGCAATAATGACCAACTTTCGCTGTATCAATATCCGCTTGAAAATACGGTGGCCGATTGTTTGTTTGAGATTGTTAGTAAATTAGAGTTAATCAATGATATGAGTGTTTATCAAAGGCTTTATACAATGATAAAAAAAGAAGCTTTAGATGGCAGAAAGATTCAGCAGCAGTTAGTGGAGAAATGCCAGGGGCAACAGCTTGCGATTTCAGAAAGACACTTAGAAATGATAAAAACTTATCGAAATTACACCTATATGAAGAAAAAGTGGAAATCGTACCTCAAGCGTGAGTGTAAAAAAACACCAGAGTGGGAAGAGGTCATTGGCGCAGTAAGTGCATTCCTGTCCCCGATTTGGGAGATGATGGTAACGGACATGATTTTTATTGGCGACTGGATGCCGGAATTAATGCGTTTTTTGGATTAAGCCGAAGACCAGGTGAAATGCGGTTTTCTTTTCCGCAATGGATTCTTCAACCGCAAGCTCTGATTTTTCAATAAAATATTCCGGATGGAAATTATGTAACATTTTTAACGCTTCATAATAGCTAATGCGATTATAAAGAGAAAACATTTGGCTCGAAAGTGGTTGCTTGCAAACGGCATTCACATCTTTTTCGGTAATAGAGATGGTATTGCATTTCTGGTGAAGCGTTTTCGGAGAAAGCTGTTTTAACAAAATATTTTTACCAATGTTCGTGATACAGTCCTTGGAGTAGACACCGCAGTAATGGTGGGTGCCAAGTGCACATAGTTGATAACCAACGGATTTCTTCATCATCATATCGGCCAGCTTCATTTCAATAAAAGGCGTATCAATCGACAGCACAAACGCACGCTCCTCTTCAATCATCGAAAGCGAGCTGAAAATACCACCGAGCGGACCGGCATTCATATACAAGTCTTGGATTTCAGTGACCGGCAAGTTGAGATGTGCATAGTCACCCTTCTGCCGGACAGACAGATAAATTTTGGGAAAAGAAGGACGGAATTTTTCCACCATATATTCAATTAAGGAGCAGTTGCCAAAAGGCAGCAGTGCCTTGTCGGTGCCCATTCTCGTACTTTTTCCGCCGCATAAAATAATTAAAGCCTTATTCATGAAAGTCCTCCGCATAAAATAAAGACTATCATACCACAAATCCACAAAATGTTGCAATATCGTAAATAAAATGTGGATATCTGACATGATTTGAGATGAAATGTGGAAAAACAGGGGTATTTTCGTGTAAAACTCAATAAATTTGTGGAAAAGTGGTGTTACTATCATGAAGGATTATCTCGATGAAAAATTAATACAGTATGCGAAAAGTGATTTTTATCCCTTTCATATGCCTGGTCATAAGCGGCAAATGGATTGGAATATGAATCCATACAGCATTGATATTACCGAAATAGATGGTTTTGATAATCTTCACGAAGCTGAAGGAATCATTGCCGAAGCGCAGCAGCGGGCGGCCACCCTCTATGGTGCAAAAAACAGTTACTATTTGGTTAATGGCAGCACCAGCGGCATTTTAAGTGCCATTAGTGCGACGGTAAAGCCGGGTGGAAAATTGTTGATCGCAAGAAACTGCCACAAAGCGGTTTACCACGGCGCCTATCTGCGGGGAATAAAGCTTCGCTATCTGTATCCGGTCATTGCGACAGAAGGCATTTGGGCCCAGATAACCCCGGAGTCTGTAGAAGCGGCATTCGCAGCCGAGCCAGACCTTCAGGCGGTGATACTGACCTCGCCAACATATGATGGAATCGTGTCAGATATCAAAGCGATAGCAGATATTGTTCATCGCCATCACATACCGTTGATTGTTGATGAGGCTCACGGTGCCCATCTTGGCTTTCACCCGTATTTCCCACCGAGTGCGGTTAAGCTTGGTGCGGACTTAGTGATTCAAAGTCTGCATAAAACATTGCCGAGTTTTACCCAGAGTGCATTATTACACTATCAAAGCGGACTGGTTGACCGAGCAAAAATCGAGCGTTATTTAAAAATATACCAAACTAGTTCTCCCTCTTATCTTATGATGGCGGGAATGGATCGGTGCATTCGGTTACTGACGGAGCAGGGTGAGGAATTATTTGAGCAGTACGCAAAGAATTTGCAAAACTTTTACCAGCGGACGGCAAGCTTATCAAGAATCGAACTGCTTAATGCCAACCCGACAAAAGGTGGGATGAGTGACCCTTCGAAAATATTGTTGCGGGCAACCGCGGCCGGACTGAATGGAAAGCAGTTGTATGACCGGTTTTTGAATACCTACCATTTACAAATGGAAATGTGCAGTAGCGACTATGTCTTAGCAATGACCAGTATGATGGACAGCCCGGAAGGTTTTGAGCGATTGTACCAAGCGTTGGCAGAAATCAATCAGGCTGGGGAAAATGGCCATCAACTGAAGGAAGAGGGTAATCAGACAGAGAAAAATTGTGGCTTAGCGGTAGAGAGTAGCTCAGGATTTATGGCCGAGCTATATCGTCCCGGCGAAAGTGTGCTGGAGCTATATGAAGCATGGGAGCAGACTACGCTAGCATGTCCTCTTGATGACGCCGTTGGCAAAATAGCAGCCGAATTTGTCAATTTATATCCACCCGGAATCCCCGTTTTAGTTCCCGGGGAGCGGATAACGCCAGAGCTACAAGGCGCACTTAAGAAATGTTTGGCACTGCATTTGCATGTCCAGGGGATTACTGACAAGATGAGGATAAAAGTTGTCAATTGAAGCGGAATACATTATACTAGAAATAAGAAACAGGGCAAATGAAGGAGCAGGAATGGGAAAGATATTCTGTTTAATGGGAAAAAGTTCATCAGGAAAAGACACCATTTATAAAATGCTGTTGGACCAAAAAGAGATTGTTTTACAGACAATTGTACCATATACAACCAGACCCATCCGCGTTGGCGAACAAGATGGGGTAGAATATTTTTTTACCACCGAAGAACATTTGCAGCAGTTATTATCTAAGCAGCGGGTCATTGAATTAAGGGCTTATCAGACGATTCACGGCATCTGGAAATATTTTACCGTCGATGATGGTCAGTTGGATTTAGCGAAGGGATGCTATCTGATGATTGGAACCCTCGAGGCTTACACCAAAATTTGTGAGTACTATGGAAACGAGCAGGTTTTACCGATATATATAGAAGTTGATGATGGACTTAGAATGCAGCGCGCCTTAGATCGGGAGCGGATGCAGGACGAGCCAAAATATACGGAAATGTGCCGCCGATTTATTGCGGACAACGAGGATTTTTCTGAAGAAAATTTAAAAGCAGCGGGTATTGCCAGACGTTTCGTGAATGAAGAACTGCAAAAAACCACAAGCGAGATTATCGCATACATGTTGGAGAGCACCCAGATAGGGTTAAAAGTGTAAAAAATAAATTTTTTACACGGCGATTTGAGCCTGCGCTCAAAGTCGCCAGACTTTGGAAGCATGGAGATTATTATGGAAATAAAAGTAAACGAGACCATGCCCGTGAATCAGGCGGCACCAGCCAAGCAGGTGCAGGATGCGGGTGGAGATTTTAAATTTACATTGACGAGTGCCATCGGAGAGGCAGAGCTTCAAGAACGGCTGACGGGTCTGCTTGATGATATTACCAAGCAGGGCGAGGTGATTGCCCGGCATATGGATATTCGGGAAATGAAAAAATATCGTGGGCTAGTGAAGGATTTTCTAAATGAAGTGGTCAATCGTTCCCATAAATTTTCGCGGGAGAATTTTTTAGACCGCAAGGGGCGACATCGTGTTTATGGAATTATCCGGTTAGTGGATGAGACTTTGGATCAATTGGCCAATGAGTTAGTCGGTGAGGAATCCGACCATATCAGCATCTTAGGAAAAATCGGCGAAATACGGGGACTATTACTCGATATTTTCACATAGGAAGGAGTCAGCAATATGGCGGGATTTACAGATATAATCGGACACGAGCAGATTATTCAGCACCTTGAAAATGCCATTACGATGGGGAAAGTATCTCATGCGTATATTTTAAACGGACCAGATAAATCAGGAAAGAAGCTCATTGCAGAAGCATTTGCAATGACTTTACAGTGTGAAGAAAAAGGCAGTCAGCCATGTCTTAACTGCCATTCCTGTAAGCAGGCAATCAATCACAATCAGCCGGATATTATTTATCTTCAGCACGAGAAACCAAATACGATTTCAGTGGATGATATTCGTCAGCAGATTAATCACAGCGTCGAAGTCAAACCATATTCCAGTCCGCATAAAATCTACATTGTGGATGAAGCCGAAAAGATGAATATTCAGGCACAGAATGCATTGCTGAAAACAATCGAAGAACCGCCGGCATATACCGTGATATTGTTGCTGACCACCAATGCGGATGCATTTTTACCAACCATTCGTTCGCGTTGCGTGACCTTAAATATAAAAGCTGTCAAGGACGAGGTAATCAAGAAATATTTGATGGAACAGCGTCAGGTGCCGGATTATCAGGCGGATGTCTGTGTAGCATTTGCACAAGGCAATGTCGGTAAGGCAATCGCGTTAGCATCTTCAGAGGATTTTAATGATTTAAAAGCATCTGCGGTTCAGTTGATGAAACGCATCAAAGAGATAGAAATCTATGAGCTGATGGAAGCAGTCAAACAAATCAGTGAGTATAAATTACAAATCAATGACTATTTTGATATTATGATGATATGGTATCGGGATATACTATTGTATAAAGCAACAATGGATGTAAATAATCTAATCTTTAAGGATGAGATATATGACATAAAAAAACAGGCAAGTAAAAGTTCATATAATGGAATCGAGGAAATATTAGAAGCATTGGACAAGGCCAAGGCCCGTTTAAACGCCAATGTCAATTTTGACCTTGTCATGGAATTATTACTGCTGACAATAAAGGAGAATTAACATGATAAAAGTAGTAGGAGTCAGATTTCGCAATGCCGGAAAAATCTATTATTTTGCACCAGGAGAGTCAGAAAAGCAAATGGCAGTGGGGACACATGTAATTGTTGAAACCGCCAGAGGGGTAGAATATGGAACCGTTCTGATTGCACCACGAGAAGTAAAAGAAGAAAATATCGTTCAGCCATTAAAGCCAGTGATTCGGATGGCAACCACAGAGGATGATCGGGCTGAAGAGAAAAATAAAGAAAAGGAAAAAGAAGCGTTTCGTATTTGTCAGGAAAAAATAGCAAAGCACAAATTAGAAATGAAATTAGTCGAAGCGGAGTATACCTTTGATAATAACAAATTATTATTTTATTTTACCGCCGATGGCAGAATTGATTTTCGTGAATTGGTAAAGGATTTGGCAGCAGTATTTCGAACCAGAATTGAGTTACGTCAAATCGGTGTTCGCGATGAGACCAAAATTCTTGGTGGAATTGGTATCTGCGGCCGTGAGCTATGCTGTAAATCATATTTATCCGAGTTCGTACCAGTATCAATCAAAATGGCAAAAGAACAGAATCTATCCTTGAATCCAACTAAGATATCAGGGGTCTGTGGCCGTCTGATGTGCTGTTTGAAAAATGAAGAAGAGACATATGAATATTTAAACAGCCGTTTACCGGGAATTGGAGATTACGTTACAACTGACGATGGTTTAAAAGGCGAAGTACAAAGTGTCAGCGTTTTGCGCCAGCAGGTAAAGGTATTAATTGAACTCAATGATGAAAAAGAATTGCGTGAATATAAAGTAAGTCAGTTGAAATTTAAACCACGTCGCCGGCGTGAAAACATGAAATTATCAGCACAGGAATTAAAAGAGTTAGCCGCATTAGAAGACAAGGGAGGCAATTCAAAGCTTGATGATGCAAAATAACTTAAAAGAAGGCGAGCGTCTGGATGAATTAAACCGCAACGGTTATAAGATTATTCAGGACCCAGGCCGTTTCTGTTTTGGCATGGATGCTGTATTGTTGTCGGGATTTGCCAATGTGCAGGCCGGTGGCAAGGCGTTGGATTTAGGAACGGGAACGGGAATTATTCCGATTTTATTGGCGGCCAAGACAAACGGCCGTCATTTTACCGGGTTGGAAATACAAGCCGAAAGCGCCGACATGGCAAGGCGCAGTGTTATGTATAATCAGCTCGAAGAAAAAATAGAAATCATTACCGGAGATATAAAGGATGCTTCAACAATCTTTGGAGCATCTTCTTTTGATGTAGTGACGACGAATCCGCCCTATATGACCGACCAGCATGGGTTAAAGAACCCCGATGAAGCGAAAGCAATTGCCAGACATGAGGTACTTTGCACCTTAGAAGATGTTGTCCGTGAAAGCGCCAAGGTATTAAAGCCAAATGGCCATTTTTTCATGGTTCATCGACCATTCCGCTTGTCGGAAATATTCTGCTGCATGACGGCACACGGAATTGAACCAAAGCGGATGAAGCTGGTCTATCCGTTTGTTGACAAAGAGCCAAATATGGTCTTAGTCGAAGGGATTCGTGGCGGTAAACCGCGGATGACCGTGGAAAAGCCGTTGATTGTTTATCAGGAGCAGGGGAAGTATACGGATGAAATCTATGATATTTATGGGTATTAACGGAGAGAAGGAATAGCGATGACAGGTAAATTATATTTATGTGCAACACCAATTGGAAATCTTGAGGACATTACCTTCCGGGTGCTCCGCACCTTAAAGGAAGTAGATTTAATTGCGGCTGAGGATACCAGAAACTCAATTAAGCTGTTAAATCACTTTGAGATTAAAACTCCAATGACAAGTTACCATGAGTACAACAAAATAGATAAAGCATATCAACTAGTGGACAAGCTGCGGGAAGGAAAGAACATCGCTTTAATCACCGATGCCGGAACACCGGGTATTTCTGACCCGGGAGAAGACTTGGTGCGCATCTGCTTAGAAGAAGGCATTGAAGTAACCTCATTGCCAGGAGCAGCGGCGTGTATCACCGCTCTAACCATGTCGGGACAAAAAACCAGAAGATTTGCCTTCGAAGCATTTCTACCAAAGGATAAAAAAGAGCGAGCTGTGGTCTTAGCGGAATTAAAGCAGGAAACGCGAACCATCATCCTATATGAAGCACCGCACCATCTCGTCAAGACCTTAGAAGAGCTTTACCGTGCCCTTGGAAACCGTCGAATCAGTCTATGTCGTGAGCTGACCAAGCGTTTTGAAGAGACGACAAGTACGACATTAGAAAAAGTCTTGGACTACTATAAGGAACATGAACCACGTGGAGAATACGTTCTTGTACTGGCTGGAAAGACATGGGAAGAGGTCGCTGAGGAACAGAAAAAGTCATGGGAAGAACTGACATTAAATGAACATATGGCGGTTTACGAGAACCAGGGCATTGACCACAAAGAAGCGATGAAGCTAGTGGCCAAAGACCGCGGCATCAGTAAACGTGATGTGTATCAAGAGTTATTGACGCAGAAGTAGTCTTATTACTACTCCTGCGTTTTCCAGTCCTGAATAAATTCCAATCGCTCTTTCACCTTCGCCTCATCCCCAACGCTAACCGGATGATAATAGCTCCGGTTCTGCAGCGATTCCGGCATACATTGCATATGGGTTAACTTCTCGTCCGTATCATGGGCATATTGATAACCTTTTCCATAATTTAAATCCTTCATTAATCCAGTTGGAGCATTGCGCAGTTGAAGCGGTACCGGCTCAGCGCGAAGACTACGAATATCTTGCTTACAGTCCTCGGCGGCGACATACAAAGCATTGGACTTCGGTGCCATCGCCAGATAGGTAACGGCATGTACCAAATTCACGTCACATTCAGGCATACCATTAAAATGGCAGGCTTGATATGCGGCCACAGCCAGCGGCAGGGCATGACTGTCCGCCATCCCAATATCTTCACTGGCAAAACGAATCAGTCGTCTGGCCACATAGAGCGGATTCTCTCCGCCTTCTAACATCCGATACATCCAGTAAATAGCTGCATCCGGGTCACTATTACGCATTGACTTGTGCAACGCAGAAATCATATTATAGTGTTCTTCACCAGCCTTATCATAAAGCAGCGACTTACGGCTGATACATTGCTCCATCCCCGCATTCGTCACGGTAATTCCCTCGGCACTAATATCCCCATTTAAAACAGCAATCTCTAATGTATTCAAGGCCGTTCTGGCATCACCATTGGCAAAAGATGCAATCGCGGACAACTGCTGGTTGTTAATCTGAACATTCTGATTCTTAAATCCAGCCGGATTGGCAAGGGCATTATTTAGTAGCTGGATTAAATCCGCTTCTTCTAAAGCCTTCAGCACGAAGACTTTACAGCGGGAAAGTAATGCGGCATTGATCTCAAACGACGGATTCTCCGTGGTAGCACCAATTAAAACAATACTCCCTTTTTCCACAAACGGCAGAAATGCATCCTGCTGAGCCTTGTTGAAGCGGTGAATCTCGTCAACAAAAAGGACGGTTCGAATCCCCATCTTGCGGCTGCTTTCGGCCTGTTGCATAACTTCCTTTATTTCTTTAATACCACTGGTAACGGCACTGAAATTTATAAAATCAGACTTTGTACTTCCCGCAATAATACTAGCTAACGTCGTCTTGCCAACACCGGGCGGTCCCCAGAAAATCATTGACGAGATTAAATCACGTTCAATTAACTGGCGCAGCATTTTACCCGGACCTAAAAGATGCTGCTGCCCAACGAAATCTGCCAGTGACTTCGGGCGCAAACGGCTGGCAAGCGGCGTGGTCTGCTCCCGGTTATCAAAAAGTGACATTTGCTCCATGATTATGATGACCTCCAATTGGTTAACTTTCGCTAAAACAGCGAGGGATATTCTGTTATTATTGTAAACCAAATGGAGGCAAAACTCAATAGCTTTTCGAACTAATGTTTGCTATTTGTAAAATTGCGGCAAGTATTTTTCCAGCAAATCAAATGGTGCCGGTCCCATCGAGAGTACCGCTTGGTGAAATTGCTTGTTGGTGTAGGCTTCACCGTAAAGCTCCTTGGCATAATCCCGAAGCTCAAGGAATTCCAAATAGCCAATATAATATTTCAGGTAATGTGAAGGTTCCTCAATAATATACTCGTAAATGTGTTGAACCGTTTTGATGTCGGTAATTCCGTAATCACGAAAGAACTTAATTGTGTCACTTAAGTTCCAGCCTTCATAATGAATGCCCATATCAGTTGAGGCATAGAGACTTAAAATGGCGGATTGATTGCTGGAGAGCAGCAGCGCGGCATCTTCCGGCAGTCCCGAGTAGGAGAAGGACATCATTTCCACATAGGTGGCCCAGCCCTCAACATAGCCGGGAAAATTTATGATACTTCGTATCGGCGATAACCCGGCATCATAGGACATAACCGTCTGATAAAGGTGGCCAGGAAAGCCCTCATGGGCCAATGTCGTAAACAGGGAAATACCACTGGATTGATTGCCCGGGTTAATGTAAATACTATTTCGTGATAAATCATCAATCGGTGCGGTCAGGTAAAAGGCTGGAGCCATCGAATCCTGAAGACTTTCATCAACATAGTTAAGGGTAAAATTGGTGTTAACCGGAACCGGGAAGTCAGTGCTGATTTTTTCAATCAAATCTTTAAGCACTTGCTCAGGTTGGCTGGTATCGACCACAAAGGCGGATGCCTCGGCAGAAAGCGTGGGATTTTCAGTCGTTAAGGTCGAAATGGTTCGCAAATCATCGGCCCTTTTCTGAGCCGTCATTTCTTCTAACTCTTCGACAGTATGCGGTGAGCCGGTATAGTTATGGACGAGGTTGGCATAATAAATGCGGCCATTTGGCAGGTAACACAAGCCCATTTCATTTTTTCCAGTTCCTTTTAGAGCGGTAAGAGATTCGGAAAGACCTTCGTAAGCAGGCAAAACGCAGGTTGTAATAAGCTGTTCATTTTGGGCAAGAAAGGCTTCTTTGTCAGCTTCTGAAATATTGTCCATTGAAGCAAGTTTATTTCGGAAGGTCGTAACTAAATAATGCTCCTCAGTCGGCGCACAAAAAGACGAGCACTCTTTTAAAATAGCATCGGCAGCAAAGTCAGACATAAAAAGTCCGGCATCCGATTTGGCAATTTCAAATTCAATAATCTGGTCAAAGTAGCGGCGCATGTCGGCTAACAGCCCGAGATAATCCTTAACATCCTGCTTGCTGTTAAAGGCGTATTCGGCTAATAAAATCGGAAGCTGGGATGCAATGCCGGTATTGGGTTTTAAAATCTCGTCATAAAGATAATATTTGGAAAAGGAAAGCTGGGTGTCGGCATAGTAACTCAGCACGTCACAGGTCAATTGGTCAGCCGCAGAGAGAATCTGGTCGTCGTAGTTTTTTAAAGCAGCCTGCATATTTTCCAGGGATGATAAGGATTCCTGAAATGTTGTATCCGACAGTTTGCCCAAGGTAATGGGATAATCCAAAATACCGTAGTTTTTCGGCTCAGTCAGCGTATAATGCAGATTCAGCGTATTATTTGCGACTTCACTGCGGAATAAATTGGCGGTGTAATTGGAGAAGCGTTCCGTCTCAGCAGGACTGATCGATTCAGTTTCAACCTGGACCGCTTCGGTGTTGAGTGTAGTGTCAGCGACCGTAGGGCCGCAGCTGGAAGTAAGAAGGAGAAAAATAAGGCTCGCTGAAAGTGAAAACAACATGATATATTTACGTGTAAAAGTTTTGAATTTCATAGAAAGGCTCCGAGGATATGTTGTACTTTCATTTTATGCCAGGAGCAAGGATTTATGTTTGAAAAAAACGTCTGTAAATGTTATAATTACAAGCTGTTACAAGCAATGTAAATTACTTTGATTGGTTGGGAAAGTCAGGAAAAAAGTGAAAGATAAATTCGCAAGTTATCATCCAATTGTAAATTTCATATATTTTGCAGTGATTTTATTGATGCCGATGCTCTATCTGCATCCAATTATCATCGCCATTGCCCTATGCTCTGGCACGGCGTATACCATTTGCCAGCAAGGGCTGAAGTCGTTTCTGCAAAGGCTGCCCCTGATAGCGGTGGTGTTTTTGCTGTCAGCGTTAATCAATCCGCTGTTTAATCATCGCGGTGCAACGAAGCTGTTCTACTTTTCAAATGGAAGTGTTGTGACGTTAGAATCGGTCTTGTATGGACTGCTTTCCGGGATAATGTTAACCAGCGTAATTCTGTGGTTTGGCTGTTTCTATGAGGTTATGACATCAGACAAGATAATGCAGTTGTTTGGCAAACGGATGCCATCGTTGTCGTTATTGTTCACGATTACATTACGCTTTGTGCCACGGTTTATGGAACAGATACGACGGGTGTCTGAGGCTCAAAAAGGAGCCGGCTTTGGCATCTCGGCGGAAAGTCCCCCTCGGCAAGCTCGGCGGAAAGTTGCGGCGCGGATTCGTCATGGTTTAAAAATATTATCGATTACCATTACTTGGGCTTTTGAGCATTCCATTGAAACATCTGATTCGATGAAAAGCCGTGGCTATGGATTAGTAAGTCGAAATACATACGCCCGGGCGCGCTTTGATACCAGGGACGGCGGGCTGATGGGACTGATTGGGCTGCTCTCGACAATATTATTTGCGGTGGCACTTACCGGCGGATTTGCAGTTCGGTATTACCCACAAATCGAAATAAAAGAAGCCGGTGTGATGACCACATTGGCATACGCTAGCTATGGCATACTGGCATTTTTGCCAGTAATTTTACAGGGAATGGAGGAGATAACATGGAAATATTTTCGGTCAAAAATCTAAGCTTTTCCTATCCGGGGCAGTCGAAAAAAATCTTATCTGATATCTCCATTACGATAAATCGAGGCGAATTTGCCTTGCTTTGTGGAAAATCGGGTTGCGGCAAGACGACCCTGCTGCGACAGTTAAAAACCGTTTTGGCACCACATGGAAAAATGGTTGGCGAAATCTGGTACAGCGGCAGGTTATTACCGGAGGTCCCGCTAACGGAACAGGCATCTGCAATTGGTTATGTGCAGCAGCACCCAGACCATCAGCTGGTAACCGATAAAGTGTGGCACGAATTAGCATTTGGCCTGGAAAATCTAGGCTATTCCCAGCAGCTCATTGAACTAAGAACGGCAGAAATGGCGGACTATATGGGAATCAGTGGGTGGTACCAGAAGGAAACGACGAAGATATCCGGTGGTCAGAAGCAGTTGCTAAATTTGGCAGCAGTAATAGCAATGCAGCCGAAGATACTGATTTTGGATGAACCGACGTCTCAGTTAGACCCGCTTGCAGCCGCTGATTTCCTACAAATGTTAAAGCGGCTCAATGAAGAATTTGGCACAACCATTCTACTGAGTGCCCATCGTTTAGATGAAGTATATGCGATGGCCGACCATGTGTTAGTTATGGACGAGGGAAAAATGATTGCGGATGATTTACCGCGGCAGATTGGAAATCATCTGGGTGGCCATGAGTTAGAGAAAATTATGCCAACCCCAATCCGAATGCACTTGGCATTAAACGCGCCTAGTAATCAAGCATGTCCGTTGACAATAAAAGAAGGGCGGGAATATTTAAGCCAGTATCTTGGTGCCGGTATCGAGCGTGAGATAGGAAGCCGACCGCAAATTACGCGAGCAAACAAAGAAGAGCATGAAGTGATTCTAAAGGCGAAGGATGTTTGGTTTCGTTACGAGAAAAATGATAAGGATGTTTTAGCAGACCTATCCTTGCAGTTAAAAAGGGGCGAAGTTTATGCCTTGCTAGGAGCGAATGGCAGTGGTAAGACAACGGCATTATCCGTGCTTGGCGGTCTGAAAAAGGCTTACCGCGGAAATGTCAGAATAAATGGTCGAATGTTAAATTCGTATCGGGACAAAGAACTGTTGGGAACGGTACTAGGGATATTACCACAAGACCCGCAAACGTTATTTACTGCCGATACGGTGGCCGAAGAAATAAGCGATTCACAGTTAATGGAAAGAATGGCATTGTCTCATCTGCTGCATCAGCATCCCTATGATTTAAGCGGTGGCGAACAGCAACGTTTGGCACTAGCAAAGGTAATCTCATCAAACCCACAGATATTATTTTTAGATGAACCCACCAAGGGCATGGATGCCTGCTATAAGATCGGGTTCGGGGCAATGTTGCGGGAATGGAGCCAGCAGGGGCTCAGTATTTTGTTAGTATCACATGATGTGGAATTCTGTGCGGAATACGCCGATACTTGTGGATTATTTTTTCAAGGGAAAATTGTTGCCCAGAAGGAAGCCAGGGAATTTTTTGCCGGAAACAGCTTTTATACAACAGCAGCAAACCGCATGAGCCGCCATTTATTTGAAAATGCGGTGACAGTAGAGGAGGTAGAAAAGCTTTGCAGTCAATATCAAAACTGTTACTTGTAATCGGTGTACCGCTGGTAATGTTATGGGGTCTCAAATATCTAAATGACCGCAGCAGTTACTTTATATCTTTTGGAATCATCGTTCTGGCAATTGCCGCCTTTTTTCTAGCCTTTGAACGACGCCGTGCCGAAGCCAGAGAGTTAGTGATTTTAGCGGTCTTTTGTGCCTTGGCAGTGGCCGGGCGAGCTGCTTTTTTATTAATCCCGCAGTTCAAGCCAATGGCGGCATTAGTAGTTATTGCAGGGATTGCATTAGGTGCGCAGTCAGGATTTTTAGTCGGGGCAGTGTCTGTATTTGTATCAAATTTTTTGTTTGGTCAGGGACCGTGGACGCCGTGGCAGATGTTTGCAATGGGTATCATGGGATTTGTGGCAGGAATTATTTTCCATAAAAAAGTGAGTGAGCGCGAGCGATTTTGGTCAGTCTGCATATTTGGTACCTCAGCAACGATTTTAATTTATGGAGTGTTAGTTGATACTTCATCCTTACTATTATTATATTCCTCGAATATGTCGCTAAAAATGTGGTTAACGGTTTGTCTTAGCGGTTTGCCGTTTAACGTAATACATGGACTCTCGACGGGCATATTTTTGTTTTTTTTGTATCGCCCAATGATGAAGAAGATAAAACGTATTCAATTCAAGTATGGTTAAACTTGAAAAAAGAGCATTAATATCATATGATAATGGTAAGGATTCTCGAAAGGTGAAATGTTATGAGAAAAACAAGGAACATACTACTATTAATCATAGCTTTATTATATATTTCTACTACCATAGTAAATGCCGATACTACGAAACAATTGCGTTTTTCCGTTAGTACGGATACACCGATAGAAGATGAGCGCCTATTGAACGAGGCTCTCGACCAAATGGGCTATGATGTTGTCTTTGATGCGATGGGAATGGCAAGTGTACTAATCACAACGAACTCTGGTGAGCAGGATGGAATTGTGTCACAGACAGATGGCTGGGAAGAGGAATACTCAAATCTGGTGAAGGTGCCAGCGCAAATTGGAACAATATATTATGACGTGTACACGAGCGCGGAACGAGATATTAACATTAATTCATGGGAAGAGCTCAAAGGTTACCGGGTTGGAAGCTTGTATGAGAAGCCATATATCTTAACGATGATACCAGATGGGGTGGCCAGTCATGTTCAAAAAGAAACCTGGCGGTCATTAATCGAAGCGTTATTGCAAGACGAATGTGATGTAATCATTGCATCAAGGGTATCGGAGGAAGAACTTTCATTTCCAGAGACACTGAAAAAGATAAAAACAATTGACCAGTTACCGACGTATCCCTATTTCAATATACAATATGAAGAACTAGTACCACAGTTGACGGATGTTTTAAATGGATTAAAGGTGGATGATAATTCAACGGGTATCCGAAAATATATTGGTAGTGAAATTCAAAAAAATGTTTTGCTAATCACTTCATATTCGAGTGAATCACATTGGGAGCAGGGGATTGTTGAGGCCATCAAAGCCGATGTAGACACAAGGAGAGATATCGTCATGTCTACAGTCGCATTAAATGGCCGGCGCATTTTAGATGAAGGGGTACGAGAGATGATAGCAAGTCGTTCTATCCGAGCGATTATGCGAAGTATGGATATTGATGTTATTATTGTATCAGATAGTATGGCGTTAGATTATGTACAAAATAATTACAGTACGTTGTTTGCGAATATCCCAGTTATTTTTTGTGGTATTGAAAACACACCGGAAAATGACGTTATTACCATTCCGGCAAATATGTACACCGGAATATATGAAGATATATATGCCGCTGAGACGGTTGAAAAAATGTTACAGTTGTTTCCTAAAACGGAGCATATTTATGTAATTAACGATTACACCCGAACCGGAGTGGCATGGAGAAACATTATTGAAGCGCAGTTAGAACCGTATACGGAGCGCGTGGACATTATATATAACGACAATTGCTCCTTTGATGCGCTGTTGGAGAATATTACGAATCTGCCAGCAGAAACATTAGTACTGTTAGGGGCGTATTATTTAGATTCAGAAGAGACCTACTTAGATCAACTGTTAGCCGTTCCGCAAATAATCGAGGCCTCAGAAAATCCGGTCTTTGGGTTGCTCGGAACAAGTCAGCACTTTGGTTTGTTTGGAGGAAAATATAATTTGCCAGCAGATCAAGGAAAAGCAGCGATAGAAATGGCCACAGAGATTATTGATGGTGCAAATAATTTGGCTTTTCGATATAGTAATGAAGACAGTGTTTGGATATTTGATTATGAGCAGTTAAAAACGTGGGATATATCTATTTCAGAGCTACCGCGGGAGGCACAAATTTTAAATAAACCAGTGCCAATTTATGAGTCAAATCCAGTTGCCTTTTATATCATCATGTCATTGGTGATTGTGGCGGTATTTATCTTGGTTGTATTCTTGGTTTTTGCCAAGATTGTAAAGGGCCGGAATAACAAGATTTACCAGCAGATGGAGCGTCTTGAGGAAGCCAACAACCAACAGATTGTGGCCGAGCAGAGATTGCAGGCAGCGCAGCAGGAATTACAGAAGGTAATCAATTTTACCCCAATTCCAATTATGATTATAGACCCGCAAAACTATCATATCATATTTGGTAACCATGCCTGTGCAGAATTTTATGGATTTGAAAGTAATCAGGAGATGGTTTCATATAATGTCATTGACCTCCATGAGGAATATCAGCCAGATGGTAAGCTTTCAGAAGAAATGGCTCGCTATCATATTGGTCAGGCGATTGTTGCTAAGGACATCTATTCTTGGGAATTTACCGCAAAGAGTCTAAAGGATCAGGTGTACCAAGTAATCGTTTCGGCAAGGCCATTGATATACGGGGGAAAATGCTGTCTGGTTGCAGCGATTCATGATATGAGTCAGGAAGAAGAACAAAAACGTTTATTGATGAGTGCCGCGGAGCAAGAACGTGAAGCAAATGAATTAAAGAGTCGGTTCTTGATGAATATGAGCCATGAGATTCGGACACCAATGAATGCAATTATCGGCTTGTCAGAATTATCAATTCGTCGTTGTGAAAATGATGAGAGCAAGACACAGTTTGAAAAAATAAAACGTTCAGCAGATTATTTACTGCAAATAATAAATGATATTTTGGATTTCTCAAAGATTGAAGCAGAGAAGATGGATTTATTTGAAGAAGAATTTAATATAGAGGACACTCTTTCAAATACGTTGCTAATGGCACAGGAGAAAATCGAGCAAAAACCAATTGAATTATACGCAGATATTGCGGCAAATGTACCATGCCATTTAATCGGCGACAAGTCGCGGTTATGGCAAATACTAAAAAATCTATTGGACAATGCAGCGAAGTATACCAGACAAGGAATGATATCGATTCGGGTTATGCCGTTGGAAGAACAGAGCAATGAAAAGCATGTGATGTTATCCTTTGAGGTAAGTGATTCGGGGATGGGAATGAGTAAAAGACAGTTGCAGATACTGGGAACACCGTTTGAGCAGTTCCACCGCCAAGCGAAGGATTCCGGGGTAGGTACGGGACTTGGAATGGCGATTACCAAGCAACTGGTTGAATTGATGAACGGTAGTTTTGCGGTTGAAAGCACCGTTGATGTGGGAACGACATTCACCATCACGATACCATTTAAAAGAGCCAGTGGCGGGCGGACGATTGGTCAAAAAATAGAACATATTTTGCCACCGGGAAGCCAGGTCATATTAGCTCATGAAGCACCCGCTTCACCAGCAGCAGAAGTAGTAGCAAGGCAGCTTCGGCTGATGGGGGCCGAGGTGGAGCCAGTGGCGACATTTGAGGCCTTAAAAGAATCTCTTGCGGCCTCGAAAAAGAGTTATTATGGAATTGTTGTATTCGATTCCTTTGGCACTCAGAGCGAGGAAGAGTTTGCCTGGATTGAGGAAAATGCTGGCGAAGCACGTCATATCTTAATTAATTCGCCAAACAAGCAAGAGGAAAAACAGTGGCATGAAAGACGAAATCTGACCACGCTAGACAAACCATTTGTCCCATCCATGTTAGCCACACTAATAAGTTCGCAAGAAGAAGAAAAAACCAAAGAAGTTATCTATGAGCCATTTGAAAATAAAAAGGCACTAATTTGTGAGGATAACGAGATAAACGGCGAAGTGGCGATGGGCGTATTGGAAATATTTGGCATCCAATCTGTGCTGGCAGACAATGGGCAGGCTGGAATCGAGCAATTGGAAAAACAAGAGTTTGATTTAATCCTAATGGATATGATTATGCCAGTGATGGATGGACCAGCAACTGCCAAGGCGATTCGCCAAAGCGGAAAGAAATACAGCGAAATACCTATTATTGCGATGACCGCAAACGTAATGCGTCAAGACATTGAACGCTGTCTAAAAAGTGGAATGAATGCTCATATTGGCAAGCCAATTGATATTAATGAGCTTTATAACAAACTTAAAATTTATCTTTCATAAAGCAAGAAAGCTGCTGCCAGGAAAAGTGTTAGGTGGCAGCTTTTCCCGTTAAAATCCTTTGTGCAAATCGCACAATGAAATCTAAAATAATTCTAATTAGCCTAAAATAAAATGTAATAAATCCTAATTTTACCCAATAAATATCTAAATAATTATAGGTTTATCTAAAATACCCAATAGCATTTTAAAGTATTTTATGATATTCTTAAGATACAATGTTTTATTCACTATAGTCAGCTTACAAAAGTCAGATGTAAGCGATTCTCAAAATTAGGAGGGTATTTATGGGAAAGAGAAAAATGAAATTGCTATCCCTGTTACTAGCGGTGGCAGTAACGGCAACAACACCGGCGTTTTCGTGGTTAGAAGTAAAAGCGGATATGGTGGGCAAGACAGAATTGACAGATCAGGACATTACAGATTTGACGTCGAAGACGACAAAAGCACGGACATCTGTACATGATCCATCAATTGTCAAAGACCAGGATTCCAGTGATTATTACATATTTGGTTCCCATATGGGTGTGTCAAAGACAAGTGACTTAATGAATTGGACGAGTGTGACTGGTGAGTCATTAGACAGCTCATTGTTTGGAAAAATTGACAATGGTGAGGTTGTTCAAGCTTCCTATAACGAGGCATTTTTAGACAGCACGAATGTTACTGTTTTTGATGACGGCAAGGAATACAATATGGCGGATTGGATTAGCGGTATTGATATTGATGATGACGGAAATGAATCAGCTCATACGATAGCTGGAAATATGTGGGCGCCGGATATCATTTACAACACCGTAATGAACAAATGGTGTATGTACTTAAGCTTAAATGGTTCAAAATGGAATTCTGCGGTTATCCTTTTAACAGCAGATGATATTGAAGGACCATATGTCTATGAGGGGCCAGTTGTTTTCTCTGGATTTAGTGCAGAGGGTTCTGATAAGAGCTATAAAAAAACCGATTTGGAAAAAGTGCTGGGTACCTTAAGTGATTTACCAGCAAAATATAACCATATTTCGGATGGCTCATGGGGTGAGTATCTGCCTCATGCAATTGATCCGGCGGTTTATTATGATAATGATGGCGACTTATGGATGGTATATGGTTCCTGGTCAGGCGGAATCTATACGCTGCAGTTAGATGAAAGTACTGGACTGCGAGATTATTCGGTTACATATACAGATGCAGGTTCAGGCAAAAACATCACATGCGACCAATATTTTGGTACAAAGCTGGCAGGTGGTAACTATGTATCCGGTGAAGGACCATATATTGAATACATTGACGGATATTACTATTTATTTGTATCCTATGGATTTTATAGTCCAACCGGCGGCTATAATATGCGTATTTTCCGCTCCGAAACACCAGATGGTTCCTATGTCGATGTAGATGGAGAATCAGCAATTTTTACCAGCGGCTGTAACAATTACAATGGACTAGAGGGTAACCGTGGTCTGAAGCTGATAGGTAACTATAAGTGGGATACGATGAGTGTTGCGGAAGTAGCCCAGGGACACAACTCGGTACTTACGGACGATGGCAGAATGTATGTCATATACCATACCAAGTTTGCCGACGGAACCGCAGCTCATGAAGTAAGAGTTCATGAATTATTTATGAATGAAGAAGGATGGCCGGTTGCAGCACCATATGAATATGACAGCAGCATAACCATTGATGGCGCAAACTATGCAGCCGAAGATGTTGCTGGAGAGTACAATGTGATTGTCCATGATATGCAGATTGATTATGGAGCATTGGCATATAAGAGCCCAGTTTCACTAACATTAGAGGAAGACGGGACGGTGACTGGAGAATACACCGGAACATGGGAACAAGGTGCGGACTCCAATGCGGCAACGCTAATATTAGGCGGTACAACATACAAGGGCGTTTTTGTGGAACAAGTCATTGAAGGAACGATAAAAGAGACCATGTGCTTTACCATCGTGAATGAAGATGGACTTTGCGTATGGGGTTCAAAGAGTGTTGGTGACGCCAGTGAAATTGCATTAAGTGTAAAAAATGTGGCAATGCCTCAGGTAGCATTTTCCGATCTTACATTGCCAGCGGCAGGTCTGAGTGGAGTAACGATTAGCTGGGATTCCGATGCCAAAGATGTTATTTCAGACACGGGTGTAGTAAGCTTACCAGCGACAGATACAACAGTAAATTTGACGGCAACATTTGAAAAGGGAGACTTTTTCTATAACAAGGTATATCCAGTTAAGGTATATGCAGACCCACAGAATGATGTGGACTCGGTCTTGATTGCATCCTATTTTGTGGGCGAGAAGATTGATTTATCCGATAAGGCAGACGGAAGCTTATTCGTAGTGAATCCATATTTGAAAAATGTAACGCCGGGAATAAATCTTTCTGGTGGTATCACATTAACATTTGATATAGAGGGAAATAATAACATCAATGCACTAGGCACGATTCTTGGATTTAATGGTGGCGGTAAGCTGTATTTTACACCATCATCCTATCTAGGATACAATGCGACGGGCGGATGGTTTGATGCCAACATGAAAGATTATGGACTGGTACAGGACTATATTGGAACTGAGGCAACCGTGTCAATTTGCATTACACCAGAAGGATTTACCGTATTGGTAGATGATGTAGTGGCATATACACAGGAGATTTTGGAAACGCAAAATGGCGGCGGTGATCATTCACGTTCCGATTATAGAGACTGTCTTGCATGGTTAAATGAAACCGCAGAGAACTTATGCTTTGGTTCTGGTTCATGGTGGACAGATGTGGCAGCAAACTGCACCATCAGTAATGTATATTGCTATGCAAATCCGACTGTAACAGAAGATGCAGCAACTGATACGATTACCCTTACCAAGGATAGCGTGGAACTTACTTCGATTGGCTCAATCGAATATGTGGACAATCCATTTTATGGAGAGACGATTGAAGAGTTGAACGTAAAGTACACCATCAATTTAGCAAGCAATGCAGCTAAAAATGGCTGGGATGGAATCTTTAGTTTCTTTAATACGGCATCCGGTGGTAGAGTATCCTTCCAAACCACACCATATATTTGTTACAATGGCGGTGGTTCATATTTTGATATTAACCATACGGGTACAGCCGGCACAACGAATAAAATAGTTTCATGTGAAAAAGGTCAGGATTATACATTTGAGATTCATATTACAAAGTCAGATTTAACGATGACAATGGACGGAGAACCGATTACATATTCCGTTTCCGGTCCAGGCTCTTATGCAGCGCTTCTTTCTTACGTCACAAAATGTGACAAGGTGACATGGGGAGTAGGCTGGGATCCAACTGCGAATGGCGGTAATGGCAGCGGCGTAACCTCTTTTTGGGGAACTGAACTTTGTACCTTGAGTGATATTGAAATAGTTGCATCCAAAATAATAATTCCAGTAAGCAGCGTAACGTTGGACAAATCAGCGTTAACCTTAGTAAGAGGTGAAAGCGAGATATTAACAGCAAACACAAGACCAACGTATGCAAATAACCGAGCAGTAGAATGGGAAAGCAGTGATGAGACCGTGGCAACGGTATCCAGCACGGGTGAAGTAACAGGTCTTAAGACAGGAACCGCAACCATTACAGCAACCGCAAAAGACGGCAGCGGAAAGAGTGCAGATTGTACGGTAACCGTAGCTAGTCCAGTGACAAAGGTCGTCTTAGATGCATCGGCTGCCACCTTATTGACCGGTGAAAGTAAGACCTTGCGAGCAACGGTTACACCAAGCGATGCAGACAACACGGCAGTAACATGGACCAGCAGCAACCCGAGTATCGCAACCGTGTCAAGCACAGGTAAAGTAGAGGCAATTAGAGCAGGAAGCACGGTAATCACTGCAACCGCACAGGATGGCAGCACAAAGAGTGCAAGCTGCACGATAACCGTAATCAATCCGACGGTAACCTTAAATAAAAGTACCTTGTCCTTATTTACCAAAGCAACCTCAACCGAACTTAGAGCAAGCGGATTAAAGACCGGAGATTCCATCAGCGGATACAAGAGCTCCAATACAAGTGTCATAACGGTAGACAAAAATGGTAAGTTAACAGCAACCAGCAAAGCCGGAACTGCAACGATTACGGTAACCACCAAATATGGTGCAACCGCAACCTGTACCGTAACGGTAATCAAACCAACCGTATCCTTCAATGTGAAGACAATGAAGTTACAGGTAAGTAAGAGCACCTCCACATTGGCAGCAAGTGGTTTGCAAAAAGGCGATTCCATCACTGGATACAAGAGCTCCAATACAGGTGTTGTGACGGTAAATAGTAAAGGAAAATTAACTGCAAAGAAAAAAACCGGAACAGCAACCATCACGGTAACCACCAAATATGGTGCGACGGCAACGTGTAAAGTAACCGTGCAAAAGGGTACAGTAGCAACAACATCAATCAAAACCGATAAGAGCACCTATAATGTAAAAGTAAAGAAAACCGCTCAGATTGCTTTAACCTTGAACCCAATCAATACAACGGACAAAGTGACCTATAAGTCATCCAATCCAAAAGTAGCAACGGTAAGTGCAACCGGAAAAATAAAGGGTGTAAAAAAAGGAACGTGTAAAATCACGATAACATCAGGCAAAAAAACGAAACAAGTAACGGTAAAAGTTAAATAATTTTTTATGCTGGGACAGCGTCGCAAGGTTGCGATTCTGTCCCTTTTTATAGCGCATCAAGATAAAATAATATGTGTATACGAGTAGAATATTTTGTGGTAAGATAGATTCAAATTTGATTGGGGAAAAATATATAAATTATATATTCAATCAAAGGAGATATAGGTATGAACAAAAAGCCTAAGAGTCTAGGCCAGCAAATCGAGAGATATGTCATGCTGGTAGCATTAATTATTGAGTTTGCCATTGTGGGAGTAATGGTGGTCAGCAGTTTTAAGCTTACCGATACTGCCATACATGATACAATTCCGCTGATGGGAAAAACATCGGCCCAGGATATTGCTTCAAGTATGCATCTGTTTACAGAGCGAATGTCAATTTTGTCACTAGAGGAAGTGCTAAAGGATGCATCATCAAGTGAAGCCGACCGGCAAGTAGTCTTAGATACCAGAAAAACCAGAATCGAGTATGTCTGGTTAGCATATTATGGAACGGATGGAAAAAGACAGTATGGAGATACCAATGCCCCGGCAGATATTGCTGGCGAAAAATATTTCCAGATGGTAACAACAACAAATAATACCGTGATAAGTGAACCATTTAAACTTGATAGTGTGAACCAGCTGGCGGTTGCCATAACGATGACAAATGCCGAAGGTGAAGCAATAGGCTATTTGGTGGGAAGCTATAAGTATGATATTCTAGGTGACGTTCTATCCCGAATCAGCTTAGGAAAAACAGGAACCGGATACATATTGAACGAGGATGGTGTCATTTTAGCAGGACAAGATACAGATTATGTTGGGCAGAATATTAATTTTTATGAATCAAATAGTTCCTGGCGAAATACCAAAATGTTTGAACGAATCAAAAATGGACAGAGTGGTTCCGGCGAAATAGTCTTAGATCATGCTAGTCATTATACCGCATTTGCACCAATTCCAGGAACGAATTGGATGCTGCTAATTGAAGCACCAAAGCGGGAATTTTTAAGCGTTGCAGTCATTGCAATTATTGTCAGTCTGACCGTATCAGGAGTGATTTTTGTTGGCGCACGAGTTTTTGTCCAGCGTTTTTCCGCAAAGATTGCTGAATCTTTAGGCGGGGCAAGTAAGCGACTGGGAGAGTTATCGGAAGGTAATCTGACGAGTGAAGTAACATATACAGAGCGCAATGATGAGATTGATGTATTAACCCAGGCATTGGGGCGAACCGTGCATACACTCAACGGCTATATAGGAAATATTGAAAATACGTTGAAAGAACTATCAGAAGGAAATTATGCTTATCCGATCGAAGGCGACTTTGCGGGCGACTTTTCCTCAATTCGAGTTGCAATGGTAAATATTGAACAGGCATTGAATCAGACGATGCGGCAAGTAAGCACAGCATCAGCCAGGGTTAGCGATGAATCGGCGGGAATATCAGAATTTGCTGGTCAGCTATTAAGAGGCTCACAGGAACAGGCCAATGCATTGGAAGAATTACAGCAGAGTATGGATGTTGTGGTCAATAAATCAAATGAAATTGATGATAACTCCAAGCAGGTGGCACAGCGTGCCGAAGAGGCAAATGAGAAAGTAAATCAGGGAAATCAGCAGATGAGCCTGATGTTAAATACCATGAATGAAATATATGGCAGCATGAATCAGATTACCGAAATAAGCCAAATGATTGAAAGCATATCATCTCAGACGAAGATGTTATCCTTAAATGCTTCTATTGAGGCTGCGCGAGTGGGCGAAGCCGGAAAAGGTTTTGCAGTAGTAGCAGAGCAGATTGGATTGTTATCAGAGCAGACTGCGGAAGCATTGAAGCAAACAAGCGCGATTATCGAGCAGGCCAACCTGTCAATCAAAGGCGGAATGGAAGCAGCTCAAAAAACAGCAGATTCCTTAACCCAGATTGATGAGGCTTCCGAAGAGTTTACCAGTATTTCAGCCGTACTAACCGGTATAGTTGAGCAACAAAAACAGGTAATCGGAGAAATAAACACCAGCATTCTTTCCGTAATGGATATTGCATCCACAAACCAGAGATTAGCTCAGGAAACCAGAGAAAAGACAGAGGATTCCCTGGAACTGGCTCGGTCCTTAGAAGAGTTTGTATCTCAAGTGAAATTAATGGAAGGAGTGGATGTCAATGAAAAATAGAAAAAAAATAGTAATAATGTTAGTTGCAATTTTATTTATATTTGTCATGTCTGGATGTGGTTCAAAGATGAAAGATGGTTTTTACACGGCAGAGATGGACAGTTTTTCTCATGGCTGGAAAGAGTATGTCTGTATTTTGGTGAATGATGGAAATATCGTATCAGTGGAATATGATGCGAAAGACCCGAGCGGTTTCATCAAAGCATGGGATAATGAATATATGCGAAATATGAATGGCATAGCGGGAACCTATCCGAACCAATATATAAGAGAGTTGGTATCACAGCTTTTAGCAGAACAGGATGCAGAAGGTATAGATGCAGTTAGCGGTGCGTCACATTCCTCGGCGACATTTGAAATGCTGGCGGCAGCCGTAATCAATCAAGCCCAGCAGGGGAATCACGAAAAAGTAATTGTAACCGCCGAAGAATAGTTGCAAAAAAGACAATCCTAGCGCATAGACTTATAAAAAAGCCGGGTTGTGCGTATGAACTATTTATGGGGTTTAATGATAATTATTGGTGTGGTGTTTGCCGCCTTTAACGGAACATTGCCAGCGGTAACAGACGCAGCACTAGATTCAGCAAAAGAAGCAATTACATTATGTATTACTATGATGGGCGTGATGTCCTTTTGGGTAGGCATGATGCGGATTGCAGAAAAATCAGGAATAATAGACGGGGCAACAAGACGACTTGGGCCCTGTCTTTCTTTTCTTTTTCCAAACATACCGAAGAACCATCCGGTCAATCAATACATTGCAACCAATATGATAGCTAATGTATTTGGCTTAGGTTGGGCGGCAACGCCAGCGGGGGAATGAGTTATTATAATGACAGGTTGATAAATCCCATGAAGAAATGAGGGTTTCCACCGATTTAGTCCTAACTAAAAAACGCAGCTTTTTAACGAAAAGTATTAGTTTTTTAATTGGACAGCGCTGATTCAAAGAAAAAAATTAAGAACTTGTCAGAAATGAAACTCAGTTAGCTTCTATGCAATGCAAGCTAATCTTTAATAAGTATACCATGAAAGGGGACAAGCGTAAATAATTTCATATTGTATTTAGGTAGGACTAAATTAGTAATTTGGCTGAAAGGCTGTTGTTACTGAGTTAGTCCTATTTTGATTCCATAAACCAAAAAGAAAGCGAGGAACAGAAATGAATAATAACACAGCGTTAGGTGCAAAGATTGAGCAATCAGCTCACACAGTAACTTTTAAGGATGACAAACACGAAAAATTTTATTTGGAATATCTGCAAAAATGTAGATGCCAAGATGTGTACCACAAAGCATTGGTATATTGCTTAGGAATTAGTGATGATACAAGAAAGTGCATTAATAAGATTTATGATTTAAAAACGGGTTGTGTAAAGACAGAATGTCTGCATGAAGGATGGATAACAAGTGGAAGTGCCAAGGTTATCCGAATGGCTTTTAACCTTTATAACAACGGAACACCAAGTGTTTACGATTATGAAGATGCGGACGAGCAGTTAAAAGAGTGCAGGTGCTATACCGTAGAGGATTTATTTTGTAGCGGATATGCAAGATACTTTTGGGAAGCAATCAAGATTCGCTATCCAGAGTATTGTTTCTATCAGGATTGGGAGGGAATGTATGCTGAAAATTAGGCTTCAAGGAACAACGAGCGATATTAAATGGTTCAAAAAAATCTTGGAAAGAGATAAGAGAATCAATGTATTAGAAGTTTCCGAGCCTTTTGCCAATAAGGGTACAAGTAAATTTTATCGTGTTTATGCAGAAATAGAAAAAAGTCAAACTTAGGAGGACAAAGTTATGTGTAGAGTGATTGCAATCGCAAATCAGAAAGGCGGAGTCGGCAAGACTACCACAACAGGCAATTTGGGAATTGGTCTGGCGAGGCATGGAAAGAAAGTATTGTTAATTGATGCAGATCCTCAAGGTGATTTAACTGCAAGCCTTGGTTATGAAGAGCCAGACGAGTTGGAAACAACATTAGCAACGATTATGGGTAAATTGATAAATGATGAAGAACTGGACATTACAGAGGGCATTATAACTCATGCAGAGGGAGTTGATATCATGCCAGGTAACATTGAATTATCTGGTTTGGAAGTATCTCTTGTGAATGTTATGAGCAGAGAAGTGGTATTAAGGCAGTATATTGAATTGGTCAGAGATAGGTATGATTATATCTTGATTGACTGTATGCCTGCCCTTGGAATGATGACTATCAATTCTTTTGCTTGTGCGGATAGTGTGCTGATACCTGTACAAGCGGCATATTTGCCTGTTAAAGGCTTACAACAGCTTATTAGAACCATTGGTAGGGTAAAACGTCAACTTAATCCCCAAATGGAAATAGAGGGAATCTTAATTACGATGGTTGATACCAGAACCAATTATGCCAAAGAAATCAGTGCATTGTTGGTTGAGAATTATGGCAGAAATGTAAGGATATTTGCAAATAGTATTCCGGCATCTGTAAGAGCTGCAGAGATTTCAGCAGAGGGTGTGAGCATATATGAGCATGACCCAGATGGAAAGGTTGCATTAGCGTACCAATCATTAACGGAGGAGGTGCTTTCAATTGAGCAGTAGTGCAGAGAAGATTAAACTGAATAGCTTTGATGATTTGTTTGGAAGCACAGTGGACACAAAGGAAAATGGAGTTGAACAGGTAATAGAGGTAGAGCTTACCGATTTACATACATTTAAGGGACACCCATTTCGGGTACTGGACGATGAAAAGATGGATGAAACCGTAACTAGCATCAAACAGTATGGCGTGCTTATGCCGGGGATTGCAAGACCGAGAACAGAAGGCGGTTATGAAATCATTGCAGGGCATAGAAGAAAAAGAGGTTCTGAATTGGCAGGTAAGACCAAAATGCCAATATTTGTACGGAATTATAGTGATGATGAAGCGACAATCATCATGGTGGATTCCAATATTCAAAGGGAAGATATTTTGCCAAGTGAAAAGGCAAAGGCATATAGAATGAAAGCGGATTCCATGAAACATCAGGGCGTAAAGAAAGGGAAAAGTACCCTTGATGAAATTGGCGAAACAGCAGGAGAAAGCGGTAAAACGGTTCAAAGGTACATCTGGTTATCCCGATTGTCGGACGAGCTTCTGGATATGGTTGATAATAGAAAATTAGGTTTTATGCAGGGTGTAGATATATCGTTTCTATCCGATGAAGCACAGCAGTGGGTGCAGGTTATCATAGAAGAACAAGGCTGTGCAATTAGTTCTTCTCAATCAGCTAAAATGAAGGAATATGGTAAGAGCGGAGAGCTTACTCTTGCCATGGTTCGTTTGATATTGACGGAGGAAAAGGCAAAGGAACGTAAGGTTACTCTGAAAGCTGATAAAATCGGTGAATACTTTACGGCAGAATATAGCAGTGAGGAAATAGAGGATATTATCCTTCAGCTTTTAAATGAATGGAAGAAAAGACAGTAGAGAGGGGGTGCAGCATGATTGACAGCTTGAAATTTGATTATTACTATGGTATTGAAGCAGAGCAGTTTTCATTTTACAGAGTTCCCCGTTTGCTGATTAAAGACGAGCGTTTCAAAGAGTTGTCCAGTGATGCGAAGCTTCTCTATGGTCTTATGCTTGATAGAATGTCCTTATCCATGAAAAATGGGTGGCTTGATGAGGAAAATCGAGCATATGTTTATTATACATTAGACAGTATTATGGAGGACTTGGGGTGTGCCAGAGAGAAATGTGCAAAGGTTTTGGCAGAGCTTGATAGTAAAAAAGGGATAGGATTGATCGAGAAGAAAAGGCAGGGACTTGGTAGACCAGATATTATTTATGTGAAAAATTTTGCTACATGGGAAGAAGAAACGAAGCTTCCAAATGAGGAGAAAAGTCCTTCTAATACTGACAATTCCGCAGAAGTTCGAAAATCGAATTTCAAGAAGTGCGAAAAACAGACTTCCAGAAGTTCGGAAATCGAACTTCAAGAAATTCGGAAACCGAACTTGCAGAAGTACGAAAATCAAACATCTAGTAATTCGGAAACCGAACTTGCAGAAGTTCGGGAATCAAACCCTAATTATAACAATACTAACTATAACGATTTGAGTTATAACAATCATATCAATCAATCGAATATAGAAACACAGCCAGAAAGAGCAGAAGTGATTGATGAGATGGATGATGTCACAGCATATATGGAGCTAGTCAAAGAAAATATTGAATATGACTATCATATGCAGTATGATGATTGGAGTAATAAGGGATTGTATCAGGAGCTTTATGACGTAATCTGTGAGGTGGTCTGTGTAAAACGGAAAACGGTTAGAATTGCAGGGGAAGATTATCCACATGAGCTGGTAAAGTCTAAGTTTCTGAAACTGAATGGTTCACATTTAGAGTATGTCATTGGCTGTATGAAAAATACAACGACAAAGATTGGCAATATCAAGGCGTATATGGTAACAGCGCTCTATAATGCACCAAGTACAATGAATCATTATTACCAACAAGAAGTACAGCACGATATGTACGGGGGAGGATGGAATGAAAAGGGTATTGTTTAATGTTATGATTCCGACGGCGTTAATTACACTATGGATGATTACCTGCTATCCAGTTTGTAACCAGCCAGAAGGCTTTGATTTCTTTTTATACTGGATACTGGTAGGGTGTCCGTTTGGAATAAGGAAAATGTTTGTGTTTCTGGTTCCAAGAAATTTTGGAATTGCGGGAAGCATGGGAGTATTGGCACTGAACTGTATTGTAGGCGGTCTGATAGGCGGAATAGTTCTCATTGTAAAAGTGGTAGGGATTTTGATTGAGATTGTAAAAATCGCAACAGGTTACTACAGGACACAGTGTCCAGAAGTATGATAGGACGATAATTAAATATTTAATACATAGCAAAGAGCAGTTATAAACCATTATGGTGGATAGTTGCTCTTTTTTTGCGTGTACTTGTGGACAGTGTGTCCAGAAGTGGAAAGGAGAGAAATGAAATATTTACTACGCAGGCCGTATGTTCCACCCTAATAGACATCAGCAATAGCAACGCAAGGAGGATAGAATATGACACTGATGTGAGAAAGTTAATATTATGATTCAAATTAACGGGACTATAGATAATAGTCCTAATTTTATAGTAGGGAGAAATCAATGATTAGGAAAAGAATTAATAAATGCATATCTTTTTTATTGGCAATATTGATATTTGTAACATCTACAGGGATTACGGGGATTGTAGCAAAAGCCGCTTCTCCATTGACACTGCATTATGCGTCGGTCAGTGATACCGGGGAGATTGCAGAATTAAAAGCTGGGTACTACCATGGTAAGGTCTTTTATGGAATTATTGACGGCGAAGCAGCTTATTGTATGAACTATGGCAAGGCAGCACATGGAGGTCAATCCATGGAAGGAAGTGAATCCGTGCAAACCCCTTTATCCGATGCACAGTTGAATCAATTACTATTTTGTATGAATTATGGTCATTCCAGAAACAGTACGGCAGCACCGGATAATAACGATAAGAATGAATTTCTGGCAACGCAGGCGATGGTATGGATAATTGAAGCAGGCATTTTTGGAACTGGTGCGGATGATAGCGCAGCAGCCAAAGTGTGCAATTCTGCACCCGATCCAGCAGCGTCCATTGCCTACTATAACACGCTAAAAAGCAATATGCAGAGAGCTATCAGTCAGATAGTGCCCAGCTTTACCAATAAATTAATTTCAATGGCCAATACGATTGAATTGGAATGGAATGAAGCAAACAACAGGTTTGAAAAAACGTTGACAGATTCTAATGGGGTACTGGCTGATTATAACATATCTGTTTCGGGTGTAAATGTACAGGTGAATGGCAATGAAGTCACCTTTTATACAAGTGATATCATTACAACAGCCAAAGAAGCAACACTTACAAGTAATAATGGGGCAGTGGATATAACGGGGAGCTGCTTATATTGGACAGTTGATAATAGTTCTTACCAAGAGTTTGTAAGCACAAAACCTAATTCAGATATGGTTAGGGCGTATGTAAAAATTAAGACAGAAGAACTAGGTTATGGAGAACTTTATAAGAAAGATGAAGCAACTGGCGTAGAATTAGAAGGTGCTGAATATGGGATATATAATAACAAAGCGTGTAGTGATCTGGTAGAAAAAATTACAACGAACAAAGATGGCTACGCATTGTCCTCAGCATTGAAACCAGGTACTTATTATGTAAAGGAACGAAACGCACCCAATAAATACGTGATAAGTGATACCGTCCATACTTTGGTCGTGAGAGCTGGTCAAATTACCACGATTCAAGCAACAGACAAAGAGCAGATGGGGACACTCACAATTTATAAAGAAGGTGAGGTACTATCAAAGTGGAACGGAAGTGATTTCATATATGAAACCAAACGACTTCCAGGTGCCACATTTAAAGTGACAGCAGGTGAAGTGATATACAGGGCAGATGGTACAAAAGCCTATGCAAAAGGTGATTTGATTGCCAAAAACCTTGTGACGGGAAATGATGGCTCTATTGTTGTTGAAAACTTGCACTTAGGGAAATATGTTGTAACCGAAACAGCTTCTATTGATGGCTATACAATCAATACGGAACCTGTGACGATAGAAATCAAAAATAAGGGGCAGGAAGTAGAAATTTCTATGGAATCCACTTCTGTATATAATTCAAGACAGACCGCTGAGATAAATGTGGTAAAGCAGGATGTTAATACAAAAGTGGGTCTGCCAAATGGTGAATACAGCCTTTATGCTGCCAATGATATAAAGAATTACAACGGTACTACGATTGTGCAAAAAGATACATTATTACAGACCATAAAAACAGATAGTAATGGAAATGGCAGCTATTCGACTGATTTACCTATTAATAACGGGTATTACATCAAGGAAACAAAAGCACCGAACAATTATTTTCGCAATAGTTCGGATACATTCCATTTTACATTTTCATATCTGGCTGAAACAAAGTCAAAAGCGGAGTTTTCCTATACTTTTACTAACACTCATACAACAGCCAAGATTGCATTGCAAAAGCTGGATAAAGAGTTAAAAGCAAATACGCCCCAGGGTGATGCAACATTAAAAGGGGCAGTGTATGGATTGTATGCCAGGGAAAACATTAGTCATCCAGATGGGAAAAGCGGAATCTTGTATAGGAAAGACAGTTTGGTAACCACACTTACCACGGATGACAACGGGACAGCACAGGTGGCTGGTCTTTATTTAGGCGCATATTATGTGAAAGAGATTACACCACCCGAAGGATACCTTTTGGATGAGGAAGAGCATGACATCTTGTGCAGCTATGAGGGCGATCTGGTTTCTGAAATTAAGCGTGAGGCTATCTTGGAGGATCAAGTGAAAAAGCAGCCTTTCCAGTTAATAAAAGCTGCAAATAATGGGGAAACGGACGCTGAACTGCTAAAGGGTATTGGTTTTTCTGCCTATTTAGTATCATCATTGCCATTGAAGGAAGATGGAACCTATGATTTTGACAATGCTGTTCCGGTAGCAGTTGGAGAAAACGGAGCCACAGAAATATTCACAAATGGGAATGGCTATGCCATATCTATACCGATTCCTTATGGAACCTATATTGTAAAGGAAACTACACCAAAGCATAATTATCTGCCAGTCAGGGATTTTGTAGTCAAAATTACGGACCATAAACCAGACCAACCACAAGTGTGGCGGATTTTATTAGATGAAGAATTTAATGCAAAACTGCAAATTATTAAGAAGGATAGTAATACAGGCAGGACTGTATTGGTTCCGAATGCGGAATTTAAAATATATAATATAGATTCGGAAGAATATGTAGTCCAATATACAACATATCCAACTAAAGTGAAACATATATCATTCTTCACAGACGAAGATGGCGATTTAATTTTACCCGAAACTTTGAAAATTGGGAATTATCGGATAGAGGAAGTCGCTGCACCAGTTGGATACGTGGTAAATGAGGACTATGTCACCTTTTCTGTGGATTCCGATACTTTTTATGAGGTTGATCCGGATACCTATGAAGCAATTATTGCTGTTGACTATAATGATGAACCCGTTGTTGGTGAACTAACCATAGAGAAAACGGGCGAATTTCTGGAAGATTACGAAGGTAACTGGTTCTCGGATAGTGCTGAAAAAGAATTTATATACCGGGAAGGAAATCTTGCTGGAGCAGAATTCAGTGTATATGCTGCTGAAGATATTTATACGAATGACTATCAGCAGGACGAATTTGGTGAGCGGTATAAATATTACAGTGAAGGAGAACTTATTGCAACCCTAATCACAGAAGAAGATGGAAAGGCAACACTGTCTAATCTACCATTGGGTAGTTACAAAGTAGTGGAAACAAAAGCACCAGAGGGATATGTCTTGAATAAAGAAGAGCAGATAATCACGTTTGCTTATGCAGATGATAAGACACCTGTTATCTATGAGTCCATCTTATTCAATAATGAGAGGCAGAAAGTATCTTTAGCAATACATAAAACAGATATTGAAACAGAATTTCCGATAGCAGGAGCGGAATTTAGTCTATATACGGCAGAGGATATATTAAATGCAAATGATGATATAATTATAAAAGAACATACCTTATTAGAAACGGTGATATCTGGTTCCGATGGTATGGTCACATTTACAAAGGACTTGCCTTTCGGGAAATATGTTGCCATTGAATCAAAAGTCCCGGCGGGGTATGTATCTAGTGACGGAATTATAGAGTTTGATTTAAATTATCAGGGACAGGATGTGGAAGTGGTTGAACTTGTATCAGAATTTCTCAATACTCCTACTACCGTTGAATTTACGAAAATGGATATTACAAGTGGAGAAGAACTTAGCGGTGCAACACTTACCGTACTTGATAAAGAGGATAATATTGTTGATACATGGACTTCACAGTCTGATGAAGCACATATTATTAAAAATCTGCAAGTAGGAGAAACATATACATTACGAGAAGAATTTGCTCCATATGGTTATTTACAGGCAGAGGACATCATATTTACAGTGGAAGATACTGCTGATATCCAGAGGGTGGAAATAAAGGATGAAGTGCCAACGGGGACGATTGTCATAAATAAGGATGGTGAATTTCTCACGGATATTAATCTTGTGAAAGGAAAATGGTGGGAAATATTATTTGATTATTTCAAAGATAGCCTTGCCGGTGTTACCTTTGAAGTGTATGCAGCGGAGAACATCACAAGTCCAGATGGATTGGATTCGATTTATTATGAAAAAGACCAACTGATAACGGAGATAATTACGAATGACAGGGGTTACGCCTTTGTTAAGAACCTTCCATTGGGCAGTTACTATCTAATCGAGACAAAAACAGTAGATGGTTATGTACTGGACGGTACGCCAATACAGGCAGAAATTAATTATGTTGATCAGTATACCAAGGTGGTATATGCAGAACAGTCTGCTCATAATGAAAGACAAAAAGTGCAGATAAAAGTAACCAAGATAGACGCAGATTCGGAAGAAATGTTGGAAGGCGCTGTTTTCGGACTTTATGCTTTGGAAGAGATTCAGAATAAGGAAGGCAACACCCTTGTTGAAAAGAATACTCTGATTGAAAAAGCGGTATCAGGTAAGGAAGGAACCTGTACATTTGTTAGTGATTTGCCATTAGGTCAATATTATGTGAAAGAAATAGCAGCTCCCAAAGGATATGTATCATCGGATAAAGTGGTAAAAATTGATGCCACTTATCAAGGCGAAGACAAAGAAGTCATTGAATTTGAAGCGATATTTCGGAATAAACCTACAAAAGTCAAAATTTCCAAGACAGATATAACCGGAGATCAGGAACTATCAGGAGCGAAGCTTACGGTGATTAATGAAAACGGAAAGATTGTAGAAAGCTGGACTTCCGGTAAGTCTCATCTTATCGAAAAGCTACCTGTCGGGAAATACACTCTGTGTGAGGAAAGCGCACCATATGGGTATACAATTGCTAATGAAATAGAATTTGAGGTAAAGGATACTTGTAAAATCCAGAAAGTAACCATGAAAGACGAGGTTACAAAAGGTAAGGTCGTTATACAAAAGCTGGATAATAACAGTAAAAAGCCGATTGCGGGTGTTGAATTTGAAATCCGTGATGTAGACGGAAATGTACTGGAAACCCTTATAACAGACAGTAATGGGTTTGCAGAATCGAAAGCTTATTTTATCGGCACATATGAAAATGGCGGATTTGGAGAACCGATAAAGTACAATGTAATTGAAACAAAAGCAGCAGACGGATATATTTTAGATGAAAAATCCCATGAAGTAGTGTTTGAGTGGATGAATGGGAACGAGCCTGTAATCATTGTAATGCTGCAATTAACCAATACACCTACGGAGCCAAAGTTGCCCCAGACCGGGGAATTTCCAATCTGGCCATTTTTTACGGGTGGTGGCATTATTGCTATTGTTTTGGGATTATATCAATTAAATAAATATGTAAAGAGTAAGAACAGAAATGAGGCTAGAGGTTAAAATGAAACCAAAAGGCAAATGTATTCTAATTTCTGTTCTTTTTTTATTGGGAGCTGTCATGCTGGCGGTTCCCTTTTGCTTTCGGTATCAAGGAAATGAGAAAAACAAGAAGATTATTGAAAAACTAAATGAGGATACCATGTTAAGCAAAGCAGATGAGGAAGAAACGGATAATAGTGAAATTCAAACAGAGTTGCCGGATGGTGTACTTGGATATATTACAATTGAAAAAATTAACATTCAATATGCAATTATGGAAGGAACTACTGCCAGCGTGCTGTCCTATTATATTGGACATTTGGAAGGAACCGCTGGAGTAGGTGAGAATGGTAACTGTGTGCTGGCTGGTCATCATGGCGCCAGAAATGGGGACTTTTTCAAATATCTTGATAGATTGGAGCCTGGTGATATGGTAAATGTTACAAATAGCAAGGGAGACAGTTTTGATTATTGGGTAACGGAAACGTATGTCACTCATGCTTATGACAATTCAATTAAAACCCAAGGGGAATCAAGCAAGCTTACCCTGATGACCTGTTCAGACAAAGGGACACGTCGCTTGATTGTTCATTGCGAAAAGTAAATGGGTAATGAACGTTGGGAATGATATGGACAGTATGTCCAGAAGTGGAAAGGAGAGAAATGAAATATTTACTACGCAGGCTGTATGTTCCACCTTAAGGGACAGCAGCAATAACAACGCAAGGAGGATAGAATATGCAGGAGGAAGCAACACAAAAGACCATTGCCCTTGTTTTCAAATCCTCTAAGCTGACCGCCAGTGTGCTGAAAAAAGCAATGAAAATGTATCTGGAACACCAGAAGCACCAGAAACAGAAGGCGCATGGAAAGATTTCGGTAAAAGAGCTGGTCGGTCAGGGTATGGGGGTATCGAGTATTGAGGTAACGGATAATAACATCAAATCTTTTGAGCGGGTAGCCAAGCAGTATAACGTGGATTTCTCCGTGAAAAAAGATAAGACAATCAGTCCACCCAAGTACATTGTTTTTTTCAAGGGCAAAGATGCCGATGTGATAACACAGGCGTTTAAGGAGTTTGTAAAAGCAAATGAGAAAAAGCAGAGCAGGGAATCGGTGCGAGCTAAGCTAAATCATTTCCAAAAGGCAGTATCACAGGATAGAAATAAGGAGCGAACCAGAGAAAAGAATAAAGATAGGGGGCAGAGCCTATAATGAGCAAGATTATTGATGGAATTGCAAAAGACTTAAAGGCTATCCCCAGCAATCTAAAATCCAAGTCTGGGAGTGTGGACGGAAAGAAATTGATACTCATGAATCTGCCATACATTCTTGTGGGATATTTCTGTGATAAGATAGCCTATCTTTGGCGGGTATCGCCAGGAGGGAATGCGTCGGATAAGCTACTTGCTACGATGAATGGTCTGGATAAGTTATTTCACAATCCGTTACCAAGCCTTTTTCCAAAGGATATATTGATTGGTGCAGGGTGTGGCGTGGCACTTCGACTAATGGTGTATTTTAAGATGAAAAATGCCAAGAAATTTCGGCATGGCGTGGAGTATGGTTCGGCAAGGTGGGGAAATGTAAAGGACATTGAACCTTATGTAGACCCCGTATTTGAGAATAACGTGATTCTTACGGAAACAGAAACCTTGATGATGTCAGGCAGACCGAAGAATCCAAAGTATGCCAGAAATAAGAACATACTTGTGATTGGTGGTTCTGGTAGTGGTAAGACACGATTCTTTGTAAAACCAAATTTGATGCAGATGCACTCCTCTTATGTAGTCACCGATCCAAAGGGAACGGTGCTGGTGGAGTGTGGGAAGATGTTGGCAAAGAACCACTATAAAATCAAGGTGCTGAATACCATTAACTTTAGTAAATCCATGCACTACAACCCATTCGCCTATATTCGCAGTGAAAAGGATATTTTGAAACTCGTAAACACAATTATGGTCAACACCAAAGGAGAGGGACAGCAAGCTGGTGAAGACTTTTGGACGAAAGCGGAACGGCTCTACTATACGGCATTAATCGGGTATATCTGGTATGAAGCACCAGAGGAAGAACAAAATTTCTCCATGCTGATTGATATGATTGATGCCAGTGAAACGAGGGAGGACGATGAGGAATTTAAAAATGCCGTTGACCTTATGTTTGATGAGCTGGAGCAGAAAGACCCGAACCATTTTGCATTACGGCAGTATAAGAAGTACAAACTTGCTGCCGGAAAGACCGCAAAGTCTATTTTAATTAGCTGTGGTGCTAGACTTGCACCATTTGATATTAAGGAGCTTAGAGATTTGACCAGTTATGATGAGCTGGAGCTTGATTCCCTTGGAGAGCAAAAGACAGCACTCTTTGTCATTATCTCGGATACAGATGATACCTTCAATTTCATCGTATCAATCATGTATACCCAGCTCTTTAATCTGCTCTGTGACAAGGCAGATGATGTTTATAATGGGAAACTGCCAATCCATGTTAGATGCTTACTTGATGAGTTTGCTAACATCGGGCAGATTCCAAAGTTTGAGAAGCTGATTGCTACCATTCGTAGCAGGGAAATATCAGCTTCTATTATTTTGCAATCAAAGTCCCAGCTTAAAGCCATTTACAGGGACAATGCTGACACCATTGAGGGCAATTGTGATACCACGTTATTCCTTGGAGGAAAAGAAAAGACCACCTTAAAAGAGATGGCTGAAATTTTGGGTAAAGAGACAATTGACCTTTATAACACCTCGGATACAAGAGGAACCAGTCAGTCTTATGGTCTGAACTATCAAAAGACGGGAAAAGAGCTAATGAGCCAAGATGAGATTGCAGTCATGGACGGAGGAAAGTGCATTATGCAGCTTAGGGGTGTAAGACCTTTCTTCTCAAATAAATTTGATATTACCAAACACAAGCAATATCACTTACTGTCCGATCATGACGAGAAGAACGCTTTCGACATTGAAAAGTATGTGAAGAACCTTTGCAGAGCCAGTGTGAAAGCAAATGATGATGTGGACGAGGTAGAAGACCTTGGAGTTATCACAGAATCATAATAAAAACTGAATATGGAACAAGTAAACCTTTGGACAGTGTGTCCAGAAGTAATAAAAAACAAAACAAAAAGAAAGAGGTAAATATATTATGGCATTTTTCGGAACAGCAATTACAGGATTAAAGACAGTAGTAACCGCAATCGGAGCAGGTGTGGCAGTATGGGGTGTTATTAACCTTTTGGAAGGTTACGGTAATGACAATCCTGGTGCGAAGTCACAAGGAATCAAGCAGCTCATGTCAGGGGGCGGTATCGTAATTATTGCACAGACGGTGATTCCACAGCTTTCCACTTTATTCTCATAAGATATGAATGGAATCATAGACAAGATAACTGATTTCATAAAGGAAATGCTGCAAGGGTGGGTGCTCTCCAATCTGGATACGATGTTTACTGATGTCAATGACAAGGTAGGCACCATTGCCGGAGAAGTGAGCAGAACGCCCAGTGCATGGAACTCCAGTATCTTTAGTATGGTTCAGACCCTATCAGAAACAGTTATTGTGCCCATAGCAGGGATGATTATTAGTTTCGTCCTTTGCTATGAGCTGATAACCATGGTAATTGACAAGAACAATATGCGCGAGTTTGATACATCGTTATTTTTTCGTTTTCTATTCAAGGCGTGTATCGCAGTCAGTCTATTAAGTAAGACCTTTGACATTGTAATGGCAGTCTTTGATGTGGGAAGTCATGTGGTGACTTCTGCGGGGGCGGTCATAACAGGTTCGACAAGTTTGGACGTACAGGCAACGCTTACAACGATGTTTAATAGTCAAATAGATACCATGGGAATCGGAGAACTGATAGGGCTTGGAATGGAAACCATGATCATCAGCTTATGTATGAAAATCATGTCCGTCCTCATCACCGTCATTTTATATGGGCGCATGATTGAAATATATCTTTATGTATCAGTTGCACCAATACCGTGCGCCACCGCAACCAACAGAGAGTGGGGCACAATCGGAAGTAATTATTTAAAGGGACTTATCGCTTTGGCATTTCAAGGATTTTTCATTATGGTATGTGTGGCAATCTACGCCATTTTGGTAGCCAGTGTAGCAGTTGCCGCCAATCTACATAGTGCGCTCTGGTCAGTGGCAGCATATACCGTGATTTTATGCTTTAGCTTATTTAAGACAGGTTCCCTATCAAAATCAATATTCAATGCTCATTAGAATCAGGAGGAAGGAGCAGAGCATATGGCAATATCAGTATCCGTACCAAAAGACCTTAGTGGTATCAAGACTAAGGTGGCATTGAATCTAACCAAGCGTCAGATTGTCTGTTTTAGCGGTGCAGCAATCACAGGGATTCCGTTATACCTTTTGACAAAAGGTGTGATTGGGACACAAGCGGCAGCATTAATCATGGTAGCTGTTATGGTGCCATTCTTTTTATTGGCAATGTATACCAGAGATGGATTCCCGGCAGAGAAGATTTTGTATTTTATGATACGGCAGAAAATTCTTACCAAGGGAATCCGAGTTTATAAATCAGAAAATCTGCACAGGCAGTTAGAAGAAAAAGAACGTATCAGGAAGGAGGTAAGCTATCTTGAGCAAAAAGCAAAAGGTGGTAGAAAGAAAGCCCAAAAAGCAGAGCTACAATAAACCTAAGCCGAAAGCAGGACTTTCCTTTGCAGAAAAGAAGCGATTGGCAGAGCTAAAGCGTAGCCTTGCGGGAAACAGCAAGGAACAGGCAAAACCCACAACAGCACAGAAAACCATTACCTTTGAAAAAATGTATCGTGATGGGATATGTCAGGTGACACATAAGTTTTATACCAAAATGGTGGAGTTTTATGACATCAACTATGAACTGTTAGAGGTGGAGGATAAGGCAGATATTTTGGAGGAATATAGTAAACTCATTAACTACTTTGACCCGTCTATCAAGTTTGAGCTGTTCCTATTTAACCGAAAAGTGAATGAACAGGCAATTGCCGATCAGTTTGATATTCCGTTGCAAGGCGATGAGTTCGACGATATTCGTGAGGAATATGCCCAGATGTTAAAGAACCAGTCGGCAAAGGGCAATAATGGTGTTATCAAATCAAAGTATATTATCTTTGGGATTGAAAGCACTGGATTTAAAGAAGCAAGGTCAAAATTAAATAACATCGAGAAAGATGTGATTCGCAACTTAAATAATATTGGCACAAGTGCCAGAGCTTTAGATGGAAAGGAAAGACTTCGTATCCTGCATGAGTATTTTAATCAGGGAACGATGGAACCTTTCCGGTTTTCATTTAAAGAACTGGCAGAATCGGGGAAATCCATGAAGGACTATATTGCACCGCCGGGGTTTGATTTTCGTTATCCTACCAGATTTAAGTCTGGAAATATGTATGGTAGTGTGTCCTATCTAGATATTATTGCACCCACATTTAATGATGAGCTGATAAAGAAACTCTTAGATATTGACGATAATCTGACCCTTACCATGCATATGCAGACCATGGACCCGGTTAAGGCAATCAAAAGGCTCAAAGGAGCACTTACCAATATTCAGAAGATGAAGATTGAGGAACAGAAGAAAGCAGTCCGTAGTGGCTATGATATGGATATTCTGCCAACGGATATTATCACTTATGAAAAGGATACCATGGAGCTACTGGACGATTTGAACACCAGTAATCAGAAATTGGTTAAGATGACGTTTCTCATTACCTGTTATGGCAGGACGAAACGAGAGTTAGAGAATATCACCCAGAGGGTATCAGGAATTATCCAACAGGCAAACTGTAACTTGCGTTGTATGCAGTATTTGCAAGAGCAGGGATTAATGGCATCGGCTCCTATCGGTATTAATGAAACAGGGATTGAGCGTGATTTAACCACCAAGAGCAGTGCTATTTTAGTGCCGTTTAGTACACAGGAGTTGTTCATGCCCGCACCGGCAATCTATTATGGTCTGAATGCATTAAGCAACAACATGATTATGGCTGACCGCAAAAGGCTTCGCACACCCAATGGTGTGATTTTAGGAACACCGGGTAGCGGTAAAAGTTTTAGTGCTAAGCGTGAGATTCTATCCTGTTTCCTTGTTACCAAAGATGACATTGTTATCTGTGATCCAGAGGGAGAGTATTTCCCATTGGTGCAGGCACTTCATGGGCAGGTGGTCAAGTTGGCTACCAATTCCAAGGACTTCTTGAATCCTATGGATATTCAGCTTAGTCACAAGGGAGATAAAGAAGCTCTGAAACTAAAGAGTGACTTCCTCATTACCCTTTGTGATTTGATTGCTGGAGGGAAGGACGGTCTGGAGAATGATGAAAAAGGTATCATTGATGAGTGTATCCGTCATATTTATGATGTCTATTTTGAGAATCCAACACCTGAGAATATGCCTATTTTAGAAGATTTGTATAATGCCTTATTAGAGCATAAGAACAAGAAAGCAGAGCGTATTGCAAACAGTTTGGTTTTATATGTCCATGGTTCCCAGAATTACTTTAATCATCGGACAAATGTGGATTCCCGTAACCGTATCATGTGCTTTGACATCAGAGATTTGGGAAATCAGTTGAAAGAGTTAGGAATGTTGGTTGTACAGGACGCTGTGTGGAATCGTGTATCACAGAACAGGGAGCGAAAGATTGCTACCCGTTACTATTGCGATGAGTTCCACCTTTTGCTGAAGGAGAAACAGACCGCTATTTACTCCGTGGAAATCTGGAAGCGATTTAGAAAATGGGGCGGTATTCCTACAGGGTTGACCCAGAACGTAGGCGACTTTTTAAAGTCCGAGGAAATCGAGGGTATCTTAGGTAACAGTGATTTTGTATATCTGTTAAATCAGAATGCCAAAGATCAGCACATTTTAGCAGACAAGCTGGGGTTATCGGAAAAGCAGCTCATGCACGTAACAAACTCGGAGCAAGGCAGTGGTTTGATTCTATTTGATAACGTGGTCATTCCGTTTGTTGATAAATATCCAACCGATACCAAGACCTATGCCATTATGAATACCAAGCCAGAGGAATCGGTAAAAGAGGAGTTGGAAGATGGCAGATAAAAAGATGTCAGAGGATACTTCTGGACACAATGTCCAAAAGCAAGAAGCGGAGGAATCGAAATCGGAGTTTTCTCAAGATACAGGTACTTTTTCCAAGCAGACTTCTTCTGACAGTTATCACCGTAGAGATACTTATCATCCGTCACAGAAGAAAGGGACATATCACAGAAAGCGGGTAAAAAAGGAACGACAGAAATATCAGCAACACAAACAATACCAACAACAGCAAGACACAAAGGCAACAGGCGGTAGCTATACAAAGGGTAATGATGCCAAGAATAACGATAATTCTCACAATACCAATAACACTCGTAATACCAATAGCACTTTTACAGAAAGCGAAAGAACTTTTAGCGGTAAGGTGGAAAAAGCACAGAAAAAGGCAGAAAAAGCAGGGCAGAGAGTAAAAAAAGCCAGAGGAAAGATGCCCAAGAAGAAAGAGTATACCTTACAGCGTGTTTTTGATGAGGAAACGGGAAAGGGTAAATATGTGGTGGTTCCTGTGGAAAAGGAAAAGCCATTTAAAGAAGCTGGTGTTCCAAAATCCGCTATGCGACGGTTACAGAATGAAAGTAGGAACTTTGTGCATGGTAAGGTAGCCGAGACAGAAAAAGAAAATTCAGCGGTGGAGGGACTTCATAAGACCGAGCAGAGAGCGGAAGATGCCTATGGATTTGTAAAAAGGCAGTATCAAGGAAAAGCACAAAGGCAAAGAGCGAAGGTTGCCAAGCTGGAGAAAAAGCAGTTTAAGGCAGAGGTTAATTTCCAGTACAAAAAGTTTTTAGAGGAGAATCCACAGGTACAAAAGAAAGCAGTGCAAAAACGCTTGCAGAAACAGCGGATTAAACGAGAGTATATCAAAGCCAGAAAGAATGGTGCGGCAACAAAGGCAGCCAAAGAAGCGGTTTCCTCAACCGCAAATGTTACCAGTGCGGTGGCAAAAAAGCTTCAGGAGCTTGCCAGAAAGAATGCATCACTACTGGTAACGGTTGGCGTTATGGCAATTTTATTAATTATGATTATGACGTCAATCTCATCATGTGGTGCGATGTTTAGCAATGTTTCCTCAACCACACTTGCTGCCAGTTATCTGAGTAAGCCAGCGGAGATTGATGCCACAGATTTTGCATTTACAAGGTTGGAGCTGGATTTACAGAAAGAGATTGATGGAATTGAAACCACTTATCCTGGCTACGATGAATATTCCTATAACCTTGGAGCAATCGGTCATAATCCATTCACGTTGATTGGGTATCTGTCAGCGATTCATACGGAATTTACTGCCAGTGAGGTAGAAAGTGAAGTGGCAGCTCTTTTTAACGAGATGTACACCTTAACCATTACACCCACCACGGAGATTCGGACAAGGACAGTTACCCGCACGGGAACCAGAACGGTAACAGACCCGATTACACTGGAAGAAACCGAGGAAACCTATGAGTATGAAGAGGAAGAGGAGTACGAGGTATCCGTATTAAAAGTGGTACTTGTTACAAAACCACTGGAAACAATCATTGCTGCCAAAATGGATACGGAGCAGACGGAAATCTATGGTATGTACGCAGAAACCAAAGGTTTGCTACAAGAGTTTGCATCACCAGTAGATTTATACTGGTATAACTATGTCAGCAGTTATTATGGATACAGAAAGAACCCAAGCACAGGCAATGAGGAATTTCACAAAGGGGTAGATATTGCCGTACCAACAGGAACAACAGTGTATGCCACCCATGATGGCATGGTTACAACCGCAGCCTATGACAGTTATTTTGGCAATTACATTGTAATAGAGAAGGACGGTTATACCACAAAATATGCACATCTAAGCAGTTTAAATGTCAGTGCCGGGCAAAGCGTTACCACGGGCACGGTAATTGGAACCACTGGAAATACCGGAAGCAGTATGGGAAGCCATTTACATATCGAATGTTTATATCAGGGCGAGTATTATAATCCGCTGTTTTACTTCGATGCAGGTACAGGAACTCTTTACGGCGAGGGAACAGGCGGTGTACCTGGAGGAGCAATCCCACCCGATGCTTATGATGATGCTACAGTACAGGCTTTGATGGAAGAAGCAGCAAGATATTTGGGATACCCTTATGTATGGGGCGGTTCCAGTCCGTCTACCAGTTTTGACTGTTCTGGATTTGTGTGTTGGGTATTTACTAATAGTGGTGCTCACAACTTGCCACGAACCACAGCACAGGGGATTTATCAGCAGTGTACACCAGTGTCTGCATCCGATGCCAAGCCGGGAGATATTATTTTCTTTACAGGTACTTATAATTCGGCAGGAGCAGTCAGCCATGTAGGTATTTACTGTGGTAATGGTGTAATGATTCATTGTGGAGATCCAATCAACTATGCGTCAATTAATTCTCCCTATTGGCAGAGCCATTTTTATGCGTTTGGCAGATTAAATTAGGAGGACAACATGAACAAGGAGAGAATCGAAAAGGAGCTTTTACGAGTGAATGACCAGCTTGCAGCATTGCAGGCCAGGGCAAAGGAATTGGAAGAGCAGAAACAAATGGCAGAAGATGCCGAAACCATGAAAATCATAAAGAAACATAAAATCTCGTCCGAGAAGTTACAGCTATTAAATAAGCTGAGTGAGGACGAGATTTTGCAGTTATTAAAGGAAAAGGAGACGAAACGCAATGAAGAAAAAGTTATCAGCTAAGGCGATTATTTCATTGGTACTATCACTTATACTATTTTGTTTGCCGATTGGGGCATT
>JAVBTX010000023.1:0-64445 GCA_031555935.1 Lachnospiraceae bacterium | reverse complement strand
AAAGCGGTCATGACAAAAGTCAAACATTAAAGATAGGGAGTCCTCGCCGCTCAAGCCCGAAGGGCGGATAATCTCCGCCGAAACAATCGGCTTAAATTGCTCGATAATCTTTTGCTCATCTTGACCGGACAGATATGACAGCGTGGTAACATCAAAACTCTGGCCAATACTAGCGCCATAAGAAAGCAGACGAATCGTATCGGACGGTATAGATGACATGTTTTCGATGAGAAATTCAACAACATTATCATTATAAGGAAGCTTCTTAATATTCTCAAGCTGCCAGACAAACCGGCGCTGAGGTTGTGAGAAGCGAATATGCTGTGAGGCATAGCAATGTTTCAAAAACTCAATGAGGTAAAACGGATTTCCATAAGTCTTATCATACGCAGCCACTGCCAAATCACTGGTTTCGGACACCTTACAGCGCAGCGAATCCGCCAGCATCTGACTAATCGCCTCTAACTTTAGTCCTTTGAGTTCGATATGCCGCAGGCAACCGCCGCGCTGCTCAATCCTTTGCAGGGAGCGGATGAGTTGATGTGCCTCATCTACTTCATTGTTCCGATAACATGCCAAAATTAGCAGACCCTTTAGCGTATCGCTCTGCATAATTTCTTCAAACAACTCAAGCGAACCCATGTCTGCCAAGTGAATATCATCAATGAAAATAATAAGTGGCTGGGTGGGAGAAGCAATCGCTTGTAGCAACCGCAGCAATACATTTTTAAAACGAGTCTGTTCTTCGAGCATCTGAAACTCGGGCAGTTCTGGCTGTTCCCCAACCAGTTGTTCTAGCTTGGGGATTTTGTCGGTCAATAGCCGGCCGTCCTGGGACAGAGCATCGTTAAGCTTGATTTTCCACTGACATAGCGTCTGCTCTGATTCGGAGAAAACAATATCACAAAACTGATCAATGGCCTTAAAAAAACCATAATAGGGAACGTTCCTCTGATATTGGTCAAATTTACCACTAATAAAGATACCACCAGTTTGGGCAATGCTCTTTTGCAATTGATGAATCAGTAAGGTTTTTCCGGTGCCAGAATATCCTCCGATGGTCACAAAGCATTGACCAGATTCAAGGAACTCGTCATAGATGGCAAGCAGCCGGGCAAGTTCTTCCTCACGTCCATATATATTTTTGGAAATTTCGAACCGCTCGGTATAATCATCCTGGCCAAGTACAAACGCATCAATTTTGCCGTGCATCTCGATACTGTCGATGCACCGCTTTAAATCGGCAAGGATGCCAGCCGCACTCGCATACCGGTGTTCCGGCATCTTTTCCATCAGTTTGGCAACAATCCGCGATAGCATATCAGGAATCTCTGGATTAATCTCCGACACAGATGGCGGAATCTTTGCAATATGGGCATAAATAAGTTCGGTGGGGCTGGCAGACATAAATGGCAGCCGATTGCACAGCATCTCATAAAACATGACTCCTAAAGAGTAGAAATCCGTGCGGAAATCAACGGGCCGACTCATCCGCTGTGTTTGTTCAGGAGATATATATTTAAGCGTACCAACGTTGAGTGAAACTTCATTGGGGTTTTCATATGAAAATTCAGATGAAATGCCCAGATCTATAATTTTAATGGATTCAGTTTCCGGGTTAAATATAATGTTCGATGGGTTGATATCCTTGTGGATAATGCCCTTACTGTGAATATCAAAGAGCCCAGTCACGATTTGAACAGCGATAGACAGAAACTGATCCACCGAAAACCTGTGAAAGTTCATATATTTATATAGCGGTTCGCCTTCGCAGTACTCCATAACTAAAAAAAAGTCACCTTCGAAGGTTAAACTTTCAATTGACTTAGTAACGAAATCACTTTCAATTTTTGGTAAAAGCTGCATCTCGTTCTTGAGCCGCGCCAACTTCTGGCTATCGTTAAATAGATTTGTATTGATTGTCTTTAAAACGACTTGATTCCCTGTGATCGTGTCAGTGGCCACATATAAAATGCTATTAGATGAGCTGTAGATCGGTTCTAAAAATTCGTATTGGCCAATTTGATGAATCATTGCGTAACCTCCTATTTTAAGTGCACTGTAGTATCTCATACACATAAACATACTATTTATAGCATATCACCCCAAACTTGACTTTTCAACTAATACTTTTTGATGAGAAGTAATGGACAAGTCATGGCAAATAGACTTTAGAAAAGGGTAAAAGTAAGGAATAGATTGAGGTCAAGTCTAGGGATGAATGAAACAAAAATAACACTTCCATTGTATATGACAATATTTATTTAAATTCTTGGTAACACAAGCCCCAAATTATGCTATAATGCAAAAGTAATCAAACCAATAGGAAAAATGAGGATAACAATATGATATACAATGACGTATTAGCAGCGATTGGGCATACTCCAATGGTTCGCCTAAACCGCATGAACAAGCCGGGAAATGCAGAAGTGCTGGTAAAATTCGAAGGACTGAATGTCGGTGGTTCTATAAAAACAAGAACCGCATATAATATGATAGTGGACGCAGAGAAAAAGGGTATTATTAACCAGGATACCATTATTGTAGAGCCAACCAGTGGTAACCAAGGAATTGGACTTTCACTGATTGGTGCGGTCAGAGGTTACCGTACCATCATCATAATGCCAGATTCTGTTAGTGAAGAACGCCGCAAGCTAGTTCGTCATTATGGGGCCGAGGTAGTACTCGTTCACGATGCGGGGAATATCGGTGACTGCATTGAAGAATGTTTGCAGACAGCACTGCGGATGAAAGCAGAAAATCCAAATGTATTTGTGCCGCAGCAGTTTGAAAATGAAGCCAATCCGATGGTACATAGACATCACACCGGGCTGGAAATTTTAGAGCAAGTGGCAGGTCCGATTGATGGTTTTTGTTCGGGTATTGGAACGGGTGGAACAATCACTGGAATTGGTGAAGTATTAAAAGCACTGAATCCGGATATAATGATATGGGCAGTGGAACCAGAACACGCGGCAATTTTAGCTGGCGGAACGATAGGTACACATATGCAGATGGGAATCGGCGACGGTTTGATACCAGCTATTTTAAACCAGAAGATATTCGATGATATCTATATCGTAACCGATGATGAAGCCATTCAAACGGCAAAGGATTTGGCTCGCTTGGAAGGAATTATGTGTGGAATTTCGAGTGGAACTAACGTTGCAGCGGCACTAAAGCTGGCTGAAAAACTAGGACCAGGAAAGACAGTCGTAACGGTCTTGCCAGATACTGCCGAACGCTATTTCTCAACGCCGTTATTTGAAGGAGAATAGGAAAAAATAGTATTATTTGACAATTAAACTGCAAAGGTTTATAATAAGCTTTGCAGTTATATATCGCGGGATGGAGCAGTCTGGAAGCTCGTCGGGCTCATAACCCGAAGGTCATAGGTTCAAATCCTATTCCCGCAACTAAAAGCCTTGATATCTCAGGGCTTTATTTTTTTGCCCAGACAAATTGAAAATAAATAATCAAAATGTTATAATCTAAACTATGACAAATATACAAAGAAGAAGGATAAGGCAATGAAAAAACTAGAATGGAAGAAAGACAAGAAGCAAATTATATATGGAATTATTTTTGTAATATCATTGGCAGTATTTATTTTTTCAGCAGTAAAGTTAATTGGCATCGCTTGGAACTATTATACGGCAGATAAAGAGTATGAACAGCTGGAGGAATATATTGCAGTCACAGAAGATGATACAGAGTATACGCTGTTAGACACAGAAATGCGGGAGCTGGTCAATTCCTTAGAGGCACAGGAAAAGGGATTTTCGGTGGATTTTGAAAAGCTGCACGAAATAAACCCAGATTGTGTCGGATGGATTCGTTATGAGACACTCAAAATCAGCTATCCAATCGTCCAGGGAACAGACAATGACTATTATTTGACCCATACGTTCTATGGCAATGTCAGAACTGCCGCAAGTATTTTTATGGATTACAACAATAGTCCAGACTACAGCGATTTTAATACCTTTATTTATGGACATAAGATGAAGGACAAGAGCATGTTTGGTCTGTTGACGGAATATTCTGAAGAGTCATTTTATAAAGAAAACCCAGGATTTTATATCTATACGCCCGAAGGCGTTAGCTACTATACCATCTTTTCTTGCTATGAGGCCAATGTCTATGAGCAGGAGGATACATTTACTAACAAATTTTCCTCCGCTGATAGCTACCAGAATTACTTAAATAAAATCAAGCAACGTTCTGTATATGATACCGGCGTAGAAGTAGACTCCAGTAAGCACATGGTATCATTGATGACGTGTACGCGCTCAGGCGAAGACTATCGGTTCTTGGTGCATGCCGTAAAGACAAATGAATGGACGATGCAAGAATGGGATAAGGTAAAAGACGAGGTATTAAAATAAAAATAAATTTTTATTTTCTATTTAAGCAGTTTATGCATGAGGTGTAAAAATGAGTGAAGTAGCGCGATTTTTAGAGCTGGTAAAGGAATCTGAAAATATTGTGTTTTTCGGCGGGGCTGGTGTTTCAACAGAAAGCGGAATCCCGGATTTTCGTAGTGTCGACGGACTCTACCATCAGCAATACGAATACCCACCGGAAACCATCTTAAGCCATTCGTTTTATCTGGCTCAGACGGAAGAGTTTTATCGTTTCTATCGTCAGAAGATGCTTTGCCCGGATGCGAAGCCCAATCTGGCACATCAGAAATTAGCAGAACTAGAACAAGCGGGAAAATTAAAAGCAATCATCACTCAGAATATTGATGGATTGCATCAAGCAGCCGGAAGCAATAACGTGTTAGAACTGCATGGCAGTGTCCATCGCAATTACTGTCAGTCGTGTGGGAAGCTGTTTGATGCAGAGTATATCGTAACATCAGAAGGAATCCCAATGTGCGATAAATGCGGCGGAGCGATAAAGCCGGATGTGGTGCTGTATGAAGAAGGCCTAAACCAAAAGACATTAGAAGAGGCCGTGTACTATATCAGTCATGCCGACATGCTAATTATCGGCGGAACGTCTCTCGCTGTCTACCCGGCAGCAGGGCTGATTGATTACTATCAGGGTGAAAAGCTAGTCGTGATTAACAAATCAGCAACGCCAAAGGATAGCCACGCGGATATTCTGATTGCAGAAAGTATTGGGGCAGTATTTTCCCAGATAACAATATAAAAATTTCCCATATTTGGGAAATTGAAATGGAGATTAAAAATGGCATATCAATATGAAGTAGGCGACATCGTCAAACTGAAAAAAAAGCACCCATGCGGCAGTCAAGAGTGGGAAATATTGCGAGTCGGAGCAGATTTTCGGCTAAAGTGCTTAGGCTGTGAGCATCAGATTATGGTTGCCAGAACATTGGTGGAGAAGAACACCAAGGGCTTACGAAAGAAAGAGGAACCGTAATGTGGTTACTAGTGCTTGCCACATATCTGGCATTTACGATAAAAGGGCTGTGCGGTTTTGCCAACACCATTGTGTTTGACAGCATCACAAGCTTTGCCCATAACAATATCAATATTTCACCAATCGAATTGCTCGTCGGATATCCCTCGAATTTCATTATCACGTGGAAAGAGCGAAAATCGGTATCGTTGAAAAAAAGCCTGCCGTTAATCTTCCTGATATTGGCTGGAAGTATACCGGGGGCTTTATTTTTGAAAAGCGGCGATACCAGACTGCTAAAAATCATTCTTGGATTTGTCATAATCATGATTGCGATAGAAATGTTTCTGCGCGAGCGAGTGGTCAAAAAGCACCAGTCCTCCAAACTGGTCATGGCAGTCATCGGAATTATATCCGGCGCCTTATGCGGCTTGTTTGGCATTGGTGCCTTAATGGCGGCCTACGTCAGCAGAACCACAGAAAATACCCATGAATTTAAGGGCAATCTCTGTCTCGTTTTCTGTGTTGAAAATACCGTTCGGGTAATCACATACATAGCGACTGGCATCATAACGTTAGAAATAGCCCGGAGTGCACTCGTGCTTTTGCCGGTGATGCTCTTAGGGCTGTTGAGCGGAATGGGGCTATCCCGGATTGTAAATGAAAAGCTGGCCAAGCGCCTGGTACTATTATTTCTGATTGTTTCAGGGCTATCCTTAATCATCAAAAATTTGTAGAAAATACAGAAAAAAGCTTGCCTTAGGGAAAAAGTTATGGTATCATAACCACTTGTGATATATTATAATTCCTTGCTTCTCACATCGATGGGAGGCCAGAGACCAAAAGGAGGAAAACAGCATGAACAAATATGAATTAACATTGATTGTGAATGCCAAGATCGAAGACGATGTCAGAATCGCAACCGTAGAGAAAGCAAAAGAGTATATTACTCGTTTGGACGGTAGTGTAACGGAAGTTGAAGAGTGGGGTAAGAAAAGATTAGCTTACGAAATTCAGAAAATGAACGACGGATTCTACTACTTCATTCAGTTCGAAAGTGCAGCAGAAGTTCCAGCACAGGTAGAGCAGAACATTCGTATCATGGACAATGTACTTCGTTTCTTAATCGTTCGTAAAGACGAGGCATAGAATAGAGAAAAGGAGATAGTGGTATGAATAAAGTTATACTTATGGGACGTTTGACAAGAGATCCAGAGGTGCGTTATTCCAATGGAGATAATCAGATGGCAATTGCCAGATATACAATCGCAGTAGATCGTAGAGGCGCTCGTCGTGATGGCGGTGATGCACAGCAGACAGCCGATTTTATCGGATGTGTTGCATTTGGCAAAGCAGCAGAATTTGCCGAGAAATACTTGCGTAAAGGAACAAAAATTGCAGTAACCGGTAGAATTCAGACCGGAAGCTATACCAATAAAGACGGTCAGAAAGTATATACCACTGATGTTGTGATCGAAGATCAGGAGTTTGCTGAAAGCAAGAATGCTGGCGGCGACAACGCAGGATTTGCACCTGCAGACAGACCATCACCAAGCAGTGCTGCTGGCGATGGCTTCATGAATATTCCAGACGGAATAGATGAAGAATTACCATTCAACTAGACTAATAGGAGGTAAATTATCATGGCTTTTAATAGAAACGATAGAGGCGATGGCCCAATGAGAAGAAGAGGCGGCATGCACAGAAGAAAAAAAGTATGTGTATTTTGCGGAAAAGATAGCTCAATCGAATACAAGGATACAAACAAATTAAAAAGATACATCTCTGAAAGAGGAAAAATTCTTCCAAGAAGAATCACAGGAAACTGTGCAAAACATCAGAGAGCTCTCACTGTAGCAATCAAGAGAGCACGTCATATTGCTTTAATGCCATATGTACAGGATTAAATAGTTTAACGTGAGCCGTCATGTCTGTGGCGGCTCAATTTTATTTAAATTCTTTCACAAGTCTAAAATAAATCAAAAAATCAAATAAAACCCCATAAATTATTGAAACAAAAATTAAATAGGAGTATTCTAGAGAGGAAGATGATATACATTTGATAAATGTTGAGATTATGCAATTGAGAAGGCTATGCAAAAATAGACAGATTCTCTGGCGTGAACACGCATTGCATAGAATGGTAGAACGTAAAATTTCCAAGAATGATGTACGTAAGTGTATCTATTATGGTGAGATAATTGAGAATTATCCGCATGATACACCCGTTCCAAGTTGTTTGATTTTGGGTAAGGATAAGGCGGGAAAGTATATTCATGTAGTATGCAGTGTGTATGAGAGCTCCGCATGCGTTATCACTTCGTATTATCCGGATAGAGACAAATGGGAAGTTGATATGAAGACTAGAAAGGTGGTAAGGTAAGATGATATGCACTATGTGTAAAGGTGATGTAAAAGAGGTCGCAAAAACATATGTTACCACACTGGAAAATGAATGTGTAGTAATTATTAAGAAAGTGCCAGCATTGGTTTGTCAGCAATGCGGAGAAACTTACTATACGGATGAAGTTTCTGATCGGTTAGAAGAAATTATTGATACCGTCCGTGAAATAAGACAAGAAATCTCTGTTATTGAATATACAGAGGTAGCGTAACAAGTAGGGTAAGAATGACCGTCACTGAAGATGTGGCGGTCGTTTTTTGTCGAATCTTGTCGATAAAGAGCGAGTTCTAACAAGAAGGTCAACAAAGGCATTGAAAAAAATGGTGATGGTTGGATAATGGTGGTAAAGGATTTAGTGTGGGTTGAAAATCCAAGTGCATATATGACAGATGGGGCATCTGGAATACCAATAGCAACACGAATGGTGAAGTCAAAATGGGGAAAGGATGGTGTTTTCAGCCACACCATTACAAATGTTCCCAGTGACTATAATAAAAGCACAATATCTGCTTGGAGAAGGTAGAATGTATGAAGAAAAAAATATTACAGAGCTTCAGCATAGTAATCTTAATCAGCATAGTCATTTTATTTATAGGCATAGGTAATGGAAAAGATGCATCTGGTTTCGAGGGCTATTATGAATATCCAGATACTAAAGGAATGAGTGATTTATTAATATTTAGTAAATGCCGAATACCCGAAGACACGCTAAAGGTAATGACAGATGAGCAATTAGTGCAAGCAGTATTGGACTTTCCTCGGCTGATGAATATAAGGTTTTCACCAATAGCAGATTATGATTTGGAATCTTTGAAAAGAAATTCTGACGCATATAATGAACTGATTTCCAGAGCAGGAGCCAAAGATGCATTATTTACAAGGTTCAAGCAATTGAGGGATAATGAAGAAAGAACAGACGATGAGACAATGACGTTATATGATTTATACGATATTCTTCTTCATGAAAGAAGTTTTCGAGGTACATTTTCCGAGGAAGAAATGGAGTATTTAGATAGTTGGAGCTAATCGATAAAGAAAAAAGTTTATAGTAGAATCGTTATTTGTATGGAGAAAGTAGCGGAAATGAAGAAAAAAATATTACAGATATTTAGTATACTAATCGTATTTGGTGCAACATTTTTATTTGTGTGTTCAGGAAATGGAAAGAGTTCCCCTGGTTTTGAGGGATACTATGAATATCCGGACTATCGGGCAATGAGTCCCCTATTAATAATTAGTAAATGCCGAATACCTGAAGCTACCCTGGAGGTAATGACGGATGAGCAACTTGCTCAAGCGGTAGCGGATTTTCCATTATTAATTGATATAGGAGCAGCTTCGTCCTATGAATATGGTATAAAATGTTTAACGAAGGATTGTGATGCCTATAAAGAATTGTTGACCAGAGAGAATGCCAAAGATGCACTGATGTCAACATTTATGAAGTTAGATGAAGACGAAGAGGGGAGACTCGCAGATAAATTTATGTTGGCAATTATTTTTTTTCATGAAAAAAATTTTAAAGGAACGTTATCGGAAGAAGAGACAGAATATGCCGCCAAAATGTGACGGCCTTTTTGGTGCACTAATGAGGCTACTCCATAGAAAAATTTACTTAAAAACAACATCAAACTGCTTACAAACCATCTGTGCTGCCTTCCGCCCAGAGTAAAGAGCAACCGGCATTCCACCCGGAAGCATCATCCGGTGTCCGGCAAAATAAACCCCCTTAATACTATCTAAGTAACCCGGATATTGAACCTGCTTTTCGCCCGCTTGCATAAGACCCATCCAAGAGCCTTTATGAGCACCGGTATAACGCTCGTAGGTCAAAGGGGTAGCAATGTCAATGATATCAATGTTGCCCTTGACCTGTGGAAATTTCTGGCAGAGAGCATTGCTAATCTGTTTCGCTAAAGCAGCTTTTTCCTGCTCATAACGTCCCTCATCCTTGGCCTTTTTCCAAAACTCATAAGTATCATCCAGAAATGGAATCGTCAAAGCCGTGCCGCCTTCTGGTGCAAAACCTTTATATCCGTAGTAGTTATTAAAATGCAGCTCATGGTAAGGAATACCGCCACAAATAATTGGTTTATCTAAGGTAAAGGTAGGTGTTTTTTTTAACTCAGCACGAATACCCAAACCAACAAAAGTGCATAGGGAAGGTACGGTTTTCTCACAAAGTTCTCGCAGCCAGGTGTCGCTCGGCGGTGTATCAAAGAGCTGCTCTACGGCAGCAATCGTCTCTTGGGTAACCACCACAGCATCGGCAGTAATTGTTTCATCAGCTAAAGAAACACCAACAACAGAACCATTTTGGGTCAGTACTTTATCAACTTTGGTCCCTAAGCGTAAGCTTCCGCCATAACCTTTAAAGGTTTTAACCATTCGCTGAATCATCGGAATCGAGCCGCCTTCTGGAAAACCACCATCGCCACTGGTCAGTGTGACCAAAGTAAAAAGCAAAGCAGTAGCGGAGTATTCGGTTGGTAAAAAGCTAAGAGCTTTTTTAAGGGCGGGATTTTTAAACTGATTCAGATATTCACCACAGGTCATCTTAGCAATCTTGCCCATTACCGGAAAGGCCGGAAACATCGCGGCAATTGTTCCCAATTTTAACTTCATTGGATGCTCGCATTTTAATCCCTTAATATCAGTGATTGGCATTTGCATACCAGCCAGATTTTTAACATCTTTAATCATCTTATTAATTGCAGCCGTATCCTCAGGAGCAATTTCTAAAAAATGCTTTCTGGTCTTTTCCATATCGCGGTATAGATGAATAGTCTTATCTTCCCATTCGACTGAGGCAAATGGCTCCGGATAAAAGACTTTGACATCCGGCGATAAGGCACCAGTCTCTCGCCAGAGCTGATTTAGTGCAACCTTTGGACTTGAGCCGGTGAGCCAGTGCATTGAACCTTCAAATAAATAACCGTTCCGCCGCCAGCTAGTACACATTCCGCCCGGAATGGTGTGTTGTTCCACAATCGTTACGTCAAAACCGCTTTTAGCAGCATAGATACCTGCGCTTAAACCAGAAATACCGGCACCAATAATAACAAGTTTTGCTTTTGCCATAATTTTTTCTCCTTTTATTTCGCTCGGATTAAATCGACGAGCCACTCGCTTTCCGGACAGGGACAGTCCGGCGTTAATGCCACCATTTCTGCAATTCCTGAAATTGCTGCCCAGAAGGCAACCGCTAAAGCATAGGGATTGCCTTCACGAATCGTATGATTATTCTGGCCAGCGATAATCTTTTCCACCGAAGGGGAGATGTTATCCATATTTGCCAGCAGAGCCTTTGCGCCTTCTGGAATAGATTCGTTATGCAGGGCCTGACTCATCAAAACAAATACCTTGGCGACATATGGCTCGGTGGAAATATAAGTTAAAATTTCTCTTGCGGCTACTTCGAAGAAAACCAGTGGCTCCCCAGGGATATCCATTACCGATTTCGGACCATCAACCCCCATCCTGATTAACTCTTCATATAAATGCTCCTTAGAATCAAAATAATGAAACAGTAATCCGGTGCTCATGCCGACCGCCGTAGCAATATCGCTGATTTTGGTTGCAGCATATCCTTTGCGGATAAATAGCTCCAACGCGGTAAATAAAATTTCTTGTTGCCGTTTCGCTTTTTGTTCTGCTCTTGTCATAGCCATCACCTCTTGTTGAATGAATGTTCATTGAATATATATTCAGTATAATCAAGATAACCGATTCTGTCAAGAAAAGAATTATCAAACAAGGTTAAGTATATAAAGGAAATAGTCGATATAGTAACATAGGTAGCTATGGAAGGCGCGATAATAAAGCATTTTGCTTATGCATGATGCTGATGCAGGATGCATTATTATTGGGCCATTTTTTTATTGATAAGGTACGTTCTATTGCAAAAGGAGGAGATGTAAATGTTAATAAACAATCAATATTCAAGGGGAATATCAGTATATGACGGTAATTCAAAGTCGAACAATTCAAATATGTCTACTGAAATACCATTTGCCGATAAGCTAAAAGAAACATTGAGCGAGAGCGAGGCGAAGGAATTTCAGCCGACGGATTCCATCGGTGTTATTGTTCGTCAAATGAAAATAAGCGGCGAAGAAAGTAAACAAGTTGAACACAATGGTGTCAAAATATCCGTTAGCTGTGAAGAGGGAAAAGGGACGGAGATAACAATCGGCGACGAAGACCCAAACGGAAACTGGCAAAGTATCAAAACAAAGGATGGCGTCGTACATATTAACCTGAGTGACCCCGCGAGCATTATGAAGTGTTTGGATTTATTTAGCCCGGAAGAAGTGAAGCAAATAATGATGATGCTGGCACTGGAAAAGAAAGTTCAGGAAATGGAAGAAAGCGTTGCCGAAACTGAAGAGGAAGTCTTAGAAGCGGTGAACCAGATACCAGAAGCCTAAAAAGAACAAAATAAAAACACCAGATATGGGCGAATTGCATAGCAGTTCACCCATATTTAGTATCTCCAAAAGTAGGCAAAGAATGGTATAATATACTCTGTATATATGAAATGCCGCCTTGTTGGCGACATAAGGAGATTTAGAAAATGAAAAGAAATATAAAATTAAAGGGAAACCTTAAGAATTATATGTACTGGCCGCTGATATTAACGATTCTGCTGGTCGTAATGAACGTGCCAATGTATTTTGTCAGCAAAGAAGCTGGGGCGGTTGTATCTGGTTTTGTAATTATATATTTTGTAATTGTATTATTTGCATATCATTATAATAAGCCGGTTCTGGTAAATGAGTTGATAAACTTTGCAACCCAATATGGAACCGTACAGAAGAAATTGCTAAATGACTTTGAGATTCCATATGCACTACTTGATTATAGTGGCAAGATATTATGGGTCAATGAGCGATTTGCCGAAGTGACCGGAAAAGATAAACGCTACCACAAGTCAATTACATCAATTTTTCCAGCAGTTACAAGAGAGATTGTCCAACGTGATGAAGAAGTTAAAAATATTGATATCAATTATAATGAGCGAAACTACCGGGCATCTCTGAGCCAGATTTATTTTGAAGATATGACAGCAGATAGTACGATTGTATCCATCGAGGAAAGTGAACAGTTTTTAACGGCATTATATTTATTTGATGAAACGGAATTAATGCACTATATTAAGGAAAATGACGAGCAGAAGTTAGTTGCTGCCTTGGTTTATATCGATAACTATGAAGAAACCTTAAATAGTATTGAGGATGTGAAGCGTTCACTGCTGGTAGCATTAGTAGACCGTAAGGTAAATAAATATTTCTTAGAAATAGATGGTCTGGTTCGAAAGATAGAGAAGGATAAATACTTTGTGGTATTTAAACATAAATATTTGAAAAAGCTAGAGCATGATCGGTTTAGCTTAATCGAGGATGTTAAGACTGTTAAGGTGGGTAATGAAACCGCCGTGACCTTAAGCATCGGAATTGGTAATTCGGGCGTAACCTATAATCAAAATTATGAATACTCCCGGATGGCAATTGACTTGGCCTTAGGTCGTGGTGGTGATCAGGTCGTGGTGAAAGAAAACGATAATATCACCTATTATGGTGGAAGTGCAAAACAGGTAGAACGTAATACACGGGTGAAGGCCAGAGTAAAGGCGCATGCGTTACGTGAAATTATTGAAAGCCGTGAACGGGTACTTGTCATGGGGCACAGTATTGGTGATATCGACTCGTTTGGTGCGGCAATTGGAATATATTGTGCAGCAAAGGTGTTGGGCAAAAAAGCACAGATCGTTATTGATGAAGTGACGACCTCGTTAAAACCATTAAAGGACAACTTTACGGAAGAGAACGGCTATCCAGCAGATATGTTTGTAAGCAGTGAAGAAGCACTGGAAATCGTCGACTATAACACGTTGGTCATGGTAGTTGATACGAACCGTCCAAGTTATACGGAGTGTCCTGGACTGCTAACACGGACGGATAATATTGTCGTATTTGACCATCATCGACAGAGTTCGGAAGTAATAGAGAATCCGATTCTATCCTACATCGAACCTTATGCATCTTCAACTTGCGAGATGATTGCCGAGGTGCTGCAATATTTTTCCGAGAACATTAAGTTGGAAATTTACGAAGCCGATTGTATCTATGCCGGAATATTAATAGACACTAATAACTTTATGTCAAAAACAGGAGTTAGAACCTTTGAGGCAGCCGCCTATCTAAGACGATGCGGGGCGGAAGTAACCCGTGTCCGTAAGCTGCTTCGTGAGGATATGGCTACATATAAGGTAAGAGCGGAAGTAGTTCGCCATGCAGATGTATATAAAGGGGCATTTGCAATATCAGCATGGCAGACCGACGCCACTATTTCCAGCCCGACAATAGTTGGTGCTCAGGCGGCCAATGAGCTGCTCAATATCGTTGGTATCAAGGCGTCATTTGTACTTACCCAGTATGCAGGTAAAATATTTGTAAGTTCCCGCTCCATTGATGAGATTAACGTTCAGCTAATTATGGAACGTTTTGGCGGCGGCGGACATTTAAATATGGCAGGATGTCAGCTAACCGGCTGCACCATCCAGGAAGCAAAGCAGATTATTCGCAAAACAATTGATGAAATGCTAGAGGAAGGAGTAATCACAATATGAAAGTAATATTATTACAAGATGTAAAACCATTAGGAAAAAAAGGTCAGGTCGTAGAGGCCAGCGATGCCTATGCAAGAAATGTATTATTTGCCAAAAAACAGGCAGTAGAAGCAACCTCTAAGAACATGAATGACTTAAAATTACAGAATCAGCACGCCGATAAGGTAGCCGAGGAAAATTTAGAAAAAGCCAAAGAATTAGCGGCATTTTTAGAAGATAAAGCCGTAACCGTGAAAATAAAAGCCGGCGAGGGCGGTCGTACCTTCGGTTCCATTTCAACGAAGGAAATCGCGCAGGCCGTGAAAGCACAGTTAGAAATCGAAATTGATAAAAAGAAGATGCAGTTAAAAGACAGCATTAAAGCGCTCGGAACGTATGAGGTTTCAGTGAAGCTTCACCCAAAGGTGACCGGCATATTAAGAGTAAAAGTAACGGAAGAATAAGAAGTACAGGAGGCAGTACCAATGGAAGAAGCGCTGATAAAGCGGGTCATGCCAAACAGCTTAGAGGCCGAGCAGTCCGTAATTGGTTCGATGATTATGGATAAGGATGCCATAATTGCAGCCGGCGAAATCCTAATTTCAGAGGATTTTTATCATAAACAGTATGGAATTTTATTTGACTCAATGGTGGAATTATTTAATGGCGGACAGCCAGTCGATTTGATAACCTTGCAGAATAAGTTAAAAGAAAAGGACGTTCCGCCGGAAATCAGTAGTCTGGAATATGTAAGAGACTTAGTAACGGCCGTTCCGACCTCGGCAAATGTAAAATATTATGCTGGCATTGTCAAAGAAAAAGCCGTTTTAAGAAACTTAATCCGGGTAACGGAGAATATTGAAAATCAATGTTATTTGGGCAAAGAAAATCTCGAAGACATTTTGGCTGATACTGAGAAAAGTGTATTTAATCTATTGCAGAACCGGACCAATAGTGATTACGTTCCCATTAAGCAGGTGGTTATCAATGCACTCGATAAAATTGAACAGGCCTCAAAAATGAAAGGAACCGTAACTGGAATTGCAACCGGATTTGTGGATTTAGATTACCGGATGTCGGGTTTGCAGCCATCGGATTTGATTTTAATAGCGGCTCGTCCATCAATGGGTAAGACCGCATTTGTTCTAAATATAGCTCAGTATGTAGCGTTTCGCAGTGATATGACAACCGCGATATTTTCCTTGGAGATGTCGAAGGAGCAGTTGGTAAACCGACTGTTTTCCTTGGAGTCGCGAGTGGAAGCGCAGGTGTTAAGAAATGGTAATTTAAGTGATGCTGATTGGGAAAAATTAATTGAGGGTGCCGGAGTAGTCGGTCGTTCGCATTTAATTATCGATGACACCCCCGGTATTTCCATTTCCGAGCTGCGCAGTAAATGCCGAAAGTATAAGCTTGAGCACGACTTGAAATTAGTTATTATTGACTACTTACAGTTGATGAGTGGTAGTGGAAAGAACTCTGACAACCGCCAACAGGAGATATCGGATATTTCCCGTTCGCTAAAATCTTTAGCGAGAGAGCTGCAAGTACCAGTCGTCGCCTTATCTCAGCTAAGCCGTGCGGTAGAACAGCGTCCCGATAAACGCCCAATGATGTCCGACTTGCGAGAGTCGGGAGCGATTGAGCAGGATGCCGACGTCATCATGTTTATTTACCGTGATGATTACTATAACAAAGATACCGACCGCAAAAACATCTCGGAGATAATTATTGCCAAGCAAAGAAATGGTCCAATCGGAACCATCGACCTTGTTTGGTTGCCGCAATACACCAAATTCGCCAACATGGAAAAATAAAAAAATGAAAAACGTGGCGTGGAAAATAGCGAAAAAAAGATAACCTTGCAGATACAGTCAAAATGGTGGCTGTATCTGTTTTTTTATGTCAAAATCGCCCGATGAAAAGGCGTTGCCATCATACGGAAAGATGGTATATAATTTGAATAAGCCTAAGAAAATTATACAAGATATGGTATATAGTAAGGCAATTCCAATGTGGACAAGAATAGGGAAAAGGAGGAGTTTGGTGGACAAGCAACGTTATATGATATCGGATGCAGCGGCAATCGTAAATGTCGAGTCACATGTGTTACGATATTGGGAAGAAGAACTTGAATTGGCGGTTCCACGCAATGAGATGGGACACCGTTACTATACAAAAGAAAATATCAATCAATTTTTGCAGATTAAAGAATTAAAAGAGCAAGGATATCAGCTAAAGGCCATTCGAATGATATTACACAATGAGGAAATGGACCAAATGGACGAAATCCAGCCAATGCAGATGAATCAGTCGTCAGTTTCGTCGCAGACGATTTCATCGCAGATGGTTCCGCCGCAAACGAATCAACGGCCGACAGCAACGATGATGCAACAAAATCCAGCACATCAGGTTCAGGTGACAAACAACTATAGCAATCAAACAAAGCTGGATCAGTTTCAGGAAATGATGAATCAAATCGTCAAAAAAGCAATTGAAGAAAATAATCGCGCATTGGGACAAGAAGTCGGCGAGCAAGTTGGTGACCGTGTCTTAAAGGAAATGAATTATTTGATGCGTGAGCAGGACGAGCAGGAAGAGGCTCGCTATCGGAAGTTGGATGAGGCAATCCGCGGACTACATAAAAAGAAAGAAAAGAACGGTAAGATGTTCGGCAAGAAGCAGGAGCTGAATCCAACCAGAGCCTAGTGCGTATTTCTAGTGCTAAACCAAAAAAAGCTGTCGCATTTACGATTTAAAAATCGTAAAGCGGCAGCTCATTTTAATTAGCCCTGCTCGATTGCTCCGGTAGGACATGCGCCTGCGCAAGTACCACAATCGATACATGTACCAGGATCGATTTCATATTTGGAATCTCCTGCAGAGATAGCTCCTACTGGACATTCTCCTTCACAGGTACCACAGTTTACACAAGAATCTGTAATAACATATGCCATTTTATTTTCCTCCTTAAAAAAGTCATAATAAAGCTCTTAATCGCTTAACAATCATTTTAATACAAACGTAGCGATATTACAAGCCAAAAAAGATTATGTATATTGGAAAAAACAAAGGGAACGCTAAGAAAAGAAGATTGCATATTTTCGGAAATAGGCTTATAATAGGCGAATGAATAAAAAAGGAGGTAGAAACACATGGCACAAGTAACAAAAAGTACAATGATCGGCGAATTACTTCAGCTAGATGAGAATATTGCACCAATTCTTTTAAACATAGGAATGCATTGTCTTGGATGCCCATCCTCACAGATGGAATCAATCGAAGAGGCAGCAATGGTACACGGTGTAAATCCGGACGAGCTGGTTGGAACCATCAATGATTTTCTGGCACAAGCAGCAAACTAGAGTAAAATAAAAAATCCCAATAGGGCAGTTTCGCAAGGAAGTAATCGTATATAAAGGACGGTGTAGCATAAGCTACACCGTCCTTTGCTGTTGTTTGCGTTTACTGTATTGACATGCCGACTAGTGCGTGATACAATATAGTGGTATTAAGTGTTACTGCATATAATGACTACTACTTAGTGGAGGTGTTTAGTGTGAAAAACAGATTTTTCACACGCAAATTTGTGCCTGCGCATGCTGACAAGTCAGCAGCAAGTTTGCAGGTTGTGAGAAAGGAATGGTTATTGAAATGGAAAACCTTACAGAAATGCTAAAAGGCGTGTTAGAGGGTTGTGTACTAGAAATCATTAGCAGAGGACAAACTTACGGCTATGAAATCACCCGTAAGCTCAATGCTTTAGGATTTAGTGATGTAGTGGACGGAACGGTGTATACAATCCTTATTAGGCTTGAAAAAAACAAACTGGTAGAGATTGAGAGGAAGTCATCCGATAAGGGACCGCCCCGAAATTTTTTCACTCTCAATGAGGAGGGGCGCAGAGAGCTGTTGCGATTCTGGGAAAAATGGGAGTTTGTAGCATCAAAAATCAATCAATTAAAGGAGGAAAAATAGAATGTCATTATCTGATTTTTTTAACACATATCTCAATCCTATAAAAATCATGGAGGATAAGCGAGAGTATAAAGAACAAATGACACGGGTAAAGGCGTTGCCGGAGGATTATCGGTACGTCTTTGAAAAAATCCAGCATTATATGTGGATGTTTGCAGGTGGGGACGGAATGGATATGATTCAGCTCCATTATGATCTTATTGAGTTGTTTGAAGACGGTGTGGCTAACGGCAAACATGTTTTAGAGATCACGGGTGAGGATGTCGCCGGATTCTGCGACGAGATTTTGCGCAATGCTAAAACATATACAGAAAATTGGCGTGAGAAGCTCAACAGAGATATTCATCAAAAACTTGGAAAGGACAAAAACAATGACTGATACCGCGATTCAGATCAAAGACCTGCGTAAGTCTTTTAAAGACCATCAAGTATTGAAAGGCGTGGATTTTGAGGTTCAGCGTGGTGAAATCTTCGCTCTTCTTGGTTCAAATGGTGCAGGAAAAACTACAATTATAAATATTCTTTCTACGCTTCTCAAAAAAGACAGCGGGAGTGTTTCTGTCTGCAATTTCGACATTAGCAGGCAAGCGGGAAAAGTACGCGAAAGTATCAGTCTGACGGGACAGTTTGCTGCCGTGGACGATATTCTCACAGGGCGTGAAAACATTATGATGATTGCTAAGCTTCGCGGTGTTAAAAAACCCGCCGAGGTTGCGGATCATTTACTGGAACAATTCGGACTTACAGAAGCTGCCAACAAACGTACTGGGACATATTCCGGAGGTATGACTCGCAGACTTGACATAGCCATGAGTCTTGTGGGGAAACCCTCAGTTATTTTTCTCGACGAACCTACGACGGGGCTTGATCCCGAAGCACGGATTGAAGTTTGGAAAACCGTTAAGGAACTTGCGGATGGTGGTACGACAATTTTGCTGACAACGCAGTATTTAGATGAAGCGGAACAGCTTGCAGATAAAATCGCCATTCTGCATGGTGGTAAGATTATCGCAAATGGCACGCTCGAAGAACTTAAAAATTTATTCCCGCCCGCAAAAAAGGAATACATTGAGAAACAACCCACACTTGAAGAAATATTCCTCTCAATTATCGGAGCGGAGAAAGAGGTAGCACAATGAAACATACATTTATCTTCACAGGACGATTAATGAAACATATTCTTCGCAGTCCCGATACGATTGTGACGGTTGCTATTCAGCCGATTGCATTTATGTTGTTATTTGTGTTTGTTTTCGGTGGAGCAATCAAAACCAGTTTTCCAGAAAGTGTGAATTATGTAAACTACCAATTACCCGGTATACTGCTGATGACGGTCAGCATGAGTGTTGCCTACACTGCATTCCGACTGTTCAACGACAAGAAAAACGGGCTGATTGCGCGGTTTAATGCCATGCCAATAGGGCGGTCATCCATACTGTGGGGGCACGTGCTTACATCGCTGGTTTCTACTCTGGTGACATTTGTCGTTATCTTTCTTGTGTCTTTAGTCGTGGGTTTTCATCCAAGTGCAAATATACTGGAATGGCTCTGTGCAGTCGCAATCTTAATGCTTTTCACCCTTGCGCTTACATGGCTAGCAGTAATCGCGGCTTTGACAGCGAAAACGGTTGACGGTGCTAACGCCTTCGTCTATCCTGTGGTTTTTTTACCGTTTTTAAGCTCTACCTTCGTACCTACAGAAACTATGCCGAGTGGACTTCGTGTTTTTGCGGAAAATCAACCGGTCACTTCGATTGTTGAAAGCCTCCGTGCTCTTTTTAACTCCGAGCCTGTTGGCAACGATATATGGGTCGCTCTCGCATGGTGTGTCGGAATTACAGTAATTGCCTGGTTCTTTGCAATGAGAGCATATAAGCGTCGTATCGTATAAGCAAACTACCATCACAGAACTATATCTGATTTTTTGTTCTTTACATACGAAAACGGGGACCTCCCTTATGGAAGGTCCCGCTGTTCAGTATTGCGTGTCGTAAAAAAGTTAAACTGTAGCCAGAGTCTGTAGTGCGCGTGCACCAATCAAAACATCGTAATGCTCGTTAAAATACGCTTCCGTAGCAGATGAGTATTTCTCCTGCGAAGAGTATTCCAAGATGATATTGCAGACCTTGTTGAAATCTTCTGGAGAGTGTTTACCTTTTCGGATAATAAGATAATACTTCCTCGTCTGCGGCTTCTTATATAAGGTATTATAATCATGATAGAAGCCTTCCAAAATATGGGAAAGACGAGTCAATGTATCTAAATCTTGAAAAGTAAACAGTTTTGTAATCTCAACAGATATTGAAACCGGTGAATCCTCAGTTGCCGAAGATTGGGCCGCAGCTTTTTTCGAAATCGCTTCATTCAAAGGTATAAACTCCTTCGAAGATTGCTCGTCATTTTTTTGGCGGTCCTGCTGTAGCTTGTGAACTAAGTCCAAAATATCATCCGCACCGGCCGAAGCATTGTCAGATACATCCTCAAGACCAAAATCATCAAAGTCCTCATCGGACTCCGAAAATTTGGAAAAACGAGTATCAAGCTCTTCTGGGTATTCAACCTTGGTTATAATCAAAATAATGGTATCTGCAGAAACTGGAATGGCTTCAATCATCAGCGGAATATCCTCCGCTTCAAAGCCAAACTCATAGGAAGCCTGTTGCATCATCTCACGAAAAAGAGACTTGGCTTTTTCTGTTCCATAAGCAAGTTCACTAAGTTTCAATTGTCTATCCGCTAAATCCTCACGAGTTAACGTGCATCGAATCTGGTTGTCATTCACTTTTTCTATTTTCATATCATCACTTCCTAACTTAGAAAATAAAAAATAATAATTTATATAGGTACTTTCATTATAAAAGAAAGCCTATACATTGTAAACGGTAAAAATATATTAAAAATTTGTAAACATTCTAAAAAATTAGAAATTCTGTTGCCAATGATACCTGAGGTATGATATAAAACTTACATGAGATGCGTTCCACCCGGCATTCGTTTGAAAGGAGCCAATGGAAAGCACAGAAAATATTACCCTGTTCGATAAATATCAGATCATACGATTGTTAGGCTGCGGTAGCAGTGGCAACGTGTATTTAGCCGAACACATGAAATTGAAGGCATATCGTGCAATTAAGATTATATCTAAATCACATCCGTTGCAGCCACAATTTCGTCTGGAAGCAGATTTGTTGAAGAATCTTTCGCATCCATCCATCCCTATTATATATGATATCGACGAGGATGATACATTTCTTTATATTATTGAGGAATATGTGGAGGGAGAATCTTTACAGAAATTTATGCTTCATCATGATAGTATTTCCCAGCAATACATTATGCAATTAGGAATCCAATTATGTGAGATTTTTATTTATCTTCACAGCAGAGAACCACATCCCGTTTGCTACCAGGATTTAAAACCGGAGCACATTATAGTATGCGGAAATTCTGTGAAAATAGTCGATTTTGGAATTGCATCTTATATTACCAATCAGGGAAAAAAATTCCAACAATATGGAACTATCGCATACGCAGCACCAGAGCAATACCTTGGTGAAACACTTAGCCCGGCAACTGATTTATATGCCCTGGGTAAGGTTTTGTGGGAGCTGCAGACCCAAAATGGGAAAAAATGTTCAAAAAATTTTAACCGGATAATTGATAAGCTCTTAAATAATAATCCGGCCAGGCGGTATACCACCGCCGTTGAGCTTAAGCTCGCCTTAGAAATAGAATTTGAACGAATGAATCCCGGGGCGGTAACAGTTTCGCATCTCAAATATCATATCGCAGTGGTCGGAGCAAAATCCGGCATTGGAACAACGCATATCGCGGCAGCAATCACCACCTATCTTAATAGTCAGAAAAAATCATGTATTTATCAATCAATGGCAATTCCAGACTTGACGAGCACACTGATAAGGGCAAATTACCTGAGCAGAAGCGAGAATAACGTCTATGTCAATGGCAATTTCAAAGCCAAACTTCACACCGAAGAAAATGTAATTGAAGAAGAAATCAGCTACGAAGCAGATAGCTACGTGCTGGATTTTGGCAGTAACATCGAAGCATGCCGAATCGAGAATGCAGAGTATACAATACTGATTATTGGTGGCAAAGAGTGGGAATGGGAAGAATCCCGGAAGGCATTTGAACGTTTACAGCATACCGACAATTTAATTGTGATTTGTAATTATAATCATAGGCAAATATGTCGAAAATATGCAGAAATTTTTCAAATCAAGGTTTATAGTTTTCCGATTGATGAAAATCCATTTGAAACCACGCGTGAGAAGCAAAATTTGTTTCAAAAAATACTGTAAAGAGAAAGGAGGAGATAACGATATTCCGACATGTAACGAAAGAAGCCCAAATAATCGGCATTGCCGGAGCAGCAGAAGGAGTGGGAGCAACTCATCTTGTGATTACCCTGGCCAATTACAGTGCGACAGAAAAACGAAGAAAAACGGCGGTGATAGAATTGAGCGGGAATCATGCCATCGAAGAATTAATTATGCAGACAGAACCATTTGAGTTAGCGGGAGTAACCTACTATCCCAATTGGCGGATGCGAAACGTGCCCCAGATACTAAACCTGGGTTATGAAGTAATTATCTTTGATATGGGAAGCGTCTATTATCAAATTCGCATGGAATTTTTGCGCTGCCGGCAGAAGCTGGTTGTGGGTTCTTTAGCACCGTGGCGGAAGCAGGAATATTACCGCTTTATCCGGGACGAAATGGGAGATGACGTAGCGGCGGCGACAATTGTATTCTTAGCAAACAATGGGATGATAAAAAAAGATAAAAAAGATTTTAAGAATACCATCGGAGCACCCGTCTATGCGATTCCCAACGTGCCGGATGCATTTCATCCAGAAAAAAGCAGTTATCAATTTCTGGACAGATTTTTATAGCATAATATATCACAAAACTTCCTTTTGGAATTGGAAATAAGAAAAAAGGGGTAGAATTATGGAGAATAACATGACAAGACAAAATCTCTATATTGAACTACAGTCCATTGAAAAGCGCGGAATAACGATTTGGCTGGAGGGAGAGAAAAGTAGTTCAGGGGCGGTCGCAAATGTGCTGGCTGTCGAAGAAGAAGCATCATATATGAGAGATTACATATTTGACGAGGGGGTGTTAACGGAGATACATTTCGATAAGATAAACAATTCGTAACAATTGCGTCGAGGAACTCCTAATGCCTGGGCAATTGAAATTGTATTTAAACGATATTAAGAAATAAGAAAAGAACAATGGCTGGAGGCTTCGAATGGGATACGAAGTTTCCGGCCATTTGACTCTTTCCTTGATTCATTAATTATGTTATACTCAGACTGACAAAAATGTCGTTGTTACAGGAGGAAAAAAGGATTGAAGGACAAGAAGAAAATTTTACCTGTTATAGCAGTGATAGCACTAGTTATTGTTGTGATATTGATTACACTGGCAGCGCGTGTAATAGAAAAATATATACCAACCAAAGAAGAAGCTGATATGCAGGCCTACTACGGGCTGACTGCGGCGGACGATATTGCCGTTGTGTTAGATGATGAATTAATCGATACTGTTTGTAAATATTGGGATGGTCAGGTGTACGTTGACTTTACGGTGGTTCATCAGATGTTTAATGAAAGATTTTATTGGGATTCGGCCGAAAATATATTGCTTTATACTCTGCCGGATGCTTTGATAACTGTCAATGCGGGCAACAAAGATTATCTGATTGGCAAAGAGAATCATTCGGAAAATTATACTATCGTCCGGGTCGATGGTGAGAAGATGTATCTGGCACTTGATTTTATTGAAAAATATACCAACATGACGCATCAGATTATTGAAGCGCCAAATCGGGTCGTTATATTTAGTGAATGGGGCGAAGTGGCAAGCGCGGCGGTGAAGAAAGATACTCAATTGCGTGTTAAGGGTGGCATCAAGAGTCCAATTCTAAAGGAACTCATCAAGGGTGATGAACTTACCTTGCTGGAAAAAGGTGAAAACTGGACGAAGGTATCAACCGCGGATGGAATTGTGGGATATTTAAAAACGAAATTTATTGGCAACGAAACAACGGTTGCCAGAAGCCATGAATTTACGGAGCCAGTATTTAGTCATACCAAGAAAGAGGGAACTATTCAGATGGCATGGCATCAGGTTACCACGGTGGATGCCAACGGAACACTGACTGACGTTTTGCAAGGCACGAAAGGCATCAATGTAATTTCGCCAACATGGTTTTATTTAAATGATAACGAAGGAAATATCGCATCACTAGCCAGCAAGAATTATGTGAACCAATGCCATCAGAACAATATTGAAGTATGGGCACTCGTCAGCAATCTGGAAAATCCGGATGTTGATACAACGAGTATTCTAAATCGTACCTCAAGCCGACAGAACCTCGTCAATAAGCTGATTGCGGCGGCGATTGAATATGAGTTGGATGGAATCAATGTGGATATGGAAGCATTGGCCTTTGATGCGGGTGAGGGATATTTGCAGTTTATCCGCGAGCTGTCCTTGAAATGTGCGAATAATGGCATAATTCTTTCGGTAGATAACTATGTGCCAACTGATTACACGGCATTTTATAACCGCGGGGAACAAGCCAATTTTGCGGATTATATTATTATTATGGCATACGATGAGCATTATAATGGTTCCGATGAAGGCTCGGTGGCATCGATTGGATTTGTAACCGATGGCGTTGTAAATACCTTGAAAGAAGTACCGGCCGAGCAGACTATCTTAGGATGTCCATTTTATACCAGGATTTGGGCATTGACGCCAAAAGAAGAGGTTGGTGACAGTGTAGAATCTGCAGCCGAGGACTACGTTCCATATACTGTCAGCAGTGAAGCGGTTGGCATGAAGGGCGCGCAGAACCGAATCGAAGTCAACGGTGCTGAACAGATTTGGTCAGAAGAAGACGGACAGTATTATTCCGAATATCTAAATGAAGGCATCACCTATAAAATATGGGTAGAGGATGCGACTTCCATTGAGAAAAAAATGGAAGTAATGAAGTCCAATAGTCTGGCTGGTGTATCCTTCTGGAAGCTAGGCTTTGAAACCGATACGATATGGGATACCATCATTAAGTATACCAATTAAATAAAGAAAAAGCTGTGTATAAAGCACAGCTTTTTTTCATATCTTGTAAAAAGCAGGATATGGGTATCATTATGAATAAAAAAATAGAGCTTGGAATGGGTGTTTTATTACTTGTTGGGGCGTTTTTTCTAGCTTGGCAGGGGGCTCAGACAGTGACCAGTAATAGTGCAAAAACGGCAAATACCTGCATTGTCATAGATGCCGGGCATGGCGGCTTTGACCCTGGAAAAGTAGGGACAAATGGCGTTTTAGAGAAGGACCTCAATCTGGAGATAGCATTAAAATTAAAAACCTTATTTGAAAAAGAAGGAATCGACATCGTATTAACCAGAGACAGTGACGAGGGCTTATACGATTCTGGCAGTAAGAATAAAAAAGTCGAAGACATGCGTCGTCGGTGTGAAAAAATAGAAAAAGCAAATCCAATCTTTACCATCAGCATCCATCAGAATAGTTTTTCGGATTCCTCTGTTAGTGGTGCACAGTGCTTTTTCTATAAAAATTCTGAAAAGAGTAAGATTTTGGCAGAGACAATTCAACAAAGCTTCTCGGACCGAATTGATAAGGAAAAGCATCGTCAGGCAAAGGCCAATGACAGCTACTATTTGCTCCGAAAAACCTCAACCCCGACGGTAATTGTTGAGTGTGGTTTTTTAAGTAATCACGGAGAGGCGGAGAAGCTGATGACCGATGAATACCAGCAGGATATGGCATGGGCAATCTATATGGGAGCAATGCAGTATCTGAATCAATAAATTTTACATTAGGATGTGATGCCATGCCCAATATTAGGAGCAACAGCGGCATAGGTAGCATCCGCGATAAATAAAAGCAAAAGAATGATTCCCAGTGTTTTTCGAATCGGAGATGGAATTTTTTCATATCGCTTTTCCCAAAAGGGAATAAACACATAAATAATCAACAGCGCACCAATGCCAAACCCGACGCTGCATAATAAGCAGATACGACCATGCAGGTTTAAGAAGGAATCACTATAATCCCACCAGCGGATACCCCATAATTTTTCCAAAAACCAACTGGAAAAGTATTCTAGCACAGAGCAAATGGCCGTGGCCAGCAAAAATATCCAGATGGGATGTTTCTTCAGGCGGAAAAGCAGGAAGTATAGGAATAGTCCGCCAGCGCCATAGACGGGCAGCCAGGGTCCAAAGAGTACCCCGCGGTTGATAAAGGCCTGCATCGTAAACAAGCAGAGTACAACCTCCCATACCCAGCCAATAAAAGCAAAGAATAGAAACAATATAATATAATAGAAGAAAGAAAAGCCGGTTGTTTTATTATACAGCCGGCTATTTTTTGGAATTACCCAATTATCACTCATAAATATCACCGTTTTATTTTTTAGTGTGAGCAAAAGACCATAAAATATACAAAAGCGGTCAATTCATATGAATCGGCCGCTTTTGGAAGTGCGCCTGACGGCACACGTTTATATTGTTGAGAAATGATAAATTGTCTTAGACTTAAAATGTTCATCCGCACCCAACACAACCGATGGGAAATCCGGATGGTTGATCGAGTCTGGATAATGCTGAGTTTCCAGACAGACACTGCTAAACGCTGGATAATCAATATCATTCTTCCCTTTTTGATGGAGAATGTAGCATGGTACATACACTTGAATGCCTGGCTGGTCGGTGAAGCAAGTCATCCGAATGCCGCTGTCGCGCGATTGTAAAACAGCCGCTTCCCGTAGTCCGGTACCGTTAAGAACCAGATTGTGGTCATAGGTTTCGCTGATGGCAAGCTGTGCATGATTGGCATGAATGTCTGCTCCGAGGGTTTTAAATTCGCGGAAATCAAATGGTGTGTTCTCAACCGATATGATGTTGCCGGTTGGAATCTGAGTGCTATCAATCTCGGTTATGGTATCGGCATCAATTTGCAGCTCATGGGCTAAAACACTATCGCTGCCCTGACCGTCCAAATTAAAGTATCCGTGGCTGGTAATGTTAAAAACTGTGTCTTTGTCAGAATCTGCCTCATATAATATAGAAAGCTCATTGTCTTCGGACCAAGCATATGTTACGGAAACTTTCAGATTGCCCGGATAACCTTCCTCGCCATCCACACTGGTACGGGAAAAGATAACCTTGTCGTCAGCAACCACAGTATTCCAGACCCGCGTGGCAAAACCGGTTGGGCCGCCATGCAGATGGTTTGGACCATTGTTAATGGCAAGCTGATAGGACTCTTCATTTAAAGTAAAATGACCTTTCGCGATGCGATTGGCACAACGTCCGACAACAGCGCCAACGCTGGCATCATCTTCCAAATACTGTGAAGCATCACGTAACCCCAGACAGACATCAATTAGCTGGCCCTTGTTGTTTGGAACATAGATGCTGATTAATCGGCATCCGTAGTCAGAAACGGTGACCGAAGCGCCGGAAGCGTTTTCAATTCGATATAAGGAAATCGGCGTACCGTCATTCGTAAAACCATACTCACTTTTAATTATGTTCATTTTCACATCTCCCTTTATTTTAAAGTTTTATTGTCAAAAAAAGTAATAAATTCATTATGACACAATTACAAAAACCGTGCAAGTAGGTTGCCATATTTTAATAACGCTGATATAATAAACGTTATGGATACAAAGATGGAACGAATAAAAAACAGTCTGGAAGACGCAGACAAAATAAAGCAAGCGGCGCAGATTATCAGTCAGGGCGCTCTGGTGGCATTCCCCACCGAGACAGTCTATGGACTAGGAGCGGATGCTCTAAATGCCGGTGCTTCTGAAAAAATATACGCTGCTAAGGGCAGACCTTCGGATAATCCACTAATCGTGCATATTGCAGAATTTTCAGCGCTCGATAAAATAGTAACTGTGATACCCAAGCAGGCCAGAGCATTAAGCGAGGCTTTTTGGCCGGGTCCCCTGACGCTTGTTTTACCGAAAAATGAGAATGTGCCAGATGAGACAACGGGTGGACTAGATACGGTTGCGATTCGTATGCCAAATCATCCGGTGGCACTGGCGCTGATTAAAGAGAGCGGCGGTTATATTGCAGCACCAAGTGCAAATACATCGGGACGCCCAAGCCCAACCTTGGCAGAGCATGTATTTGCTGATTTAAATGGAAAAATTCCACTGATTTTGGATGGGGGTCCAGTCGGTATTGGAATAGAATCCACGATATTGGATTTGACAGAGGAAGTACCAATGATACTTCGTCCGGGATTTATTACAAAAGAGATGATTGAAAAAGTAATCGGAGAAGTGAAGGTGGATCCCGGTATTATTGACAGTGATTCATCGGTCAAGCCAAAGGCACCAGGCATGAAATACAAGCATTATGCCCCGCAGGCTGATTTGGTTTTGATTAGTGGGGAAGCAAAAATGGTAGTGGAGCGAATCTGTACACTGACCACCGAGAATATCGCGCAGGGAAAGCGAGTCGGGATTATTTGTACCGACGAGACATATGCGTGCTATCATCAGGGAACAGTGGTTAGTATTGGCTCCCGAAAAGATGAAAATGCGATTGCAAGACATCTTTATAAGATATTACGGGAATTTGATGACATGGATGTGGAAATAATATACTCGGAGAGTTTTTCCACCCCACGAATTGGTCAGGCAATCATGAATCGATTGTTAAAGGCTGCCGGTCATCAAGTGATTTCCGTGTAGAGGAGGTTTTTATGAGACCCTATAAACGAATTGTATTTGTGGCCGAAGGCGGCACCTGCCGTGCGCCGATGGCGGCGGGAATATTAGGTGAATATAGCTTGAAACAACCAGTTAAGATAGACAGCAGAGGACTGGTGGTGTTATTTTCGGAACCGCTGAATCAAAAAGCAGAAGCTGTATTAATCAGTAATGGTATTAACTTAGAAGGTTATATGTCCAGTCCGATAACGGAAGCAGATTTTGATGAGGATACATTAGTACTTACGATGGAAACCCATGAGCGGCAGAAGATTCTGGAAGGATATTCTAGTGCCAACCCAGAGAATGTTCAGGTTCTAACCGAATTAGTCGGGGATGAACTGGAGATTATGGACCCTTACGGCGGTACGTTACAGGCATATGGATTGTGTTATGAAACACTTAGTAAATCAATTAAGAAACTGGTAAATCTATTAAACGAAGGAGAATAGGGAATGTCAAACGTAATCGTAATGGAACATCCGTTGATTCAGCATAAGGTTGGCTGGATTCGCAGAGAAGAAACCGGTTCAAAAGAATTTCGGGCAATGATTAGCGAAATTGCAATGTTAATGTGCTACGAGGCAACCAGAGATTTGAAGTTAGCAGATATTGAAATCCAGACCCCGATTTGTACCACGACAGTCAAAGAACTAAAGGGAAAGAAACTAGCGATTGTGCCAATCCTGCGAGCTGGTCTCGGCATGGTAGATGGTATGCTGACGATGATTCCGGCAGCGAAGGTTGGTCATATTGGTCTTTACCGTGACCCAGAGAGTTTAGAGCCAGTAGAATATTACTGCAAATTACCAGAGGATTGCAATGAACGTGAGGTCTTCGTTGTTGACCCAATGCTTGCCACTGGCGGTTCATCCGTTGCGGCGATTCAGATGATGAAGGATAAGGGCGTTAAGAACATTCGCTTTATGTGTATTATTGCTGCCCCAGAAGGCGTAAAACGGATGCAGGATGCGCACCCAGATGTAGATATTTATATTGGCGCATTGGATGACCATTTAAATGATCATGGTTATATTGTGCCAGGATTAGGTGATGCCGGCGATCGTATTTTTGGCACAAAATAAATAATAGATGGAGCTGGGCAAATCCTGCATACTTCTTAAGCAGGATTTCCTCGGCCCCTTTCTAAATAAGGAGGTATGGTTATTAAAATGAGCGAAAAACGCAAAGACTATATTAGCTGGGATGAATATTTTATGGGCGTGGCCCTACTGTCAGGGATGCGTTCCAAGGACCCGAATACTCAGGTGGGGGCTTGCATCGTCAGTGAAGACAATAAGATTCTTTCAATGGGTTATAATGGCTTTCCCAAAGGTTGTTCTGATGATGAATTTCCGTGGGAGCGAGAAGGGGAACCATTAAATAGCAAGTATTTTTACACCACCCATAGCGAGTTAAATGCAATTCTTAACTATCGTGGCGGCAGTTTGGAAGGCGCTAAAATGTACGTAACATTATTTCCGTGTAACGAGTGTGCGAAGGCTATTATTCAGGCGGGAATACGGACAATCGTTTACGCGAATGACAAGTATGCGAATACACACGCCGTAATTGCTTCGAAACGAATGATGAATGCGGCGGGAGTTCGCTACTATGAGTACAATTCGACCGATCGTAAAATCGAAGTAACGCTTTAGAAAATTGATAGACAAAATTTTGGTAGAAATGGTATAATCATGAAGTGGGAAAAAAGGGATGGAAAGGAGCAACATGTGAAATATAAAAAGAACGTGTATGAATCATTTGTATTTATCATGCAGTTTGGCATCAACATGATTGTTCCGATACTTATGTGCACGGCGTTAGGCGTTTATCTGTCTGACAAAACGGGCCATAAGATCTTGGTCGTTCCGCTTTTTTTTATTGGCGCAATAGCTGGTTTTCGGAATATCTTTATAATGGCCAAAAAGGTGTATGATAAGAAGGAAAAAAAAGATGTTAAGAAGGATTAACCGGGTATTACCGGAACTAATTGTGGGAATTATGATATATGGCGTGCTGATTCAAATGGCCGGAGTCTGGTTTGTAACCGATAAGCTGCGTTATTCGACTGGCTTGTGGATTGGCATTTTTATGGCAGTCGGAATGATCATTCATATGGCAGTGGCCATTGAAGATTCGATTAATCTGGTGTTAGAGCACAAGGCACGCGGTAAAATGATTGTACAATCATTGTTACGATATGTTGTAGTGGTATTGATATTTTTCCTGGTTGTATATTTCAAATTGGGAAATCTACTAACGTTATTTATCGGCGTAATGGGGTTAAAGGCAGGTGCATATCTGCAACCTCTTACACATAAAGCAATTGAAAAACTGACAGGGCAAAGAAAGGAGTCTTTTGACAACGAAAAATAAAAAATTGATTAAGGAGGTGAGACTGTGAATAGCGCAATTTTGATGTCATCCGGAGCAGATAATATAGACTTTATGATACATGGATTATTTTCCTATCAATTATTTGGTCAAACTGTATGGATTACAACATCACATGTATGTACATTGATTGTTATGCTGATTTTGATAGGCTTTGCCATTATCGCAAACCGTCGCATGAAGCGAGCAACAGAAGTACCCGCTGGATTTCAAAATGTCATTGAGCTGATTATTGAGAAGTTAGATGGAATGGTAGAAGGCTCAATGGGAAAAAATGCGCCGCGGTTGGTGAATTATATCAGTACCATTTTTCTTTTCATTTTACTGAGTAATTTATCGGGTTTGCTTGGTCTGCGACCGCCAACTGCTGATTATGGTACGACATTGCCGCTGGGCTTGATAACCTTTTTTATGATTCACTTTTTTGAATTTAGGTATCACAAGCCGCGCGAAATTTGGGAAGGTATGTGTTCGCCACTACCGCCGTGGCTGCCGCTGTGGTTTCCGATTAATGTGATCGGTAACATAGCCGTGCCAATATCATTATCATTGCGTTTGTTCGCAAATGTTTTATCCGGTGTGGTTATGATGTCGCTAATCTATGGATTATTATCGAAGATAGCATTTTTTTGGCCGGCCGTATTGCATGTGTATTTTGACGTGTTCTCGGGAGCAATTCAGACATATGTATTCTGTATGCTGACGATGACATATGTAAATCAGCAATTTGACACTGAATAACAAAGAAATTAGGAGGATTATTAATATGAATATTACAGGTGAAGATTTAATTTTAGCATGTTCTGCAATTGGTGCAGGTATCGCAGTTATTTCCGGTATTGGAACCGGTATTGGACAGGGTAATGCCGCTGGTATGGCAGCCGCAGCCGTTGGTAAAAACCCAGGCGCAAAATCTGATATTACATCAACAATGCTTTTGGGTCAGGCTGTTGCCGAGACAACGGGTCTGTATGGTCTGTTAATTGCCATGCTTTTACTTTTCGTAAAACCATTGACCTAAGAAGTGCGAAAAAACAAGTTTTTTCGCACGGCGATTTGAGCTTTACTCAAAGTCGCCAGACTTTGAAATGGAGATTAGTAAGAAAGGAGGCAGGTCCTGAAATATGATAATCATGACAAGTGAAATGACAAGATTATTTAATTTAGATTTTCAGTTATTACATGATACGGTGCTGTTAGCAATTGCAGTATTTACTTTATTTACCTTATTATCCTATCTGTTATTTAATCCGGCACGCGCGATGTTGAAAAAACGTCAGGAAAAAATTCAAAATGACATCAACGATGCGATTGCGGATAAAGCAGCCGCGGCGGAAATGAAGACGGAATATGACAGCCGAATCAAGAATATTGAAAAAGAAGCGGAAGCGATTTTAAGCGAGGCTCGTCAAAAAGCGATAAAGAGCGAAGCGCGAATGATTGAGGAAGCAAAAGAAGAAGCGGTCCGCATTATCAAGCGTGCCAATGAAGAGGCAGAGCTTGAGAAGAAACGAGTTATGGATGACATGAAAAAAGAGATGATTTCGATTGCATCCCTGATGGCGGGCAAGGTTGTTGCCGCGTCAATTGATACACGGATACAGGACATTCTCGTGGAAGAGACATTGAAAGAAATAGGTGATTCGACATGGCAAAGCTAGTATCTAAGGTATACGGTGATGCATTGTTTGAAGTGGCGGTAGAAGCTGGCAAGCTGGATGTCTTTTTCGAGGATACGAAAGCAGTCCTGGTGATACTGGAAGAGAATGATGACTTGTCCAAACTAATGACGCATCCAAAGATTATTAAAGAAGAAAAAATAAAAATTATTGAAGAAATTTTTTCCGGAAAAATATCTGATGAGATTATTGGCTTGATGAGAATGCTTGTTGCTAAGGGACATTTTGCCGAGATGAAAAAGGTATTTGCATATTTTATTGAAGAAGTAAAAGAATACCGCCACATCGGAACCGCATATGTGACTTCGGCATTGGATTTAAATGAAGTTCAGAAGATTCAGATTGAAAAAAGATTGTTGGAAACGACAAAATATGTAAAATTTGAAATGCACTATAAAACAGATTCTGCCTTGATTGGCGGAATGGTAATTCGCATTGGCGACCGTGTCGTGGACAGCAGTGTCCGCACCAAGCTAAATACGCTTTCTGGCGAATTATCAAAAATACAGTTAAAGGTAGGTGAAATTTGTCCATGAATTTGAAGCCTGAAGAAATAAGTTCAGTTATTAAAGAGCAGATAAAAAGATATGCAGCCCAGTTAGAAGTGGCCGATGTTGGTACCGTAATTCAGGTTGCCGACGGAATTGCCAGAATTCATGGCTTGGAGAACGCGATGCAGGGTGAGCTGCTGGAATTTCCGGGAGAGGTTTTTGGAATGGTCTTGAATCTCGAAGAGGATAACGTTGGTGCGGTATTATTAGGTGACCAGCATAATATCAACGAGGGCGATACCGTTAAAACTACCGGACGAGTGGTTGAGGTTCCAGTTGGTGATGCAATGTTGGGACGTGTTGTAAATGCGTTAGGCCAGCCAATCGATGGCAAAGGTCCGATTCTAACAAGCAAGTTCCGCCAGATTGAGCGAGTAGCCTCTGGTGTTATTGCCAGAAAATCAGTTGATACGCCATTACAGACGGGTATCAAGGCGATTGATGCAATGATTCCGATCGGACGTGGTCAGCGTGAGTTGATTATCGGTGACAAACAGACCGGTAAGACAGCGATTGCGTTAGATACAATTATTAATCAAAAGGGTCAGGACGTAAAATGTATTTATGTAGCAATCGGGCAGAAGTCGTCAACGGTTGCAACCCTTGTTAAGACGTTAGAAGAATATGGTGCAATGGCATATACAACGATTGTTGTATCGACTGCCAGTGAATTGGCACCACTACAATATATTGCCCCATATGCAGGTTGTGCAATCGGTGAGGAGTGGATGGAAAGTGGTCAGGATGTTTTAATCATTTATGATGATTTAAGTAAACATGCAACGGCTTACCGAACACTGTCACTGTTATTAAAACGACCACCTGGACGTGAGGCTTATCCAGGAGATGTTTTCTATTTACATTCTCGTTTATTAGAGCGTGCAGCCAGACTCTCAGATAAATTGGGCGGTGGTTCCTTAACGGCCTTGCCGATTATTGAGACGCAGGCTGGTGACGTTTCAGCATACATTCCGACCAACGTAATTTCGATTACAGATGGTCAGATTTATCTCGAGACCGATATGTTTAATGCGGGATTCCGTCCGGCGATTAATGCTGGTTTGTCGGTATCGCGAGTAGGTGGTTCGGCCCAGATTAAAGCGATCAAGAAAATTGCTGCACCGATTCGTGTCGAATTGGCACAGTATCGCGAGTTGGCAGCCTTTTCCCAGTTTGGTTCCGAGCTTGATGCGGATACAACGGAGAAGTTGGCGCAGGGTGAACGAATTCGCGAGGTTCTAAAACAGCCACAGTATCAGCCGATGGCGGTCGAGAAGCAGGTGGTAATTATCTATGCGGTAACGAAGAAATATTTATTAGATATTCCAGTTAGCAATATTTTACGTTTCCAGAACGAATTGTTAGAATTTATTGAAACAAAATACCCAGAAATTTTGGACTCCATTCGCGATGTCAAGGAGTTAGAGGAAGAAACAGAGCAGAAATTAGTCAAAGCAATCGAAGAATGTAAGAACCAGTTTCGATAATCGAATGCTTGAAAGGCGGTGAAAATTATGGCCTCGATGAGAGACATAAAAAGACGGAAAAGCAGTATTCAAAGTACGCAGCAAATCACGAAAGCCATGAAGCTTGTTTCAACCGTAAAACTCCAAAAAGCCAAAGGGCGTGCGGAGCAGACGAATCCATATTTTAACTATATGTACAAAACGGTATCTTCCATGCTGGCTCGTTCTGGTGGGATTAATCATCCCTATTTGACCGGTGGTCAATCGAAACGAAAAGCAATTGTTGTTATTACTTCGAACCGTGGCTTAGCTGGCGGTTATAATGCCAATGTCATTAAACTGGTAACTGGCGGTGAGTTTGCGCCGGATGAAGTAGACATCTACGCGATCGGACATCGGGGGCAGGAAGTGTTGGAACGCCGTGGATACAATATTAAAATTGATGGTTCCGAGGTAATCGAAGCACCCGTTTTTGAGGATGCAGTTGTCCTTAGTGAGAAACTATTAAAGGCTTATCGGGACGATGAAATTGGTGAGATTTATCTGGCATATACACATTTTAAAAACACGGTGGTACATGAACCGAAGCTGATGAAGCTATTGCCGGTTGATGTGTCAGAAGCGGATTTGGCCGCGGAGGAACCTCACGTGTTGATGAATTATGAGCCAAATGAAGAGGAAGCTTTGGATTTGATTATACCAAAGTATGTCACCAGCTTAATCTATGGTGCGTTGATAGAAGCGGTTGCCAGTGAAAATGGTGCCAGAATGCAGGCGATGGATTCCGCAACAAGCAATGCGGAGGACATGATTAGTGATTTGTCACTGAAATATAATAGAGCTCGTCAAGGTTCTATTACGCAGGAATTAACAGAAATTATTGCAGGAGCAAATGCAATATCCTAATAAAATCTAAAATTAAGGAGTGATACAAATAATGGCAGGAACAAATATAGGTAAAATCACTCAGATTATCGGAGCGGTAATGGATATTAAATTTTCCGAAGGAAAGCTTCCGGAAATTTATGAAGCCATTGAGATAACGACAAAAGCTGGCGGAAAATTAGTAGTAGAAGTATCTCAGCATTTGGGTGATGATACGGTACGCTGTATTGCGATGGGTCCAACGGACGGTCTTGTTCGTGGTATGGATGCCCGTGCAACTGGCGCGCCAATTCGGGTTCCGGTTGGTGAGAACACCTTGGGACGCCTTTTTAACGTATTAGGTGACCCAATTGATGACGTGGCAGCACCGACAGCAGTCGAGTATATGCCAATTCATCGAAAAGCGCCGGCATTTGAAGAACAGGCGACCTCAACCGAGATGTTAGAGACTGGTATTAAGGTTGTTGATCTACTTTGCCCATATCAGAAGGGTGGAAAGATTGGCCTGTTCGGTGGTGCTGGTGTTGGAAAGACCGTATTAATTCAGGAATTGATTCATAATATTGCCACGGAACACGGCGGATATTCGGTATTTACCGGGGTTGGTGAGCGTACCCGTGAAGGTAACGACCTTTATTATGAAATGAAAGAATCTGGCGTTATTGATAAAACGACAATGGTTTTTGGTCAGATGAATGAGCCGCCGGGAGCAAGAATGCGTGTTGGTCTAACCGGACTGACAATGGCAGAATATTTCCGTGACAAGGGTGGTAAGGATGTATTGTTATTTATTGACAATATTTTCCGTTTTACCCAGGCTGGTTCGGAAGTTTCAGCATTACTTGGCCGGATGCCTTCCGCCGTAGGTTATCAGCCGACGTTGCAGACGGAAATGGGTGCGCTTCAGGAGCGAATTACCTCCACGAAGAATGGTTCGATTACATCCGTACAGGCGGTCTATGTACCAGCCGACGATTTAACTGACCCGGCACCGGCAACGACTTTTGCGCATTTGGATGCAACAACGGTATTAGAGCGTTCGATTGTTGAGCTTGGAATTTATCCGGCTGTTGACCCACTTGGCTCAACCTCACGAATCCTCGACCCACGAATTGTTGGTCAGGAGCACTTTGAGGTAGCCCGCGGCGTACAGGAAATTTTGCAAAAATACAAAGAACTTCAGGATATCATCGCGATTCTTGGTATGGACGAATTGTCGGAGGATGACAAGCTTGTTGTTAGCCGTGCTCGTAAGGTACAAAGATTCCTATCCCAGCCGTTTAATGTGGCAACCCAGTTTACCGGTCTGGATGGAAAATATGTTCCAATTGCAGAAACGATTCGCGGATTTAAAGAGATTCTGGAAGGAAGACATGATGATATTCCGGAAGGTCATTTCCTCAATGCCGGAAGTATTGACGAAGTACGCGCTCGCATGCAGTAAGGGGTGAATCATGGCAGATGAAAATAAATTTTTTGAAGTGGAAATTATCACCCCAGACCGTGTTTTTTTTACCGGTACCGCGCAGATGATTGAATTCAATACGGTAAACGGAGAAGTTGGTATCTATAAACATCACGTTGCGACGACAACGGTGTTAGCACCGGGAATTGTAACGTTGACAATGGAGGATGGCAAAAAAACAGCCGCTGTCCATGCCGGTTTTGCAGAAATTCTGCCAGAAAAGATAACACTGTTGGCAGAAATTGCGGAGTGGCCGGATGAAATTGACGAAAAACGAGCGGAGGCAGCCAAACAGCGAGCCGAGGAGCGTTTATCGGCCAAGACGAATGATATTGACCTTCGCCGGGCGGAGATTGCGCTTCGAAAAGCGTTAGTGCGAATTGAAGCAAGTAAATAATACTAAATATGATTAGATAATCAAAGACCTTTTTGCAGATGCTTTAATAAGCAAACTGTGAAAAGGCCTTTTGTTTGTATAAATATAAATTAGCAAACTATATTTGTAAAAACAATTTTTTTGTTTGCATTTCCCATCTTTATTTGCTAAAATAATCATAGAGGTGATGATATGTTAGCAAAAGAACTTTTAGACATTATTACTACGATTCAGTTTCATCGGGCCGAAACTCCGACGATTGAAGTTAAGGCGGCTCACTTAGGATGTCCGAAGCGGCTTTACGATTCGCTTTCGTCTTTTTCCAATCAGGATTCTGGTGGTATTCTTGTGTTTGGGTTAGATGAAATGCGCGGATTTGAGGCCGTTGGTGTTTATGATGCGCAGGATTTACAAAAGCAGGTTACGGAGCAATGCAATCAGATGGAGCCGCCGGTACGGGCGGTATTTACAACCGCAGAATTTGAAGGGGTTTTAATTTGTGCAGCCGAGATTCCGGCGGTGGATGTAGCCGACAGGCCATGTTATTATCGTGGCTCGGGAAGAATTAAAGGCTCCTATATCCGGGTCGGCGATGCGGATTTGCCAATGACAGATTATGAGATATACAGCTATGAAGCATATCGCCGACATTTCCATGATGATGAGCGGGCAGTGGAACGAGCGAAGATGAAGCTTTTGGATGAAAACCGAATTGCAGATTATCTTCGTGAGCGAAAAAAGGAGCGTCCGCAGTTTAATCAGATGGAAGAAGAGCAGATTTACGAGATGCTGAATATCACCAGAGATGGAATTCCAACCTTAGCGGCATGGATGAATTTTGGTATTTATCCGCAAGGTGTTTTTCCGCAACTATGTATTACGGCAATTGCGGTACAAGGCTATGAGATTGGAGATGTAGCCGATGATGGTGCAAGATTCATTGACAATAAGCGGATTGAAGGAACAATTGAGGAAATGGTGGAGGATGCCATTACCTTTTGCAAACGCAATATGAAAACCAGAACAATTATTGACCCTGACAGCGGAAAACGCCGGGATAAAACAGAATATCCAATCAACGCGATTCGCGAAGCCGTGCTAAATGCCGTGTTGCACCGTGATTACAGTGCACATACGGAAGGCACACCAGTGCAAATTAATATTTTTTCCAATCGAATCGAAATTCACAGTCCAGGTAATCTCTATGGGCGCATGACCGTCGAGCAATTGGGGATTGCCAAGCCTGACTTACGTAATCCGGCGTTGGCAATTATAGCAGAAAGTATGACAGCAGCGGAAAATCGTTATTCTGGTATTCCGACAATTCGTCGTGAAATGGAAGCTCATGGATTGCCGGAGCCAATTTTTGAAAATCGTCGAAATGAGTTTGTTGTGACAATTTATAATAGTAGTGATCACTATATCGAACAGGCTATTCCTGTACTTGCAGTGGAAGAAACAATATCCTACTACGCTAAGCCCAAACTACATCTACTAGAATATTGTATGGAGCCAAGAAGCCGGGAAGAAATTGCGGCATTTCTAGGCATACAGACCCAGTTTTATGTGGTAGCTAAATTCATTAAGCCTTTAGTTGATGCCGGAAAATTAAAAATGACAATGCCTGAGAAGCCAAAAAGTAAAAAGCAAAGATATTATACAAGTGTTAATTGGTAAAGGTACTAATTTAAGTTTTAGCAGCATTATAATAAGAGAGATATCAGTTTATAAAGGTGGAAAAGATAAGATGAACTATTTTGATTGCCATGCAGATACGCTGACCGAGATACATGTCCCGGACACTCTGTGGAAGAATGCAAATAATCTGGATTTAGAACGCGTAAAAGCCTTTGCAAGTAAATATGTGCAGGTATTTGCATTGTGGAAGGATGCAAAAAGCACCACGAATAATGATTGTGAGGCGGAGTTTACATGCATATATCAAAAAATCATGCAATTGCTAGCAGCGCAACAGGAGCATATATCACTGTGCCGGACCGGTCGGGAGATGGAGACGGCGCTGCGAGCTAAAAAGGCAGCAGCCTTTTTGGCAATCGAGGATATTTCCCTAATGGGTAGCCAGGTAGAGCGGATAAAAGAACTTGGCTTCACGGTGGCAATGCTGACTTGGAACTATGAGAATCAGTATGCCACCGGAGCCGCCTATAATCAGAAGAGTGGACTAACCGAAGCTGGCAAAGATTTAGTCAGAAGCCTTATTCGGCAAAATATCCGGTTAGATATTTCACATTTGTCGGATGCTGGCGTAGAAGATATTTTGGAATTGACGGATGCACCTATTATTGCATCGCATTCCAATGCACGGGAGTGCTGTGAAAATCCACGCAACCTTACCAAAGTACAGATTCAGGAGATAATTCGTAGAAACGGTTTGATTGGAATAAATTTTTATGCACCGTTTGTCAATTCTGAAGAATCTGCGACGATGAAGGACATATTTACCCATATGGACTACATTTTAGGCCTTGGCGGAGAAGCGGTGTTAGCCATTGGCAGTGATTTTGATGGTTGCAGCAATCGCTTTCCGAACGGAATTACCGGTGTGGAATCGATTCCCAAAATCCAGAAAGAAATGAGAAAAGCAGGATTTTCAGAGACTATCATAGAAAAAATATTCTTTGCCAATGCATATCAATTTTTTAAGGAAATCTAATTTCATACATAAAAAATGGCGCTGTGTACATATTAATTGATGGAAATACTTTTATCAGGAAATGGAGCGGCGGCATATGGAAGAACAATTATTAATTAAGCAGGGCGAAATATACGATGGAATATCAGAAACACCAAGAGTTGGGGATATTCTCGTGAAAAGCGGTAAAATCGAAAAAATAGATGAAATCATCGAAGGGCGGATTGTCAATGATGCAAAAATCATAGATGCTAGCGGATATCGTGTGTATCCGGGCTTTGTTGAAGCACATGGGCATATTGGTTTGGATGGCTATGCCAGCGGCTTTGCAGGTCGTGATTATAATGAAGAAAACGATAGCATAACGCCACAGCTATCCGCGTTAGATGGAATAAATCCAATGGATGTAAGCTTTGAAATGGCGCGGCGAGCAGGAGTTACCTGTGTGGCAGCAGGGCCAGGCAGCTCGAATGTGGTTGGAGGAACGTTTTGCGTGATAAAGACCGTCGGAAAACGTGTGGACGATATGGTAATAAAGAAAAAGGCAGCAATGAAATGTGCATTTGGCGAAAATCCAAAGACCTGTTATCGCGATACGGAGATTAACTGCCGTATGACAATCGCCGCAAAGTTACGTGAAATAATCCAAAAAACTATTGCTTACGAACAAGAACATACACAATTTGATGCCAAGCTAGAGGCAATGTTGCCGGTCATCAGAAAAGAAATCCCACTCAAGGCTCATGCGCATCGGGCCGACGATATCTTTACTGCGATAAGAATTGCAAAAGAATTCAATCTTGATTTAACAATAGAACATTGCACGGATGGACACTTGATTGCGGAGGAACTTGTCAATGCTGGATATCCAATTGCGGTGGGACCATCAATGGGACACCCATCCAAACAGGAATTGGAACATCGAAGCTTTATTACACCAGGGATATTGGCAAAGGCTGGATGCCAAGTGTCAATTATTACCGATTCACCGGTCGTACAGGAGCAATATTTGACATTGTGTGCCGCAATGGCAATAACAGCCGGTATGAGTGAGCACCAAGCCTTGCAGGCAATTACCATAAATCCGGCGAAACACGTTGGGGTGGCGGAGCGTGTGGGCTCCATCGAAAAAGGAAAGGATGGGGATTTTGTGATTATCAAAGGTAGTCCATTTGTTGTAGCTCCTCAGATAGAATACACTATTATCAATGGAAAAGCTGAATATCATAAGGGTTAGAAAGAAGTTCCTCTGAGAAAAAAACTCAGAGGATTTTTTATGTCATAAAACTAGAAAAACAAATATTCCGCTTTGACAATTGGATAAGGGGTAAAAAATACGCCTACATGGTGAGCACGAAATATGTTATAATAGGTAAATCTTAAAAAATAAGGAGAAGCAACGATGGAAAGATCAAAAGTATATTATACCAGCTTTAAAACGACTGGTTCTGAGAACTTATTACAAAAGCTGCGTCGGCTTTGCATTACGGCGGGAATGAAAGAAATTGATTTTGAGGATAAGTATGCCGCCATCAAAATACATTTTGGCGAGCTTGGTAATTTAGCATTTTTACGACCGAATTATGCAAAAGTAGTGGCTGATTTGGTCAAAGAGGGTGGCGGAAAAGCATTTTTGACTGATTGTAACACATTGTATGTCGGAAGCCGCAAGAATGCGCTAGACCACATGGACACCGCATATGAAAACGGCTTTTCACCATTTTCCACAGGCTGTCACGTAATCATTGCAGACGGTCTGAAAGGAACAGATGAGGCATTAGTGCCAGTGAATGGTGAGTATGTAAAAGAAGCAAAAATCGGGCGCGCAATTATGGATGCAGATGTGTTTATATCACTGACACATTTTAAAGGCCATGAGGGAACTGGTTTTGGTGGTGCAATAAAAAATATTGGCATGGGCTGCGGCAGTCGGGCCGGAAAAATGGAAATGCACTGCTCGGGTAAACCAGCCGTGAACCAAAGCGCTTGTGTCGGCTGCGGATTATGTAAGAAAATATGTGCCCATGATGCACCAGTAATCACTGAGGGTAAGGCCCAAATTGTTCAGGACAAATGTGTCGGCTGTGGCAGATGTATTGGGGTCTGTCCGAAGGATGCCATTAACCCAACCAATTGGAATTCGAATGATTTACTAAACTACCGGATTGCCGAATATACAAAGGCAGTATGTGCTGACCGGCCGTGTTTCCATATTTCATTAATTTGTGATGTGTCACCGAACTGTGACTGCCATAGTGAAAATGACATTCCCATTATACCAGATGTTGGCATGTTGGCTTCCTTCGACCCAGTCGCATTAGATATGGCCTGCGTTGATGCATGTAATCGCCAGCCAGTAATCGCAAATAGTATTTTGGCTGAAAATAAAGAACATGACCATGACCAGGCTCATGACTATGAGCTTGAACACGACCATTTCCATATTACTCATCCAGATACCAATTGGAAATCGGGAGTGGAGCATGCTGAAAAAATCGGCATCGGAACGCGAGAGTATGAGTTGATTGAGATATAATCCTTGTCAAAAAAAGTCAAAAAAAGAAGACACTTGTCAGTAAAACGTAGACAAACAATATGTAGTATGCTATATTTTTTTATAAGCAGATATAGTAGATTTGGAGTAAAAGAAATTGCGAGAAAAGTTAGGATTAAAAGAATTGGATAATGAAATATCATTATCGTCAGTATTGAAAATGAAGCAGCCGATGTTAGTGACACGGACCAACAGTGTGAGTGGAAAGCTGTTTTTGGCAGCTGAAATGCAACAGTTTAGCACGATTGGAATCGATGCAGTAGCGGCCTCCATGAATGATTTGCTGGCGGTTGGAGCAAAGCCAATCTTATTTTATGATAATATTACCTGCGCGCGGCCGAAGCTTGAAAAAATCAAAGAGATAGAAGCCGGGATAGAGCAGGCATGTATTCAAAGCAGTATCCGTTATGCTGGCAGCGAAGTAAAAGAGTTACCAGACATCTTTTCCTATGATCAATACGACCTGGTTGGATTTGCCGCGGGAGTACAGGAAAAAGTTTCGGCACATACAGAATTAAAGGACGGCGATGTAATCATTGGCTTGCCGGCAAGTGGGTTACATAATAACGGATACGTGGCGGCTCGCAAAAAATTGTATTTAAGTAAAGCAACAATGGAAATATATTATGAATCACTAGGTGCAACCTTGGGAGAGCTATTATTGACCCCAACCAAAATGTATCGGCGGGCGATGGAAGCAGCATTTGCTTCAGGAATAGAAATCAAGTCGTGTATTCAAGTGGCACATGGTGGTTTGGACCGGGCTGTACGCCTGCTCCTGCATAATCGGGCCGGAGCAGTTATCAAGCAAAAAAACGAAAATATGTCGCCGCTCTATGATATGCTTCATAAAGATGGAAATATCAGCGAAGAGCAGATGCGTCAGACCTTTAATATGGGCATCGGAATGCTGCTAGTCGTCTCGGAAGAGGATGCCGATAGCATGGCTGAAGTATTAGAGGGGGCAGGAGAAACGCCGAATCTAATTGGCTTAGTCGAGCGGGATTCCTATAACATTCGTTACATCAAAGGCTAAGGAAAGACAAACTGATTAAGAAAGGAAGCGCGGGTCGTGAGTACACAGGATAAACTGGAAAGAGTACTGCGGGATATTCATGTTCTGATATCCAGAAGTGAACTGTATGATAAAACAGGAGAAAAAATCATAGTCGAGAAAAAGCAGATGTTTGAACAGTTAAAGAATTTAAACGGCTGTATTTACGAGATGATGGACGAATATGAGGTGACCCAGCAAAGCCGGGACAAGGCCGAGCGGGAAGCTAAAAAGCAGGGCGATAAGATTATTTGGAATGCTAGCAGAAGTGCTGAAGATATCTATGCCGCCGCAGTATTGTACACCGATGAAGCGCTGACGAGAGCACAGGAAATCATGAAAAATGCAACTGAATCAGTGGCTGAAATTCTCGCGAAGACACAGACAGAAATGGATTCACGTAAAAGCGTCTTAAAAGAAAATCAGTCAGAGCTAAAGAGCCAGTTGCAAAATATGGTTGACACTGAAAAGTATTTGAAAATAATTGACGAGCGCAACAAAGAAATAGAAAAAGAGCGTCAGGAAAAGCTAGAAGGAAAAGACAAAATCACCAGAGAACGCAGGCTCGAAAAAAGTATTTATGACGGACGGAAAACCGAAATAAAAATAAATCCAGAATATTTTGAGAAGTTAGGTAAATCATTAGAACAAGAGGATGCCGAGCTAGAGAACACCGAGAATGCCAAGTCCGAAGAAGCGGCCGTGAAAGCGCCAGCCACTTCGGAACAGACAGAAAAAGCACCGCAGATAAAAGTCGACCTTGATGCAGAATATTTTAAGTGGAAAAAAGTAGAAAAGAAACAGGGCTAGTACAGTTGTACTAGCCCAATTCGTCCTTGTAGTTTGATAACTTGTCATAACTCAATAGAATATCCTGATTGCCCTTATCTAACTGGCTTTTGATAATTTCAATATAGATAACCGCTTTATTCACCAAACGGTCGTCCTTGCTGTTAATACAGGAGTGAAGATATGTCATCAGTCTGGTCGCATCGGTAAGCTGAGAAAACTCAGCAAGCTGAGCATACTCGGTAAACTGAGTTTTCATATCCGTCAAAAGGTCCATACAAAAAGAAATATCCGTCAGGTTGACTGGCTCGGTCTGAATAATAAAACCATTGTTGAGCTCTTCAATATAAAACGAATCATCGGAGTTGCGTACATGAATAAACGGTAGTAAATTAGATTTGTGCAGCCGTGCAACGATGAATAGCTTTTGTATTTCCAAAAACAACAAATAAATAACAATTGCCGTTGCCAGCGAAAAAACAACAAGGCTGGCCGGATTATCAATTAGTAAATCTTGATTTAAGAAGCCAATAAGCACAAGGATTAATAGCGTGCAAGTGGCAAATATCGGGCGTAAAGAAAGACCAGCCAAGATTGATTTGCGAAAATTGGACAAATCTTTTTCTTTAAGAGGAATAAAGGCATAATGCTTTTTCATAAGAAACCATCCTTTCCTAATACTATTTTATGGTGAGTTGAAAATAATGTCAACCATCAACCGAAGAAACGCAGTTAAGTCACGTGCAAAAAATTAAAGAAAAGTTAAGAAACACCATAAACCAAGTTAATAAAAATTTGCTATACTAGTGCCATCAAAAAAGCGGAGGAAAAACAATGAACATATTAGTATGTGATGACGATAAAGAGATTGCTGAGGCAATTGAAATATATTTACAGCAGGAAGGCTATAACATTTTAAAAGCATATGACGGCGAGCAGGCTTTGCAGATGCTAAAAGAAAATGAAGTACATTTGCTGATAATTGATGTCATGATGCCTAAATTAGATGGCATTCGGGCAACCATGAAAATCCGGGAAGACAGCAGTATTCCAATTATAATCTTATCCGCAAAATCCGAAGACTCTGATAAGATACTGGGCTTAAATATCGGTGCCGATGATTATATCACCAAACCATTTAATCCATTAGAGCTAGTGGCCCGGGTAAAATCTCAGCTACGCCGCTACACCAAGCTGGGAAATGCCGAGGAGAATACGCAAGCAGTCTATGTCGTCGGAGGATTGATGATAAATGACGACTTAAAAGAGGTTACGGTGGATGGTGATGTTGTAAAATTAACCCCGATTGAATACAACATCTTGCTATTATTGGTAAAGAATCAAGGAAAAGTATTCTCAATCGACCAAATCTATGAAAATATCTGGAACGAAGATGCAATTGGTGCAGATAACACCGTAGCCGTGCATATTCGTCACATTCGTGAAAAAATCGAAATAAACCCAAAGGAGCCACGCTATTTGAAGGTAGTATGGGGGGTTGGATATAAAATAGAAAAGATGGATAAATCCTAAGTGGAAGGCGACAGACCATGAAGAACAGGCAATATGCCCCGATTTTTAAAAACATAGGACTCGTTATGCAGATAACACTGACAGTTATATTCGTAATGTCAGTGTTTCTGCTTAGTGCGCTAATTCAGAAAAACATGCTTGATACGACTGATGTGAGCAATACCCAGTTTATGGATTCCGACTGTTATAGTGAGCTATTCCAGAAAAAGACGGATGATTTAATCAGTTTTCTAAAGCTACGTAATAAATTCGAAATAGCTGGCGAATATGAGTCCCAGAAGATAATTAATGTATTACAGTATTCACAGGGGAATACCCTAACAGAGCGGACGGAGAATCAAACGCAGAATTTCACGATGTCAGAAGCAGAGAATGTGTATGTTTATACGGAAGGCGTAGTTGAAGCAAAAGAGGACGTCTCACAAGATAGCGAAGCAGACACTGAAGGTACAGCATTAGATGAAGAAACAATGTCACCCGAGGAAATCGAGAAAGAGTATAAGCGGCAGCAGGAGCAGAAAGAAAAGGACCGAGTTTTGATCATGATGTCACATTATGTATTAAGTGATTTAATCAGTTGGTCGAAAGCAGGGTATAGTAAAACACCAAATGGGGTATTGGATGAAGAATATTTGCCAATTGGAGGAATTAGTATTGCGCAAGCCAAGACCGCTAACGAGATTACGCAAGAGCAGGCGGTAAACCTATATCGGGCCCTTGAAACGACACTGTCCGTCATTGGTGCAGAAGAAACAGCATATAAAAAGGGCATGAATGAGTTTCAAAAAGAAGAAACAAATCTAACCTATGCCTATGGTGAGAATGGCGACATGGTCTATTCAAACTTTAAAATCGAAGAAGACCTATTGGCATATGCCAGAGCACAAGGAAGTTATCTATATTATAACGGAGAAGACTTAAAATTCCGCACGAACGTGAATGGCATGGAGCAATATTATTTTGAACACCTCGATGAAGTCTTATCTGGGATAGGCAGTGGAACGCGATTGATGATTGCCGTGGATACGGGGTTATCCTATGATGATGATTTCCAGAGTGCCAAGAAGGAATTTGATATCCTACATCCGTGGATGATGAGAAGCATTGTCGCTGTAGTGGTCAGCTTGTTTGGCTGGGTAATCGCCTTGATGTATTTAACGACCGTGACCGGACGAACCACCGATGACGAAGAAATCCATTTAAATTTATTAGACCGGATCAAAACGGAGTTGTTTTTTGGCATGTTCGTATTACTCACGGTACTCTTTATCACCATCTCATTTGGGGTTGCAAGGGGTGACTGGGACATTCCGGGAATGCTAATCATGACGGGGGTCAGTGCATTTGTCATCGATATTGTCTTTTTGATATTTTACCTAAGCATGATTCGTCGGGTAAAAGCAGGCAAGCTATGGGAATACAGTTTGATGTATTGGATATTAAGAAGCACGAAGCGGGTCGCACGAACTTGGAAAAGCTCCATTCGCGTGATTTTGCTATTTATTATCAGCGTAACAGCATTCCTATTTCTGGGCTATGAAGCATTTTCACAAAAAAGCATATTGGCAATAGCAATTCTCCTGATATTAATTGTTGCCGTCGGAATCAACTACCTAAGAACGGTCGTGCAGCAGCAGGAAATCATGGATGGCATCGAGAAAATAACCAATGGAGATTTGGCCTATAAGCTGCCACTAGATAATCTCCACGGCGATAAACGAGAACTGGCGGAAGCAGTAAACCGGATTGGCGATGGATTGCGTAATGCGGTTGATGAAAGCACGAAAAATGAGCGAATGAAAGCGGATTTAATTACCAATGTATCACATGATATCAAAACTCCGCTAACCTCAATAATAAATTATGTAAACTTATTAAAGGCGGAGAAAATCCAAGACAAACGAACTCGCGATTACATTCACATCCTAGATGAAAAATCGCAGCGGTTGCGGCAGCTAACCGAAGATTTGGTTGAGGCATCACGTATTAGCTCGGGAAACATTACCCTGCAGATGACGGAAATCAATCTAGTCGAGTTAATCTATCAGACTGGTGGAGAGTTCAATGAAAAATTCGAAGCCAAGGGGTTAACCACAATCACCAAGCTGCCCAAAGAAACGGCAATCATCTTAGCAGATGGCAGAAGAATCTGGCGGGTCGTAGAAAACCTCTATAATAATGTGGCAAAATATGCCATGTCGAATACCCGAGTGTATGTAACCGTGGAAATGACCCGAGAGGAAGTAAGCTTCTCCATAAAAAATATCTCCGAGCAGCTATTAAACGTTGATTCGGTAGATTTAACCGAACGTTTTATTCGTGGTGATGAGGCGAGAACCACAGAAGGAAGCGGACTTGGCTTATCAATTGCGAGAAACCTCACGACGATGATGGATGGTAAATTTGATATCGAGCTAGACGGCGACCTGTTCACTGCAACAATAACCTTCCCGCTGGTAAATAAAACATCCGAGCAAGACTTGATTTTTTAAAATACTACCTATATAATGAACAATTAGAAAAGCTGGTAGGAGGAATAGAAATGAAACTGTATGAAACAGGCGTATATTTAGTAAATGGCAATCAGATTGTTGAAGATAATATGGGTGCCGCCGAAGCAGTAAAAAGCTTGACGGGAGAGGCTGTAACTAAAGAAGAAGCAGCAAAAAACACCATTGCTTATGGAATATTAAAAGAGCATAATACATCAGGAAACATGGACAAGTTAAAAGTTAAATTTGATAAATTAACCTCCCATGATATCACCTTTGTCGGCATTATTCAGACCGCCAGAGCATCCGGATTAGAAAAATTTCCGATCCCATATGTTCTGACAAACTGCCATAACAGCTTATGTGCGGTTGGCGGAACCATTAATGAAGATGACCACATGTTTGGACTGACCTGCGCAAAAAAATATGGCGGTGTTTATGTACCACCACATCAGGCGGTAATTCATCAGTTTGCCAGAGAAATGTTAGCTGGCGGCGGAAAAATGTTACTTGGTTCTGATTCCCATACTCGTTACGGCGCACTTGGCACGATGGCAATGGGCGAAGGCGGACCGGAATTAGTAAAACAGTTATTAGAGCAGACTTATGATATCAATATGCCAGGCGTAGTTGGTGTATATATGACCGGAACGCCACAGAAGGGTGTCGGCCCACAGGATATCGCGCTGGCAATTATCGGTGAAGTATTTGCCAATGGTTATGTAAAAAATAAAGTAATGGAATTTGTCGGACCAGGCGTATCTAACATGAGTGTAGATTATCGTATCGGCGTGGATGTAATGACCACCGAGACGACTTGTTTATCATCGATCTGGAGGACCGATGATGCTGTCCGTGAATTCTATGATATTCATGGCCGCGTCGAAGAGTACAAGGCATTAGAGCCAGGCAAAGTAACGTATTATGACGGCTTAATTGAAATTGACTTAAGCCAGATAAAGCCAATGATAGCAATGCCGTTTCATCCAAGCAACACCTATACCATTGACGAGTTAAATGCAAATTTAATGGACATCTTGGATGATTGTGAGAAAAAAGCACAGGTAAGCTTTGACGGAAAAGCCGACCTCGATTTAAAATCCAAAGTGCGTAATGGCAGATTATATGTTGACCAGGGAATTATTGCTGGTTGTGCCGGCGGTGGATTTGAAAACATCTGTGATGCAGCCGATATTTTAAATGGAACCAGCATCGGACCAGACGAGTTTACCTTAAGCGTGTACCCGGCTAGTACCCCAATCTATATGGAATTAGTAAAAAATGGCGCAGTAGCAAAATTAATGCAGACGGGTGCAATTATAAAAACAGCATTCTGTGGACCATGCTTTGGTGCAGGTGATACACCGGCCAACAACGCATTTTCCATTCGTCATTCCACCAGAAACTTCCCGAATCGTGAAGGTTCAAAGGTACAGGACGGACAGATATCATCGGTAGCTTTAATGGATGCGCGTTCGATTGCAGCAACAGCAGCCAACAAAGGATATTTAACAGCAGCAACCGATATTGATGCAAATTATAGCAAACCAAAATACTTCTTTGATAAGACCATCTACGAGAACCGTGTTTTTGATAGCAAGGGTGTAGCAGATGATTCCGTCGAGATTCAGTTTGGACCAAACATCAAAGACTGGCCAAAGATGAGTGCATTGACAGAGAATCTGGTATTAAAAGTAGTATGTGAGATACATGATCCGGTAACAACCACCGACGAGCTGATTCCATCCGGCGAAACCTCATCATACCGTTCCAATCCACTTGGATTAGCAGAGTTTACCTTATCAAGAAAAGACCCAGCATATGTCGGCCGAGCAAAAGAAGTACAAAAAGCAGAGACTGCGAGAATCGAAGGCGGACACCCATGTGAAGAATTGCCGGAAATCAAAGGCTTTATGGATGTGGTAAAAACCAAGTTCCCAGATGTAAACCGTAACAATATCGGCATCGGCAGTACCATTTTTGCAGTGAAGCCGGGCGATGGTTCCGCTCGTGAGCAGGCAGCCTCTTGTCAGAAGGTGCTTGGCGGATGGGCAAACATTGCCAACGAATATGCAACCAAGCGTTATCGTTCTAACCTAATCAACTGGGGCATGCTGCCATTTTTGATTGAAAAAGGTGACCTCCCATTTGCAAATGGTGACTACCTATTTATACCAGGAGTTCGTAAAGCGGTGGAAGAGAAAGCAGATTCGATTCCAGCATACGTAGTAAAAGATGGGGCGTTAAAAGAATTTACGATGTCACTCGGCGAATTGACCGAAGAAGAACGCGAAATTATTTTAAAAGGCTGCTTGATTAACTATAATAGAAAATAAAAACAAATTGGCGGTGCTTATCATAAGCCCGCCTAGTTTTGTAAGGAGGGAAAGATGGACGACAAAGAATATAGTTCCTATGATCCGTTGAAAGTGAAGACCAAGAAAGAAAAAGCCAATTGGAATATAAAACCATATTTGGCGGTGGCGTTACTGACATTTATCGTATTCTGCCTATGCATCGCGGTATTTTTCTTTATTCTGCGGTTTGATGGCGTAAAATTAGCTTGGGATAAGCTGATGCGAGTATTACAGCCAATTAGCATGGGACTGGTAATCGCTTATATCATCAATCCAATTATGAAATGGATTGAAAGTCACTTAGATAAAGCATTAGAGAAAAAGATGCCGAAGGCGGCAAAAAGGAAGAAGTTCTGCCGCAGTGTGGGAACGGCGGGAGCCTTAGTGTTCTTTGTGCTAATCATATTCCTTTTAATCGAAATGCTGGTGCCGCAGCTAATAAAAAGTATTACCGGAATGGTTACCAACATGCCAGAACAAGTGGATCGTTTAGTAGAATGGATTAATGAGTTTGTTCGTGGTGACAGCAAATGGGCACTGATGTTAGAAGAAGCCATTATAAATGGAACGGACTATCTGGAAAATTGGTTTAAGACGAGTGTTTTACCGGATATCCAGACCTATGTCGCAGAGCTGACATCAGGGGTGATTAGCATCGTCAAAGGACTGCTCAATGTCCTGATTGGATTAATCGTAGCCGTTTATGTCCTGATGAGCAAAGAGAAATTTACCGGTCAGGCAAAGAAAATTATCTATGCAATGTTTTCAACCCGAAGTGCAAATGTAATTATTCATACAATACGTAAAAGCAACGATATATTTGGGGGATTCATTACCGGAAAAATTGTTGATTCAGCCATCATCGGAGTCCTGTGTTACATCGTCCTGCTGATTATAAAAATGCCTTACGCAACCTTAGTATCGGTAATCGTCGGATTTACAAATGTTATTCCTTTTTTCGGCCCATTTATTGGCGCGATACCAAGTATCATTATCATTACTTTGGCAAGTCCGATACATGGCTTATATTTCTTAATCTTTATCATTATATTGCAGCAGATTGATGGAAATATCATCGGACCGAAGATATTAGGTGACTCCACCGGATTGTCCTCCTTCTGGGTGCTCTTTTCAATACTAGTCGGCGGCGGATTGTTTGGATTTGCCGGAATGTTGCTAGGTGTGCCGGTATTTGCCGTAATATACTACATCATATCGAAGCTGGTCAGCTATGCACTGGGAAGGAAAAATTTGCCACAGCAGACCGAAGAATATACCGATGTCAAACACATCGACCGAATCACAAATGACGTTATATACACCAAAGAACAAACCGTTGTAGCAAAAGAAGAAAAAACGAGTAAATAACAAAATGTTGTATTGTGTAGCAAAAAAGATGGAAAATCTAGTTGTTACACAATACATTTTTTTTGACAGTATAGAAGCCTTGTGGTAAACTAAGACAATAATTAGGACAACTATACACTTTATACCAGATAAAAGTTTTTGAGGTGACATATTTTGGATAAATATGAATACAAATTAAAATTAGACGAGATAAAAAGCTTAGCCAGTGAAAAAAAATATGAAGAAGCGGCCGCCATAGTAGAAACCATAAATTGGCGGAAAGTACGGAATATAAATTCACTAGTAAAGGCTGGCGAAATATATGCGAAGGTGGAACGGTATGACGAAGGAAAAGAAATACTTCTGATGGCATATGACCGTTCGCCAATCGGTAGAATGATAATTTTTAGATTGGCAGAAATATCAATAAAAACCAAAAATTTTGAAGAAGCACAGGAATATTACGAAGAATTTGTTGAAATTGCGCCTCATGATAACTTAAAATACATTCTACGCTATGAAATCAATCGCGCCAAAGGCTCAGATACCGAGGTGCTGATTGGCATATTAGAAGAACTAAAAGAGCAGGAGTATACCGAGAAATGGGCTTTTGAACTAGCATATCTCTATCATAAAATCGGTCATAGTGAAGCTTGTATCAATGCTTGTGACGAGCTAATCCTATGGTTCGGTGATGGTCCATATGTTGAGAAGGCATTAGAATTAAAGATGCTTTACCAGCCGTTAAATAAAATGCAGGAAGAAAAATATCGGATTTTCAAACAGCGACGGGATGGAATCGTAGAGGTTCGACCAACCGATAACTTAGAATCAGGAGAAATTGTTAAGGAAACAGTCCATATTCCCCCAGTGACCACCAATGCCAGTCGGTTCAACACCGTCAATCTGCAACAGGAACTCGCCAAGAGTATGCAGCAGATTATCGATGCAACTGAAAAATCAACGGTAACTGTTACAATGGAAAATATCAAGAAAATTGTGGAAGAGATACCATATTTGCAGATGACCAAGGATGAGCAGGAAATTGCTCAGGAGCTGGAAGAAAAGTACGGACAGCATATCGAGACCGACGAAGAAATCGACGGCTCGCTCAAGATAAATTTTCAGGAAATGCTAGCTGAGGACCGTGACGGACAGATTAGCCTGATGGTTCCAGATCACATCGCATTAGAAAAACAGATTACCGGGCAGATGAATATAGAAGATATTCTCGAGGAATGGGAACGCACCAAACGGGCGGCGGAAGCAGCCTTGCAAGAAGCCCAGCAGAGAAAATTAGAGTCAGCCAAAGTCAAAGCATTGGCACAGGCGGGCGATATCATGGATCGTTTAACGACGGTAATTCCCCAGTTAGATGCCGGTATGACACCGAAGGATTTGCTCGAGCAGGAATACCTTGGCAAAGCAGCGGAGATGGACAGCACCCAGATTGCTGATATGATGACACAGTATCACCCTGAGGACGAAGCCGGACAGCTTATGGCTGATATGAATGACATTTTGCAGCAGCAAATAGACGAGCTGAGCAAAGTAAATGATGGCATTGATGAATTTTTACAGGCGGGAATCTTACCGGAAGAGTTGATGCAGGCAGCCGAAGCGGGAATTATGCCGGAAGAAATGATGCAGGTAGCTGAGACGATAACAGAGCCGCTCGCTGACATCATACCAGAAATCTTGCCGGAGGTTGACATAGCAGAGGACGCACTTGCAATGGAAGCTTCAGAGTTAGCCGGTACGAAGGTGGTCTCAGACACACTGGATATGTCAAAGCTTGCAGAAATGCCACATCATGACCAGCCACAAGCTGGGGCGGTAACGGGCCATACCCTGCCAAAGATTGCGATGCCGGAGTTTGAAGCAGAAGCAATCTTAAAAGAGGCACCAATTACCCAGTTCACTGCTAGACAAAAAGAAATATTTAGCTATTTCACCCCAGTTACCGGCATGGAAGAACAGCTATGTCAAATGCTGACCGGGGCGACGGCACACTTGAAAAACGCGACCAATTCGGCAACCGGTAACATTATCATTCAAGGTGTCAGAGGAAGCGGTAAGACGGTACTGGCAACTAGCATTATTAAGGCGCTACAGGAAGAAATCGGAAAGCCAGGTACCAGAGTTGGTAAAATCGAAGCAGCGTCTTTAAATACCAAGGAGATTCCGTCCTTGCTAAAGAAAATCGAAGGTGGTTGTCTCATCATTGAAAAAGCAGGCGACTTATCCAGAGAGACGGCAATTAAACTGTCATTAGCGATGGAAGCGCCAACAAATGGGTTATTGGTTATTATGGAAGATACCAAAGCAGGTATCACAAAGGCGTTAGGACGAGACGAATCTTTCGCTAGAAAATTTACCGAGAAAATAAATCTTCCGGTATTTACCAGTGATGAATTAGTGGAATTTGCAAAATCCTATGCAAATGAGATGTTATATGAAATTGGTGATATGGCAATCCTGGCCTTGTATAACCGTATCAGTAACATTCAGAAGCTAGATCAAGCGACTACGCTAACAGAGGTAAAGGAAATTGTGGATGATGCTATTGCCAGTGCGGAGAAGTTTAGCATGAAAAAAGCATTTGGAATATTTGCATCCAAAAAAAATAAAGAGAACGATTATGACATCCTCCAAGAAAAGGATTTCGAAGAATAATCAAGAGAGGTTAGACGTATGGGAAATTTTACAGAGCTGGATATGTACCTGTTTGGACAGGGAACACACTATGATATTTATAAGAAATTTGGTGCTCATCCGACAACAGTGAAGGGAAAGCCAGGAGTGATGTTTGATGTCTGGGCACCACATGCAAAAAAGGTGTCGGTAATCGGAACATTTAATGGCTGGGATGAGACACAGCATGAGATGGAGCGGTTAGAACCAATCGAGACTGGTATCTACGAACTTTTCATACCAGAAGCAGCAGAAGGCGATTTATATAAATATCTGATTGAAACGCCAGAAGGTGATAAGCTGTATAAGGCAGACCCATATGCAAGCTACGCAGAAATCCGTCCGGGAACGGCATCAAAAATATATGATATATCAAAAATCAAATGGACCGACAATACCTGGATGAAAAAACGTCAGGAAACGAAAGAACTCTATGCCAGACCAATGGCAATTTACGAAGTGCATGTTGGTTCTTGGATGCGTCATCCGGGGCGAGAGGGCGAAGGCTTTTACAGTTACCGTGAGCTTGCCGAAGCATTGGCAAAATACGTCAAAGAAATGGGTTATACACATGTTGAGTTGATGGGTATCTTGGAGTATCCATTTGATGGCTCCTGGGGTTATCAGGTGACTGGCTATATGGCACCGACGGCTCGTTATGGAACGCCGGAGGACTTTGCATATTTTATCAACCATCTTCACAAGAACAATATCGGTGTAATACTTGATTGGGTACCAGCACATTTTCCGCGTGATGCCCACGGATTAGCTGATTTCGACGGACAACCGTTGTATGAATACAGTGACCCACGAAAGGGCGAGCATCCTGACTGGGGAACCAAGATTTTTGATTACGGACGTGCCGAAGTAAAGAACTTCCTAATTGGCAGTGCGTTAATTTTTATCGAACATTATCATATTGATGGTCTTCGCGTAGATGCTGTGGCTTCGATGCTGTACCTCGATTATGGCAAAGATGATGGTCAGTGGATAGCCAATCAATATGGCGAAAATAAGAACCTTGAAGTAATCGAATTTTTCCGTCATATCAACACCCTAATAACCGGGCGAAATCATGGAACCTACATGATTGCCGAAGAATCAACGGCATGGCCGATGGTAACGGGTGAAGCGAAAGATGGAGGATTGAATTTCAGCTTGAAATGGAACATGGGCTGGATGCATGATTTTCTTGATTATATGAAGTTAGACCCATATTTCCGTAAGAACAACCATCATAAAATGACCTTTGCAATGAGTTACAATGGCAGCGAGCGTTATATTCTGGTCCTATCGCATGACGAAGTGGTTCATTTAAAATGCTCCATGTTAAATAAAATGCCAGGTGAAGGGCGTGATAAATTCTTAAATCTGATGGCTGGTTATGCATTTATGATGGGGCATCCGGGCAAGAAGTTACTGTTTATGGGACAGGATTTCGGTCAGGAACGAGAGTGGAGTGAGGAACATGAAATTGACTGGTACTTGTTAGAGCAACCGTACCATAAGCAGATGCATGAATTTGTAAAGGCATTGTTACAGATATATAAAAAGAATCCATCGATGTATGAGCTAGACCATAGCTGGGAAGGCTTTGAGTGGATTAATGCAAATGATGCAGAACGCAGTATTTTTAGCTTTATCCGTAAATCCAAGGACGGCAAGAATAACATGCTGTTTGTGATTAATTTTACGCCGGTGGAACGGGAAGATTATCGCGTTGGGGTACCGAAGAAGAAAAAATACAAATTGGTGCTGAATAATGATGATGCCAAGTTTGGCGGCAGTGGAGAAGTGCGGCCATTAAGTTATACCGCTGTTGAATCTGAGTGTGATGGCAGACCGTATTCGTTTGAGTATCCGTTGCCAGCTTATGGGGTTGCGGTGTTTGAATATTAGAGTGAATGGAAAAAGCAACTTTGGGGTATGTAGTACCCTGGAGTTGCTTTTTCCAATTCATAGATTACCTCATGCTTAGATTTTACCATAATATCAATGCCATCATCTAATAACGGAATAAATGGTACTAAATCGGCATCCACAGCTCCATGTAGACAGCATCCGGCGAACTGTCGTAATACATTTCAGGGGAGTAAACATCCATAATCAAGCCGTGTTTTTCAAGCCATAGTCCGCTGTATTTAACGGCTTTGTTGATTGCTAACGTTACAAGCTGCTCAAAATTTTCTGCTTCAAATCCGCAGATGATATATTCCCTGGCAGGAAGCTCCCATTTAACAAAGTGGTTATCTTCTGCTCCCGGTTCCACTTCTGACCCGGCAAAATAAGTGAAATTTCCCTCCGGCACATCGCCCAAATAGGCAACACCAAGCTCCCGTCCACCATTCACCCGTGGGATAGAGTGTTTTTTACGATGAAATCTTTGCCAGACTTCTCCAGGCATGTCTACCCCAGTCGCTTCACCGAGCGGCATTTGTCCATCAATAGGGATAATACCTGTCACTCCCATAAACGAAATGGGCTGTTCCAGTGTTTTACGGTTAAATTCCAGCACAAGACCCTCACTGATGAGGGGAACACCCTCGTCAATCATAACATAGTTCAACATCAGATCAGGTTTGTCAAACTGGTTAAGCATCACAGAATGCTCCCGGTAGGCTTCCGGAGTCATGCCATAGGCTTTCTTAAACGCTCTGGTAAAGGTTTCGTGGCTTCCGAAACCACAGTCTAAAGCGACGTCTAAAATCCGGCTTTCCCTATTGTCAAGCGATTGACAGGCGCGGGCCAACCGGCGCAGTTTGACATATTCCTTGACGGGCTTTTTGACAAGGCGCGAAAAGAGCCTTTGATAATAGAAGGGTGATAGTGCGGCTGTATTAGCAAGCCGCTCAATTTCAAATTCTTCACTGATATTTGTTTCAATATAATCCAGTGTTTTTTGTATTGCTTCCCATGCGTGCATGATATGCACCTCCTTTTATTGACAGCATATCATGGGAAGAAGCATCTTCGCTTGACCGGCTCTGCCCTTTATGAAGTTGTTTATCAGTATCCTAATTCTTCATCAATTAGTATCACTTCAAATTCACCTGTCATTGGTTTGTCCCATAAAACAGAAAGACCTCGGCAAATTCTCTCTGGACTTTTACAATCATAGCATTGATTGCCTTTAACAGCACATGGTGTTTTTACCCCCAAACGTTTGGCATTCAAAGGTGCGGCTATATTTCTGGCACGGTGCAAAGCACTCTCATAATCTTTTTCTATTTTGTTCTTTCCAACCACGAGATATACTTTTTGATGACCATAGAAAATAGATGCAATTCGATTACAATTTCCGTCAATATTTATAATTTCTCCGGTTTCGGCCAATCCATTTACAGAAGATATATAGATATTACTTCCATTTGCTTGCAGTCTTACTTCTTTACTTGTTCTTCCATTAGGTATACGCTGATGCCAGAATACAGTATTATGCTTGCTAAGTATCTCGTATAATCCCATCTGTTCAAGTGTCATAGAACCACCAAAACCAACAGTCTGGCTGTCAACTTGTGAGTCGATATATTCTGAAGCCTGTACAGCAGTATTAAAAATATTTACGATATAACCTCTATCATGAAGATTTTTTTCTACTAGTGCAAATTTCTCTTTTCCCATGCTGGATTCCTTTCTTACCTCAGCTCTAGTTAATTGTTATTCATATTGATTTGATCTAACTGATGCTTGATATTCTCTAATTAGCATTTTCTACTCCGTCAAATTTGAATTTGTCAGTCCAACTTCATATACAAAATGGGATAAGGGTTTCCTTGCTCATCATTTTCTGTTCTTTTATAAACTTCAAATCCCATCTGTTCATAAAAACCTTTTGCTTGAGGATTTTGTTCATTTACGCTCAATTTATTAATTGAATAATTCTCAATGCCATGCTGCAAAAGGCGCGTTCCCAATCCGTTACCTCTGCACGCCGGAGCAATAAAAAGCATCTCCAATCGTCCATCTTCAATGCCCATAAATGCAACGGGAAATCCCCCCTCATTTTCCGCAACAATCAGATAAGGTATTTGGCTTAATGCTTGCGGAACATATTCCTTGATACTTTTAATTTCGCTGTCCGTTAGAAACAGATGTGTTGCTCTTACGGATTCCTCCCATATTGCTAATAGCTGCTGCATCAGTAACGGGGTTCTTTTGGTCACTTCAAGTATTCTCATGTTTCTCCTCTACAACTTCTGATTGAAAAATGACATAATTTAAGGGGGATAAAAGCTGTTATATTTTGTTATTAAATTCACAGCAAGCCCTTATAAACACTAAGTTTTCTGTGAGTGGCTCTTTGTTTATTTATTCTTTTCTTTATAGGTTTCGCCCCAAGCCCACATAGAATCAAGGATAGGTTTCAAACTTTGCCCAAGCTCTGTAAGGCTGTATTCTACACGAGGTGGAACTTCGGCGTAAACCGTTCTTTCAACCAAGGCGTTTGCTTCCATTTCACGCAGATTAGAAGTGAGTACCTTTTGACTTACCTTACCGATACTTCTTTGTAGTTCTCCAAATCTTTTTTTGCCTGATATCAGGTCTCGCAGAATAAGCACTTTCCATTTGTCTCCAATTAAAGCAAGCGTTGTTTCAACCGGGCAAGCCGGTAATTCTTTAGTTGTCACTTTATATTCCCTCCAAGTCCTTTATTTACGCAATAGTTTCCAAAAGGTAATTATAGTACATTATTGTGCCTACTTTACTATTTGCTGTTACAGTCATATTATAATGTCACAGGCAAACAAAAGCAAGCCAACAATAAATAACAATCAAAATGGAGGTAAAAAACATGAAGAAAGTAGTAGAATTTTTACAGGCCAACCCTGTACAGTATCTTGCAACCGTAGGTCGTGATGGAAAGGCAAAGTGTCGTCCGTTTATGTTCTGCTTCGAGCAGGATGGAAAACTGTGGTTCTGCACCAATAACCAGAAAGATGTTTATAAGGACATTCTTGCTAATCCAGAAATTGAAGTTTCTGTATCTTCTCCAGAATACGCATGGATTCGTCTTGCAGGCAAAGCAGTATTCGATAACAACATGGCGGTTAAGGAAGGCTGTATGAATAACCCTATCGTTAAGGGACAGTATCAGACCGCTGACAACCCTATCTTTGAGGTTTTCTATCTGGAAAATCCTCATGGTGTGATTGCCGATTTCTCTGGCAACCCTCCTTATGAGTTCTAAGAAATATATGAAAACAATCTTCGGGGCAAGGTGTAAATCCTTACCGGCAGTAAAGTCTGCGACCCGCATAGCGGCTGAAACGGCGTAATTCCGTTACCGACGGTATAGTCCGGATGTGAGAAGATATGATAAGAAACGCCCTGCTGAACAATATCTGTGGGGCGTTATTCTTAATCTAAATCATATCTCAATAGGAGAATTATAAGGCGGAAATTCAATGAAAACAATCGAAATTTTAGAGATACTTGTAAAGCAAATTCATACGACTGTTGTTGCCACGGTTGATAAAGACAATACCCCTGTTACCTGTGCCATTGATATGATGGACTTTGATGAAAATGGGTTATACTTTTTAACTGCTAAGGGCAAGCACTTTTATAAAAGACTGCGTGCCAATCCAAATGTTGCTCTTACTGGTATGAAAGGTACAGACACCATGAGTACCGTTGCTGTATCTGTGAAAGGCAAAGTCAAGGAACTTGGCTCTGACAAACTTACAGAGTTATTTGAAAAAAATCCATATATGAAAGATATCTATCCGTCCAACGCTTCACGCACAGCCTTGACAGTCTTTCAGCTCTATGAAGGAACAGGAGAAATCTTTGATTTGTCCAAACTCCCACCAGAAAGAACGGAGTTTACAATTGGTGGTGCAATTCCTGTTGATGATGGCTATTTTGTCAACGACAAATGTATCGGTTGTAAAATCTGCTATTCACGCTGTCCACAGAAAAGCATTGATATTACAAAAAAACCAGTTGAGATTGACCAGAAGCATTGTATCCGCTGTGGGAACTGTTACGAGATTTGTCCCGTAAGGGCAATTATTAAAAAAAGTTAGGATGTGAAATATATGAAGCAAGAAGAACGCCGTATATGGCTAATTCACGAACTCTTAAAAGAACAATCACAGTATCGTGATGTGAAAATACCACAAACTCAGGACGAACAGCAACGGCTACTTCGTGCTTTGTTTAATGTCCGTCCACCTATGCCGGCAGGTAATGAATTTTTAAAAATACAAGATGAATATCTTTCGGAAGAAGTCAAAGAAAAAGGAATTGTATGTGTAAAGGAATTACCTGTATCAGAGGCTGATGAACGGCTTGTACTCTGGCAAGGGGATATTACCCGATTAGGAGTTGGAGCAATTGTAAATGCTGCCAACAGCGGAATGACTGGATGTTATTACCCAAACCATTCATGTATTGATAATTGTATTCATACCTATGCTGGAATACAGCTACGCCTTACCTGCCAGAAACTGATGGCGGAACAGGGACATGAGGAAGAAACTGGACTAGCTAAGATTACTCCCGCCTACAACCTTCCCTCTGCTTATGTGCTTCATACTGTCGGTCCAATCGTTCAAGGAAAACTGACAGACCAGAATAAGAGATTACTCAAAAGCTGTTATCAGTCCTGTTTGGAACTAGCAGAAAAATATGAAGTGGAAACTATGGCTTTTTGTTGTATCTCAACAGGTGTATTTGGCTTTCCTCAGAAAGAAGCCGCTGAAATTGCGGTGAATACAGTAAAACAATATTTCACAGTGAATCGTAAAATCAGAAAGGTGGTATTTAATGTTTTTCAATCGTCAGATTATCAAATCTACCGGAAATTACTCGGAGCAGATAAAAAAATTACAGAATGAAATTACAAATGCTGATGCCATTGTTCTGGGGGCAGGTGCAGGCTTGTCTACTTCCGCAGGCTTTACTTATTCGGGGGTGCGATTTCAAAAATACTTTAGCGATTTTGCCCGCAAATATTATTTTACGGATATGTATTCTGGAGGTTTCCATCCCTATCAGACATTAGAGGAACACTGGGCATATTGGAGCAGATACATTTACATCAACCGCTACATGAATGCTCCTAAACCAGTTTACGAAAAACTGTTTGAGCTGGTGAATGGTAAAGACTATTTCGTATTGACAACAAATGTAGACCACCTGTTTCAAAAAAATGGTTTTGATAAACATCGGTTATTCTATACACAGGGAGATTATGGATTGTGGCAATGTATGGACGGATGTGAAAAAAAGACCTATGACAACGAAAACCAAGTGCATAAGATGGTGGAAGCACAGGGATATGAAATTATGCCGAATGGTGAGCTTATATTACCAGAAGATGTTACTGCAAAGACATCTATTCCTTCGACGCTTATCCCATATTGTACGGAATGTGGCAAACCATTAACCATGAATTTACGTTGTGATGATACCTTTGTACAGGATACAGGCTGGGATATGGCAGCTCAGAGATATTCCGATTTTCTGCGTCGTCACGAAAATGGTCATGTGCTTTACCTTGAACTTGGGGTTGGAGCAAACACTCCTGTCATAATTAAATACCCTTTCTGGAAAAGGGTAAAGGAAAATCCTCTTGCGACTTACGCCTGCGTTAATTTTGGAGAAGCTTTTGCTCCTAAAGAAATTACAAAACAAAGTATTTTAATTGATGGGGATATAGGCGATATTATAACCCATATATAGATTAATAGGACGGAGACACCCGCTACAACAATGCAAGGCACAAAACAGAGATTGGACCGACAAAACGAAAAAAGGTGCGTGTTGTTGATTTTGGCGATACTCTAGCTGATATATTGCAGACTGCCAAAAAGGAACAGCACAAACAGCGCTTTCCGTATGGACAGTTATATCACAGGAATTATTACAAAGATGTACAAGAGCTACTAGGTCATTCCGATATAAGTACCACAATGAATGTTTACGCTCACGCAACAAGGGAAAATACATATAAGTTCATATTGATAGGCTTGGAAAGCCTTGAAAAATAGGGAAAGTTCACAGAAAAGCTCTACATATTCTGATTTTACATGCTTAATATTTATTTGACACTAATTCTATATACTCGCGAAACTTCTCCATTCATATCCTTCATCATTTGATAGAAGGAATATCTGTACTTTTCATAAAGCCCTATTTTATCCGTCGATATATAAATATATTTTGCCCCGTTATTTCTAGCAGTCTCATAAGCAAAATCTAACAGAAGTCCCATGTATCGATGTCCTCGATATTCAGGAAACGTATATACAAATCCTATCCACGGCGTAAGGCCAGTGTCTCTCACGTCATCTTCTTCTGCCAAAGTGCAAAATGATATAAGTTGTTGATTATCTATCAGCAAAAACACCTTCGTTGTCTTTCCACACAATGATGTTAACTCGTTTTTGCTTAGTAATTCATGCAGATATTGTCCGGCTTCCCAATCACTTTTATTTATCTTGCTTAACCAATATTCTTTATCTTCCAAACAACCAAACTCTCTTATCTCCATCCTATTATTCCTCCGTTGTTATATAATAAGTTCTCGGAATCTTCAGCCCTTATTTCATAAGGGTTTTCAATTACTAATTTAAAAATCACCTCATATATCCCTCCATCAAAGCCTTATTTAATGCTTAAACAATGTTTTCACCTAATATTATTTTAGGCATTGTGGTCAAACAACGATTCCATCGTTTGTAAAATTTCTCTATACCGAGTTTGGATACCCTTGCATGTACCTCCTCATTTTCCAATACCCAATATAAAACATAGGTTACCTTACCCACATTTCTTGTAAGGCGAACGGGTAACTCACCCTCTTTAACTGCATTAAAATCCTTTTGTCGATGAGTACGCTTTATATAGTGAACATCAATAACACCTTCTTGACTTAAGTAAAACTCAGCGACTTCTTTCATTAACGCTTCGATTTCATCTAGCTTTGTTAATTTTGCTTCATAAATGCATATTTCGTTAAACATGTAACACCTCCAACGA
>JAVBTX010000014.1:0-81149 GCA_031555935.1 Lachnospiraceae bacterium | reverse complement strand
AGACCAGAGGTTTGCCATCCGACTTCCTTCAGATTCCATCTCACGATGGACACCCTTGTCATTGGCTATGTGTTTCCTACCACTAAGGCACACTCGAGACTTTCACTCGTAAGAGTTCGCCCATGCTGGGCGAACAAAAATAAGTGCTGATAATTCAGCACTTTTAAAGTAGCGGAAGGGAGATTCGAACTCTCGACACCACGGGTATGAACCGTGTGCTCTGGCCAACTGAGCTATTCCGCCATATTTTGTTAAGAATGGGACCTATAGGGCTCGAACCTATGACCCTCTGCTTGTAAGGCAGATGCTCTCCCAGCTGAGCTAAGATCCCATTTCTTGCGGGCCAATTGCTTGACCCGCTCCGCTATTATACAATAGAAGCTTGGACGAAGTCAACCCCTATTTTTTAAATTATTTATTTAATTTACAAAATTCATTTTCACTTTATGCATTTAGCAACCGTTCCACTAATCTGACACAATCAGCCGCATCCGTGGAATAGCCGTCTGCTCCGATTTCTTCGGCAAAGCTTTCGGTAATACAAGCTCCACCAATCACAATTTTACTGTGACAGTTTCTAGCTTTCGCTTCTTCAACGACTTCTTTCATTCGCATCATCGTTGTTGTCATGAGCGCTGACAGACCAATAATCGCCGCACTTTCTGCCAGTGCAGTATCTACAATCTGTGCCGAAGAAACATCCTTGCCCAAATCAATCACACGGTAACCATAGTTCTTTAACATCAGAACCACCAGATTCTTGCCGATGTCGTGAATGTCACCCTCTACCGTCGCAAAGATAATGGTTGCTTTCTCCTCCTGACCATCCTCGTGCTCTAGCATTGGCTCTAAATAGGCAATTGCCTTTTCCATTGTCTGAGCACTGGAAATCAACTGCGGCAGGAAATAGATTTGTTTGTCAAATAAGACACCGACTTCATTAATTGCCGCAATCAAATAGTTATTAATAATCTCGGCTGGTTTCTCACCCGCGGAAAGCATCGTGTCAACCTTTTCAATAATTGCACCTTTATTTCCCTGAAGGACTGCTTCAAACACTTCGTTGACATCTTTTTTATTTTCCGGAACAACCGATGTGTTCTGGCTTACTTTATCCTCTAATTTATTCATGCGATTGATGTAGCGGATATCACTGCCTTCCTTCTGCAACAATAAATCTGATGCGAATGCCGCATTCATCAATAGTTCCTGCGATGGATTGGCAATCGCCATCGTCAGTCCGTGAGCAATCGCCATCGTTAGAAATGCTGTATTTACATAAGCCCGGCCCGGTAATCCGAAAGAAATGTTAGACAAGCCGCAAATTGTCGCTAGTCCCAGCTCATCCCGACAGTAGCGAATGGTATCAAAGCATTCCAATGCTGCTGCCGAATTTGCTCCGACGGTAGCCACTAATCCATCTACGACAATATCTTCTTTATGAAGTCCAAGCTGTAAAGCCTTTTCTAAAATAGTCTTAACAATCTGCCGTTTTTCTTCCGCATCCTTTGGCAAGCCAGCATCTGATAGTGGCAGCAGAATAAACATCGCACCATACTTTTTGGCAATTGGCAGCAGTTTTTCAATTTTCTCCTGCTCTAGTGAAATCGAATTAATCAGGGCCCGACCTGGATAAATGCGCAGGGCTGCTTCCACTACTTCGACATATGAGGAATCAATGCAGAGCGGACAATCAACCGTTCCGGTTACCTCATAAATAGTCTCTAGCATCATCTGTTTTTCATCGATGCCATTCATCCCCATATTGACATCTAAAATCGCCGCACCGTTTTCCTCCTGCTCTCTGGCCATTGTTCGCACCAGATTCAGACTGCCTTCTTTTAACTCGGCCTGGAGCTTCTTCTTGCCAGTTGGATTAATCCGCTCGCCAACCACCATAAATTGCCCATCCAGCTTGATTTCTACCGTCTTACGTTCTGATGACAACATCCGTCTGCGCTCGCTTGTTGGCTGAAAAGCTGGTTTTTCACTAACCGCTGTGGCTAGTGCTTTGATATGGGCTGGCGTTGAACCACAGCAGCCACCAATCATGGACGCCCCGGCATCAATTAATCTTGCACCAACTTCCGCAAATTCTGCTGGTGACATCTTATATACCGTCCGGCCATCTTCTAGTTCTGGCAATCCGGCATTTGGCTTCGCCAAAATCGGAATATATGCCACCTCCGCCATTTGCCCAATTAGCTCGAGCATTCCTTCTGGTCCGGTTGAACAGTTCATTCCAACTGCATCTGCACCAAGACTTTGCAGCACGACAACTGCCGTTTTAGGGTCTGTTCCATATAGACTTCGACCGTCAGCTTCAAAGGTCATACTGACCATGACTGGTAAATCGGTTGTTTCTTTCGCCGCAATCAGTGCCGCCCGGCTCTCTTGCAGGCTCATCATCGTTTCCACAATGAATAAATCCACGCCAGCATCGGCAAGGACTCTAATTTGTTCCTTATAAACTTCAACAAGTTCTTCAAATGGCAAATCGCCCATTGGATAAAGCTGCCGTCCAGTCATCGTCAAATCACCGGCAACATATGCTTTGCCATCAGCCGCCTCCTTGGAAATAGCCACTAGCCTTTGATTCATTTCGACGAGCTGATCAGCTAAGCCATATTCTTCTAATTTAATTCGATTGGCAGTAAAGGTTGGTGCCAGCAATATCTTGGTGCCAGCCTCCACATAGCTGCGTTGCAGTTCTACCATTACTTCTGAATGCTCTATAATCCACTGCTCCGGACATACGCCTACCGGCATTCCGGCTGCTTGCAAATTCGTTCCGGTGGCACCATCTAATATGATAATTTCTTTTTGAATCAGGTTTAAAAATGTTTCTTTGGTCATTCTAGTTTTCCTCCTTGTGCAAAGCTCGAATTGCCTCAATGATGCCGCATATCAATCCCGTCCGATTAAATGGTGTCATAAAATAAAAACCATCCACCACATCATACAACTGCCCCGCTATCTCGGCAGAAATATCCCTTGCCACTGCTTCGGCCTCTTCTCTTGTCATATCCTCTCGGTAGCGACTCACAATGTCATCGGAAATGTGAATACCTGGCATCTCATTTTTGACAAACATCGCATTCTTATAGCTGACTAATGGCATTATGCCACACAATATTCTAGTGTCGACATGCTCCTTGATATAACGGATTCGCTCTACATCCTCCGCTGTATATACCGGCTGAGTCAAAAAGCAGCTACAGCCAGCCTCGATTTTTAATTTCATTCGATCAATGATGGCGCCTACATTTGCCCCATGATAATTTAATGCGCCACCATACACCACCGGTTCTCCGGCAAATGCATCATCGTTCATTTCATTGACATAGCGCATAAATTTGATTGAATTGAAATCAAACACGGAGGTCACTCGTTCTCTATCCCCGCGTCCAACTGGGTCTCCCGTCACGATTAGATAATGACGGATGCCATTCATGTAGGTTCCCAGCATTCCCGCTCGTAATGCAATCACGTTTTTATCACGACAACATATATGCGGCATTACTGGCACGCCAGTTTCCTGCTGCATCTTAATTGCCAACTGTCCTGCATCCATCCTCGTTCTGGCCATCGGTGAATCCGATAATGTAATCATATCCACACCAACTTGTGCCAACTCAGCAGCTCCGTCCATTACCTTTGTTACATCAGTCTGAAATGGTGGGTCCAGCTCGACGATATAGGCCTTTTCACCGGCATCTAATTTTCGTTCAAATTCCGATTCACGCTGACGAATCGAGGTACTTTGGACCACGCCGACGCGTTTCGGGATTAGTGGCATCGCTTGCAATTCCTGCTGTAAGGCTTCAATATGAGCTGGGGTCGTGCCGCAGCAGCCACCCATTATTTCGATTCCTAAGGCTGCAATCTTTTTCATTTCTTCCACATAGTAGCCGACATTATGGGAGTAAATCGTTTTTCCCCGCAAGGTATAGGGATACCCAGCATTTGGCAAAACGGTTATGTATTTATCACTTGGAAATGCAAGTCCTTTCAATAATTGATACATATGTGTCGCTTCAACGCCACAGTTAAAACCATAGGCATCGATGCTATCCATTGCCGATGCTGTGCGAACCATTTTATCGACACTGATGCCGGCTCTGGTATAACCACTTTTATCAAAGGAAAATTGGACAATAATAAATGCTTCTGATTTTTCCTTCAGATACTGACTGACTGGTTCAATATATGTAAAATCCGCCTGTGTCTCAAAGACAAAGCAGGATGCCCCGCACTCTAAGAAGGTATCGCAAATCTTTTTATATTCTGCCAAAACACTCTCATATTCCAAATGATTTGAGTCATAGATTGTGCCGATATCGGCCGCAATGATAATCTGATCAGCTGGATTTTCCTGTTGATATATCTGCACCGCTTCACTGGCAATGGCATATCCCTTTTTTATATTTTGAACGATCTCTTCCATGCTGGCAAAAAACATCGAATTAGTCGCAAAGGTATTCGTTCGAATCAGTCTCGCACCGCTGCGCAAATAGTCCAGATGCACTTCCCGCACACGCTGTGGATGTGTTTCGTTGGCCTGCTCAGACATTTCCTGTGCTTTTCCATATTTTTCTTCGTAATAGGTTCCCATTGCTCCGTCTGTTATCAGACGTCCTGCTTTTAAATATTCCTGTATCAGCATGAATTTTCTCTCCACTTGTTTTCGTTTTCCTACTAATTATATAAGCAATCCCAATTCACTGCAAGCATAAACTGATTATTCCAGCGGATTTCCAAAATCCCGAGGGGTTTTTCCAAAAAAACGCCTTGATTAGTTTGCCTATTGCTGATATTATGTTGTGAGCAAATATTTATGCATTGGAGAAAATTTTTATGAATCAGAAAATCAAATTAATTGCACTTGATTTAGATGGTACATTATATAATAGTGAAGGAAAAATTTCCGAAAAGAATAAGGCAGCGATTCGACATGCTGTTAACAGTGGTATTCGGGTCATCATCTCAACCGGGCGGCCTTTTGTGGGACTTCCTCTGCCTGCTTTAAACGAATTGGGCATTGAATATGCGATTACTGCCAATGGTGCCGCCGTTTACCACATTCCGGGCAAGGAATTGCTGTTTGAGAATGCTATTGATAGTGCTGACGGTGCCGCACTGCTACAAGAATTGTATCATTGCCAATTACATCTGGATGCTTTTATTAATGGTGATGCTTACACAGCTTTGGCAACCCGCCCTTATATCGAGCGTTTACACGTGCCAGAATCCTTGCGCACGTATATTCGTGATACCCGAACAGTGGTGGATAATCTGCCCGATTTTATTCTACAAAACAAGATGAATATTCAGAAATTGACGCTTAACTTTTTACCGGATGAGCATGGTGGACTGTTAAACCGGGACAAAGTGCTGACACTGCTTTCTGACTATGAGAATCTGCATTTTGTATCAGGTGGTTTTCGTAATATTGAAGTGAATAAAAAAGGGATTTCCAAGGCCAAAGGACTGCGATTTTTGTGTAACCGCTTTCAGCTTTCGATAGATGCAACAATGGCTTGTGGTGACAGTGAAAATGATTTTGATATTGTTTCTGCCGCTGGAATTGGTGTGGCTATGGCAAATGCTGAACCACTTTTACTAAAAAATGCTGATTTTATTTCACTGTCTAACGAAGAACATGGGGTCGCATATGCAATTGAAAAACTAGTGTTTTCCTAAAAAAGCCAGCTTGAATCGTTTTGTGATTCTCACTGGCTTTCATTTTATTATTTTACCTTGACATTTTTCACCGTACTATAAGAACCATATATCTTTTTCCCTTTCGAATCTAGCTTATATGCCCTTACTTTTACATAGTATGTCTTTTTTGAACTCAATTTTGATATTGTCTTTGTCACGGATGTGGCAGTAGCTTTTTTGGCACTCTTCAATTTGCTATTTGTCGAATACAATATTTCATATCCTTTTGCACCACTAACCTTTTTGACGGTTACCTTCATTTTTTTTGCAGCCGGACACTTTAGTGAACCCCAACTCGTTTTTTTTACGCTTACTTTCGTCCATTTTGCATAAAACGTTTTAGTTCCCACGCTGCCGTTTGCAATCGATGAATCCTTCTTTTTAAATTTACTATCACTGTACCAACCGGCAAATGTGTAACCGGCTTTGGTTGGATTTGCTAATGTAAGCTTGGCTGTGGTTATCGTATAGCTTGATGGGTTTGAATTATGATTCGCACCACCACTTAGCTGATATGTTATTTTGTAAGAGACTGCTGTCCACTTGGCATAAAATATTTTATTACCCGCACTGCTTTTTGCAACTTCAGTAACCCTTATTTTCAATCCAGCATCAGCGTACCAACCGTCAAATGTATATCCCGTTCGGGTTGGTTCCTTGAGTGCCACCGCTGTACCCGCCGTATAACTCGTTGGGTTTTGGCTATTGGGTGTTCCACCATTTAAGGTATAGCTAATGGTGTAAGTATGTGGTCGGGTGACATTGATATCGTAGTGTTTCGATGTTCCATCCTCGGCAGTCACTTCTATTGTTATGGTACTTGTCCCAGCCGGAACATTCTGTTTTCCGATTCCTCTGACTGTTGCCTTTGCATCGTTGGCTGTTGCTGTTGCTGTAATACTGGCTACTTCAGCACCAACCGCTAAGGTATAGCTTGATGTTGCCGGATGAAAGGCTGGCGACAGTATGCCACTACTCACGGAAAGACTTGATAACGTAGCATCTGAGGAGCGCCGCGGCTGAATTGTAAAGGTGCAACTCATACTTTCGGCCGGCTTATAGTTTTCATTTCCCTCCTGCTCGGCAATTATGCTTACCTCGCCAATATCCAACAAGGTTAATTTTCCATTTTCCACTGTTGCTATTGTATCATCACTGCTGCTATAGGTAATTGGCAGTCCAGAATCTGACACTGCTCTCAAGTTGATTTCCTGGCCCACATAACGAATCTCTGGCTCTGGAAAAGTAATTGTCTGAGCTGCCTTATATATTGTAAATGGTATCTCCTGATGTTCCAGTTCAAAAGCCTCCGCATCCTCCGCGGTCACAATCAACATGTATTTTCCAACATTTGTTGGCGCTTCTCCCTCTGACCACTGATAAACCGGATTTAGTTCAACCGTTTCCTCTGTGATTATATCTGTAAATACTGGAACACCCGCTGCTTCTACTGCTTTCCCATTGTAGGAACGGCTTTCCACGGTGACACCTGTGACTGATACAATCGACTTATCTGTTACTTCAACACACAAAACCGCATTTGTAAAAATATAATTATCACTCATAAACGAAACCGTCACCTGAGCTTGCTCCCCTAACGCATGATAACCCTCGGCTGATAAAATGAGACTTTGATTTTCTACCCTGACATCCGTTAGAATTCCCGCTTCATTTTCTGTAATATCAGCGATACCATCACTAATCTGTCCCACAACTTCTTTCTGCGGTAAAAATTGCCCTAGGTCGTACTGATATACATGGTTCGCAACAGATGCTATTTTCATGATGCGACTCACCCCATCGATTGGGCATCTAAGAAGCTCGGCCGCCTTCTGAAATCTTCCGTTTGTAAGTTGATAATTCTTTGTTATTCCACTTTCTTTCAGCGCAATTGTTGCCGTAACTATTGTTGCATCTTTTACATCCGAGCTATTGTAATAAGCATTTGATATGGTGTAGTCCTGTCCCTGTACAAGCACTTGTCCATCTACTAAGCCAGCAAACGCGACCATATCAATTTGGGCATGCTCGGAACCATCATATTGCTTTTTTGCAACGATACTGGCCGCCGGGTCTATTTGTATTACTTTTTTTGCTATCTTAAAGCTTTTACTAGTGCTGCCGGTATACAGACCTTTTCCCGTGACAATTAAACTTGCCGTTCCAACTTCTGTCGCATTTTCCACCCGATATGTATATGCGCTTCCATCCTGCGGCAAGACCTCGCCATCTAGTTCCACTGTTACATTGCCCTCATCTGGGCGGATAATGCTTCCATTATAGATATATGTTCCTGCTATACTTATCAATGCCTGGTTAACATTTTTTTGCACCGTTACTGTTACCAATTCACTAACAATCGTTGCCGTCTTCGTAAGGCTGGCATTATTATTGGTGTTTGTGACTTCCACATAGTAATAATAGACACCATCTTCAACTGTCTCCGGGCTAAAGCTCTTGCTTTCTGCCCCCGCTATTTTGATTCCTTCGGCGCCATCCTCTGCCGTTGTCTGATACCACTGATAACTTAAAACGCCCCCGTCGCCCACCTGTGATGTTACACTCAGTGTCGCTTGTTCTCCCCGCTCCACTCCTGCATCTTTTGGCTGTTCCACAATTACCGGCGTTTCAGCCTCCTCCGGCACAAACACCGTCAACTTGGCTGTCTTGCTTCTGATACTTGCTATCTCACAGTTTGGAATATCCTTATGAATATTCGTAATCTTCACGTAGTAATAGGATATGCCAACAGTATCTACACTTGGAAGATAGGATGCACTGTTGGCTCCTTCGATTGCTGTTCCGCCGATGATACTGTCATTGGTATTTTTATACCACTGATAAGTCAAGGCGCCGCCATCTGTAACTGCATCCACTTCCACTGTTAATGCGGTACTAACTCCCTCCACAGGTACCTTAATTTCTTCTTGTGGCACGTCCTGAATAATCGATGGCATCTGAAGTACCCGGAAGGATAGCGGTACATTTATTGCTGCTATACCATCTGCACAAATCTGAATTCCATTTTCATAGCGCCCCTTTGAAAGTCCGACCTTTGGAAAAATGCGAAGCTCCATCACCTGATTTGCTGCTATCTTATCATCCATTTTTGCATTAATGGTAAAATTGTCATCCCCCGTTAACATAACGCTCAGATTTAATGCTGCTGATTTCCCCAGGTTATAAATACAAACTGTCAGTCCTTCAGCTTGTTCCTGCGTATATCCAGTTGCACAAATTTCAAATTTGCATTGAAGCGGATTTACCACCAGCAAATGTTCTGGCCGCTCCTGCCCTTCTCCGCCCCAGCTTAGCGGAATATAAATGTAGTCCATAAAAATATTACTGCATCGGTAAAATGTTGCCTGATTGGTGGTTGGTTGATTTACTCCATTTAAAATGGATTGTGCTGTACGCTTTTGCACCGGTACCGCACTGCTTAATTTAAAGGTATTATAAAAATTATCATTTGCATGAACTTGAACCGGAAATACAAATACATTATTTACCTGAAAAGAGCTGCCGCCTCCGCCTGAAAACATTTCTTTGGCAAAACCTACACCTGTTTCTATAATTTTCTGCGGCAAGTTAAAATCTTCATTCATCGTAAAACGATTTCCGGTACAACAATAAAACATACTCTCGGCAAAATTGAAGCCCACTTTTATTAGTTCCTGTGGTAAGTTAAAAGCCGCCCCCATTGTAAAACTATTGCCCGAGCAGTTGCCAAACATTTGTTGGGCAAATGAATATCCCACGGTTGTTACCTTCTGCGGCAAATTAAACACATCATTCATTGCAAAGTTTCTTCCTGAGCAATCATAAAACATCCCATATGCAAATTCATTTCCTACCACTGTTATATCCTGTGGTAGATTAAAAACAGTATTCATTGTGAAGCTGCTTCCACTGCATAAACTGAACATTCGACATGCAAAATTATTTTTTGCCTCCGTTATTTCCTGAGGTAGATTAAACACTTCATTCATCGTAAAGTTACTATTTGAACAGTTGTAGAACATGTATTCCACAAAATGCTCGTCCACCGTCGTTATACCTTGTGGTAAATTAAAGACTTCATTCATCGTAAAATCTCTTCCCGAACAACTATAAAACATACTTTCGGCAAAAAGATTTTTCACCTCCGTTATTTCCTGAGGCAGATTAAACGCTTCATTCATCGTAAACTTACTTCCCGAGCACTTACAAAACATATCTTTGGCAAAACGGCTTTCCACGGTCACGATATCTTGGGGCAGATTAAACACTTCATTCATCATAAAGTTATTTCCTGAGCAGTTATAAAACATTCCCTCCGCAAATGATGTTCCCACCTCCGTTATTTCCTGCGGCAGATTAAAAACTTCATTCATTGTAAAGTCGTTTCCCAAGCAGCCATAAAACATTCCTTCGACAAATGATGTTCCCACCTCCGTTATTTCCTGCGGCAGATTAAACGCTTCGTTCATCGTAAAATCACTTCCAGAACAGCCATAAAACATATATGCTGCATAATAATTTCCCACTGTCGTTATTTCCTGTGGAAAATTAAATTCTTCTCCCATCGTCAGATTTTCGCAACCAAAAAATGTATATATCCATTCACCCGTTGGTGACTCCCCTGAATTCAATTGCTCTTGGGTTCGCGTCATTTTTGGTGTTAGCGGTGAAATCACTTTTACTACTTTTTTCTTATTTAACGTTGCATTCGCTCCTGATTTTCCTTCCGAAAATCCAAACGCACCAAGCCAAGCATCCTGACTGCCATTCGGTGTGATGGTAATACAATAGGTACCGGCCTTTGTATATTCATGTTTTATTCCAACTGCACCCGCTGCATTTGCCGAGCCCGTCTGGGTATAGATTTTTTTTCCGGTATTATCGCCCCAGTCTATATACCAACTGTAAGCTTTACCGTATGACATATCCAAATATCCACTTGTCGGCACACAAAAATCAAGGCTACTTTCCGTAACCGTTATTTCAAATTGAAATTCTTCCGTTGGTGCCGCTAACACATCCGCTCCGTGGGTCAGCACCATGCCTACCAGCAAAAAAATCGCGGCTATGAACTTGATGGTACATTGATAGAACTGTGTCTTTTCTCTTTTCAAACCATTCTCCTTTGCAACCCCAAAACACCCCTCGTTAACCTTATAACTATATTGTACAGAGCTTTTTCACGCTTGGCAAGCCCTTCCGTTTTTTTCTTGTTGTGGATAGTAGAAAAGACCTTAGAACAAGACTTTACTCTCGTTCCAAGGTCTATAATCATTCTCGTTTTCTCTATCTAAAATACGCCACTCCCGATTCAAACAACTTCATATCCTGCTCACCATAAATATTCATTGCAACAGATGCCCCGCGACGCTCTGCATGTGCCATCTTACCAAGCACACGTCCGTCTGGGCTGGTGATTCCTTCGATTGCCATATAAGAACCGTTCACGTTCCACTCTTCGTCCATCGTTGGAACACCCTGCTCGTTAACATATTGGGTTGCGACCTGGCCGTTTTCAAACAGCTTGTCTAACCACTCCTTCGGTGCAACAAAACGTCCTTCGCCGTGAGATGCTGGATTGCAGTAAACTGCGCCAAGCTCTGCCCCAGCTAACCAAGGTGATTTATTCGTTACCACTTTGGTATATACCATCTTGGAAATATGACGCCCAATCGTATTATAGGTTAAAGTTGGTGACGCTGCATCCTGCTCGGTGATTTTACCATATGGTACTAATCCCAATTTGATTAAAGCCTGGAAGCCGTTACAGATACCGAGTGCTAATCCGTCACGCTCCTGTAATAAATGATCAACTGCTTCTTTAATCTTCTCGTTGCGGAATGCCGTTGCAAAAAATTTCGCCGAGCCTTCCGGTTCATCACCTGCGGAAAATCCACCTGGGAACATAATAATCTGAGATTCATTAATCGCTTTTTCAAACGCCCCTACGGAATCACGGATATCATCGGCATTTAAATTCTTAAATACTTTTACAATCACATCTGCGCCAGCCTGCTCGAATGCTCTCGCACTGTCATATTCACAGTTGGTTCCTGGGAACACTGGAATAAATACGGTTGGTTTTGCAACCTTATTTTTGCAAACATAGATGTCTTTCGTTTCGTATAATCCACTCTTTACCTCGTCAGTTTCAACGGTTGCTCTGGTTGGGAATACTTTTTCCAAAGTGGTTGCCCAGGCATTTAATGCTTCATCTATTGTGATTACAACATCACCATAGATAAATTTCTGCTCGTCATTTACTGCGCCCACTTCTGAAAAGTTTGCATTCAGTCCCGCATTTGCCATCACGGTTGCCACTTCTGCGGCTCTCTCTGCAGATACTTCTGCAACGATGTTACCAAAGCCCGGTGCAAACATCGTGTCAGTAGTTACATTGCTATTTACAGTGACACCCAATTTGTTACCAAATGCCATCTTACTTACGGCTGCTGATAGACCTTTGGAATCAAGGGCATAAGCAGATACGACAACACCGTCTTGAATCAATGCATGAATGGCATCGTATAATTTCATAATCTGACTATAATCTGGCATGTCATATGCATCTTTGTTGATGGTAAATAATACTAATTTATTGCCGGCTTGCTTAAATTCCGGTGCAATAATATCTTTTTCTTTGGCAATATCAACAGCAAAGGAAACAAGGGTTGGCGGTACATCTATTTCATTAAACGTTCCCGACATGGAATCTTTACCACCGATGGATGGCAATCCAAATCCAATCTGAGCATCATAGGCACCAAGCAATGCCGAAAGCGGCTGGCTCCAACGTGAAGGCTCTTCGGTCATCCGACGGAAATACTCTTGGAAGGTGAAGCGGATTTTACTGTAATCACCACCAGCTGCAACAATGCGGGAAACTGATTCAACAACTGCGTAAGCTGCACCGTGGTATGGGCTCCATGATGATAAATATGGGTTAAAGCCGTAACTCATCATTGTTACCGTATCACACTTTCCAGTCATAACCGGAAGTTTTGCAACCATGCTCTGAGTCTCGGTCAACTGGTATTTTCCACCGTATGGCATAAATACGCTGCCGGCGCCGATGGAACCGTCAAACATTTCCACTAAGCCCTTTTGGGAACAAACATTTAAGTCTGCTAATTCAGACATCCATGCACCCTTGATATCATTATTTGCTACTGCTGATGCTACTTTTTCGGTATCAATTTTCTTGAAGAAGTTATCATCTTCGCATGGCATGTCAATTGCTACTTTGGTCTCCTGATGTGCACCATTCGTATCTAAGAATGCGCGGGAAATGTTTACAATTTCATTTCCTCTCCAACTAAGTACCAGACGAGGTTCCTCGGTTACAACGGCTACCTTGACTGCTTCTAAGTTCTCTTCGACGGCAAATGCTAACATTTGATCGGCATCTTCCGGCGATACAACAACTGCCATACGTTCTTGTGATTCAGATATGGAAAGTTCGGTACCATCTAAACCGGCATATTTTTTCGGAACCTTATCTAAATCCACTCTTAGTCCGTCAGCTAACTCGCCGATTGCAACCGACACACCGCCAGCACCAAAGTCATTACATTTTTTAATTATCCGGCTTACTTCTTCGCGACGGAATAAACGCTGGATTTTACGTTCTGTTGGCGGGTTACCTTTCTGTACTTCGGCACCACAGGTATCAATCGATTCGGTGTTATGTGCCTTGGAAGAACCAGTTGCGCCACCACAACCATCACGACCGGTACGACCGCCTAATAGGATAATAATATCACCCGGGTCAGAGGTCAGTCTTTGTACTGCACGTCTTGGTGCTGCCCCCATAACGGCGCCGATTTCCATTCTCTTTGCAACGTAATCTGGATGATATACCTCTTTGACATAGCCAGTTGCCAGTCCGATCTGGTTTCCGTAGGAACTGTAACCATGCGCTGCACCACGAACTAATTTCTTTTGTGGTAATTTTCCGCTCATGGTATCTTTGACCGATACGGTTGGGTCGGCTGCACCAGTGACACGCATAGCCTGATAAACGTAAGTACGTCCAGACAATGGGTCACGGATTGCACCGCCAAGACAAGTTGCTGCACCACCAAATGGTTCAATTTCAGTTGGGTGGTTATGAGTTTCATTCTTGAAGTTCACTAACCACTCTTCGGTTACGCCATCGACTTCGACTGGTACTACAATTGAGCAGGCATTGATTTCATCGGATTCTTCCTGGTCCTCTAACTTGCCTTCTTTTTTCAAACGTTTCATTGCCATTAACGCAATGTCCATCAAGCAGACAAATTTGTCATCTCTGCCTTTGTATAATTCTTTGTGGGTATTCAAGTAATCTTCGTATGTTTTTTCAATTGGTGCACGATAATATCCATCAGCAAATGCCACATCCGTAAGCTCAGTGGAAAATGTGGTATGCCGGCAATGATCTGACCAATAGGTATCTAAGACACGTACTTCGGTCATCGAAGGGTCACGTTTTTCTTCATTTTTAAAGTAATTCTGGATATGCAAAAAGTCCTTGAAGGTCATCGCCAAATTCAGGGATGCATATAATTCTTTTAATTTATCTTCCGCCATATCAGCAAAACCATCAAAGATAATAACGTCGGCTGGTTCGTCAAACTCCTGAACCAGGGTGGCTGGCTTGTCCATACCGGTTTCTCTGGAATCGACTGGATTGATACAGTGCTCTTTGATTGCCGCTAACTGGGTATCATCAATTTCACCATTAATAATGTAAGTCGTTGCGGTGCGGATGATTGGTTCTTCATCCTCTTTTAATAATTTTACACACTGCTCTGCGGAATCGGCACGCTGGTCAAACTGTCCTGGCAGGTATTCGACGGAAAATACTTTTCCATTTTCGGCGGTAAATGTTTCCTCATATACATCATCTACCGGCGGCTCGGAAAAGACCGTTGCCAGTGCTTTTTGATACACTTCATCGGAGATATTTTCAATATCATAACGGATTAACACACGTACTGAAGATACGGTCTTAATTCCTAGGTAACTTTTGATTTCGGATTGCAGCTCCTTGGCAGCTACCGCATATGCATCTTTTTTTTCTACATATACTCTTCTTACATTACTCATAGAGACTCCTATCTGTGCGTTTTAACGCACTGCGCTTTTCACTTTTCTCCTATTATAGCATACGCTCAAAAATTAGCATAATTAATATATTTAATTTTATTTATAAGAAATACTAATTTCTATATTGACACTCATAACTACTGCTTCTATACTAAATAGTGTGAGAAAGGCATGGTGATTTTATGGATATCAACTATGAATTGTATAAGGTTTTTTATTTTGTGGCTACGTCATTAAGTTTTTCCGAGGCGAGCAAACGTTTATATATTTCCCAATCAGCAGTCAGTCAGTCGATTAAGACACTTGAACGAAAATTAGAGCAGCCGCTCTTTATTCGCAGTACCAAAAAAGTTCAGCTGACACCGGCCGGAAAAGTCCTGCTTAAGCATATCGAGCCAGCGATGAACTTAATTCAGCGCGGTGAGAATCAACTGTTAGATACGAATACTTTAGGACTGGGACAATTGCATATTGGTGCCAGTGATACAATTTGCCGCTATTTCTTAGTTCCGTATTTGAAACAGTTTCACAAGAAATTTCCGACGATTCCGATTAAGGTTACCAATGATACGTCGTTAAATTGTGTGGATTTATTGGAGCAGGGCAAGGTCGATTTGGTGGTGACAAATTTTCCCAATATTCGTTTGAACCAATCGTATGTCCAAAAAACGGTGTGCAGCTTTTCAGATGTTTTTATTGCTAATCCGTCCTATTTCAGCCTGCGCCAGCAGGAAATCAGTTTGTCCGAATTAACAAAATATCCGATTTTGATGCTTGACCACAAAAGTACTACGAGTGAATTTCTACATAACCTCTTTTTACAACATCAGGTCGAGCTGGTTCCGGAAATTGAATTGAGCAGTAATGATTTATTGATTGATTTGGCCCGAATTGGGCTTGGCATTGCATGTATTCCAGACTACTGCATGGCAAGTGAATCGAAGGATTTGTTTATTGTAAATACGAAAGAGAAAATGCCGAAGCGGCAATTGGCGGTGTCGATTAATCCAAATCTGCCGTTGTCGACTGCTACAGATGAATTTTTGAAGTTGCTGCCAGAGGTATAAAACGTACTTTGCGCAATTGAAAACTTTACAAAATTTTGCTATAGTGGTATAGTTAGGTTAGAAAAAAGAAACAATCGCCCACAAGGGGTTGACCTATAACGTTAAGTAGAATTCCACCCTATTACCGGTCAAAGTTCAAGGGTGGTTTTCTACGTCCACTAATGACTAATCAAATAAATGAATGTCAGTAGTGCTACCACAAATAGTCCGAACAGCATCAAGTCGTTAAAACTGAATTTGTTCTTCATAAGCACCACCCCCATCCTATGTAGAATGAAGGTCAAGCCACCCTGTAACACGATTGTTCCTTATGTCAAATTTTACCATACACCATCACTTCACACAACGTTATTTTCTAATTCTTCCAGAATTCCACCAGATATTCATCCACGTTTTCCAGCCTGCAAATATCCCGCTGTTCCCACTCTCGCGGAAACAAATTCTGATAATCATTCTGTAAAAAACGCTCATCCAACAAAGCAATGACACCGATATCCTCCGCCGTTCGAATCACCCGCCCAGCGGCCTGTAATACCTTATTCATGCCAGGATAACGATAGGCATAGTCGAATCCTTCACCACCGCGCTCGTCATAATAATTCTTTAAAATTTCCCGTTCATCACTAACCTGCGGCAATCCGGTACCGACAATAATCGCGCCGATTAACTGCTCATTTTTCAAATCAATTCCCTCACTGAAGATTCCCCCCATCACACAGAATGCAACAAAGGAATTCGTTCGTTCTTTGGTAAACTCAGCGAGGAACGCTTCTCGCTCATCTTCCCGCATTCCAGTTTCCTGAACGCTTACATCCATCGTGCCTAAATTCAATGGTAGGAACTGTTCATAAATTTGCTGCATGAATTTATAGGAAGGGAAAAAGACCATGTAATTCCCTTGTTTTGCCTTGGCTGTCCGGTAAATATAAGCGGCAATTTTCGCAAACTCGGCCTCTGTTCTGCGGGTATATTTACTGCTGACATCGGTGCCAATGAGCAACAATCTTTGCTCCTGGGAAAATGCCGTTTCCGCATAGATGGCATAGTTGTCTTCCTTGGTGCTTAGCAGCTTCTTATAATACTGAATCGGCAGCAGGGTGGCAGAGAAAAAGATGGTAGCGTTGCCCTTCTCCAAACATTGCTGCAAATTAAAGGAAGGGTCAACACAATAAAGCTTCATCTTGAAACGACCATCTTCTTCATGCTGGGTGTAAATTACATAGTGCTCGTCCACCCGCTCATAGATGTTTAAGAAATTCCGTAATTCAAAATAGAAATTAAGTACCTCATCTCGTCCCGGAAATTCCGCCTTTTCCTGCAACAGCTTATCCATTTCGGCGGCCAAACGCATCAGTACAAAAATAAAATCTGCCACATCCTCATAGGTGCGTGAGTTAGCAGAAGAATAATTACTGCTCATATCTGGCTCGCATTCTCTTTTGTATTCCAGAAAAATTTTGTTGCAGCGATTCAGCTCCGTCTCCAACTTGTGGCTATGCATCTTCACCACCTTTTTGACAGCTAGAAAATCCTCCTTATAAAGCGTAGCACTATACATTTCGCGCCCTCGCTCAACAAGGTTGTGGGCCTCATCCACGAGAAAAATGTAATCCCCCCGAATGCCTTCGGCAAAAAAACGTTTCAAATACACATTGGGGTCAAATACATAGTTGTAATCACAAATCACATTGTCCACCCAGGTCGCCGTATCAAGACACAGTTCAAACGGACAGACCGTAAACTGCTCCGCCTGCGCCCACAAGACCTCTCTGGTAAATGTATCTTCTTTTTGCAGTAAATCAAACACAGCATCATTGACCCGGTCATAATGTCCTTTTGCATAAGGACAGTGCCCCGGATTACATTCCATTTCTTCGCATAGGCAAAGCTTCTCCTTGGCTGTGATTTGAATTGTTTTTGCCCGATAACCCTGTTTCGTTAGAATGTCAAAGGTTTCTTTTGCAACCGTACCGGTAATCGTTTTAGCCGTCAAATAAAAAATCTTATCCCCCAGCTTTTCACCAACTGCCTTTACCGCCGGGTATAAGGTGGAAATTGTTTTACCAACCCCGGTTGGAGCCTGAATAAACAGATTCTTTTTACGGGCGATGGTCCGGTAAACACCAGCCGCCAAATCTTTTTGACCTTTACGATATGGAAATGGGAAAGGCAGCTCGGCAATAGAACTCTGCCTTGTTTTCTTCCAATGATATTGAAAATCAGCCCACTTCTGATAGGCACGAATCAGCTCTCCAAACCAATCCGTCAACTCATGTAAGGTATATTCTTCATAAAAATATTTCATTTCCTGTGTATCTAAATTGCCATATGTCATCTGCACTTTGATACGTTCCAAATCATGCTGAATGCCATAAATATAAGCGTAGCATTTGGCCTGTGCCAGATGCTCTGTGATTGGTTCCTTCAAAAATTGTAAGTCCTGATAGATACCCTTGATTTCATCAATGGTTATTTCTTCCTCAATGATAATACCATCTGCCCGGCCTTCTACGACAAGTTGATAATTTTCTTCTTCAATCACGAGCTTCAGCGGTACCTCCGCATGGTAGGATATCCCCATCCGCCGCTGGATTTTGCGATGCAGCCGATTTCCAGCCTGCATTGCTTCTTTGGAATCCATCTGCCCATGACGATTATCAATATCGCCTGAGCGGAGAATAAATTCCACTAGATTCCGTACTGATATTCTAACCTGCTCGGCTTGCCGAGCAGTGCCGGCTTGCGGCGCAGGATTGCTCTGCTGCTTCTCCATTTGTAATCCTCATTATTCATATATTATATTCTTATTATAAGGCAATACAGAACAAAAAAACACCCCCGAAACAAAGCATTCTCTTTGTCCCGAAGGCATTTAATTTCCCGTTCCCTCATTATGCTACTGTGTTTACGCTACCGTGTAGCGGTCTAACACATTTTCAAAACTTGAATCATCACCGCCATACTTTACTGTCAGTACTTGGTTTAAATCCATGCCTAATACTCCTAAGAAGGATTTGGCATCAACAATTACTCGGTTATAGGAAATGTCAATATCAAACTCACATTTCTCAGCTACCCTTACAAACTCACGAACATCGCTCGTGCCTGTTAACTTGATTCGTTTTTCGCTCATAATTTTCACCTTCCTAACATTTTAATACCGATGTATTTCTTGGCATTTTTTGAATCAAATTGTTTATTGTAATTTTTGGCATTATGACATCTTTTTATTCATTTGTCAATTTACAAGTTAAGAATACAATCTGCGTTTTCTGCACATTTCACACAAGAATAGCTATTCTTTTTCGTCACCTTGTTTTTCTTAGAAATGAGTTTTTATTTATTTTTTATATTTTCATCACTTTGTTTTGTAATAATTACCACAATTTCATCTTGTTTTTTGTATAAAATAGTAGAATCGTACAATATTTTGTGGTTTTTTCGGTTATGGAAACGTTTCTACCACATTTCTTATCATAAATATTCATTTTTAGAGAAAGTGTTACTCCTTCTTGACTGTGCTTTTTTCGATTTCATATTTATTCAATCGGTATTTCACGCACAGAAGGTATGCTTTTTCCCATTTATAACTAGGTTTTATGCCGGAACAACCGGTAAACCAAGCTGGTTTATCTAAGCATACCATCTCCGCATAATTATTCGTCTAAAATAATTTTTATTCATTTTAATTTTTTAATCATTTTAATTATTATTTTTTAATTTACATATTCCTTGTGTCATTGTTCCCATCGGACAATAAGTGCACCAAGAGCGTGGCTTAAATAACACCATCGTAATCAGTCCCAGAATCGTCGATGTCAGCATCACACTGTAAAATCCAAATGCAAACTGAACCATCCATGACGATATCACTGTCCCATGATAAGCAAATGCCCAAGGTACTTTAAATGACCAAAGAATTGTTACTACTTCCTTCATCTCCCGCACCCCATCAAAGACCAGATAGGTGGAAAATAGCATATTTCCGAACATTGTCAGAAAAAAAAGCAAGAATCCATAGCGGAACCACTTACTGCGAAGAAATTTGGGCATTTTCTTTTGACGCGACAAATGCATTTTTGTTCCAAGTAAATCAAATAACTGTCCTCGGCCACAGTATTTATTACAATAGGCCTTGTTTCCTTTGATCATTGAAATTGCTAACGGCGTAACGAAACAGATTAGCCCCAGCCAGGCAAATAATATATTAAAAAAGCCCAATATTAAATAAACCGATGATGCAATCCACAGATATTCATACCATTTCTTCTTTTTCATCACAACTGCACCTCCTCAATGATTGACGCTGGACAAGCTTTTGCACAGATGCCGCAGCCAACACACAAGTCCCTATCAACGACTGCATAGATGCCTTTGGGTACTGTAATTGCACCGCGCGGACAGACCTTGATGCAACTACCGCAAGCCACACAATCCGCCTGACTTACATATGCATATTTTTTTACCATTTTCTTTTCCATTAAAATAACCTCCAGATTGTTCTGCATGATGCCCTCTTGGGGGAGCCATGTTTGAATTTTAACAATCTGAAGGTTTTCTTTCTGTAACTTTGTCACATATCCTATTCCGTGACTAATTCCCGCGCAGATACCTGCTTGATTCGTCCTGATGACAGATATGCAAAAACAAAGAAGCATAGGCATATCATTATGGTTGGCACACCAATGATAAATGCATTATATTGGGAAATAAAATGAGTGACTCCCAACATCCTAAGCAGCAGACCAACTAAGTTCTGACTAAACAGCAGACACATTACTACTCCAATCAGTCCGCCCAAAATTGCCACAATCAGAAAACGAATCGCAAACTGTAATCGTAGTCTGGTCGTCGAAAAACCAATTGCCTTGTAAATACCAATGTCATTTCGTTCTTGCAAAAAAGTTCTGCGGCAAATCATCTGTACCACTACTAATGCGAAAACAACCGATATTACATAGATTACAACATTTAATGACAAGAAGGCCGCATCCATTGTTTCCCCTAGTCCATTCGATGGCTCTGCGATTACGGCGGTAAGAACGTCACCAAATTTATCATTCAGCAGCTTTGTAACCGCTTCCGCTTTTGATTCATCCTCCAGGCCAATCTCACCCCAGCCTAGCTTGATATCTCCAAGTCGTTTCACGCCATCTGCACTCATGCCAAAACACCGTCCCAAATCGTTTGTGTGTTGAAAATATCCGGATATAAGATACTCCGCACTGCTTTCATTGCGAGAAATGATGACGGTATCACCAATTTTCTTATCCAATTCCTCGGCCACAATCTCGGTCAGAATGATTTCGTTTTCATAGAGTGGCTCCCGCCCCTTTACCATACAATTGCTAAATAATTGTGGATTCTCATATACGAAACAATAGATATTCTCATCTTCTATCGCCATATAACCAGTTGTCATGTATAGTTCCAGCGTTACTGGTGTGATTTTTTCTATTTCATCACAAATTTCCGCTTTCTGATTAATTGAAAATGTTTCTTTCAGTTGCAATTCCACCTCATAATTGTAGTTGCCATATGTCTCTGCCGCCGTTTCGCTGTTCATGCTGCTGACCAAAATTGTGATTGACATCATAAAGAATACCAAAATTGCCACAATCAGCATCGCACTGATATACTGCTTTTGACCCGATGTAAATTGCCGCAGCGAGAGACTTGGTGAAAGCATCTTCTTTGAAATCGGCAGCTTAAACCGACTATCAAAATAAACACTGTCCCGCCCGCCAGAAATAGCATTTACCGGTGATATTTTTCCAATTTTAGCCGTTTTTATAGATACAAATAATATCCCAAACAACACAATTACTGCAATCAGCAGAGCACTTTGCCCAAGTGCCACATCAGCCGTCGCAAGAATTCCTGTAATCGGCTGGAATATCTGGCCTAAGTATTTTGTCAGTGGAATTGCCAAAACAATTCCCATTATCACTCCAATCAACATTGCCAGGGTATACTGTAAAATAAAGATTAGACGAATTTTACCTTTTGTGTATCCCTGCGATTTCAGAATACCCAGATTCACATAATCCATCTCTATTCCGGTTGATACACTGTGTCCCATTACAATTAGTACAATCAGAAACAACAATATTATAAATACAGCGAGAATCCCGATTCCAATCTGGATAAACATATTTGTATAGTGCATACTATCATCAATACTTAGTGTAATATTGGAGCCATCACTAACTCCCGACTCTTTGTTTAATATCTTTTTAAATTCTACGCTTGATAAGGAACTGTCTTTTGCCTGATAGATATGAAGAATGCAGCATTCGGCTAGCAGGTTAGAGCCCGCTTCTCCAAGCGTTTTTGACAAGCGGGAAAAATCTTCTTTGGACAAAAAAACTTGTTTAAACCCAATCACATACGCCCCGACAAACGGCTCCTCAATAAAACCTTTTACCACAAATTTCTCTTGGCCTGCACTAGTGTCAATCACAACCTCAGTGCCCACTTCACAATCATAGCTCATTTGAAACGCAATCGGCACATACATCTCACCAGCCTTTAAATCAGGTGGATTGTCGATAAATCCTTGCTGTTCTTCAGCAAATACAGAATATTCCCCTTGCCACTCCTCCAACATCCAGCCACTTCCCGGCTCTCTTCCATTTACATGGTAATTATCAGTGCCTAATGCCGGAACTTTCCTGATTCGCTCCACATGCTCATTTTGAGTGACCTTCTCAAGCATGGTATCGCTTAGCTTAGCGGTATTGTAAAATGCCACAAAATCCCCAGTATCCACTGCCTCAAGAGATTTCAGTAAATTTTTTTTCACATTATTATCAAGGCTAAATAATGATGTAATGGTCAATGCAATAATAAATACCAGAATGGCAATGCTCACAAATGCACCTTTTCGATGCCGAATATTGGCTTTTAAAATAGTAAGTATCTCCATCAATATCACCTACCATTTCATCGAAGAAAGCCATGCATTTACCTGCGTTTCACGGCTTTTTTCTTCCTGTTGATTGTAAGCTGGCAGCGTCAGCTCGCCAATTGGTGCGCCATCTTCCAAATAAATAATTCGCGTTGCCCGCAGTGCTGCCCGCATGTCATGTGTTACCATTAAGATGCTCTGGCCCTGCTCATTGATTCCCGTCAGTAAATCCAGTACCTCAATAGAATTTTTGCGATTTAATGCCCCGGTTGGTTCATCAGCGAAAACCAGTGCCGGTTGATTAATCACTGCTCTGGCAATTGCCGCGCGCTGCTGCTCACCGCCAGATGCTTGGGACGGCAGCCGCTTCATCATCTCTGCCAGACCCATTTTAGTAAGTAACCCCCTTGCCCGGCTGTCTATTTGTGCCGCCTTCTCATCCTTGTTCAGATAACCTGACACCACGACATTTTCAAACAAACTTAGATTACTGACCAAATGCATCTGCTGAAAGACAAAGCCAAAATCCTGATGGCGTAAAGCAGCCAACTGCTTCTCCTTTAACTTTGTTAAATCCTTCGTCTGATAAACAACCTGTCCAGAGGTTGCCACATCCATACCGCTTAAAACATAGAGCAGCGTTGATTTCCCAGAGCCGGATGGTCCCATGATAACCGTAAAATCGCCTTCGTAAATGTCTAAATTTACATTTGTCAGAACATGATTCTGACCACCGTTATGCGCATAGCTTTTGCATAATTCTTTTGCTGAGAGTATGATATTTTTCATATGATAATTCCCTTCTTGTTTGGTTGATACCATTACTCTATCAAAAAAGTTATTAAGAAGTCCTTAAGCCTTCGGAAAATACAACAAAACCTCCAGCCCATCTTCATGATTATGCAACAAGATATCCCCTTTCATCTGCTCCGTTATATACTTTACAATATAAAGTCCCAATCCAGACCCGGATTCCTGCCCACAATTTGCGCCGCGATAAAATTTCTCAAAAATAAATGGCAGGTCTGTATCTGGTATTCCTTTTCCATAGTCCCGCACACAGATACAAACATCTCTTTCGTTTTCCTGCATGGTAATTTCTATTTTTGTTCTTGCGTACTTTCTGGCATTATGAATCAGATTCTCCATCACTTGGACAAACCGATTTCGATCAACTAAGATAGTTGCTGGTATGCGAAATGATTGTAAATCATAGGCAATATCCTGCTGCTCAACCGTTAATTCCGTCAGTATCTCGTTCAAAAAAGCCCCTAACTCAACCGGCTCTAAATTAAATTCCAATTTATTCAAATCTGATAACGAATGTAAAAATAAATCATTTGTCAAACGCGAAACTTCATCGCACTTTTTCATAATGACACCAAGATACTTGGCACGTTTCTCCACGGTCCCATTCAGATTCGCTTCTAAGCCTTCGGCATATGCTCGAATCGATGACATTGGCGCTTTAATGTCATGAGAAAGCGTTGCAATTACCGTCTTATTATTATCGATGGCCTCTCGCTCACAAGCTCTCGCCTTGGTGATTTCCCGCCGCATATTGTCAAATGCCCAAGTAAAGTCTCCGAAATAATTCGAGCGTTCATATTCAAGCGGTACATCAAAATTTCCATTGGCAATTTTCCCGGCATAATCTTTCATTTTTCGAAAGGGGCGCAAAATGGCATAGTAAATATAGCTAAAAACCAATATCAGAAACAGGATGCAAAGTCCAGCCATACCAGTTACAATTAAGCGTTCACTCGTGCCTACTGCCGGTTGCTGTTCTGCTCGCAAGGATTCCCGCAAGGCCGTGGTTTTCGGTTCTATCTGACGCTCCCACAATTCGGCGCTTTCGAGCTTCATTAGCTGTTCAATTTCATTTAGTGCCACTACCTGTCCGGCAATACTTTCATGATTCCCACTATCCTTTAATAAGAAAAAAGCATAGCCCCAAATTACCACCATTACTGCGGCAAAGAGCGCCGCTATTTGGATTAGTTTTTTCTCCATCTTACACCTCATGCATTTCCAGCATGTAACCAATTCCCCACACGGTTTTTATGTACTTTGGCTCAGCCGGATTATCTTCCAGCTTCTCTCGCAGCCAGCGAATATGAACCGTCAGGGTGGATGGCTCAACCTCACTAAATACTCCCCAGACTTCAGTAATTAGTTTCTGCTTAGATAAGGAAACATTTGGATTTTGACATAAAAAACTCAATAAATCAAATTCCTTCAGCGAAAGTGACACACTCCCCCCTGCCTTCGTTACCAATCGTGCGGTAATATTTACAACCACCGGGCCAAATGTCACAATCTTCTCCTGCTCGCTATAGCCATAGGTTCGGCGCATCAGAGCATTTACCCGTGAGAGCAGCTCTTTCATCGAATATGGCTTTGGCAGATAATCATCACCGCCAATATCAAGTCCGTGAATGCGGTCATCCTCATTTGTTCTCGCACTGGCAAATATTACCGGTACAGTTGAAACCTTCCGCAGCTCCTCACAGATTTCAAATCCCGTTGCATCCGGCAGATTAATATCCAAAAGGATTAAATGGTACTTGTGTGCCGTCAGCAGTTCATATGCTCCGACACTGTCTGCCACCATTGTCACATGATATCCATAGCTTTCTAACATATCACCGATAATCGCCGACAAGTCCTCATCATCATCTATCATTAATATCTTTTTTTCTTGCATTCATTTTTCCTCAAGACGAAAATAAGGGACTGTAATGAACTTAACCTCCCATAATGATGGTCAGCTCACTACAATCCCCTTTTTATTTACTAGCCACGAAACTGTTCCATAATTTGTCTTACTTCTTCCATGTACTCTGGTTTAAGCATCGCCATGATTTTCGGTACAAAGCTCTGCATATACTCCGGCCCAAAGCTTCCGTCTGCCTGTTTGCCAAAGCTTTCTGCCAACAGCTCCTTGGCTGCTTCAAGCTGTTCTTCCTGCACCCGCTCCAACATAAAGTTGTAAAATTTTTCCTGTCCTTCGTTCATCATTTGAACTCCTTTCCTTTTACCTAATATATTTCCCCATTTTTTCCTGTACATCCTCAAGATTAATTGGTTTTGAAATATGGGCATTCATTCCAGCCTTTAGACATCGCTCAACATCCTCTTTAAAGACATTTGCCGTCATTGCTACGATTCCAATTTCTTTGGCATAAGCCGATGGCAAACGACGGATTCGTTTGGTAGCTTCGTAGCCATCCATTTCCGGCATCTGTACATCCATTAAAATCAAATCATAGCGCGCACCATTTTTCTTAAACATCGCCACTGCCTGTGCACCATTTTCCGCTGTTTCAACGGTAACCCCAAGCTCTAACAATAGTGTAATTACAATTTCCCGGTTTATCTCACTATCCTCTGCCAACAACACGGTCTTACCCCAGAGTATGTCTGATTGCTTAGCTGGTTGTTCAATCGGCTTAACCGCTGTAAGCAGACTGCCCTTTCTCAGTTGAACGGTAAATATAAAGGTCGCCCCTCGCCCTGGTTCGCTTTCCAGCCAAATCTCGCCATTCATCATCTCTACTAACTTTTTGCATATCGCCAAGCCCAGCCCCGTTCCGCCGTATCTTCGTGATGTACTGCCGTCTGCTTGTTCAAATGAGTGGAAAATTCGTTGCTGCTGCTCTTTGCTCACACCAATCCCATTGTCCGAAACCGCAATCCTAAGTGATGAATATTGTTCATCAACGCTTTGTTCATTGACATGGATAATAATTTTTCCATGCTCTGGCGTAAACTTTGTCGCATTTGATAAAAGGTTGGTAATAATTTGTGACATTCTTGTCTCATCACCGATAAAATTTGTGGACAGTTCACTTTCGAAATCCACTTCCAAGCTCTGCTGTTTTTCATCCATCCTAACACTCATAACAATGCTAATATCATTCAGCAGCTTTTTGAGATCAAACTCTACACATTCTAACTCCAGCTTATTTGCCTCAATTTTGGACATATCTAAAATTTGATTGATTATTTCTAATAGATTTTCGGATGCTACATCAATCCGGTTTAAGCAATATTGCTTCCGTTCCTTTTCACCGGCATCCATACCAATCTTTGTCATACCGATAATCGCATTCATCGGTGTTCGGATTTCATGACTCATTCGTGCTAAGAAATCACTTTTGGCCCGGCTGGCTTCTTCTGCTACAATAATTGCTTTTTCAAGTTTCTTCTGCATCTCATACTGTTCCGTGATATCACGGCCAACAAATAACATTGCAATCTGCTCACCTTCTGAATTACGAATCGGCGTCAACTGACATTGGCTAATTTTTGAGTCATTCTGATAAAGAAATTCATAACCGCCCTCCGTAAAGGCACGTTCCACCGCCTTACGTATAATTGGCGCATCTTTGTAAATATCATGAATGTTCTGCCCAATTGCCTCTTTGCCATTAATTCCAAACAGTGACGTTCCACCGAACAGCTTAACAATGCGGTCATTACCAATACTGACTAGAACACCATTAAAATTGCTCAGCACCAATTCCTGGTTCTCTAACGCTTCGTGTATCTGTATTTCCATCCTTCGGCTTTCAGTAATATCCTCTGCAGTTCCAACCAAACGAATGGCGTTTCCAGCTGTATCTCTGATGACAGACTTGGCTACCTTGACGGTTAATATTTTGCCATCACCTCGCGGTACATTGTTCAGATAAAACAGTGGCTCCTCCGTGCCAAGTGATTGCTGGTCCTTCTCTGTACAAAACGCTGCAAAATCTCCAAGATATATTTCGTCATTACTTTTGCCAATAACCTCTTCCCGAGTTTTATCAATCATTTTGAGGTATGCATCATTACAGCCTTCAAATACGTTTGTCTGAGCATCCTTCCAGAATATGGCCTGATGCATTACATCAATTACGGCTTGCAAAGTGCGCTCACTTTTCTTCAAATTAACCTCGGCAACCTCACGGCCCATCGCAGTATCAACCAGCCCTGAGAATAAATACATCATGTCCTTATCGCTTTCACTCCAGCTCCTTGACTGATGAATATTTGAGACGCCCACATAACCCCATAATTGATTATTAATGTAAAGCGGCACATTAAGGTGTGATAAAAATAACTGCTCCTGAATATGCGGCTTCAATTCACCCGGTGGTACCAAAATATCTTCTGATGCCGTGATGCTGTATTTGTTCTGAAGAATATAGTTTCGGACAAATGCTCCGCCCAAAGACTCCACCTCATATTCCTCCACACTAGTCCCTGATTTTGTCCAATTATGCATTAATTCAAAAACATCTCTTTTTTGATTATAGCGGTAAATATATGCCGAATTGACCTTCAGGAAATTGGCCACCATGCTCAATGCATCCACAAAAGCCGTGTGCATATCTTCAATCTTCACAAATTGCTGGGCAATGTTCGACATCAACTCTTGCTGCTTCAAACGTTCCTCCACGCTTTGTTCCGCCATGCATAACTCGGTTACATCCATCATCATACCAATCATACTTTCCGGCTCTCCCCGAACGTTTCGAATCACTCGTGACGTGTTAGAAAGATAACGAACTTGTTGATTCTCAAAAATATGGCGATGTATTCTCCCGCTAACATCCGGTATCCCCCGCAGGTTCCTCTTCAATGCTGCAATATACTCTTTATGCTCTGGAGCAATATACGGCAGCAGATATTTGCAGTAATCATTTAAGTTCATCGTACCAGCGGTTTTTATATTCAAGTGCCTAGCTATAGTTGTATCAAGGGTAATGGTATTGTCTTTCAGTGATATTTCCCAAACTCCCGCACTTGATGCATCTAATGCTATTGCCAACCGGCCTTGTATTTTGCTAAGTTCCTTGTTCTTCTCCACATCCTGCGTGATATCCCAGGTCATTCCGATGACATGACTTACCTGCCCATCTTCATCGAATTGCTTTGAAGAAGACACTCTCGTATAGATAGTAGTACCATCCAGAAAACGATACGGAATATCAAGTGTATCTATTTTTTTCTCCTGATTATAATTTTCGAAATCTAATAGACCAAGCTGATTTTCTTCAGCTTCAATCTTTTTGACATAAGCGAGCCATTTTCTTAAAGAAAGCGGCGACTTCAAGCTCTTTGGCAGCTTATGAATAGCCGCAAATTCATCATCAAAAACAATAATCTGCTGCCTCATATCGACATCCCAAATACCAATTCCAGAGGATTTTGCCGCAATTTCCAAACGTCTTTTTGTAACGCCAAACTCCCTTTTCAACTTTTTCGCTTCCGTTACATCTGCTGCAATGGTTCCCATTCCTTCATTCGCCGGAAAAAAAGAGTAACTCATTATCTTTACACTTTTATCTTTACATACCAACGGAATTTCGACCTGACGTTTCCGATTCTTTTGGATATCAGGAATAATTTCTTCCTTCAAGAACCAGAGCACGCTTTCATCATGCAATAAATAAAATCCATGTTCCTCCAGTTCCTCTCGTTCATAGCCGGAAACCACACACAAGGCATCATTAAAAAATTCAAACTGACCATCACTATTAAAATAGGCAATAATCTGTTCCGAATGTTGTACCACCATGCTCATCAAATCCAAGCTCTTCGACATCCGCAGTCGTTTAATCACACCTGCAAATGCACTTGCCACCAAGCTGGCCAACTGAACATCATCCTCTTCCCAGCGATAGTCCATATCCATCATGTCAAATTTTACTACCCCAAGAATATCTCCATCGAAATTAATCGGAAATATCAGGGATGTACGTAAGCCAGATAAATAACAGGATGGAAAATACTCACACTGCTCACCATGCAATTCAAGATATGATTCTTTTCCTACTACCAGGCGGTCATAAATAATATCGCCTTTTTCTAAATGCTTCGAAGCCCACTCTGGCTGTGTTCCCTGCATATTTATTCCACGGTACTCATTTGTAATGTCCAGCATCGTATAGTCATCACTAATCATTGCCAGAAGTGCCTTATCATAATTCATAAATTCAGCCGTCATTTTGAGTGCATTATCAATTGATAAATTAATATCGGCACTTGATATAAAGCTTTTTGAAATGGTTGACATCAATTCCTGCTGCTGCAAACGAGTATTGGCCTTTTGCTCCGCCTGCCGGTAATTCGAAATATTTAACGACTGTTGAAAAAATGCCAGCCGGCCATTTGACCAGGTAATAAATCTGCCGACATTCTGTAGGTGGGAACCAGACTTTTCTCTGACTGTCTCCCATTCAAATTTCTTATTTTTATCAATCTCTGAAATTTTATTTTTAGGACAAAAGCTGCATCTTTCGGACTTGCCCATCAGAAGCTCATAACACTTCTTACCAGCATAATCGTTCTCCAGACCCAACTGTGTAATCACCTTTTTATTTAAATAAAGAACCTCATCCGTCTCTACATCCGACACATAGACAAATGTGTCCAAGTCGTAAAGCATGTCTTCATATATCGTCTTACCATTCATTCCGTCATCATTCATTCCGTCACCATCCATTATTTTCGCTCCCCGACTATTTTGATTTAATGAAAATTATACCAGAGTCTACGTCAAAAGTAAACGAAATGCTGTGGTCGTTCTATTTCACTGCCGGTATTGAAATATTTATTTTTTCCGCGCCTGCTCCCTCACCTTTTATCCCGCTAAAATCGTATCCCGGCTGATAATATCCCTTGCTATCCATGTAGTAATTCAGCTCCACATCATTAATTACAAGCGAATCAAGAGAACCATACATTTTAAATTTTCCTGCCACAATCTGCTCATAAGCCTCCTGCTTAGAAATAAGTTCATAATCCTGATATGGTTCAAGCCTCAATAGGTCATTTGTGATACTGGAAATCTCGCCATCGACAATTTCACAGTATAGGCTACCCTCTAAAAAATAATCACCCATATCTGCCATCGTCACTTCGATTTGATATCGACCGCCTTCATTCTCTGTCAGCGATGCGTCCGCTGGAACAGCAATATCATACTTTGCTAAAATCGTCGCCACCGCCGTCAAATCTAGTCCTAATTCTCGTTCATCATCCGATTTTGAAAAATCGTTAAACCGATAGGTCAATCCCTTATCATTTACCCATATATTGCGACTGCCATCCTTTGCCCAATATACAACGGTGTCACTATAAGCATCAATTCGAGCTTCATCCACGCTTGTACCATAATGTGCCAGAAAAGCATTGGCTGTTTGCAATGACTCCGTTCTTGTGCCATAGACCGTCTTGTATACCCATTCTCTGGTTGGCACTGACGAAAAATCTTCGGTCGTGGAAATATCTACTGCTGACATATTCTGACGCATCGAGTACGCAATTGGTAAATTGCCCAGCTCCTTCGCATTATAAATCGAAAATGCAATCAAAAATGCTACTACTCCCCCCACTAGTGGCAATTGAAAAATAATAACTGTTCTGCCTTTATCTGATATTAATGCTTTCTGCCGACGAACTTTGGCGTATATCAGCGACAGTATCGAAATAATGCCAAAACCAATCATTGTTCCTACCGTATTATTGATAATGTCATCCATTTCAAAAATACCCCGTCTAAACACATACTGCACGCCTTCGATTAAGAGTGTCAAAAATAAGCCCATCCCATATGTCACCCAGAAACGCCGACATTTTTTACTTACAAGCGGCAGCAAAAAACCGAGTGGAACAAACAACATAATATTTAATATCAGATTACGCCAGCTTACCGCTGAAAAACTATTCCAGGCTTCCCGATAAGAGCTAAATGGCTGCCAAATAGCACCCCTCTGATACATGCTGCCGCGGCTGCCCAGGGTTGCTTGCAACACCACAATCCCATAAACAAATAGTATTCCCCACAACAACAGTTGTTTCAGTTTTAGTTTTTTTGTGCCGTTTAATAATTTGCGATAAATAAAAAAATACCCCACCGCAAATATGAGGGCTACCAACAACGCCCCAACCACTCCTTGTACTATATATTCCTGTGCCATTTGAATAATGCTCGAAATTCTCATAATTTTTCTCCTATCGTTTCTTTCTCCATGCTATAATATCATAAAATCACATTAATTGAACACACTAATATTCAATCCAGGAGGACATACCATGAATGAAAAAATCTATGAATTTGATGCTGAAATCAAAAAAGTTCCTGATTTAGATGGTGCTTATGTTGAAATTCCTTTTGATGTAAAGGAAGAATTCGGCAAGGGCCGGGTAAAAGTCCATGCCACCTTTGATGGCGCCGATTACGATGGCAGTCTGGTACGAATGAAGACTCCTTGCCACATTATCGGTATCCGCAAAGAAATCCGAGCAGCAATTGGCAAGCAGCCTGGCGATACCATTCACGTCACAGTAACCGAACGAGAATAATTACTGAAATGAGGTGCCTCCCAACCAACTTGGGAGACACCTCATTATTGTTTTGATTTAATTATCTTCTAACTTGAACTTACCTACTAATGTTGCCAAATCAACCGATGTGTTCTGTGTTTCATGCATATTGTCAACCACAACGGATGCGTTACAGGAAATATCTGTTGTCTGCTGTGCCACTACGGTGGTTGTCTTCGCTCCATCCTGAGCTGCCATAGATACTTCATTAATTGCTTTTAGCATCGACTGCACAGATGCTAAAAGTTCCTCGGCTGTCGCACTTAAGTCACTTGTCATATCACTCACATAAATAGCATCACTGGTATATGAGTCTGCTGCCTTAAGCATATCGTTATAATCCCCGCGAACATCCTCTGCCACAAATTTCAACAAATCTCCAGAATTCTTTGACAATGCATTTACCGCATTCATCACTATTTGGGTAATCTGCTGAATCTGGGCAACGGTATTCTTTGAATTATCTGCCAGTGCCCCGATTTCATTTGCAACAACAGCAAATCCACGGCCCGCCTCACCGGCTCTTGCCGCCTCAATGGAAGCATTTAATGCCAACAAGGTGGTCTGACTTGTAATGTCTAAGATTGCATCTGCCAGAGCATTGATTTCATCAACTGCTTTTGAATCCTCCAATGCTTTCTCTAAGCTTCCTCTTATTTCTTCAAAGACCTGATTTGATTTCTGGATTGACGCATTTACATCACGGCCAAGGTCTGATGCTCGTGACTGAATTTCACCCGAACGCGAAGCTCCTTCTTCGGCCTTTTCCGATACCATCTCGACCGCCCGTTCAATTTCGATTGCCGTTGCACTCATCTCTTCGGCTGATGCTCCGGTTTCTTCCATTCCGGCACTCAACTCTTCGGCAGCAGCTGAGGTATCAGTAATACGGTCGTTTAAGGAACCAAGTGCAACATTGATATTGCTTACCTGACTCTGCAGTGAACCAGTTGCATTATTAATTCCTGAAACAGTTTCAACCAAACCATCACGCATAGCTTGTAAGTCTCTTGACAAATCACCAATTTCATCTTTGTTTTTCTTATATTTTGCGGGAATTACAACTGCCAGATTCCCGCCGGCAATCTCACCTGCCACCTTACACATTGCTGCAATAGGCTTTGAAATACTATTGGATAACAGAATTATGATGGCACTTGCAACGATTAATCCAACTACACAGATACCCAAAACAATCGCAATCATCTGATATGTCGTTGCCAGAATCTCTGCTTCTGGAACAATCACTGCATAAATCCAGTTTGTCCCAGAATTTCCCATCGGAATCCCCGCAAAGCCTTTGTATGAATTTGATTTTAATACATCTGAATACATCTTACCAACATATGTATTTCCATTTTTTAATGTCTCCATAATAGTGGATGCCTCTTTTGACGTAGATACATCTGGATCAATGGCACCAATCATGTCAAGATTCGCATGCGCCACAATCGTACCCACATCGGTTAATAACTTACCCGCCCCGGTTTCATATAAATGAACTTTATCATTCAATTCATTCATATAATCCAGCGAATAATCCACTCCCGCCGCACCAACAATCTTGCCAGCTGCATTTGTTATCGGATATGAAAATGTAATAACCGATACAATCTGACCATCCACCTCATAGTCATATGGTTGTGTTACAAATGCTGCTCCGCTCTGAAGTGGTTCTTTATAAAAGCTGCCTTCCTCATCATATCCGGTCAATGGCACTCCCGTAACACCATTACTTGTGTGTGCAAAATACGACATGTAGCGACCGGTTGAATCACTATATGCAGAATTCATGTATTCGGAATCCATACCATCTAACGCATTCGGTTCAAAACAAAACCATGCACCAAGAGCAACTGTCATTTCATTCTCTACCGACTCCTTTAATACACCATCTAAATAATCACGACGCGATGCTTCTTCAATTGACTCAAAATTATGTGCTGCAAACGACAACTCCATTGCCAAAGTATCGGCCTTGCTAAATTCCGCCGACATTGACATTGCATTGTTCTCTGCAGCATTCTCGATCAAGTCTGTAGCCATCGTATCTGCCAAACTCATGGTTCGTACAATTACAATAACAAGAAATAATCCTAATACAGCAATAAATGTACCAAGAAGTGATACTAACATTTTGGGGCCAATTTTACGTAATTTTTTCATAGTTTTCCCTCCGACCTTTTTTTCTAGTTTATTGTATAATTATACCGTAATATACATTATTATACAAATTTATTTACACAATTTTCAAATATTTTACATTTCATACAAAAATGGTATTCTATTTTTAGCAATTATAACAAAAAAAATATCCCTTGCATTTCTGCATCGGGATATCTTTCCTATTACAACTGCGATATTACAAAAATATCATAAATCGCCTTAATTGCTGTATTAAAATCACTGTTGCTCACACCAATAATGATGTTTAACTCCGAAGAGCCCTGATCAATCATCCGAACATTGACATTCGCATGGGCCAGTGCGGAGAATATTCTTCCCGCTGTACCTCTTGTTGATTTCATGCCACGTCCGACCACCGCAATCAAAGCCAAATCCGCTTCAATGTCAATCGCATCTGGATTTACCAGACGATGAATTGCCGCTACCACCTTCTGTTCTTTGTTCATGAACTCATCCTGATGGACAAATACCGTCATTGTATCGATGCCGGATGGTACATGTTCAAAGCTGATGCCATTTTGTTCAAATGCTTCTAACACCTTACGACCAAAGCCGATTTCCGCATTCATCATATCTTTTTCAATATTAACTGCACAGAACTCCTTCTTACCAGCAATACCGGTAATCACGTATTTCGACTTCTGACAGGTGCTTCCAACAATCCAGGTACCATTGTCCTGCGGTGCATTGGTGTTACGAATATTAATTGGAATGCCCTCCTGGCGAACCGGGAAAATCGCATCTTCATGTAAGACGCCAGCACCCATATAAGATAACTCGCGCAGCTCGCGATAAGTGATTGTTTCAATTACTTCTGGTTTATGAATCACTCTTGGGTCAGCAACCAAAAATCCTGATACATCTGTCCAGTTCTCATAAACATCTGCCTTCACTGCTCCTGCCACAATCGAACCGGTAATATCGGAACCACCTCTGGAGAAGGTCTTGACCTTGCCATCTGGGCAAGAGCCATAAAATCCTGGCACAACAGCATGTTCGGAATCTGCCAAACGCGCAGCTAAAACTTTATTTGTCTTCTTTGCATCAAAATCTTCATTTTCATCAAAAAAGATTACGGTTGCCGCATCAACAAAATCATAGCCCAGATACTCTGCCATTATAATACCGTTCAAATACTCGCCACGAGAGGCAGCATAATCAGAGCCAGCCAGCGCTTTAAAACTCTCATTAATGGTTGCAAACTCACCACTTAAATCCAGTTTCAGTCCTAATCCATTAATAATCTCATCATAACGCGCTTTGATTGCTGACAGTTCTTTGTCAAATTTATTGCCTGCCTCAGCTAATGCATAACATGCATAAAGCATATCAGTTACTTTAATATCCTTATCATCCCTTTTTCCCGGTGCTGATGGTATCACAAATCTTCTCTCTGAATCTGCTTTGATGATTTCTCCGACCTTTTTAAACTGTTCTGCACTTGCCAGGGAACTACCGCCAAATTTTACTACTTTTTTCATCTTTTATTGATCCTCTTCCGCTTTTTTTTCTATTTTTATAAGATACTACAATAAGCCTCGAATTTCAACTAAATTTTCGCAGTTTCTATTCCACCAGATGCACTTTCAGCATATTGGTAGTTCCTGACATTCCCAGCGGAACACCCGACGTAATTACGACTACTTCGTCCCTATACACAACACCCTGCGCCTTAGATACCTCAATTGCATAATCAAACAGTTCAAAGGTATCCTGTTTTTCTTCCAATAATATCGGAATCACACCCCACGATAGATTTAGCTGCCGCCATACCTTCTGGGTCACTGCACATCCGATAATATCGCAGGCCGGGCGATATCTCGATATCATCCGCGCGGAACGTCCGGACTTCGTAACGGTTACGATTGCCTTCGCACTCAAATCATGAGCAGTCGTGCAGGTGGCATGACTAATCGCATCCGTAATATCAGGGCTGGAACTTCTTTCATGACCAAAAAAACGCTTTTTATAATCGATATCACGCTCAGTCCGTTTCGCAATCCGGACCATCATTTCCAATGATTCAATTGGGAATTTACCCGCTGCCGTTTCACCTGAAAGCATAATTGCACTTGTTCCATCATAGATGGCATTGGCCACATCGGCCGCCTCTGCTCTGGTTGGACGCGGATTTTTCATCATTGAATCAAGCATCTGAGTTGCGGTAATTACTTGCTTGCCAGCTTCATATACCTTCTTGATAATTAATTTCTGAACAATCGGCACTTCCTCCTCTGGCAGTTCCACTCCCAAGTCTCCACGGGCAATCATAATCGCATCGGATGCAGCAATAATTTCATCAATGTGGTCCACGCCTTCGCCATTCTCAATTTTAGCAATTATGTTAATATTCTTACCGCCATTCTCATTTAGAAGCTTACGAATCTGATTTACCTCATCGGCACAGCGCACAAAGGAGGCCGCAATGAAGTCTACATCATTTTCAATGCCAAAGATAATATCACTTCTATCCTTATCACTCATATATGGAAGGTGTAAATGGATACCCGGGACATTAATGCCCTTGTGGTTCGATACAACACCATCATTCTGCACGATACAATGGATGTCTGTGCCCACGATGGAATCAACCACCATATCGACCAAACCATCATCAATTAGGACATGCTTACCAACTCTGATATCTTCATGCAGTCTTGGGTAGGTAATACTGACAATGCTCTCATCACCAACTACCTCTCTTCCGGTCAGAACAAATTTCTGTCCCTGTACCAGCTGCACCTTTCCTTCTTTAAAATCCTTTGTCCGAATCTCTGGCCCCTTTGTATCTAAGAGTATCGCTATCGGTTTATCCAGTTTTTTCCGCACCTCACGCAGACGCTGCATCCGCAGAGACTGTTCCTCATGAGTGCCATGTGAAAAGTTAAAGCGTGCTACGTTCATTCCCTGCTCGACCAGCTTTTCCAGAACCTCGATACTGTCTGTTGCCGGTCCCATCGTACAAATTATTTTTGTTTTTCTCATTTTTAAGTCCTCCAAAGCTATTTAAGCCAATCCTATCTTACATAAATAAGTTAGAAAGTGCAATCTTTATTATGTAAATTATTTAATTCCTCTTGTCATCTGCCATTCTATCATATATCATGTTGGATGGAAAAGTTTTTTAAGCAAAACATTAAGGAGAATCTGATATATGAATAAGAGAAATTGTATGGTTGCCCAGTCCGGCGGCCCGACAACAGCGATAAATGCCAGCCTGGCCGGAGTGATTGACGGAGTCATGCAGGCGGAAACATATGATACGATTTACGGTTCCCAAAACGGTATTTTAGGAATTTTAGAAAATCGTATTTTAAATCTCAGTGATTTATTTGCGGGAAATCCGTCTAATTTAAATACCTTAAAACACACCCCAGCGATGTATCTTGGCTCCTGCCGTTATAAGCTACCCGATTTCATGGATGATGATTCTTCTTATAATTATATTTTCAAGCAGTTCAAGGAATTAAATATTGGCGCCTTTTTCTATTTTGGTGGAAACGACTCGATGGACACGGTCCTAAAGCTTTCTAAGTATGCCGCACGAATTGGCAGCGATGTACGAATTATCGGTGTTCCGAAAACGATTGATAATGATTTAACTGCCACTGACCACACGCCGGGATTTGGCTCAGCCGCAAAATATGTAGCTTCATCCCTATTAGAAATCGCTCATGACACTTTTATCTATCCGGTTAAAAGTGTTACGATTGTAGAAATTATGGGGCGTGATGCCGGCTGGTTGACGGCTGCCTCAGCACTTGCAAGAACCGCCTATTCCACTGCCCCACATCTGATTTATCTGCCCGAAGCCTCGTTTGACAAAAATAGCTTCTTAACCGATGTCAGAGCTTTACTGAAAAAACAGAATAATATTATTGTCGCTATTTCGGAAGGAATTCATGATGCTGACGGTAACTATATCAGTGCCGGCGAAAGTATCGAAGACTCTTTCGGGCACAGCCAGCTAAGCGGTGCTGGAAAGGCTTTGGAATATTTAGTAAAAGACTATATTAATGTAAAGGTACGTTCGGTTGAAATCAACGTACTGCAACGATGTGCAGCGCATCTGGCCGCCAAGACTGACTTAGATGAAGCTTTTGCCTTGGGTCAGAAAGCCGTAGCTTTAGCCGCTGAAGGAATTACCGCCGCGATGGCCACCTTAGAGCGAACAAGCAATCAGCCATACACCGTCCAATATGGATATGCGGAAATAAAAAATATTGCCAATGCCGTCAAATCAGTGCCTAGAGAATGGATTAACGAAAATGGCAATGATGTGCTTCCGGCTATGCTTGAATATCTTACTCCGCTGATTCAGGGCGAACCTGATATCAAGTATGTAAATGGTGTACCTGATTATATGGATGTGTCACATTTATTAAAACACTAAAACAAACAAATTTAATAAGTCTCTCAAAGGCGTCAAACTCCACCTTTGAGAGACTTATTTTCATCAATGCATGATTCCTACCGGACATGGAATCTTCTTTTCAGTTCCAGTCTCGCTCTGCGGTCACCTATAATTAGGGTTCCTAAGAACAGACAAACTGAAACGCCAAAAGCAATCAGGCTCACCCGCGGTCTGGTAACAATGCCAAAACGCCAGAATATCAGCGGAACAATACTGCAAACAATCATCGCAAGCTGAAACAGCAGGTAGCTTTGCCAATTGCGGAAATTAATAATCATCAGCAGTAAGATTCCCAAATCAAGGAACATAATGCCACTCGGAATTACATAATTAACCGACCAGCCATGATAACCCGTTACAAAATCAACTAAAATAACCGTTAATATTCCAAAGATTGTTAAGACAATCATCTTGGATTTATAGCCAGCATCATGAACAATTGCATAACGAAATACTAAATATGAATATGCAATTGATGCTACCGCAATAATACTCCACCAGAAACCATGATACATCTCATGATTCACAATAAATAGCATGGCACTCGTTAGAATTGCTACAAACAGATAGATTCTGCCTGCCAACATTATTTTTCGTGTTTTTAAACGGACATCTGGATAAGTGTCTTGTACGTCATCACCCTCTTCTAATACACATTGGCACAACGGACAGACATTTGTCTCATCTTTTATTTTGACTCCACATTGGATGCATTTACCCATAATTTTCTCACTATCCTTTTAATAAATTTATCAAACTTATATAATATAAGTATGCTTATCTTATAATAGTATGGACCATTTTTCAAGATATTTTCAAAAAATGAAAAAGACTCTTGACAGATTCGCCAATCCACAATAAAATGTTATTTAATTACATAAATTTGAAGGGGAATTATGCAAGATTCTTTGTTCACATATTTTAGCGTAGAGAATTGGGGCTCTATCTAAAGATAAATATGTGAATATATCAGATATTTGCATAATTTTTTATTGCACATAAATATAGTATATACACAAAGAGAAGGAGAAATTATGATGAAAATTTTCTACAACACTAAAATGCGGGTTAAATTTTTCATACCGTTTTTAATCATGCTATTCGGTTGTCTTTACGCCTGCTATCTTGGCATTTCCGGTATGCAAGCAATTAATGAACAGAATGATATTATTTATTACAATAACTACGAATCCACGGTTACAATCCAGAAGGTCAACCAAAACTTATCGGAAATCCGAATCTACAGCCAGAAAATTGCTGACCAGGAATGCAGCAATAAGCTAGAAGAAAATATTGAAGGGATTCAGGTATTGGCAGACGAAGATAATGCACTGCTTGAAGTCTATCAAGGTCTGATTGCAGAACCGGAAGACCAACAATTATATGATGAGTTAATCACCAAGCTTGATGCATATCGTCAGGCCCGAACCTCCCTGATTGCCAATGCCCGGGCTGGCAAATATACCCAAGCATTGAATGACCAGAACGGTCCCATTGAAGAAGCTGTCAAAGAAGTTCAGGAGGTAATTACTAAAATTATCAACTTCAATCTTCAGGATGCTGAAAAAAATGTTGGTATTTCACAAGAACGCTTTCACACAAACGTCCAAAAAACCATGATTGCGGTAATTATAATTGTTATTATTGGTATCCTTGTTGTAATCATGATGTCTCAGATTACGATTAAACCATTGCTGGCAGTAAAAGCTCTGGCAAATAAAGTTGCTGATGGTGATTTAACTGCTACAATGTCAGAAAAATACAGCCATAACAAAGATGAAGTCGGTGAATTATCCCGTTCTATCAATCGGATGAAACAAAATCTCCAAACTACAGTTGGCGGAATCAAAAGTTCTACCACGAACCTCAACGATAAAATTATTTCTAATAATAATATCCTAAACGAATTAAATGGACGAATTGAGAATATGGCCTCCGCTACTCAGGAATTAAATGCCGCTATGGAAGAATCCAGTGCATCCGCTGAAGAAATGTCGGCTACCGCGGAACAGTTAGAATTTGGCGTTATCAATGTTGCCAGCAAGGCCGAAGAAGGTGCCAGCAGAGCCAGTGAAATCCATGATCGTGCTCGTGATTTGGGAACAGATTTCAGGAACTCCAAAGATAAAGCGGATACTATTTTTAGCGAAATCAAAACAGAACTGGAAAAAGCGTTAGAAGAATCCAAAGCCGTTGATGAAATCAATCTCCTCGCCAACGCCATTTTAGAAATCACCAGCCAGACCAATCTGTTAGCCTTAAATGCTTCGATTGAAGCTGCCAGAGCCGGTGAAGCCGGCAGAGGATTTGCCATTGTCGCAAATGAAATCGGTAATTTAGCCGACAGCTCGGAGCAAACAGTCGGTCAGATTCAAAGTATTACTCAGGTTGTAATGTCAGCCGTTAGCCACCTTGCTAACAGCTCCAATAAATTGCTAAACTTTGTGGCCAATGACGTAACTGCAGATTACTCCAAAATGCTCCATGCAACCGATGCCTACAGTGATGATGCTTTCTATGTTCGTGATATGACGCTTGAATTAAATGCAACCGCAGAACAGTTGATGGCTTCCATCCAAACCATCATTGAAACCATTGGGACCGTAACTCAGTCCGTCCAGGACGGTGCCGGCAATACTGCCTTGGTTGCGGAGCAGGGAAATGAAATATCAGTCAGTGCCGATACGATTGTTTCGAATATGGAACAAACACAGCAGACTTCTAATGATTTAGAAGGACTGGTGAGCCAGTTTAAGACGGAATAAAACAGAATTAAACAAAAAGAGGTGCTGTCACACGAACAATTGATATGTCGTGTGACAGCACTTTTTAAAATTTACTCATAATACACCCCATTACTCTCAATCTCAACCTCTACCCCATCTTCGGCCAGTTGTCTAAAAAATCCTCGCTGCACCGATGCATCACGCAGTACCGAGCTAAAGGTAAATACCAGCGTACCATCATAGGAGCAAATCGTCCCCTTAAGGCTCTGTCCTTTCGACATGGCCAGATACGCGGTAAACATCTTAATATATGGTTTGTAGTCATCTAGCACGCTCTGCGTGCCAATATTCGTTACTGTCGATGTATTGGCCAATGCCGCCGAGGTATATACATATCGAATCGCCAGATTTTTAATAAACAGCGGTACTGCTCTCGCTGCCAGATTTTTCTCATTGGATACATTATAGGAGAATATTTCCTCTAAATGCTCCTTATTAATCTGGCTTCTCAGACTGTCACGAATAATCTGTAAAACCTCAGCAAAGGTATAATTTTCTCTATCTGGTTCAAATTCTGCCGACACAACGGTAAAGAAATTCTTCGTCGTCACCGAATTAAAGTATGGCCGCAGATTCACTGGCACAGCGACACGAATCGGTCGTTTTCCCGGTATCCCGTGCATGCTCTCCATATATACACTCCAGGCAAATGCCGCCACCAAGTATTCATTGATACTTACACCATAGCTCTTACACACAACCTTGAGCTGCGGAATATTAATATATCCGTGCATCACACCAAACTCTCCAACTCTGAAATGTTCCCCCTTTAATAGGAACGCCTTTTTGGTCTTATATCCCTTCGCATGACTGCGCTTGTAATTCTTAAGGAAACTGTCTTCGCGGTTCAAAGATGTATCACTGCTAAGCTTATCCCCCAGCTTCTCACGAAGCTCAGGATGGACCAGACGTAAATACTGGTAGGCCAACTCCTTCAAAAAGCTGATGCCGCCCATCCCATCCGTCAATACATGGAACACTTCCAGATTAATCCGGCATTTGTGATAAGTTACGCGAAATAAATAACTCTCGTTCTTATTCTGAACGATAAACTGGCATGGATACGTGTCCTCTTTTTGCACTCTCGGAGCAGGCTTCCCATTCTCTTCAAAATAGTACCAGAATACACCTTGACGAAGCCGCAGATTAAATCCTGCAATCTTCGGCAACACCATATCAAGTGCCTGCTGCAGCTGTTCTTCCTGAATTTCTTCATTTAAAATAATACTGATGCGATAAACGTTACTCATCGCTTCACCAGCTATTACGGGGAATAGATGGGCGGTATTATCCAGCTTATCCCAACGAATATCACCTTTTGGCTTCCACTGTGCACGCTGTCTATATTTTTTTACTTTTTCTGCTTTTTCTATTTTCACTTTTTCTTTTTTTGACATAAGTAATTATTTCCTTTTTTCAATGTAAACTTATTATATAAGAATCCCTTTTAAATTACAACTAGTGTGTTCATTCTACTTGCTTTTTATTTTGATTCAAGATAAACTTTACTAAGGAAAGTAGCAATGTGGTCTGACCACATTCATCAAAGGAGAAACGTGTTTATGGAATTTAAAAAATTAAATGCTCCGACCTTAAAGGAGCTTTTTGTTACAGAACTAGAGCATATGATTTTATCTGGTAAATTAGAAATTGGCAGTCGTCTCCCATCTGAACGAGAATTGGCTACTTCCATGCAGGTCAGCCGGGCTGTTGTTAACTCTGGCATTGCCGAAATGGAGGCCAAAGGTTTTCTGGTGGTAAAGCCACGCGTTGGCACCTTTGTTGAGGATTATCGCCGCAATGGAACCTTAACAACACTGATGTCGATTATGAATTACAATGGCGGAATGCTGCGTGAAAAAGAAATCCGTTCCATTTTAGAAGTTCGGATTGTCTTAGACCGGCTGGCGGTGGAATTAGTCACCAAACACGCCAGTGATGAAGAAATAAAGTCTTTGAAACGAATTGTTGACGAAATGAAAGTTTGTGAAGACAGTGACATTGCCGCTGAGCTTGCCTTTGAATTTCACCATGAGCTGGGTTTTATTTCTGGCAATACATTGCTGCCACTGTTCTTTGTCTCCTTCCGCAATCCGGTTGTGAGCCTGTGGATTCGCTTCTGCAACCGATATGGGATTGAAGCTCTATATTTCAATACCTCAACTCTGTATCAGCATATTGCAAATCGAGACGAAGAAAAAGCCATTGAATTTATCCTCCAATCTATTGGCGATTCCATCAATGGCTCAAAACAAATTTATCTTTAAATTAACTAGCTTGAAAAAACGCATGGCGCGCATGAAAAAATTCACCTTAATATTAACTTGAAAAGCGCGCCAGAAACTGTCTGGTGCGTTCTTCTTTTGGGTTTTCAATCACATCCTTTGGTGCGCCCTCTTCAATAATGTAACCACCATCCATAAAAATAACCCGGTCGGCCACATCTCTGGCAAAGGCCATTTCATGAGTAACAATCACCATCGTCATTTTCTCATCAGCCAGTTGACGAATTACTTTTAAAATCTCGCCAGTCAGCTCTGGGTCTAATGCAGAGGTTGGTTCATCGAAGAACAGTATCGATGGGTTTAATGCCAAGGCTCTGGCAATCGCGACACGCTGCTGCTGTCCACCTGATAACTGGCATGGATAGTAATTGGCTTTGTCCTCTAATCCCATCTTCTTTAGCAGCTCTCTGGCATGTTCATAAACCTCTTTTTTATCCTTCTTCTGGATATGAATCGGCGCATCAGTCAGATTTTTCATTACGGTATAGTGTGGAAACAAGTTAAAGTTCTGGAAAACCAGACCAAAATATCCTTGTATTTTCCGCAACTGTCCCGGACTTGCATAGATAGATTTACCATCTTTATCGCTTTCCACTGCCGGCTCACCTAAGTAACGAAGTTCGCCATTGTCCATCGTCTCTAATAGCGTTGCAAGGCGAAGCAGGGTGGATTTACCGGAACCAGATGGCCCGATAATTGCCACTACTTCACCCTCTTCAACCGAAAGCGATATATCATGGAGGACACCCAGATTGTCAAAACCTTTTTTTACATTTTTTATCTCTAGTAATTTCATCTGTTTTTCCCTCCTTTACTGATAATATTCCATCCGTTTTTCCAAATATCCCATCACACCTGCGACCAGCAGATTAAAGAGATAATAGAAAATCCCGGCGATAAACAATGGCATAATGCTTGTCTGTGATGCTGCGATTTGTTTCGCTAACGTAAACATTTCGGTGTATGCCAACACAAATGCTAATGAGGTATCCTTCACCAAGGTAATGACCTCATTTGTCACCGATGGCAGCACTCGTTTGACCATCTGTGGGAAAATAATCTTGAAAAATGTCTGGCTCTTAGAATATCCCAATACCTTCGCTGCCTCATATTGTCCCTGAGGAATTGACTGGATGCCTGAACGGTATATTTCTGCAAAATAGGCCGCATAGTTGACCGAGAAACCAATAATTGTTGCGGTAAACTGATAGGACGCAGATATTTTCGTATGGAACAAATAATATGGTCCATAATATACCACCAATAATTGTAACATCAGCGGCGTTCCCCGCATTACAGATATATATAGCTTCGTCAGCCACTGCAATGGTTTGATTCTCGATTTCCGACCAAAGGCTACAATCAGTCCTAGCGGTAGTGAAAATAACAAGGTTAATACAAATATGGACACGGTTGACATCATTCCAGATGCCAACTGCTGCACTATGGTTAAAAGAGACATTCTATTTCACCTTCACTTTTGTTTATTGTTGTAAGCAGACCATGTCTGGCAGATTATAGTCTGCATAGTTTGCTACAATTTCATCAAATTTTCCATCAGCTACCATTGCTTTTAAGGTTTCCTGAACCTTGTCACGTAAGCTGGTGTTACCTAATTTGAAACCAATTCCGTACTGCTCAGAAGATACTTGCTCGTCTAACATGGTAAATCCTTCACCGCGAGAGTTCATCTGATATTTTGCGACACCGATGTCTAATACAACGGCATCAACTGCACCTGCTTCTAAATTCATAAAAGCTGAGTTATAATCTGCTACCTGCTGTAAATTAGCAAAGCTTTCTGTCAGTTCTTTGATGGCATCCTCTGCATCTTCGCCAATCAGTGCCGCCAAACCGGAAGAATCAGCCTGTACTGCAACATTCTTACCAGCCAGATTAGCAAGTGAGCTAATCTCTGAATCAGCAGCGACAACAACAACGATACTATTATCAACATATGCCTCTGTCCATGTATAATCGTTTTCACGAGCATTCATCGTAAATCCGTTCCAGATACAATCAATCGAACCGGAATTTAATTCCATATCTTTAGAATCCCAGTTGATTGGCTTTTTCACTAGCTCCCAGCCATTCCGCTCACATACTTCCTGGGCTAAGTCTAAGTCAAAACCAACGTATTCACCATTGTTATCCATGTAACCATATGGTGGAAATTCAGCATCAAAGCCAACAATTAACTGGGTGCGCTCGTCCTCATTTGCTGCACTTTCCGTTTCCGCCTGTTCGTTTTCATTTTCAGCCGCATTGTCATTGCTCTCTGTCGCGTCATTTGACGCCGCGTTATTTGACGCTCCGTTATTTGTTTCATTATTTTTGTTTCCGCAGGCACTCATTGATATTGCCATTACCAGTGTCAAAAGCACTGCTACTACTCTCTTCTTCATCTGTGTTTCCTCCTCTTAAATCTCAATGTTTTCCTTTAGTATACTATCATGATAAACCAGTTATGTAAATCCTTTCCGTTTACAATTTTAAGAATCTATGCTACTTTTAACTATATAAATCTTAAGAAATGTAAGGAGCTTTATTTTATGAACCATAAATTACCAAATGACCCCATCATTTTACTTAGCTATATAAATACCCAGCTACGTGACTTTTATCCGTCACTGGAAGAATTGTGTAAATCGGCGATGGTTGAGCAGTCGGCTTTGGTGGAAAAATTAGCCGCAATTGATTATCACTACAACGAGGTACAGAACAAATTCATTTAGGATGATGTACCCCATTCTTGTTTTAGACATAATATGGTATAAGGAACTTTTGGAGTCTAAAACGATGAATCCTTGTACCAACGCCTTTTACATTACCTCGCTGGCCTGTAACCTGTTTCAATGTCTGTCAGAAGATGAGGCTGCTGTTCTCGCTGCCGATTTAGTCCAGCTCGGGGATACCCTCGCCGCGATGCAGGCTCGCGCCGATTTATGCAACGACAGAAATAGTACCGATGATTAGGAGTCTCTTATGTCCGTCTATGATGAACTATTACAATTTCAAATCTTACCGGATGCCTTTTATGACTGGCAGGAATACCGGGCTGATATTACCGGCTATATCATCGACCGTACCAAAGCTGGCAGCAGTCTCGCTATTTTGGGTGCTGGCCGCTGTAATGACATTGACTTAGCCATGCTGGCGGAGCACTTTGCCGAGGTTACGCTCTTTGATGCAAATCTGGCCGCTTTAGAAGAAGCTCTCATTTTATATGGGCAAGAGGATAACCCACATTTTCACTTGGTACAGTACGAATTTAGCGGTATTACTGGGGAGGATTATCGTTTCTTTTCCGAATATTTATCTGATTATATAAATACCCACCGCTTTGAACCTTGTCCGGTTTTTGCCAAACATGCCACCCATGCGCTCCAAAATATCTATCAAAAGGCTGATGAATATACTCCCGATTTTGGTGAAAAATGCTTTGACTACGCGATGATTTTCGGTGTTCACAGTCAGATTAACAATATGGCGGCGTGGATTTGGAATGCCTTTCTGGCCCATCTTGGTGAACAGGATGCTACCGTTGAAGCCGTGATTATCCATGAAAATACCAAGCTGGTTCAAAAGCTTAATGATGCGATTTTACGAGCAACGAGAACAACCGTATTTTTCGGTAACGAATTAAATAAAATTCAACCGAATAATACGGCTCGTTCCGGCAGTATTCAAGGTGCCTGTCAGTGTATTGACGACTTGCGAAATCGTTTCAACGTCACGGAACAAGCATTGGTTTACTGGCCCTTTACAATCAAACAAAATATTATTTATCAAATGCTGATTCAGCAGGTGGATGCAAACTGACTCTGGTAGAGATTTGCATAGAATCCATTCTGCACCAGCAACTCGTCATGATTTCCCTGTTCAATGATATGACCGTCCTTCATGACCAGAATCACATCGGCTTCTTGAATCGTTGATAAACGATGCGCCACTATAAAGCTGGTTCGGCCGTTCATCATTTTTGCAAACGCTTTCTGAATGCGGATTTCCGTTCGTGTATCAATCGAGGAAGTCGCCTCGTCTAAAATCAACATTGGCGGCAGACAAAGCATTACACGGGTAATGCAGAGTAGCTGCTTTTGTCCCTGCGACAGATTCCCGCCGTCGTCACCGATTTTAGTATCATATCCCTGTGGCAGCCGGGTAATAAAGCCGTGGGCATAGGCCGTCTTGGCTGCGGCAACCACTTCTGCTTCAGAGGCCTCCGGCTTGCCCATGCGGATATTGTCCCGGATGGTCGTATTTTTTAACCAGGTCTCTTGCAGCACCATACCATAAGAGCTACGCAAGCTTTCACGCGTCACCGCTCCGATTTCATTTCCATCAACCAGAATCTGACCACTGTTGGTATCATAGAAACGCATCAGCAGATTGATAATCGTCGTCTTGCCACATCCGGTCGGACCGACAATGGCTACGCGCTGACCTGGTTTTACTGCCAGGTTAAAATCTTCAATTAACTTACGCTTTGGATCATAAGAAAAATATACCTGCTCTAGTGAAACACTGCCCGTCACATCATGTAAGACCGTCGCTCCCTTGGCATCGGCTGGCTCGGCTTCGGCTTCAATTAGTTCAAAGATACGGGCTGCACAAGCAAGGGCATTTTGAAATTCAGTAATCACACCGGAGATTTCATTAAAAGGCTTGGTATACTGATTGGCATAGCTTAGAAAACATGACAGCTGCCCCACGCTAATACCGCCCATTATTGCTGAAACTGCACCCGCTACCCCGACACCGGCATAGACTAGGCTATTGATAAACCGCGTCGAAGGATTGGTCGTGCTGGAATAAAAGATAGCCCGAAGCGAAGCCTTTTCCAAGCGGTCATTGATTTCATCAAAGCGCCGCCCCGCCTCGTCCTCATAACCAAATGCCTGAACCACCTTCTGATTACCAATCATTTCATTAATAAATGAGGTCTGCTCCCCTCGTGTCGATGACTGTAGCTGAAACATTGAAAATGTCCGCTTCGCAATAAATGCTGCCACCACAAACGAAAGTGGTGTAATCAGCACCACCAGAACGGTTATTCTGACATTAATTGTCAACATAAATAGCAGCGTTCCAACAATCGTAATCACACCGGTGAAAAACTGACTAAAGCCCATCAGCAGTCCTTCAGCAAATTGGTCAACATCGGCGACAATCCGACTGACAATATCACCGTCTGATTTACTATCCAGATATCGTAGCGGCAAATGCTCAAGCTTTTCAAATGCCTCGATGCGAATATCCCGAACGACCTGATAAGTCATCTTGTTATTGCAGATATTCATCAGCCATTGCGCCACTGCGGTAATCGCAATCACAAGTACCATTTTTTTTAGGATTGCAAATATCGGTACAAACTCCACTTGTCCTGGGCTGATTATATAATCAATTGCATCACCAATGAGAATCGGCAGGTAAAGTGTCAGCACGACCGAAATAGCGGCTAGGATAATCGAAAAGAACAGATACAGCCGATACTTTTTAATGTAGCGGAAAACTTTTAAAAGGGTTTCTTTCTGACTTATTTTCATTACACCGTCACCCCACTTTCCTTACTTCTGGTAAATTGTGAATAGTATATTTCCTGATATACCTCACAGTCTGCTAACAATTGTTGATGGGTTCCAATTCCCACCACCGCACCATCATCCAAAACAACAATCTGGTCGGCATGAAGCACTGACATCGCCCGCTGAGAAACCAAAAATAACGTCGGCTGTGGCTCCATTTTCCGAATGGATGCACGTAACGCCGCATCGGTAGCATAATCCAGAGCTGAGGCACTGTCATCAAGAATCAGTATTTCCGGCTGTCTCACTAACGCTCTGGCGATGGTGAGACGCTGCCGTTGTCCGCCTGACAGATTTCTGCCGCCTTGTTCGATATGGGCATCTATGTTTCCATCCTTTTCTTCCACAAACTCCCTGGCCTGTGCAATTTCAAGTGCCTGCTCCATTTCTGCTGTTGTCGCTTTCTGATTTCCCCAGCTTAAATTCTCGCGAATCGTGCCTTCAAACAACACCGATTTCTGTGGGACAACACCGATTTTATCACGCAATGCTTTTAGCGAATAATCCTTTACGTCTATTCCATTTACCAGCACTGCCCCCTCAGAAACATCGTAAAAGCGCGGAATCAGATTGATGATTGTCGATTTACCAGAGCCAGTTCCACCGATAATTCCAATGGTCTCTCCTGCCTTTACCTTTAAATTAAGTCCTGTGATGGCATCAGCACTTGCACCCGGATAACGCATTGAAACCTGATGAAACTCGACGATGTATTCACAATCCGTTGCTGGTGCATCCGCCTTTGTTCCATCGGTCATTGAAGATTCCATTTCCAGTACACTTTGAATCCGATTTCCGCATGCAACTGCCTTTGTGACTGTTATAATTAAGGTCGCAAATTTTACTAGCTCCACCAAAATCTGCGACATATAACTAACCAGCGCAACCACTTCTCCCTGAGAAATGGCACCGCCATTCACCCGCACTGCACCACTCCAGATTAAGGCGATAATAGCACCATTAACAATGATATAAGTCAATGGATTCATCAGTGCCGCAATTCTTCCCACATAGAGTTGCAGTGAGGTTAATAGTTGGTTTTTGATGCCAAATGAAGCCAATTCCTCTTCCTCTTTATGAAACGCCCGAATGACCCTGCTGCCGGAAAGATTTTCTCTGGTAATTCCGAGAATCTCATCAACGCTACTTTGTACCTTTTTGTATAGTGGAATGCTGACCAGCATAATTCCAAATACCACCAGCGATAACAATGGAATCGCTGCAACAAATACGAGGGCAGCTTTGACATCTATTGTAAAAGCCATTATCATTGCCCCTAACACAATAAATGGAGAACGCAAAAACAGACGCAGAACCAGATTTACTCCAGACTGCACCTGATTTACATCACTTGTCATTCTTGTTATCATCGTCGCCAATCCCACTGTATCCATTTCCGAATAGGATAGCTTTTGTATATGGACAAATAGTCCGTGGCGCAGTTTTGCGGCAAATCCCACCGCCGCTTTAGCTGCATAATACTGTGCTGTTATCGAGCAGGTCAGACCTATCACTGCCAAGATAATTAAAACACCACACATTTTATAGATAAATGATTTCTCGCCACCACCAATGCCGGTGTCAATAATGGCCGCCATGACCAGCGGCACAAACAACTCAAAAGAGGCCTCTAACAATTTAAATAGCGGTCCTAAAATACTTTCTTTTTTATAAGTGCGAAGATAAATCAGCAGCTTTCCCATGTAGTTCTCGCCAACCTTTCATGCCTTTTACTTTGTCCACTCTGTCATAGAATTATCCTCATTGCCATTCAATCGCCAGATGGCAATCTCATAATCACCAATTTCTTTGATCCAACCCATCCAAGCCTGAAATGTTTGTCCATCGGCATACCATACTTCATGACTCTTTTGCTGTTCATCCTGGTATGTAAAATACAGTGCCTGACTTGCACCATCTCTTGCAATAACGGCATTATATTGAACCGCCAACGCATTTGCCGCCTTCTCTTTTACCGCTGTCGGCGCTTCATTTTTCATCCAGTCAAAGCCGCCGGTTGCAAGGGCAAAGGTACATCTACCGGTCCATTTCTCCGCCCGCCGGGCCAGTTCTTCAAGAAAATCCTGGTCTGCCTTCGGGCCGACATCTCCTTTTCCACTGTGAAGATTATAGCACATGATAATAATATGTGCATTTTCCGGCAGTTCTAAATCTTCTAGCGGAGCCGCTGGCTCTAAGATAATTCGCAGTTTTAAATTTTCCTGCATCAAACGGTCGGATAACTTCGCAGAAAAGTTTTCAAATAACGACCATAACTCTGTGTCATCACGGATTCTTTCATAGTCGATTTCAATCCCATCAACGCCCGCTTCCTTAGCCAAGTTAACAAGGTCTTCGATGTGATTGTTCATTGCCGCTTCCTGCGTAAAAAGCTGATATAGCAGCTCAGTATCCTTTAAGACACTTGTCTTGTCTTTTTTTACGATATCATTCACCACCGTTAGAAATGTCTCTGCCTCAGTCTGATTGATGGCATCACATTGTGGAATAAATCCTTCCGGCAGCGTGATATTGTTATTTTCATCAAAATAAGCCTCAAAATAGCTGATGGCAGATAGATGATCGCCCAATGCCTTCAGCTCTGTTTCGACTCCTTCCATATCCCAGTAGACAATCCAAGAAGACAGCGATATACCGCTGTCTTCGATACTGTCTTTCACATTCTCTCCGCTAACTTCCTGATGAGAGGTATCTTCCGTCCCGGAAGTTTGCTCTGTCCCAGAAGTTTGCTCCGTTTCTGGCGGTGTGTCTACTTCTTTTCCACAGCCCGAAAGAAACAGGCATACCGCTAATATTAAATATGTTTTTTTCATTCTTTGTTCCTTATAAGTATTTAATAAACCAGTTAATGATATTATCTTTTACGGTTTTAACTTTTAGTGCAAATTTTTCAAAACCTTCGAGCTTTTGGGTGTATAGAACTTGTTTGCCAGCTTCATCCGAAGATAGGGACAGCTTTTCAAATACACCATCATATACATCGTCTACCAAGTTACGCTGACTCCAGCCATACTCTGCCCAAGCTGCTTGCAAAAATAGATTTCCTTCATTGCTTTCAATCACATCTAAATCCTCGACTGCGATTTTATCGTCAATCCATACGGTGATTTTATCACCCTGAAGACGGAACTTAAGATGCCGTTTGCCAAGCTCTTTAATCCCAATATCAGCAATATATTCCTCTGCACCTTCCGCTACGGTTGCCGGCTGTAATTGTTCTGCCTGTGCCAAGTTATCACGGTATAAATCTGCTTCTGACGATGACGATGCATATTTCATTAATACTTCATTCTCTTTGACTAGTGCCGCTTTCTCATCTTCTTCGATGGATATATACTCGGTCGCATCGATTTCATCTAAGTTCACGGAAAACAGTTCTGCTTCTGCACCGCCGCTGCTTTGAGTAACAGACAAGATGTTGTTTTTTATTTTTACCGCAACATATGCAGAACAATCTTCATTTGCCCTCGCATAGACGGTCTGCTCACCCAGCTTATTTCCGGTTAAAACCGCATCAAAGTAAAAGTTTTCTAAATCATCATTGTCTTTTAGCTTGATTCGGCCATTGCTTTCCGATTCTGATGTGATAATAATTTTCTCACCAGTAAACTCTGCCACACCCGCCTGGATTTCCCAATTTTCTTTTTTATCCGAATCTCCTTCGACAAACGTTACCGCTGTCTTCGTATCATCTTTGATCCGCATCAACAAGTGATTGGTATACCAATATGATTGTGGCTGCATTCTCGTCAAATCATAGATGCTACTGTCACGATTATTGAGACAAAACCCTTCTCGATTATAATTCATCTGGAAGAGTTTTTCAATCCATTCCTGATTCACGGCACTCACTTTATCATTATTACCAAACGCACCAGTATTGGCATGCATTAGGACATAAGTGCCCGGCAGATAACCAACCTCCTCGGTATACAACTTTTCCATCAGCTTGTAGTCGCCGGAAATACGTTCCTGCATTTCAGTACGTCCTTCTTTTGGAATACTGTCTTCATCTCGAATAAAATCCATTAGAAAATGGTTATAATTGCGGCCCAGATATTGATTCACGCGGCTGTATTGCAGTGAAGTTAACTCGCCCAAATAATGGTCATACCGGTCAAATGCATTGATGTAGGAAAGACGATAGCCGTTCGTTCCCAATTCCCAGAAGGTGGTATCGAGTAACCCTTGTAAATCCTTCGGTGACAGGAACTTGCCCTCATCATTTTCAAATTTCTCCGCATAGGACATAATCGTTGCTTTAAAATTATATTTCTCCATGATTTCCTGAGCGAAAATGGCAGTATCGCGACGACCATCTTCAAACATTAAAAATAATGCCTGCTCTGGAAGTGGTGTACCATTTTTATAATAATTGGTAATATCCTGCTGTGTAATGGTCTGATAACCATTTTGATGCAATAATTTCAAATGCTCATCAAGCCGTTTCGTACTAATTAAATCAGCATCGCCTTCGCGGTCTACCCCAAAATATGAAATTGCGATAAAGCCCTTGTCCTCACCACTGACACTCTCTGCTTGAAATGGCTCATAGCGGCTAAACGTAAACAACGCCTTCACGGTCACTACCAATAGGAAAATTAGTATAATTGCCTGAATGATACTGCGTACAATCTTCTGGCGATTCTTTTTTGTGGAAATGTCTGGTTTTTTCATTATTTTTTCCTCCATTTCCGACGACCTTTTTTCTTTGCTTCCGCCTTTACATCTTCCGGTGTCATGCGGGTTCCCCAGGTCGATTTCCAGAACGTCACCCAGGCAATTGGCATCTGCCATAACAACACGGCCTCATAGTAAAAGCAAAACAGTAAGCCAAACAGCCACGTCGAGCTTTTGCGCAAAAATAGCTGCGCTGCACTCATCAGCAATGACATCATCAAGATTCCCACCAAGAACGTCGATGGAAAAATATGCTGCGTAATTGGGACATAAAATAAGTTATAAGATACAACAATTGGTGCCGCAATTGGTACAATCAAGCCCATATAAAAGGTAACCGCCATAAATGGCTCCTTGCGCCACATAAAGCCGCCGGCAATAATTGATTCTCGCAGCCATGAACGTTTCCAACGCATCTGCTGTTTCAAAAATATGGGATAATTATTCGGCACAATTGTTCGGCAAATCGCGCTATCCTGATAACTGGTACGATGATGTTTGAGAACAAAGTTCGTCATTGCCCGGTCATCACCGAAGGTTGCCTTCTGTCCCAGGAAACGCTGGTTTAACCATGCATCCATATTATCAATGATAATCTCTTTCTTATAGCAGGAAAGCGGTCCCGAAAGACACGTTACGGCATCAAAATATGCTTCTGCCGCCTTCATCACTCGAAAGGCAATATGATAACGAACCGACTGCATTTTGGTCAATGCATTGGTGTATGTATTCGCCACATCCGTTCGGCCAGCCACTCCACCCATCTTGGGGTCTTTGAAGGGCTGAACCAGGTTACGAATTGCAAATGGGTCCAAGAAGCTATCGGAATCCACAAAGACAATCAAATCATGTTTGGCAATCAATGCTCCGCGTGCCAACGCATCACGTTTTCCTTTGTTGACTTCCTGCACGACACAAGACACCCGCTCTTTAATTTTAAAGCGAGGGTTTTCCTGCGCCAGCTTGGCAATCATTTCTCTGGCCTTTTCGACTGATTTATCCGTCGAACAATCATCGACGACTATTACCTCTAATTGATCAAGTGGATAATCCTGATTGACACAGCTTAAAATCGTCTGGTGAATCCACTCCTCTTCATTGAAGCACGGAATAATAATGGTTACGCCAGGGGTAAAGTCCGGGTCAATATCCTTCTCGCGGTAGAACGTTCCAAACAAGTATCTGGTCAGCAAAAAGGCCGCCGTTATAATACTGTACAAATACAGGAAGCGGTTGAATTTAAAATAAATAACACTTTCGACCCGCATCAGCATAATCACTGCCACAATAAAAAACAGTAATAAACTAGCCATTACCAGGCTGCTTCTACCTCTTCTTTTACGGATAAACTGATACAGTGGCTCAACAAATTCAGCCCCACAGAAGTAGCCTTCTTCGGCCGAGAGCTGAAATTGCCGCACAACATTTGCATCAATTTTAATTTTCCCTTCATATCCCTCCGGCATACTGCCGCCGTCAATTTTAAAATGCAGTTCGATTTTCTCAGATGTTCCAAGCAGCTCAGCCTGGTCTTTTTCCTTTAACCGAAGCAGAATACCTGTATCAGAAATATCACTAATTTCTGCTTCCAGCATATTCTTTTTCTGTCCCTTAATAAAATACGTTATCTTCACATTACCCTTGATTTCATAGCGGACCCCAGCCTTTTGCGCCGTTATATATGCCGTCAAATCACCCTCATAATCCTCGAGGGCAACTTTACCACGGCGGTCATTATTGCTACGGATTTTTTCCTTATCTGGTACATTTGGCAGCATCCGACGGTCATTTTTAGGCTTGATTAGGATATCTTCAATTACTTTTCGTTCCTTATCCCTTCTCCTTTGAGCAATACTAAATCGTTTTAGATTCATCTTTTTCCCTTAATCCCTTTTCTTTCTATCACATGTAATCAGTTTACACTCAAATAATCTGCCAGGTTTCCAACGGTGAATTTCGTCGGGTCACTGTCCCCCTTATTATCATTATCGGTCATCAGCCGGTCAAGTGCTTCTGCTGTATACATTGAATCATCACTCATATGCATGATGATAACCGAACCATTTTTTAGCACCCCATTTTCGTCCACTAATGCGGTACTTATCTCATTGTACAACGTCGCCGCATTCTGCGCTTCGTAATCATGAGTCGATATATTACCACTGATAATATAGTTATAGCCACAACCCAAAACGGTTTGCAGGGCCGGCTTACTAATTGCCAGTGTTGGCGGTCGAAACCAAGTGGTCAAGGCTGGTCTTCCATTGATACTCACATCACCAGTAATCTGAGTCAGTTTGTCATAGGATAACACGATATCTGACTTCAATTCCTTCAATTGGCTCTTTGACAGTGGCTCAAATAATCCAGTTGCTTCATCACGATTTGCTAATGTTAAATGCTCATCCGTATGACTTGCCAGATGATGCCCCGCCAGTGCTATTTTCCGTAATAAATTCGGATTATTCTCCACATAATTCGTTCGCACAAAAAACACCCCAGTTACGCCATGCTTATCGAGTACATGCAACAGCTTATTTAAAGTAGCATCACTGCCCCAGTCGTCAAACGTAAAGAATATTACATTATCATCTGTATTTATCTGGCCATCACGGTCAAGCTGTTCTATCTCTTCCTCGGTAAATTCGACAAACTCACTCGTACTTTGGGCAAATGCTGCGCCGATGTATCGTGCCTTTAACAGCTCCATCAGCCGTTCAGCCGGAAGAGTTCCCGGAGTGATCTTGCCCTGCACCTCGGCCAGAATTTGACTGCTCGTGAGCGGATATACATACATGTTGTCGTTTTTCGCCAATAGACTCTCAATACCCGTTATCTGATACCCATTATAGTTATCGCCGGCAGGCAGACTATGGTCAGATGGCTTATAACAAATCGAATCAATCAGTTGTTCCTTGAGCAATTTGATTACTTTTCCAAGCAGCTTATTGTTATTGTAAAAATCCATTCTAAAATACAGTATCTGCCCCTGTTTTAAGGCATAATAGTTATTGCCAAAAACACCATCTAATATTTGCTGTGGCGAAGTCTCATCAAGGTCGCGTTCATGGACAATTGTCGTATCATGACCAATCAAAGTATAGCCCATTGCGGAAATTGCTTCTCGTGTCACATCACTAACCGTTCCCCACGGTTGCAATACGTTTTTCGGCTCAATCTTATATTTATCTTTTAACAGCACACTGGCATCATAGATGGAGTGACATGCCTGCTCATAAGTCATATTGTTCAAAGGCTTAACCGCAATGCCAATCTCATGCCCAGCCTTTTTAATCTTTTTCACGCTATCGGCATACTTTGTCAGCTCGTCGGCATCAATAAAAAAGGTTGCCTTAGCATCCATCCCTGCTAATTTGGTTAAAACATCATCCACCACTGCCTTTTTGGTTATTCCGTAGAATAAAAATACCACCGAGTCATCGACAATCTTCACATCTTTGATTTCCTCGGCTAATTTGCCTTTATTTTTGGTTTGCAACTTGGCAAAATACTTTAGCAGTTCTTTTTCGGTTTGTTCTGCTTCATTATTTTCGGTTGATGTTTCGGTGGATGCTTCCGCTGATGTTCCGCTTGGGCTTAACACACTACTGCCTGCATTTTTTGCACCAGCAGTCTTTTTTCCATTGCCAACTGATGTCGTGACAACCACCTTATGATGAAACATTTCTGTCGTCGATACCATTGATAATTTACTTGACTGTGCTAATTCGATGACTGCCTTTAAAACCGCTGGCAGGTCATCATAGTAATTTAAATCAAAGTATACGACATCGCCTCGTTTTAACCCTTTTGTAAAATACTGCATAATCTCTTCCACCGACTTCTCTTTATCGGTAATCGGATTCTTATTATAGGTCACTATGGAATAGTCCAGGGCTTTCGCTGCTTTTCTTGTTGTCACATCGAATCGGCCATATAATGGCTGATATAATTTTGATTCGATGGATAATTTCTCATTTAATAATTTGTCACAATCTTCTATTTCCAGATACACATCAGAAAATGGCTGCTCAGCCACCGTCATCCCCGCATATCCGCCATTTTCAACCGTATGACCTTGCTCCAAAATCTTTTCGATACGGTCAGGATACTTCCCGATGTCATTTCCCGTCACAAAAAAAGTTGCATGACTTTCCGTCTCTTTTAACAGCTCCAACACCGTATCTAGCATCTCACCATTTTTGATGCCACGGAAGGAACAGCCAATCCAATTCTGTTTTACCGGTATACTGGTGTAAACATCTGCCATTTCATTGCCCAGACCCGTCTCTATTTCGTTAAATGTCTGATCCAGATTTTCTTCATATGTTGGTATGTCTTTGACCAGAATCGTTGTAAAATTAGCATCGTTCAGCGCATTGATAAGATAACTTAACATGGTAACAATATCAACCGGTTCGGTTTCGGCGATTTCTTCTGTCTCCAAAGATGCCTGCTTATCTATGGCTGGACGTTCTTCGGTCACGATTTCCTCGGCATCTAACTGCTCATGAAGCTTAACTGAAATGATGCTGCCTGATTTGATTTTCTGAACATAGCCAAGTGCTGCTTCCTCGGTTGCAAAGCTGGTCGAACTTAAAATTACCGTTGGTTCTACCACCGCATTATATCCACTTACTCCGGCGGCATGTAACAGCTCACTGGTCAGCTTACTGTTGTTACATCTTAAAATTGATGTCTCACTCTTGGTAAGCTCATCTAGTACATTTTTGGCTTTTACAAAATCCTCAGTCATTTCTTCCGGTGTTAGTTCCTCCATATGTTTGTTGCCATATAAAGTATAGCTTTCCACACCAAATCCCTTTTCCTTAATGGCTTCCACAGTATCACTGTCCTCTGCGGCCAGTTTGCCCTCTGGAAAAAAGGTTGCCTGCACATTATTTGATTCCAACAAAGAAATAATTTCCTTCATCTGTTCTGCATTTGCCATGCCATCAAGCGTTAGTGCTACCACCCGCTCCGAGGTATCAATGCCGCGAATTATTTCCGCTTCCTCATCTGTTGTTTTAAGCCGTTCTAGTGCCTCTTGTAGTCTCTGCTGCGCATCATAGCTTTGTAGCTGCTCCGGTTGCTTCTGCTCTGGAGCACTACCACTAAAATGCCAAATGATTCCCCCTGCGATTGCTGCTACCGCCACACATACTGCTGCGATTGCCGCTATCTTCCTCTTTTTCACTAATATTTCCCTCCACAATTTATAAACTCCAATATTTAAATCCTGCTGCTTCCATCTCTTTCTTGTCAAACATGTTTCTTACATCAACCATAAGCCGTGACTGTTTGCCATCGTGACGGAACATCGTGTGGATTTCATCCTTGGTCAGATTTGCTATTTCGTTATGAGCAGTTGTAAATACCAGACAATCGGCATCTCTTATTTCCTTCATTAGAACTGGTTTCCGATGGAAATATCGCTCAACCTCCTGCTCATCAGCCAATGGGTCAGCTAATTCAATGGTCACCCCGTACTCTACTAATCTGCGAATGATTGCCTTGGTCTTTGAATTTCTAATATCCGGACAGTTTTCTTTGAAGGTGGCCCCCAGGAATACTACCTTGGCCCCCTTTACATGAATATCTGCTAAAATCATTTGTTTCACAATCATTTCTGCAATATAATCGGGCATGTCATCATTCACTTTTCTTCCAGATGCGATAATCTGCGAATGACAGCCGAGCTTTTCAGCCTGATAAATGAAATAGTATGGGTCAATACCAATACAATGACCGCCGACTAGTCCGGGGTAAAATCCCAGCGCATTCCACTTGGTGTTCATCGCTTCAATTACTTCTATGGTCGGAATATCCATTCGTTCAAATACCATTGACAACTCATTCATAAAAGCAATATTAATATCTCGCTGAGCATTCTCAACCAGCTTCGCGGCCTCAGCAACCTTAATGCTGCCTGCCTTGTGTACCCCTGCCTCAATGACCAGCTCATAAACTGCGGCAATCGTATCCCGCGTCGTTTCATCCATTCCGGAAACAATTTTTTTAATATTTTCCAGTAGATGCACCTTATCGCCCGGATTGATTCGTTCCGGTGAATATCCAATAAAAAAGTCTTCTCCACAAACCATTCCGGAACCTCGTTCCAAAATTGGCTGACATACATCCTGCGTTACGCCCGGATATACGGTTGATTCAAAGACTACAATGGCACCTTTTTTTAAATTCTGACCAACAATTTCACTCGCTGAAATTACCGGACTTAAATCCGGTGTCTTATCACCATGAATCGGTGTTGGAACTGCTACAATAATAAAGTCTGCCCCTTTTAAGGCACTACTATCACTTGTGAAAAGCATGGAGGTATCTTTTATTGCTTGATCACCAACTTCATCAGTCCCATCTTTACCAGATAAATAGGATTGTATTTTTTCCTGATTGGTATCAAATCCAATGACATTAATTTTCTTAGCAAAAGCTATTGCAATCGGCAATCCGACGTAACCCAAACCAACTACTGCCAATGTTCCCCTTTTCCCCAGCAACTCTCGATACATAAGTTTTCTCCATTCTTGTACTGTTTTTACTTTAGCACTATAAAGTATACCATTTTTGATACCCAATGAGTATTTACTTATTTAACTAAGATTTATTTTTTTTTCTAAATTTTTTATTCGTTTTTCACAAATACATAATACCATATCGCTGAACCTTGCAAAACTGTACGTTTCAATCTTCAACGAAAAAGGATGCCGCATTTTTCGACACCCTCCTTCGTTCTTATTATCTTGTATGTTTTCAGTTCTATACTATTTTATTTTACCGCTCTGTTTCACTTCACTCCATGAACTATACAACTTTGTACTCTTACCATTTACTTTGACCGTCTTATAAGCGTGAATCCTTACATAATATGTCTTTTTCGCCGAAAGACTCTTTATTGTTTGGGTTGTAGTGCTGCTTTTTTTAACTTGAACTGTCCCCACGTCTTTTTTGAAATTCTTGCTTGTAGAATACTGTATCTCATATCCTGTCGCACTCGTGTCTTTCTTCCATTTCAAATTCAACTTTTTGCCACTTGCTGTTTTCACACTATTTATGGATGGCTGTTTCGGACTTACCTTGATGGTAATGTTCACACTTTTTGCATCATACTTGGCTGTAGATGCTGCTTTTACCGTAATTGTGGTACATCCAGTTCCTTTTATCGTCACTTTGCCCGAATTATTTACAGTTACAACCTTGTTATCTGCTGAAGTATAAGTAATCTTTCCATCTCCGGTCTTTAATTTTACATTTAAAGAAAATGGTTTGGCACCAGATATCTTGTTGTAAGTTTTCGTATATGTAAGATTCTGAGATGACTTCGTTACAATTGAATCATCTTTGGCCTTCTCTTTGATTGTATAATTCTTGGTTATGACACCAGTGTAATTTCTTTTGCCTGTAATTGTTACTGTGGCGGTACCGACTTTTATATTATTCTGGCAGGCAACTGTATAATCGGTTCCTTCTTTTAAATCTGTTCCATCATTTTTTACTGTTACCTTTGGACTTTTAGCACTTCCATCATATACGTATTCTTTGGTATCAAGGGTAACCGTCGCATTTGAAATTGACTTGGAATTTATTGTAAACGTCTTGGTTATGTTTCCCGAATAATTTCCCTTGCCTGCGATTGTCATGGTGGCAGTTCCTGCATTTATATTATTTACACTGGTAACATCATAATCATTCTGGGTGAGAACTTGTTTTCCATTTGTAACCGAAACCACAGGACATATTGCGGCTCCATTATAAGTGTAAGAAGATGCATCCAGGTTAACATTCGCACTTTCAATAGTAGCTTTCAATATCCTGAACGTCTTATTGACAGTTCCCGAATAATTTCCCTCTCCTGTGATTGTCATGGTGGCTGTTCCTGCATTTATATTATTTACACTGGTAACATTATAATCATTCTGGGTGAGAACTTGTTTTCCATTTGTAACCGAAACCACAGGACATATTGCGGCTCCATTATAAGTGTAAGAAGATGCATCAAGGTTAACATTCGCACTTTCAATAGTTGCTTTCAATATCTTGAACGTCTTGTTGATAGTTCCCGAATATGCTCCCACCCCCTCAATTGAAACAGTAGCTGTTCCTACATCTGTATTTTGGCTATATGTAATTGAATAATTATCTTCTGAAAGTAATTTTCCATTAGAATATATGAATACCGCTGGTGTTATCTCACTTCTGTTATACATCTGAGGCACTATGGTACTAATATTACAACCTGAAATTGGTCTTGTGGTATTACTTTCTGTCCATCCGATTGCAAATGGACTAAGGCTGTCAGTATGAAACAAAATATAGTTTGTTAAACAGCGGCCATTCAGAAACTCACTTGTTCCATCTTTCTTTACATGGAGAATAGTAAAATAATAATTATCGGAGTCTGTCCCAGTTGGATAAGGAATTCGGATATCAATACCGTTTTCTGGAAAATTCTCTTCCGTTACAGGTTCGCCTATATTTATTCCATCTGTATATCGGAGAACAAAATCAAAGTACTTTATATTATTGATTGACGCATCTGTCGTCAATAACATATCTTCCATATCCGATTTTAATTCCTGTACTGAGTTATAGCCACTTGGTAACGTAACATTGTCTATACTGCAATCATCTAATGCTAATCCAGATGAAAGATTAGCTGTAATGGTAGAAACAATTGATAAATTAAGGATTGGATATCCTGAATTTACATTTTCTTCATCAGCAACATACTTATAAATATATTTTTCATCAGGAAATACGGTTTTGTATCGTAAAAATATTTCGTTTACAGAATCAATGACTTCTTGGGACTTCATTTCATCGCCAGTATAACATCCATAAGTATAACCACCCTCGTTATAAAATAATCTATTTCCAGAATTTTGTACATTTGAATCAGTGACTATACCAACATTATAGCAGCCTATTATCTTTCCGCTATTATCAGCGACAATTCCTCCTGCATAACTGTATTTAATTGGTGCAGAGATATTTCCGTAATTCTGGCATCCAAGTACACTTCCATTGTTGTAGCCAATAATTCCACCAGTCCTTGCGCGTCCAACAATACCATCTATGCAAATATTACCATAATTGTTACAATTTATTACTCTACTATTCGACGCACCCATATTCCCACTAATACCACCAATATAAATATATCCATCTGACACTATACCAGTAACTTTTATATCAACATCAGAAACACAATTTGTAAAATCCTTTGAACCAACACCACAAATTCCTCCAACATATATATATGTTTCGGTATTATCAATATCAATATCAATATTCCCCTTAACTTTAAGATTCTTAATATTACCATATAAATAACCAAACAATCCCTGATATTTAAAACCCACACCAGTAATCGTTAAACCTGAAATAGTATATCCTTGCCCATCAAATGTTCCATAAAAAGATGAATATGTACCAAAGTCTCCTTGGATACCAATCGGGGTCCAATTTTCATAACAACTGATATCTATATCATTTGTTAAGATAAAATACTTTTTCTGAAAACTGTAATTACTACTTGTCTCACTATTTACCTTATCAGCCAATTTCTTCAAATCTTCCGGTGTCGAAATCAAGTACGGATCACTTTGTGTACCTTCCCCTTCAAATATACTGCTATAAGCAGCAGTAGAAACAATTGAAAACAAATCTGTTCTAGTACCACAGTAATTACCCTTTCCAGTAATTATTATTTTCGCACTGCTGCCCATTTGAATATTATCACTATAGGATACATCAAAATCTGTTGCTTCCACTAATACGGTATCCCCATTTTTCAGTTCCACCTTAGGTGTAATTGGATTACCAGTATATAATTTTGAAGATATCTTTGATAACGTCAGCCCTGAAACAGCCTTAGGCTTAATGGAAAAATTAAGTTCTCTTGTTCCCGTAAAATATCCGATTCCTTTCACAATGACCGTGGCAGTTCCTACATTAATATTATTTTTATATTCCAGTATGTAATCTGCATCTTTAACTAAAATAGTTCCTCCATATGAGACTGAAACAGATGGCTTTAGACCTTTACCGGTAAACACCATGTCAGATATGGAACCAATATTTAAAACTTCAATATCTATTGGTATAATTGAAAAGCTTAGTTCTTTGGTTCCAGTATAATTACCAACTCCATTAACCAGCACTTTTCCTATACCTACATTAATATTGTCCTGATATTCCAATGTATAGTCCTGATTTTCTATTAATGCCTTATTCTCATGACTAACTGAAATAGACGGTTCAATTTCTCCGCCATTATATACCATATCCGGTATTGAATCATATAACAGTAACTCAATAGACATTGGGGTAATCATAAAGTTTATTTCTTTGGTTCCAGAATAATCACCAACTCCATTAACCAGCACTTTTCCTGTACCTACATTAATATTGTCCTGATATTCCAATGTATAGTCCTGATTTTCTATTAGTGCCTTATTATCATAACTAATTGAAATAGACGGTTTAATTTCTCCGCCACTATAAACCATGTCCGGTATTGAATCATATAGCAATAACTCAATAGACATCGAGGTAATCATAAAGTTCAATTCTTTGGTTCCAGTATAATCACCAACTCCATTAACCAGCACTTTTCCCGTACCAACATTAATATTGTCCTGATATTCCAATGTATAGTCTTGATTTTCTACTAATACCTTATTATCATGACTAACTGAAATAGACGGTTCAATTTCTCCGCCATTATAAACCATATCAGGTATTGAATCATATAACAATGAATCAATAGGCATCGGGGTAATCGTAAAGTTCAATTCTTTGGTTCCAGTATAATCACCAACTCCATTAACCAGCACTTTTCCCGTACCAACATTAATATTGTCCAGATATGCCAATGTATAGTCCTGATTTTCTATTAATGTTTCCTCCTCAAAGCTGACTGTTACTAGCGGCTCTTCTTCCACACCAGTAAATACCACCTCAGACACTATATCGAATTGAGCTATTTCTATATCAATTAGTGGATTAGCAGATACTGGAACCTGATAGAACACACTAGTAATCAACAGTACCAGAGCCAAGTATAAAGACAATTTTCTCTTCATTTTCATTTCCTCCTTTGTATACAATTCCAATATTTGGTAAAATTATACCACAATAATAAGGTCTAATCAATAAATTTTCAGACAATTTCCTTTTTATTCCTGAAAGATTCAGGAGTCGAGCCCGCCCATGCCGGGCGCACAACTAAATAAGGATGCCGCATATTTGCGACACCCTCATTCGTTCCCACTTGTTTCTACTTTTGTATTATGGCTGTTCCATCGGTATGTATCAGAAGTTTAACTGGCATTCCTTCATTCAGTCCCATCTGTTGCAACCACTTTTCCTCTACTTCTAATTCCATCTGCTGCCCATCATCTTCTGTCTGTAAAATGATTCTGTTCACAATTTCATCCACCACATGCTCTATGCGCACGATGTTCGCTTCCTTATAAGTCATTTTGTTCCCCCAAATTCCTATATAATGCTTCCATTATACCTTAGTTTGTCTCATTTTGGAACAAATTTTTTTATTTTCCGTGCAATCGCTCCAGCTCAATCGTTCGCTCCATAATATGACTGGCATATTGCGTATAATTAGCGTTTGCGCCTCGCTCAACCGCATTTCGGGAACCATTATAAACCATCAGGGATGTTCCCAAATCAGCATATTCCCGAAACAAATACAGTAAATAATCCGTTCCGACCAAGATATTGCCATATGGCTCATAAATATTAGTTACACCAAACTTTTCCATCCGATTACGATGATATGGCTCATTAATTTGCATCAAGCCTTTACAATTTCCATTGTAGACCTGAGGCTGTCCCGACGACTCCTGCTCAATTATCGCAATCAGTAGTTCTGGTGAAACGCCGTATGTCATCCCGATTTCTTCACAATACTGCTGATATTCCACTGGAATCCAGGTCTCCTGTCCCAAATCTGCTGCATCTAAATTAACGGTTCCATTACCAAAAAGCATGAAAAATGTTGTCATAATTAAAACTGCGGCTGTCCTTCTCATAAAATTCCTCCTAGCTATATTTATTCACAAATACTTATATATGCTAGTTTGACCGTTTTTATGACCATCTAAACAACATTTTTTTGAAATTTTTTCCAAATTATCCATTACATTTAATTTCTCATAAGTATTAAATAGTGTGCTATAATGTCAAAAAAGAGAATTGTCCCAATGTAAATGGAGTGAAACATGAATACGCAGAATTTCAAAGAAGCTTGTGAAAAAGTAATAAATGTTAGCCGAGAACAAAATGGTATTGGTACACTTGGAGAAAAAACTTTGCACGCTGTGCTAAAGCATTATTTTGAGCCAGATACCACCTATCACGAGGTGAAGATTGGCTCGTTTGTTGCTGATATTGTTACCGAAACCGAAATTATCGAAATACAAACAAGGGCATTTGATAAGTTAAGAAAAAAGCTTATTGGCTTTTTAGATGACTATCCTGTTACTGTGGTTTATCCAATCCCGAAAACCAAATGGCTCTTGTGGATAGACGAGCAAACCGGCGAAATTACACAGCGGCGGAAATCACCTCGTCAAGGCAGAATTCATGATGTTATTCCTGAACTTTACAAAATAAAGCATTTACTAAATCACCCTAATTTTCGACTTTGTATGGTTTTCATTGATATGGAAGAATACCGCTCCTTAAATGGTTGGAGCAAAGATAAAAAGAAAGGTTCGACGCGCTACGACAGGGTGCCGGTTGATATTGTGGAAGAAGTCTATATCAATTCTACCACTGATTACCTAAAATTTATCCCTGCCGAGCTGCCCCAAAACTTCACTTCAAAAGACCATGCACGCGTGGCACATGCTACTTTACGTACATCACAAACAGCATTAAACATATTGCACCATCTAAATGTTGTTAAACGCGTTGGGAAGCGCGGTAATTTATATATTTACGAGCGACATGAAACAATCTAATTATCAAATACATTCAGCACCAACGGAATATCATACCCTCGCCTGATCATGCGGTTTGCCGCCCGCATATCACAGCATATGCCTTCCTTCTCACACGCTTCCACAAAGGTATTCCACAGTGCTTTCTTGTGGGGCGAGCGGCAATAATAATAGTTTCCATACTTCTCTTTATATTTATCAGATATTCCCGGATAGTGTTTCTCCGCCTCCTGATAAAAATATTCACGTTGACCATCAGACATGGTTACCTGCGGCGAAACATAGATATACGAAGCACCATAACCCTTCGCTTTTTTCACTAATTCCCGCACGTTCTCCTTGGTATCCGATATGTATGGAACCAATGGGTCAATCAGCACTCCAGCTATAATATTATTCTTTGCCATGTGCTCAATTGCCTGGAACCGTTCCGTTGTCGTCGATGCGTTCGGCTCTAACTTTCTGGCCGTTTCATCATCCGAACAAGTGATGGAAAAATTGATACTGACTGGTGAATGTTCTTTTATGTCAGAAAAAACATCTGTATCTCTTGTCACCAGATTGCTTTTTGTTATAATACACGAGCCAAATTCAAAGGCATTGATTAACTCCAGCGCATGTCTCGTTAACATGTGCTCTTTTTCCTCCGGATTGTATGCGTCCGACATACCTCCGGTAAAAACAACACCCGTTTTTACTTTTCTGCGCAAATCATCCCGAATAATTTCCAGCGCATTCTTTTTGGCTCTGATGCAGTCAAAATTTCCACCGAGGTTGCCGATTTTATCGTAGTAATCGCTTCGGGCATAACAGTAAATGCAGCCGTGGCTACAGCCCCAATAAATATTCATATGATATTCGAAGGCTAGATAATCCCAATTTAGACTTTTGCTGTTCATTACAATTTTCTTAGCATCCATGTATTCCATAATAAGCTCTCCTTATCATCTTTAACCAAACTAAATACATATTTAAAAGACTGCACCATCAATCTGTGCAGTCTTTATTTTATGTTCTTTACTTGATTACAATATTTGTATCAGCTTAACAAGCCACCCGATTCAATTGATTTACCTTATCAATAAACTCCTTCAAATCTTCAATATAAGAATATGGCGCATATTCCGAATAAATTTCCGGGTCATTTAAAATCACAATCTGTACCCCTTCCGCACGCAACGCTTCCAACGTACTTGGCAAACCTCTTGCTTCATTGACATTCTTACAGCAGTAAGCAATACAGCCCTGCTGGTCAAATACTTTTGCAACTATATATATCTTATTGTCACCCATTCGCTTCACCATCCAAATCATTTAGCCGATTAATAAAATCCTCTTCTGTAACTATTTCACCGGCTTTATACAGTTTATAAAGTTCTCTGCCCGTTTCAGCATCTTTGTATTTATACACAAAACGATGACTCCATATATTAAACTGATAATCTTCTCCACACCAAAGCTGAACCTCTATTGGATAAGCCAAATTATCTCTCTGATAGTAAAGGTGAATTGCATGATAGCCATCGTCTGTTAATTTACCTTTTCTCAAATCAACTACCCGAAAATATTCCGGATACTCGATTGGATATTCATTAAAATGCAATCTAAATCCCAATATATCATTAAAACACTGTTTGAACCCGCCACCATTGCGTAATGTCTTTTCATATTTTCTTAAAATCGAGTCATCACTTTTAAATCTGGAACTAATCAAATTTTCTTGAACCAATATATTAATATAGCTTGCACGATATTTTGCAATATCATCCAATATATTTTCTATAGGTGTATCTCTTAATGAAATCTGCTTTAAGCTTCTCCTCAGTGTTGATTTATATGAAAGTTGGTCTAATATGTCTTTTGTTATAAACTCATCCACAGTACACAATCCCCCTTCTTTCAGACAGTATAACATATTTAGAACGATAATTCATTAATAACATTCTATTCCTAAATATGGCTAATTCAGAGAATCTTTCCTCTGTAATAAACCCTTTATGTAGAGGATTCTTGCTCCGTTGATTCTACATCCTTCATCTCATACACCCGCTTCCAATCCTTACTATCCTCAACCTTCTCCGCCTCCGACTGGTTCTTCTTCAAAAACCGTGTCAAATTATACCCATCAATCCAGATTTCCGAGTTTCCTTCTTTTTGCGATTCATCAAAAATCAACTGTATACCAAAATGCAGATGCACTTCATCGACGTTATTTACATTCTCTGTATCACTATAACCGGTATGACCCATGTAACCAATAATATCGCCCGCCGTAACCTCACTACCCTCTTTCATCCACTCACTATAAGGAAAGTTCTGCCGCAAATGCGCATAGTAATAATACCTTTTTTTATCATAACTGCGAATCCCAATCCGCCAGCCGCCATACCGGTTCCAGCCGAGCACTTCGACATAGCCAGACTCGACCGCCACTATCGGCGTGCCAATCTGTCCCATCATATCATGCCCTAAATGCTGCCTTTTGTACCCAAAGCTGCGTGAAACCCCAAAGTCATCATAATCACAATACGGAAACCCCTTCGCAATCGGCGAAAAGCATTTTAGTCCATATTTTTTCTCATAGACCGGCTGTCCATTTTCCTGTGCTGTTTCAATTTCATATTCCCCAACATACTCTGACAAAATAGCGGAATAGGCCTCCTGATAATAGTCATAATACTTCATATCCTTCGTCAACTCCGCCATTGTCAGTTTCTCTTCCGTCAACTTCTTTTGACACGTTCTCAAATCGTCCAGTGCCGCTGCTTTAAATTCACCACCGTTTTTCGCTGCCGCATATGCCAACAACTCAATCCAGTTTAGATGAACCGGCTGTTCATAGGATTCGACATCCATTTCATACGCCAGACACAAGGCCTCATAAGAGACCTTGAAATCCACCCATTTAATAAATCCATCGCTCGTCACCGCAACGCTCTGTGTCTGATGCAGTCCTTGAAAAACAACTGCTGAAATCACTAGCAGTAATGCCAATGACTCCAGAATAATTCCTTTTTTAAGCCATTCTCTCATATATCAACCCAAATTATATCCTTCCTAAAGAATATATGAGTTATTTGTGCTGATTATATCTCTCGTTTTGTTACTTTCCCATCACTGACTTCGTAAACTTCGTCAGCCAGCTTCTCGATCATTTTTCGGTCATGACTAATAACTAATAATGTTCCGTCATAATCCTTAAGCAAGTCCTCCAGTCCTTCCATTGTATAAATATCCATGTGGTTGGTTGGTTCATCTAAAATCAAGAAATTGGTGTCCGATACCAGTACCTTAGCCAAAGCGGTTTTAACACGCTCACCGCCAGATAATACACTGACTTTTTTATCGATATCCAAATCATTCATATAGAGATTCTTTAACACCGCCCGGCAGATATGCTGAGGAACTCTGGCATCCTCCATCACATTTTCAAGCACTGTTTTATTCTCGCGCAAATTTTCCTGCTCCTGAGAAAAATATCCAACTTTTGCATCAGAGGTAATAAAAGTGTTATCAAATCCCTCCATAATTGCATGAATCAGTGTACTTTTGCCAGCTCCGTTCGTACCAGTTAAAAATGTCTTCTGACCCGATGGAATATAAAACACGGCATCCTCAAGCACCGGTACACCATCATAACGAATCGTTAAATGCTCCGCTTTTGCTGCATACTTTGCCTTAATCCGGGCTGCTTCGCCTAGTTTCATTGATATTCTTGGCAAATCCTTCGGTTTTTCTTTCTCATCTAATTGCTCGAGCCGACTTGACATGGAACTAGCCCGATTGGACACATGGGTCTGCTGCTGGGAGGCAATGCCCTTATACAACAGCCATTCACTTGAGCTCATCTTGCGGGGCCGCTTTTCCATATTACCGGCATCCTGGCGCACCTGAGCAATATTTTTCTCAAGCTTTTTTTTCTGCTTCTGATACTGCTCATACTCCGATTTCTGTCCTTTTCGTTCCCGCTCCTTTTGTCTGACCCAATCGGAATAGTTGCCTGGGAAGACACGGATTTCACCATCCTCTAATTCCCAAATCTGGTCACACAGATGGTCCAGAAATTCACGGTCATGACTAATCATCACAATCGCACCGCTAAAGCCCCACATCATCTTTTCTAACAACTCTACTCCTGCCATATCCAGATTGGTCGTCGGCTCATCAGCAAACAGTAATGAAGCCTGCTTGGAAAAGGCCGCGGCAATTGCATGTCTCGTCTTCTCTCCACCACTTTTAACGGCGCTGTCTTTCAGTCCCATCTGGCTGATGTGACGGCCATCACTCTCGCCGTCAAGCTCACCGCTTTGACGAATCATTGCGATTTCACAGTCACGCTTAATCACACCTTCATCCGCCTTTTCCTCACCACTTAAGATTTTAAGCAGCGTACTTTTGCCAACCCCGTTTCGTCCCACTAGGCCAATCCGGTCGCCCTCGGCAATTTCGATTTTATTAACCTCCAAAATCGTCTGAATGCCGTATTCTTTTTTCAATTTTTGTGCTACTAATAACATAAAAAAATCCCTCCTAAACGCCATTTCGCTCAGGACGGATTTTCTTTTACACAAAACCAAATTGCCAAACGTCCGGAGCGCATCCTAACGAATGAACATCCTAACGGACAACAATCTGTTTTTATATTTATGCATAAAAGGATAGATTAACGACTGAACGAAATAGCACACAAAATATAAGCCTTATAAAAATAAGACGTGCAACTATTTTCAATTAATTGTTCAATCATTACATTCTCATCCTTCTAATCACACCTTCCAAATAATCTAAAATACATTAGTCAACCTTTGGAACCGCCGCGATTGCTGCTGCTAATTCTTCATCGGTTGGGATATAGTCAGACATCTGACCCGTATTGTATTTTTCATAAGCAACCATATCAAAATATCCGGTTCCTGTCAAGCCAAATACAATTGTTTTTTCTTCGCCCGTTTCTTTACATTTAAGAGCTTCGTCAATTGCCACCCGAATTGCATGAGAGCTTTCCGGTGCCGGAAGGATTCCTTCCACTCTGGCAAACTGTACGGCTGCATCAAAGACTGCGGTCTGCTCAACACTTCTTGCCTCCATCAAACCATCATCATATAGCTGGGATAAAGTCGAGCTCATTCCATGATAGCGAAGTCCGCCAGCATGACTGGAAGATGGCATAAAGCCGCTTCCCAAAGTATACATTTTGGACAACGGACATACTTTTCCGGTATCGCAGAAATCATAGACATATTTACCCCTTGTCAAGCTTGGGCAGGATGCTGGTTCAACGGCGATAATCTGGTATTTATTTTCACCTCTTAACATTTCACCGACAAATGGTGAAATCAATCCGCCTAAGTTGGAACCGCCGCCAGCACAACCGATAATCATATCTGGTTTAATACCATATTTATCAAGCGCTGCCTTTGTTTCTAAACCGATTACTGACTGATGCAGTAATACCTGATTCAAAACACTGCCTAAAACATAACGGTAGCCTTCTTTCTGCGTTGCCACTTCAACAGCTTCAGAAATCGCACAGCCTAAGCTTCCGCCGGTACCTGGATGCTCGGCTAAAATCTTTTTACCAACCTCGGTCGTTTCAGATGGTGATGGTGTTACGCTGGCACCGTATGTACGCATTACTTCGCGACGGAATGGTTTCTGCTCATAGGACACCTTTACCATATAAACATTACAGTCTAAGTCAAAATAAGAACATGCCATAGACAATGCAGTTCCCCATTGGCCTGCACCAGTTTCAGTTGTCACACCTTTTAAACCTTGCTTCTTTGCATAGTAAGCCTGTGCAATGGCAGAGTTTAATTTATGACTTCCACTGGTATTATTTCCCTCGAATTTGTAGTAAATCTTCGCTGGCGTTTGTAGTTTTTCTTCCAGACAGTAAGCTCGTACCAATGGTGATGGACGATACATCTTATAAAAACTACGGATTTCTTCTGGTATTTCAATATAGGCATTGGTATTGTCCAATTCCTGTGCAACAAGTTCATCACAAAATACCACGCCAAGTTCTTCGGCTGTCATTGGTTGCAACGTTCCTGGATTTAACAGTGGTGCTGGTTTTGTTTTCATATCCGCACGAACATTGTACCAGCTTGTTGGCATCTCTGTTTCTTCCAAATAAATTTTGTAAGGGATTGTTTTATCTGTCATATTAATCTCCATTCTTCCAATTTTATCTCTCATTTAGTTAAGATTATCATTTTCAGCGGGATGGGTCAATTGTTTTCAGATGCCAGCTCCATAATTTTCTCAAGCTGAACACCCTCTACCGGTGCCTCACCCAAATCAACATGGGTACCATCCGGCTTAACCTCCCCTAAGCGCAATTCCTTCACACCTTGCAACCGCTCTATCGTGTAGTATCCGGCCTGCTTTGTCTCCGGGTTAAATGTCAAATAAACGCGTTGACAAGATGGAACACCAGCACCTTTGGATGGCATATCAAGACGCACTAACAATAGCTGTGGATTAATATTCAAAGCCATCAAAGAAAAATCTGACGGAACATATAGATTGACTTTAGCTTCCTTGCCCAAGTTCTCATAAATTTCACAGACTACTGCCTCTTTTTCTTTGCATAGCAGATTTACAAAATCCTCGCCCTCAGTAAAAAGCCGCTTTGGCAGCAGTTGAAATTCCACTTGACGACGAATCAACTGGGTATATTGCTCTGGTGTCATTGTCGCCTTCTTTTCCTTCATCTGCTTTGCCAGCTCTTGATCCGCCAAGTGGAGTTTTAAAACCAGTTCCTTGCGTAAAATCAAATTGTCCGTATATGGATTAATCACCATCCCTTTTAGGTCAAACTGGTCATTCGCCACAATGCTATTACATACTGGAAATGGCATTAGTAATACTGGCTGCTTTTTGATTTCCTCGTTAGCCTGCTCCTTGCTGGTAAAAACTGCAAGATACTGCTCACCCTGATTATTTTTCAGAAAGAACGGCACTGGTTTCTGTTCTTCTTTCATCATTGCCGGGACAAGTAAGCCAGCTGGTCTAAGCATATTGACGACCTTACTCAGATTGTCCTTCGTCCGGTCAGCCGCATATTCTTTGATTGCTGCTTCTATTTTTTCATTTGATACTTTCTGCACTCCGTTATTATCCATCCCAATCTCCTTCGCCTCATTGCATTAGAAATTTGTACTGCCTTCATCTAAAATGATATGGTATTGCTCTGCAATATTTAAAGCATGGTCACCAATTCGTTCAAAATCAGATATCATTTCTGAAAATAAAATTCCGGTCTCCGCTGAACAAGTACCTTCCTGCATTCGCGAAATCTGGCTTTGCCGGAAAGAATCCCGCATATCATCAATTTTCTGCTCGTTCTTTGCAGTCATTTCAAGAATCCGAACACCAGATTGGTTATGGCCATAACGAATGTCCTCTAAGGTCTCAAGCGTTACTTCCTGCATCTGTCTGACCTCACCCTTGGCAAACTCAGACAATTTCAAATTACGCTTATTCAAAGTGCCTGCATACTCGGCAATATTCATCGCATGGTCACCAATTCGCTCCATATTTCCAATAATCGAAAAATATCCATTTACTCGTCTTGAATCCTTCGCTGACATTTCTAAAGTCATTGTTTTCGCAATAAATTTTGCAATTTCAGAATTCAAATAGTCAATATATTCTTCACAATCTTCAATTTTCTCCATGTTATCACATTTTCCAGTTAGCACACAATTAAATGCCGCATGGACATTTTTTTCAACAAAAGAGAACATCCGAGAGACTTCATTTGAAATCTGTTCTAATAATACGGACATCTGTCCCACCTGATGCGTCTTTCTGGTATCAATTGGCATCAGATAATTCAGTTTGTGACCTTCCTCTTCTTCGCTGCCATTACCTGGCAGAATCTTAGTTGCCGCCTTCGCCATCAGGTTACCAAATGGCAACAGCAATAGCGTCGTAACGATGTTAAATGTCGTATGAACATTGGCAATCTGCTGTACTGGATTACCTGGTGCCAAGCCTTCCATAAAAGATACAAATGGCGTTAGAATACATATTATCGTAAAAATTATCGTTCCAATAATGTTAAACATTAAATGAATAACGGTAGTTCTCTTTGCGTTTATCTTGGTTCCAATCGAAGCAAGAACCGCGGTAATACAGGTTCCAATATTCTGACCAAACAATACGTATACTGCCTGTGGCAGTCCAATAATACCGCTGATTGCCAGCGCCTGTAAAATACCCACCGATGCCGACGAGGATTGAATAATTGCGGTAAATATTGCTCCCGCCAAAATACCAATTAATGGATTACTAAACTTCGTCACTGCTGTAATAAAGAATTCTGATTCTCGCAGTGGTTCCATCGCTTGTCCCATCATACTCATACCGATGAAAAGAACACCTAAGCCGGCAATAATACTTCCGATATGATGCAATTTCTCACCTTTGAAAAAGACAATCATCACCACTCCAGCAAAGGCAATTAACGGTGCAATTGCACTGATATCTAAAGCAATTAACTGCCCTGTAATGGTTGTACCAATATTGGCACCCATGATAATCCATACTGCCTGATTCAATGTCATCAAACCTGCCGCTACGAATCCAACTACCATTACAGTAGTTGCCGAAGACGATTGAATTACGGCTGTAATCGCCGCACCAACCAATACTGCTTTAAAGCGGTTCGATGTCAGTTTCTCCAGAATGGTTTTCATCCGGTTGCCGGCAGCCGCCTCTAAACCGCTGCTCATCATCTGCATTCCATAAAGGAATAGCGCTAATCCGCCGAGCAGTTTTAAAAAATCACTTACTTCCATTTTCATTTCCTCCTGATTTTGGACAAAATTTGTTTATCCTTATTCATTATCTTCATATTGATTTGAAATATTTCTTTTAAAAAAGTGAAATCTCTCAGAGCCGGTAAAGGAAACACCCAAGAGTCCCGGCGTCAGGAAAATCAACAATGGAAACAGCTCTAATCTTCCGATTAACATATCAAACATCAATACTATTTTAGAAAATGCACTGAACGAACCAAAATTGCCGGTTGGACCAACAATCTCATAGCCCGGGCCAGCATTACTTAATGTAGTCAGAACAGATGTAACAGTTGTTGTTGTATCAAAATTATTTAAACTCACCAGAACAACAGATACAATAAATACCAATACATATGTTGCTAAATAGCAGTGTACTGCTTTCACCACTGAATCCGGGAGCACTCTACCATTCATATGTATCTTCTTGATTGTCCGTGGATGACTGATACAAATAATTTCATTTTTGATTGAGCGGAACAAAATAATTATTCTCGATATTTTAAATCCGCCGCCAGTGCTTCCGGCACAAGCCCCAATAAACATCACAACCAACAGCAACATTTTTGAAAACTGCGGCCACAGATTAAAATCAGTGGAGGCAAATCCGGTTGTTGTAATTATTGATGATACCTGAAATAATGCTGACTGAAACGCCGCACCAAATGTGGCAAAGCTATCCTTAATATTTAATGCAATTAGAATTGAGGTCACCGATACAATACCGATAAACCAACGCAATTCTTCGTTCGCAAGTGCTTCCTTGGTCCGCTTCGTCAAAATCAAATAGTAAATATTAAAGCTCATTGCACAAAGCAGCATGAAAACAATAAGAATAATCTGTACACTCATGCTATAAGATGCCGCACTGCTATTAAGCAAACCAAACCCACCGGTTCCAGCCGTTGAAAAGCTCAATGTAACCGACTCAAACAACGGCATTCCTGCTAACAATAGTAATATCACTTCAGCAAACGTCAATGCCACATATATTCCATATAAAATCATTGCCGTACTTTTTACCTTTGGAACCAACTTATCCACTGCTGGTCCTGGACTTTCGGCACGCATCAGATGCATATTATTGCTTCCAGTTAATGGTAAAATGGCCATTAAAAATACAAGCACACCCATGCCGCCAATCCAATGGGTAAAGCAGCGCCAAAATAACGTACAGTGGGCAAGTACCTCAACGTCTGATAACACACTTGCTCCTGTTGTTGTGAAACCAGATATTGTCTCAAACAACGCATCAACATACGTCGGGAATTCGCTCGATACATAAAATGGGATTGCACCCACAAGACTTAAAAGTATCCAGCTTAAGGTTACTGTTACAAAACCTTCTTTGGCATAAAACGTATTTTTTTTAGGTTTCCGAAGTCTTCCAATCACACCAATAAATAGACTGACACCAGCAACAATAAGAAAGGAAAGACCTTCTCCCTCACCATAATACGCTGCGACAAGACAAGGCAAAAGCAAAAAAATTCCTTCCATTGTCAAAACACTGCTTAAAATATATCGAATCATAGAATAATTCATACGAGCCTCCTACTTAAGCGCATCTCTGATGTCATGTAATCCTGTTGTTGTTGTGATTAAAACAACCGTATCGCCCACTGCAATCTTATTCTGGCCCTTTGGTATAATTACCTGACCCTTGTGACCAATACAAGCAATCAGCATATTCGGTTTCATCTGTAAATCGATCAAAGGAATTCCAACCACTGGTGAATCCTCTTTTATTTGAAATTCTAATGCTTCGACCCGATTATCACTTAAGCGATATAAAGTCTCAATATTGCTGCCCATAGAATTTTTCATTGCTCTGACATACTTTATAATCGATTCAGCCGTAATATATTTAGGGTACACAATACTGCCAACATTTAAACTATCAATAATCTCATCATATGCAACTCGATGTACCTTTGTAATTAATTTTGCTTTTGACATACTTTTAGCAAATAACGCTAACATAATATTTTCTTCATCAATATTTGTCAATGCCACAAATGCCTCTGTATGCTCTAATCCTTCTTCAATTAAAAGCTGTTTGTCAGTTCCATCACCATGAATAACTGTAGCTTTTGGGAGCAGCTCACTTAATTCATCACAACGTTTTTCGTCACGCTCAATAATTTTTACTCTAATTCCCATTTCTAACAGTTGTTCTGCCAGATAGATACAAGTCGTTCCACCACCAATCAGAATCGCATCTCGTGCTGCTGCTGTCGGCATTCCCAGCTTTTTGAAAAATTCTGCTGTTTTTGACTGTGTCCCAATAATGGCAATCTCATCATTTTCTTTTAACTCAAAATTTCCATCTGGAATAAATACCTCATCGCCTCTTTCAACCATCGAAACCAAAACATCACAATGTAATCTGCTATCCATATCCTTTAGTTTCATATTACACAGCGGACACTTCGCTTCAATTCGATAATTAACTAACTCTACTTTGCTCTTTGCAAAAGAATCGACCTTCAATGCAGAAGGAAATTTTAATACTCTGGCCATCTCTCTTGCCGATGCCAACTGTGGATTGATAATCATTGATAATCCTAAACCCACCTTAATAAAACTAATTTCTTTACTGTATATCGGATTACTTACTCGAGCGATGGTATTACAATCACTCGCCTTTTTCGCAATCAGACAGCATAACAAATTCAATTCATCTGAGCCGGTCACCGCTATCAGCAAATCTGCCTGTTCAACGCCTGCCTCTGTTAAAACATTAAAGCTGGCGCCATTACCTACAATTCCCATTACGTCAAATGCATTTGACAAGTTTCCAACTACTTGCTCCTTCGTGTCAATGATGGTAATATCATGACCTTCGCGGCTAAGCTGTTCTGCAAGCGTGGCACCTACGTTACCACAGCCTACGATGATAATATTCATAATTTCTCCTTCTGCATATAACACATGCGAAATGAAATGGTGAGATTATACCCACATCGACATATTATAGCAAATAATCATTCAGAATGGAACTAGTGTAATAACATTTTTTTTATATATACATATGTTATCTAAAAAGAGATTTTTATGCAACAAATTACCCCTCGTACACTTTTTTTTCAAAAGATAAATGAAAATAGACCAGATGCCATCGCATGGGTGACCGGAAATGATAGTGAGCCACAAATTAGTGGACTGGTACAATTCTATACCACTCCTTACGGCGGCATTCTCATCGAAGCGGAAATATTTGGATTACCCGGCTATAACATGCAAAATGCTTCAACCTTCTTTGCCATACACATTCATCAAAATGGCGACTGTACCAAGCCCTTTGACAAAGTAGGTGGACATTACAATCCAGCTAATGCACCACACCCACAGCATGCCGGTGATTTAGTTCCTCTGCTTGGCAATCAAGGCTATGCATTTAGCTGTTTTTATGACAAACGTTTCTATATTGAAGATATTATTGACCGTTCTGTCATTATTCATCGCAATCCTGATGATTTCACAACACAGCCATCCGGCAATGCTGGCGAAATGATTGCCTGCGGTGTAATCCAGCGAGTGGAATATTAACTAGATATAGGATTTCCTGCCTGAACCAATTCCTTACGTCCGTATAGAATTAAGCCGCCAAGAATAATCAAAGCACCCGTAACAATCAACAACAACTCAATTTTCACAAAATCACCCAGGGGCCCAAACAACGCCATTCCAAGCGGCATGCCTAACCCATTAATCATTGCCACCGCACTGAATACCCGTCCCATCAGCTGCGGTGGGATTTTTGTCTGCATCAGCGTCATACTTGGTGTGTTATACAAAGGCATAGTGCCACCACAGAAAACCATAGTACCCAAATACACCCAGAAATTTGGTATCACACCAAACAAAACCGTAGTCACTCCAAACAACAGCCATGACAGAACCATCGTATATACTTTATTCTTGAATCCTCCCCAAACTGATATTAGAATTCCACCAGCCATCATCCCAACCGAAAAAGCAATCTCAATTGATGTCAGCCGCCAGACATCATCACCAAACGTACGTGCCACTTGAAGCGGTGTCAGCATTGCTGCTGGTGATGCCAGCACGCAAAACAATGCCGTGTAAATAAACAATGTTTTTAACCAAGGCTGTTGACTGATAAAATGCAGACCTTCTCCCATTTCATGAAAATACGCTCTAGCACCAGCCTGACTTTTCTCCAGTTTTTCCACCGCAGACACATTGACAAATAAGAACACCGTAGTAATTCCTATTACAGCAGTAACAACATCAATGAAAAAGATGGTTTCAAGCGGTAGGAATGTCAACAGTGCACCCGCTGCCATTGGCGCTGCAAACATCGTCAACGACTGCACCGTACTCTGAATGCCATTGAAGCGGGTTAAATGCTCCTCAGGCACAATTTGTGGAATTAATGCATTGACTGCCGGCTGCTGTATCCCCTGTCCGATACTGCGTACCATCACCGCTGTCAACAGTAGCCAAATACTTTGCATACCAGACATGTACATGATGGCAACTATCAGCGTGATAACCGCAATTGCTGCATCTGCAATATTTACCAAATATTTACGATTATAACGGTCCGCCCAAACACCTGCGAATGGCGATATAAATACCATCGGTAACATTGTCGCACAAGTAAATACCGCAATCAGACCACCAGACTGTTCACTAAGCGTAATATGCCAGGTAATCGCATATGAAACAAGCATTGAACCAAACATAGACAAAAACTGTCCTGCGATAAAAAAACCGGCATTTCGCTTCCAATGAAGCATTTTATTTTTCACTTCCATCCGTACATCTCCTTATAAATCATTTTATTGCTATATCATTCGTCAAAAAAACCCGCTTTATCAGCGGGTGACAGTTCTGCATCTTCGTTGTGCAGAGATAACAGGGGTGGAAGGAATCGAACCCTCCTCTGGAGTTTTGGAGACTCTTATTCTACCGATGAACTACACCCCTATATATATTCAATTGGTATGCCTTTTACGAAAGGTATATACCTTCAAAACTTCATACAGACTAATGATAGAGAACTAAAGTTCTCTGAACTAAAGTTCTTCTGAACTAAAGTTCTCTCCGAGTTTCTTTTTGGGTCAAGCCCTCGACCGATTAGTAACAGTCAGCTCCATGTATTACTACACTTCCACCTCTGCCCTATCTACCTGATACTCTTTCAGGGGTCTTACAATCTTATAGATTGGGATATCTCATCTTGGGGGGGGCTTC
>JAVBTX010000026.1:0-65501 GCA_031555935.1 Lachnospiraceae bacterium | reverse complement strand
CGACTTGCATGTGTTAAGCACGCCGCCAGCGTTCATCCTGAGCCAGGATCAAACTCTCATGTTTAAGTGTTTGTTTCCTTTGGACAGAATTTAGCTTGGCTAAATTATCCTATGTCTAAAATGCTTAGTTTTAGACACTTTCGTCTTTCGACGTTTTTTACTGTTTCTAGGTCGCATCTTTCGATGCAATTTTTGTTCTTTGAAATCTCTTTACGAATCTTTCAAGGTTATTTCACTGTTCAGTTATCAAGGTTCTTGCTGTTGTTGCTGTTTCGCTGCAACTTTCATAGGATATCATTTCCGAAAGGCTTTGTCAACAACTTTTTTCTTTTTTTCACCGCTGAAACATGCTTCCATTTGCGCGGTGGAGTTTTATAATAGCATGTCAGGTTGTTAGTGTCAACACCCTTTTTGCTCTTTTTTTACTTCCTTTTTTCATAAAAATAGATATAGTGGTTTCAATTCATTTTGACCACTATATCTTCTATAAGCTTTAAAAAATTCCCATAATAATGTCTAAAGCTAAAACATATTTAGACATAGATATAATACTAAATTATTATTATATAAGTAAGTAAGTAATACACTTTGATGTATATAATCTATCATCATTAATCCAAATTCACTTGTGCAGGTAACTGCCACCAGATAAAAGAACAGCCACAACAATATCATGCCTTGTGCAAATCCCGCCATGATTCCCAGAAAATGGTTTGCCTGCTTAATAATTGGTAACTTGGCTACGAGGTTTAGCGTTCGTGTTAGGATAATCATCAAAATAGTTGCTATGGTAAGTGCTACAAAAAATGATATTCCGCTTACTACAAAATGTGCTGTTGTCTGTGCCAGAGTCTCATAAACCCCTGTTTCTTCCATTACCTGGTCGGCAACATCTGTTCCTGATGACAATATATCTTCCCATATGCCGCTGGGCAGAGATATTCCCGCCTCCTCTAATACCTTTTGTTTGTCTTCCGCTTCTTTGTCTATTTTATCCTCAGCGGTAAGTTTAATATGTTCTAAACATTGTTCTTCTATTTTTTTCCCTAGCGAGGTGTGGTTCTCGATATAGTCGCTGATGTATGGGGTTGTTATTGTCACAAACATTACTACTACGATTATAGATACCAAGGATAATAACATTCGCAAAAATCCTTTTTGATACCCGCGCCATATACAAAATGCCATTCCAATTAATACGATTATCAATAACCAATTCACTTTAACTTCACCTTCTCCGTCGTTCCTTCTAATATAAATGTATAATCTCTGCTGGTATTTCCTGCTAATATTTTATAAAGCGGGGTGTCAAAGAGATGTGCAAAATGCTGAACCCCATATGTGTTATAGATGAGACACTCTTTTTCATTATATATACTTATTTCGTTGTTGGCCAAAAATTCTATATTTGTATAGTCTAAGGCAAAGTCCTTTGTCAAGATATGTCCGCCCTTTGAGTCGTATACTTCCATATGTCTGGTGTTTTGCTCATCCTCATTATTAGTCACCAGTCCAAAATAATTATTGTTATAGAAGATACTCCGTAGTTCTTTTTCCAATGCGATTTCCTTGCTTGGCTTCGGCTTTTGGGTTCCTTCAAAAACAATGACCCGTGAATCACCAAAGGCCAGCATGGTATTATTTGACACAAATGCAATCTCTGGTATTACTAGTTCGCTATAAGAATATGTCCCAACTAATTTATCAATTTCATTTTGCCCAACCGAACCAAAGTTGTAAAATGCAATGAGTGATTTGATATCGCCCTCATTTACGTCAAGCATTGTTACTGCCATCTTGATTCCATCATTGGATAGTGCAATATCTAGTGGATAACCAGTATTTTCAACGCGAATCTGCCCACCCGCAAGTTTGTTCCCATCCCTGTCGTAGAGCTGGATGTGGCTTTTCCCTTCTTTTTCCATTAAAACTGCAACCGTTCCTTGGTTGGCTACTTGAATTCGGGATATTCCCATCGTGGTCTCCAGACTTCCTTGCAAGCCCTCTGCATTCAATATGTATATTTTCATGCCGCCTTTCTCTGCAAATGCTACATAGCCCTCACAGATTGCAATCAGCGGCTCTTGCATTTCATATGCCTGATTCCAGATTAGCTCTCCCAATGAATTGATATAGATGGCACCATCATTACTGTATTTGATAATCCCACCATCAAACTCGACAAAGTTTGCGGCCAAGGTTTCCGTCAGTTCTTCACTGGTAATGACCTCATAGTCAGTATATTGATGCAGCTTCAACATTAGCATTGTTGCCGCTGTCAGTAATAAAACAATGGCTGTTACTACCGCCATTCGTTTTATTATTTTTAAGCGATGCTCTCTTATCTTTCGGTTTAGCTCGTCAACATCTGGCTCTACTGTTTTGAATTTTCTCTTGTTTTGTTCCGTCATTTCATTTCCTCTGTTGTCTTTGGTAATGTTTTTCTATCGACATTATACCCTATATCTTTACTCCCGGCACTACTTTTTTGTTTTTACTGTGGTAACGTTAATTTTTGTCCGGCAAATATCTGGTCTGAATTTTCGATTCCATTTAGCTCACAAATTTCGCCCATCCGATCTGGGGTTTGATATATTTTTCGGCTGATTGCTGCCAGACTGTCGCCCTTTTGCACAATATAATAGCCCTGCAACCGGATTGTATCTGCCTCTGTCAGTTCTTGATCGTCTGGTTCTTCATCGGCTACCGTTATTTCTTCATCTATTACTGGTACATCTGATGCAACCTGCTCGGTGTTTATTTCTGGCGGAGCTAGTGCCTCTGTACTCTCCACTGTGTTTTCCTCTGGTTCAACTGCTCCCTTGACCGTTTCGATAATAACCAGATTCTCTGTCGATGCTTCGGTTGAGTATTCTGAATTTAATGAATTTGAAAGAACCGATATTGCGCCTTCCATATCTTTTAGTTTGGCACGGTTATTTAACATATTGGCACCAAGCACGCAAGCCGAAACCATTAACAATAACGCAGATGAATATAATGCCACATTCCATTTGCGCACTGGTGGTACTTCTTCTTTTTTAAGTAGTAGCTCACGATAATTTTTTAGCGCCTCGTCTACGACCCGTTCTGGTTCTATGGTGTTTTCCATCTGCTCACGGAATGTTACCATGTAATCCTGCATTTTGGGATTTTTCTCATAATATATGTAATAGCCCTCGCGTTGCCAAATGGCATTGCCGTCATACGCAAAGACCTTTTCTTCCCGGTTTACGGAGTCCGATAATAGTAATAATTTGTCCCGGCCGCCAAAGAAGTTGCGATGGATTCGTTCTAATTCCGGGGTCAGCTTCGGCGGATTTCCTTTGATATCCAAATACCAACCAACTAGATAAAGACCATCAAAGTGTCGTTTTATTAAGGTGCAGATTTCCTGTCTGGTTTTCTCTGTAAATATTGGGGCATTTCCAGCAAATCCCAAGTCCGGTAATTCTACTGCTCCATTTACAAATATGTAATGTGCCTCGTTGTCTTTTTCGACGCGTCCGAGCAGGATGCACACTCTGGTTTCTTCTGCTGATTCAACTGCCGGATGCAAATAGGTGTACACATAATCCTCAAAATATATTTTTTGCTGTCCCTGTGGCATGCCAATCTGACGGAAGTTTTTTGGCTGACAGGATGCCTGTACCTCTTCTTCGTTTTCTCTTTTGCCGCCCTGTCTGATTTCTATCACTGCTGTTACCACCTTTCCGTTTTTGGTACAAGCTTATCACACGGCTTTTGTTTTTTTTGGCAGTTTGTGGTGGGGGTATTTTTTTTTTACGACACTAGTATACAAAAAAAGCTGCCGCTTTTTTGCGACAGCCCTTGTTCTGTGTCTTTTTTAGTTTTCTTTCAAAAAGGTTTGTACTTTTTTGTAAATATTTTCTGCGTCTAATTCATACTTCCTGATTAGCTCTAAGGCTGGTCCTGATTCGCCAAATGTGTCATTGACTCCGATGCGCAGCACCTTGGTTGGTGCCTTTTCACTGAGCACTTCACAGACTGCGCTGCCAAGACCACCGATGATGGAATGTTCTTCGACGGTTACAACTTTTCCGGTTTTTGTTGCCGATGCGATTACGAGTTCTTCGTCTAATGGCTTAATCGTATGGATGTTGATGATTTCCGCATTGATACCGTCTGCGGCTAACATTTTTCCTGCCTCCAGGGCTTCATTTACTTCTAGTCCGGTTGCAAATATAGTAACATCCGTTCCCTCTTTTAAGACTACTCCTTTTCCGATTTCAAAATGGTAGTCTTCATTTTCATTTATAACCGGTACTGCCAGTCGGCCAAAACGCAGATAGACTGGTCCCTGATGCTCATATGCAGCTCTTACTGCTGCTCTTGCTTCGATATCATCGGCTGGGTTGATGATGACCATGCCCGGGATTTCACGCATCAGGGCGATATCTTCATTACACTGATGGGTGGCACCATCTTCGCCGACAGAGATTCCCGCATGGGTGGCGCCAATTTTTACATTTAAATGTGGATAGCCGATGGCATTGCGTACCTGTTCAAATGCACGACCTGCTGCAAACATGGCAAAGGTGCTGATAAATGGTACTTTTCCACATGTTGCCAAACCTGCCGCGATGCCAGTCATATTTGCTTCGGCAATTCCACAGTCGATATGACGCTCTGGATATGCTTTTTTGAATACGCCGGTCTTCGTTGCTTCTGCTAAATCGGCGTCTAATACTACTAAATTGTCCTGCTCTTTACCTATTTCAACGAGTGCATTACCATAACTGTCTCTGGTTGCGATTTTCTTTACTTCTGACATTATGCTTCACCTGCTTTCTCTAACTCTGCGATTGCGCTCTGATACTCTTCGTCATTTGGCGCTTTCCCGTGCCAGCCAGCGAGGTTTTCCATAAAGGATACGCCTTTGCCTTTGACGGTCTTGGCGATGATTGCGATTGGTTTTCCGGTTAGCGTTTTGGCTTGGTCAAATGCTGCTTTGATCGCTTCCATGTTGTTTCCATCGACATTGATAACATGAAAATTAAAGGCTTCGAATTTTTTGTCGATTGGATATGGTGAGCATACTTCTTCGACGCTTCCATCTATCTGAAGATTATTATTGTCTACGATTACAATCAGGTTGTCCAATTTGCGGTGACCGGCGAACATTGCCGCCTCCCAAATCTGTCCTTCCTGTATTTCACCATCACCACAGATGGCAAAGGTGCGATAATTTTTTCCATCCATTTTTGCAGCCTGTGCCATTCCGACTGCAACAGACAGTCCTTGTCCCAACGAACCGCTGGACATATCAACGCCTGGGATGTGCTTCATGTCGGGATGTCCCTGCAAATAGGAACCGGTATGACGCAGGGTCTTTAAATCTGCCACCGGAAAATATCCACGGTTGGCTAGTGTTGAATAATAGGACGGTGCCACATGGCCTTTGGATAATACCAAGCGGTCACGGTTTTCCATTTTCGGATTCTGTGGGTCAATATTCATTTCTTCAAAATATAAGTATGTCAAGATGTCGGCGATTGAAAGTGAACCGCCGGGATGACCCGATTTTGCTGAGTATACCGCCGTTACTATCCCTTTTCGTACTTCATTTGCCTGTTGTTCTAATTCTAATATCGTCATGTTGTTCCTTTCTATGCTATTACTGGTTATAACTCTATTCGACCTTCTAATGCCCGTAAAAGTGTCACTTCATCTATGTATTCCAAGTCTCCGCCGACTGGTACGCCGCTGGCGATTCGGGTTACTTTGATGCCGGTTGGTTTAATCAGCTTACTGATATACATTGCCGTTGTTTCTCCCTCCAGGCTGGAATTTGTCGCTATAATTACTTCATTAATATCGCCCTGCAAACGCTGCATCAGTTCCTTTAGCCGAATATCATTTGGTCCGATTCCAAGCATCGGTGAGATTGCTCCGTGCAGGACATGGTAGATTCCTTCGAATTTACCGGTTTTTTCATATGCGGCCAAATCTCTGGTGTCTTCGACCACCATGATTACGTTATGGTCACGATTTATATTTTTGCATATCGGACATAGCTCATCGTCGGTCAAGGTCAGACATTCTTTGCAATAGTGAACATTTCTTTTGGCCTGAATGATGGCTTCACTCAAATGTGCCACCTGCTCCTCTGGCATGTCCAAAATATGAAAAGCCAGCCGCTGGGCTGACTTTGAGCCAATTCCCGGCAATGCCGATAATTGCTCTATCAAACGGCTTATCTGACGGCTGTAGTACTCCATTACTGTTACCTCCTGCGTTAATTAGAACGGAAAGCCACCGCCCATACCACCACCCATGCCGCCTGTTATTTTTGACATCGACTGCTGGGAACACTCTTCCATTTCACGCAGTGCTTCGTTACATGCTGCCATGATTAAATCTTCTAACATCTCCACATCGTCAGGATCTACTGCTTCGGGGTCGATTTTTATTTTGGTTATTTCCTTTTTACCAGATACGGTTACTTCGACTACGCCGCCGCCTGCTTTCGCGGTTACTTCTTTTTCCTCTAATTCTTTGGTTGCCTCTTCCATCTGACGCTGCATCTTCTGTGCCTGCTTCATTAAATTATTCATGTTTCCCGGCATTCCGCCTGGAAATCCACCTCTTTTTGCCATTTTTATTTCCTCCTTATTCGTCTTCCACTTCAATATCCATATTTATTATCTGTTCCAAATCCACATATGATTCCTCAAATGGGCGGTCAGTCTGGTTCAATTGTACCGAAATTTCTATCTCGCGGTCAATACGTTCTGATATAATTCTTTCAATTTCTTTGCGATTTTCATCGCGACCAATCATTTCTGCGCCAATCGGGTCCTCTAACACCACCATTAATCGGTTGTCGCCACCTAGGCTCAAATTGGCTTTTTTTAAAAAGCTCTTGGTGATGCCCGGTAAATCCTGCAAGATAGCGCTCCAATTTCTGACCGCCTGCTGCACATCCTCAGGTATCGCCTTGGGACGCTCTGGGCGCTTTGCCGGCGGCGTTAGACTCTTTACCGGCATTCCTGCCGTTCCCCCTCCATCTGACGACGCTGCTGTCATTGGTATTCCTTCCGCTATTTGCTTTTCTATTTTGGTCAATCGGTCGGCGATGCTGTCGGTACTTTTCTCCATTGAAGGTTTACATAATTTTATCAATGCAATCTCGATTAAGATTCTTTTCTGTGAAGAGTATTTTACCTGATTGGATAATTCCGAAAATATTCTTATGTAACGCATTAGCACTTCTGGCTCTATCATCTGCGATTCTTCTTTTAACTGAGCCAGATTCTCGCTTGATACATCAAGAATTTCCTCCATCTCATCACAGCCCTGTATCAGTAATAGGTTTCGCAAATACCAGGTAAAGTCATTGACAAACTGCCCCAGCTCACGACCTTCAATGACTAATTCTTCTAATAACTGAATCGCGGCAAGAACTTTTTCTTCTATTACATGGCGCAAGAGTTTGGAAAATATTTCCGTATCCACTGCACCAAGTACCTCCAAAACATTGTCATAAGTCAACTTCTGCCCTAGGTAAAATGCAATACACTGGTCAAGCAGACTGAGTGCATCACGCATGGAGCCATCAGCAGCCTTGGCGATATAGCGAATTGCTTTGTCTTCGACCTCAACTTGTTCCTCGCTCATTAAATCTTGCAGTCTGGCGGAGATGGTTTCTATCGATATTCGACGGAAATCATAGCGTTGGCACCTTGATAAGATTGTAATTGGGATCTTATGTGATTCCGTTGTTGCTAAGATAAAGATGACATAGGATGGCGGTTCTTCCAGCGTTTTCAGCAAGGCATTGAATGCTCCTATGGATAACATATGCACCTCATCGATGATATAAACCTTGTATCGCCCCTCGGTTGGGGAATAGGTTACTTCTTCTCTAATCTGCCGGATATTTTCCACTCCATTGTTGGAGGCGGCATCGATTTCGATGACATTCATTGAATTGCCTGCCGCGATTGCCTTACAACTGGCGCACTTCCCACATGGACTACCATCGTTTGGGGTCTCGCAATTGACTGCTTTGGCAAATATTTTGGCTATGGTTGTTTTTCCCGTTCCTCTGGTACCACAGAAAAGATAGGCATGACCAACCCGCTCGGCTTTGATTTGATTTTTCAAAGTCGTTACGATATGGTCCTGCCCTTTTACATCTTCAAATTCCTGCGGTCGGAACTTTCGGTATAATGCCGTATAAGACATGCTTCTTTCCTCTACATTCCTTTTTCTGTTACTTAATCTCCAAAGCTGATTCCAATGGCCTTTGCTTCTCTTATCATCTGGCAGTCTGGATTAACTGCTTTCAGCTTGCCAGCCACGTCTTTCAGCGGTACTCGCTTGGTTTGTCCATCGACCATCGCTATCATATAACCATAATCTTCTTCTAAAATCGCCTGGGCTGCCGCCGCACCTAATCTGGTACATAGAACGCGGTCATATGGACTTGGGCTGCCACCTCTTTGGGTATGGCCCGGTACTGCAACCCGTACCTCGGTACCGGTAATCTCGCCCACTTTATTGGCAATCTCATAACATACTGATGGGTGGTTGGTATTTTTCATTTTCTCTTTGTATTCTTTTTTGGACAATGCAGCATCTTCTTTTGAAATTGCACCTTCTGCGACGGCCAAGATGGTGAAACCTTTGCCATCACGTGTCCGCTTATTGATTGCCTCTACAACCTTGTCCGTATCATATGGAATCTCTGGTAATAAGATGATATCGGCGCCACTCGCAATTCCTGCATATAACGTCAGCCAGCCTACCTTATGTCCCATTACTTCAACCACAAAGACGCGGTTATGTGAAGCCGCCGTTGTATGAATGCAGTCAATTGCCTGTGATGCTACATTGATGGCACTCTGAAAACCAAAGGTCACATCGGTTCCATAGATATCGTTGTCGATTGTCTTTGGCAGATGAATCACATTCAATCCTTCTTCACGCAATAAATTCGCTGTTTTCTGGGTCCCATTGCCGCCTAATATCACCAGACAATCTAGTTTTAACTTTTTATAGGTCTGCTTCATTGCCTCAACCTTGTCCAATCCATTCTCATCTGGCACTCGCATTAACTTAAATGGTTGGCGAGAGGAGCCTAAGATGGTACCGCCCTTAGTCAGAATCCCGGAAAAATCTGCGGATGTTAATAAACGGTAATCTCCATATATTAGTCCCTTATAACCATTATTGAATCCGTATACTTCTAAATCCGCTACGTTATTGCTCAGTCCTTTTACTACTCCGCGCATTGCCGCGTTTAATGCCTGACAATCGCCGCCACTTGTTAACATTCCGATTCTTTTCATGTTTCTCATTATCCTCTCTTTGGATTATTTGCACTTAATTACTTCTAGTATATACTCCCACACTCGTTTTGTCGAAGAAATGCTTAATTTTTCTTCGGTGGTGTGAATGCCTTTCATATCCGGCCCGATTGACATGCAATCCAACCCATCTATTTTTGATGAAAGGATACCACATTCAAGTCCGGCATGCACCGCCTGAACCACCGGCTCTTTTCCATACATTTGCTGATAAATATGAATCATTGTTTCCCGCAGCCTGGATTCCTGCTTGTATTCCCATGCTGGGTAATCTCCCGTGCGAAAGGTTTCGCCACCTAAGATTACGGTCAGACTATTGAGCTTTTGACATAGATGTTCTTTGGCCGTACCAACTGAGCTTCTGACTGCATAGCGCAGTGACAAGTATTCATTGGTCAGTGAGAGTACGCCTAGATTTAAGGAGGTTTCTACCAAACCGGCAATATTTGCACTCATACTCTGGATGCCATTTGGCTGTCCATTGATTAAGGCAATGACCTTCTCCGCAATTTCTGATGTCAGTGCAAATTCTTTTACTTCGGCTTTCGCGGCGTTGGCTGTGATTTTTATTTCGGGGTCATTAACGCCATATTCTTGTGCTATATTTTTTCCACTTTCAGCTACTGCTGTAACAAATGCCGCCACTGCTTCTTCTGATGATAGGAGCACCCGCGCAAAGGCTTCACGCGGAATCGCATTGTCCTTCGCACCACCACGCATCGATAAAAGCGAATATTCAGCTACCATACCAGCCTCTAATAGAACGCGGCCCAATAAGACATTGGCATTGGCCCGGCCCTTATCTATTTCCACGCCAGAATGACCGCCGATTAATCCCGTTACGGAAAGCTCTACTGGGATACCCCTCGTTTCTTCCCACGATACCGGCAACCGGCATTCTGTGCTGCATCCACCAGCACAGCTAACGAGCATATAGCCTTCTTCTTCGGAATCAATGTTCAATAATTTACGACCAGTTAGCATTGACAAATCAATGCCGGTTGCCCCTTCCATTCCCACTTCCTCGGATACGGTAAAGACTACCTCGAGTTTTGGATGGGCAATCGTCTTTGATGCTAATATCGCCAGCGCATACGCGACAGCAATTCCATCATCGGCTCCTAAGGTTGTTCCCTTAGCCGTAATGTAGTCACCATCTATCTCTAGTTCCAGGCCATCTTTTTCAAAATCTATCTGGCAGTTTGGCTCTTTTTCGCAAACCATATCCAGATGCCCTTGTAGGATGATTGGCGGAATATCTTCATAACCCTCTGTCGCCGGCTTCATTATAATGACGTTTTTTAATTCGTCTTGATATACCTCTAAGCCATGCTCTTTGGCAAATTCCACACAGTAGTTACTAATCTGTTCTTCTTTGTAGGAAGGATGCGGAATGCTGCATATTTTTTCAAAATACTGAAACACTTCCGCTGGTTCTAATTGTGATAATACGCCCATCGCTTTTCCTCTTTTTTATTTTCTATGTTCGGTTTTTCTGTTTTATTTTATTCATATAGATAATGAAACTATTTTGATGCAATACTTTTACAAATTGTACGAGCCTCGGATATAGCGGCTCTGCCGCTTCGCCAAATTTCCGACTGATTTTTTGACCAATTTCATAAATTGTTTTCTCTCCATCAATGCTCTCCCAGATGAAGGTTCCAAAATCATCCAGCTCTATCTGACTGTATTTCGGACGTTTAAAGAATATCTGCGCGATACGGTTGAATAATCCTTTATTGGCAACCTTTATCTCTACATGTGCTGCCTCATTTTTATTGCTCTCAAATAATGAATTATGCTTTGGGATGTAATCCAAGAAGTTTTCTTTTTGTTTCTTTGCCATGCTTTCACCCTTTCTCCCATCTGCTCGCTTCAGCGAGCGTACTAATCAGGGCGGGTGAAAATGTTTTTCTTTCACCCTTTCATCTTGCCAACCTCTATCATAACACAAAAGTCTGCTGTCTAAAATAAGACAACAGACTTTTTTTGAATTATTTTCTTGCTTTCCGTCCTCTGACTACATATGCCAGGGTTGCTGTCAACAGCGCAAAGACGATCAGTCCACCCCAATTACCTAGGTTTAGCTTGTCTGAAAAATCAATATCCCATTTAAATACAGCAAACACTGCCAACAAAATTCCGACTAATCCTTCGCCGGCAATTAATCCAGAGGAATACAAGATACCGCGCTCGATTTTCTCATTATGTGCTTTCTCGGTTTCTCCCTCTTTTTTCTTGCGGTCAAAATACCATTTCACGGCACCACCGACCATCATCGGGGTACTTAAATGAATTGGTAAATACAGACCTACCGCAAATGGAAGCACCGGTATCTTTAATATCTCTACCACAACAGCTATTCCAATGCCAACAAACACCAATGTCCACGGCAGATTTCCGCCCATAACACCTTCGACTACCATCTTCATCAACGATGCCTGTGGTGCTGGCAGATCTGCTTTGCCGTAACCCCATGCTGCATTGAGCAGGTATAAAACGCCGCCAATGGCAATTGCTGATGCAACTACACCGATTAGCTCACCAATCTGCTGCTTCATTGGCGTTGCACCAACTAAATAACCGGTTTTTAAATCCTGTGAAGTATCACCAGCAATCGCCGCGATGATACAAATTACCGAACCTACGGCGATTGATGCTATCATTCCCGGCATACCGATATTTCCGGTTGCTTTTAAAATCATTGTCGCGATTAGCAAGGTTGCTATCGCCATTCCTGATACTGGGTTATTTGAGCTTCCAACGAGTCCTACCATTCGGGAGGAAACGGTTGCAAAAAAGAAGCCAAAAACGATAATAATGATTGCTCCGATTAAATTAACTGGGATTGCAGGCACCAGCCACATTACGAGCGCCATAATACCGATTCCTAACAATACGATACTCATTGGAATATCCTTATTGAGCCGATTTGAACCACCGGTCTTTTTACCATATCCCTGAATTGCCTTTTGGAAGGTTTTTACTATCAGCGGGAAGGATTTTACCAAGCTGATGATACCGCCGGCTGCTACTGCTCCGGCTCCGATATAGCGAATGTAGTTACTCCAAATGCCCCATGTGCCATCTTTGATAAATAATTCCTGGACTGATATATCGGCTGGGAACAAGACTGCATTGCCACCAAACAATACAATTAATGGCATCAGCACAAACCATGCTACTGTACCACCCGCCAACAGATAGGAGGACACTTGTGGTCCACAGATATATCCAACTCCAAGCAGGGCCGGAAGCACATCCATTCCAATTCCAGAACCTTTATAACTTTTTATTGAAAAATCGACCTCACTTGGAAATACTTTGAATCCATCCGCAATAAACTTGTACACTGCCGCTACGCCCAGACCAGCAAATACAACGCCTGCTTTGGCGCCGCCTTCTTCTCCGGCAATTAACACCTCAGAGCAGGCTTTTCCTTCTGGATATGGAAGCACACCATGTTCCTGAACAATTAATGCGGAACGGAGTGGTATCATAAACAATACTCCGATTACACCGCCAACTAAGGCTATCAATGCAATTTCCGCTAAGGATGGCATTGCACCGCCTGATTCCTCTGCCCACATAAATAATGCTGGCAATGTAAAGATTGCTCCCGCCGCCAACGACTCACCAGCTGAGCCGATGGTCTGCACCATATTGTTCTCTAGGATAGATTCTCGGCGCATGATGACGCGGATAATTCCCATTGAAATTACTGCTGCTGGAATGGATGCCGACACAGTCATTCCCACACGCAAGCCCAGATATGCATTGGCACCACCGAAAATCACTGCCAATAAGACACCCAGAATAATTGAGGTTACCGATAATTCCGCCATGTTTTTTTCAGCCGGAATATACGGTTTGAACTCATTTTCATTGCTCATATTTTGTTCCTCCTGATTTCGTCATTTTGTGACTCATACTGCTATTATAATTGCCATTTTGAGGGGTGTCAAACACATTATTTCAGGGTCACTCGTTTTTAAGTGACCTTGGCCACTTGTTTTTCAAAGCGGCCGGGGCCGCTGCTTTTAAAGCGGCCTTGCTATGAGCACAATATTCCCCGCAGGGTAATACTTACACAATGGTTTTTCGAGTCGATATCCACCGCCATAGTAAATTGATACGTGGTATATATTTTTGTAGCGGCCATTATCCGAGCCACTGTAAAAGATCAAGTCACCCACTTGCAGCTGAGACACATCTACCGCCTGATAGGATATTACTTTTCCGGTCATTTCCATAAACTGTGCCATTCCCGCCGCCGTCGGCGCCCAAGCGGATGCTCCCCCAAGCAGTCCGGTATTGTAGGCATACGCTCGGAATACGAGTGAGCTGCAATCATAATATCCGGTGGTCATCCGATATGCCTGACTATATGTGGAGCTATACATAATATTATACCCCGTATTTCGGGCATCTATTGCGGCGCTCGGTGCACAATCCACCCAATACGTTAATGTTACCCCATCTGCTTTGATGGTTATCTGGGTACTTCCATGGTTTTTTGCAGTCACCACTCCGGTTTTGCTGACGGTGGCAATGTTTTTATTGGCACTTTGATAGGTTATCTTGCTATATTTACATGTTCCGTTTAATACTATTTTTTGCTTTTGCCCTGCTTTTAATACGGTATCACCTGATTCTAGTTTGGGGCTGGTGACATAGAGCGGACACGTTATGGTTTTTCCATCGACTGTTGCTTTAAGGGTTGTCTTACCCTGTTTATGCGCCGTCAGTGTGCCATTCGCGCTGATTGTGGCCACTGACTTTTTGGTACTTTTCCATTTGACGGCACTGTATGCGTTGGTCCCTTTTAAGCTTACTTGACCCTGCCCGTACAAGCCAATTACGACCGCCTGAGACTTCCATTTTGGATCTGATACCTTGACCTTGGTGCTATATGTCTTTTTACTGCCATCTTTATATGTTACTACTGCTTTTATCTGTGCTGTGCCACTCTTCTTACCCGTGACTTTACCGGTCGAAGCTTTTACACTGGCTACCTTTGGTGCGGTCGAGCTCCAGGTGATTTTCTTAATACTGCTTGCGTCTCCGGCTCGTTTTACGGTTAATGCTTTGGCCGCTCCTTTGGCCAGAGCAAATTCTTGTTGGGAAATCCCCGTTTTTGTGACTTGAATGACGCAGCGGGAGCCCCAGACAACATTTTCTCCATCAATTACGGTGGTAAAGGTAACGCAAATGGTAGCTTTACCTTCACGTTTTGCTTTGATGTTACAGATTCCATCAGTATTGTTTATTGTTACACTGCCATTATCCTCTTCTAGCCAATAATTGACATAAGTTCCAGCATCTAAATTTTTGATATAAATGGCGGCAGAATTTCCCACCATCATCTTCTTTTTTGTCAAACTAAGTTTGTAGGGATTTTTCTTTACCACCACCTTACAACTCACGCTTGCGCCCGGTATCGTGGCTGTTATCTTGGTTGTTCCAGCTTTTATACCAGTAATTATCCCATTTTTATCAACTTTAACGACCTTGGTATTGGAGGACTTCCATTTGATTGTGGTGGCCGGCTTGGCATCTGCATGTATCTGCCATTGATTATCGGCAAAGATTACTACTCTTGCTGTATCTAATGTTATCGATGGATTTTTGATGGTGACAGTACACTTTTTTGTGATTCCGTTTGCGGTGGCACTGATGGTTACTTTGCCAGTTTTCTTTGGTGTTACCAAACCATTTATATCCACCGTGGCTATCTTTTTGTCAGAAGTTGTCCACGTGATTTGTGCCGTCGGTGATGCTTTTCCACTTAATGAAGCGGGATTTTTCATGTAGATTGTGGCTTTTGAATCCAGTGTCAGCGTCGGTTTTTTGACGGCCACCTCACATGTCGCACTGACTCCACCCGCGGTCGCAGTAATTGTTACTTTTCCAGCTTTCTTTGGGGTGATAACTCCATTTTCATCGATGGTTGCTATGGCTGGATTCGCGGAAATCCAACTGACCGCAACCGCTTCTGATGGTTTTGGCTTGGCTGTTAACTGATAGACGGTCGTCGCCATACCGGTGTATACGGTATACTTGGATTTACTTAGGGATATCGTATTGCTAACAACGATGGTACAGCTTGCGCTACGTCCCCCGATTGATGCGGTTATGATTGCCGTATCGCTTCCGTTGATGCCGCCACTGACTGCGGTCACAAGGCCGGTCGATGATACTTTTGCTATTGTTTCGTCGGATGAGATATAAGTTACTGTTCCCCCGACTGGCGTCGTATATACTTCTAACTGCTGGGTTTGACCAGCATTCAGTTCGTAATATATGCCCTCTATGGTTACACTTTCGTATTCTTCCGGTTCGTTATCGCCTAGTGCTGGTATCTCTGATTCCGGTTCTGGCAATGTTGGTACCGCCATGTTATCGGATGGTTCCATCGGGTGTTCTGTACGCGCAGGTTGTTCCGTGACCATTTCTGCTTCGGTTTCGGTGTCTGCTTCCTGCTCTGATGCTTCGACTTCTTCCGATTCAGTCTCGGATTCGAACTCAGTTTCTATTTCTGTTTCGACTTCTATTGCCAGCTCTGTACTATTCTCTTGCCCTTCTGTCGCCCAAGCCGACCCAGGCTGTGATGTCAATAATATTACACCACTTAATAACAGGGCTAAATATTTTTTTGTCCTTCTCATTTTTTTACGTGCTCACTTTCTCTCATGTAAACTCCTACTTACAATAATAGAGCTTCCAAAATTTATTGCAAGTATTTTCATTTCTTATCTTGCAATCAGTGATTTTTATGATATAATTCTTGTTGTTCACTATTTGGAGATGTACCCAAGCGGCTGAAGGGTCCGGATTCGAAATCCGGTAGGTCGGTTTTGCCGGCGCAAGGGTTCAAATCCCTTCATCTCCGTTGAACTTAAAAAGGCTCTTTGGGAGTCTTTTTTTATATCCGGTTAAATAAATACCTTACAAATAAGAGGGAACTCATATGAGCGAAAAAATGTATTATTCAACAACCTATCCTTCTCCTATTGGCAGCTTGACTCTCGCCTGTGATGGCGAAAACCTTGTTGGTCTGTGGATGGAGGGACAAAAATATCATGGGGGTACTATCTCTGAGGTAATGATTGAAAAAGATAATTTGCCAATATTGAATGACACCAAAAACTGGCTGGATAGATATTTTATCGGTCAACGACCGGCTATTTCTGAATTACCTTTGGCTCCAATTGGCAGTGACTTTCGTCAGGAGGTATGGCGTATCTTATGTGATATTCCATATGGTGAGGTCATTTCCTATGGCGATATTGCAAAAAAAATGGCCGCAAAATTAGGACTAGCCAGTATGTCCAGTCAGGCCGTGGGCGGGGCAGTTGGGCATAATCCCATCTCAATTATCGTACCCTGTCATCGGGTGGTTGGTTCAAATGGCAGCTTGACGGGATTTTCTGCCGGGGTTAAGACCAAGTTTAAACTACTTGAATTAGAGGGTGTGAATATGTCGAACTTTTTCTAAGCTGATTGTTTAAAACAGTCAGCTTTTTGCCATAATAACCATAATAGCGCGAACATGGAGGTTATTATGAGTTACTATTTTGAAGGCTGGTATTTTAAACACCAGAACGCAAAGGATACAATTGCCTTTATCCCAGGCTTTACACGCGACAAGGCTTTTATTCAAGTGGTCACCAATGATGCGTCTTATTTTTTTCCATTCCGATTGGCAGAGTGCCATCAGGGCGACAACATTAGAATTGGTGACAATTCTTTTTCACCCAAAGGTATTTCGATTCGTCTTCATCATGGTAATAATCACATCGAAGGTCATCTTGAGTATCGGGAGTTATCGCCAATTCGAAATGACATTATGGGACCTTTTCGGTTTCTTCCAATGCAATGCCGGCATGGGATAATCAGCATGTCTCACCGCTTAAAGGGTTCTATTTTCTTAGATGGCCGAGAGTTTAATTTTAATGATGGACTAGGCTATATCGAAACGGACAGCGGACGTTCTTTTCCCAAAAGCTATGCCTGGATACAGAGTAATGACTTTCCCGAAAAATGCAGTATTATGATGGCCATTGCAGATATTCCTTTTCTGAAAACACATTTTCAGGGACTTATCTGTGTCATTATGTATAAAGGCTTTGAATACCGGCTAGCTACTTATAATGGGGCAGAAATTATTTTTTGTTCCAAAACACTGATCATTATCAGGCATCGAAAATATCGGCTGGATATTCATATTGCTGAACAAGATGGGCATAAGCTTGCTGCTCCGCAGCGGGGGCAGATGTCACGAATGATTAAGGAAAATCCATCCTGTCGTGCTCGTTTTAAATTTTCTCATGATGGTAAGGTTATTTTTGATATGAAGAGTCGGCAAACCAGCTTCGAGTATGTGGAATAGCGTAATTTAAAACCTTTCTGACCTTTTTGCATATGATGAAGAGGAAGGGAGATATTGAATTATGTTTTATCCAAATCATGTTTTACACTCGTTACAGCATGACTATGAGTCAAATTTCTTTGTTCCACCCACCGACTCCGAACTGAGCCAGACGATGCGTCTGGCGTGGCTTCAGCATGTTTATTGGACACGAATGCTACTAATCAGCATTGCCGAGCGGTTAATGGACCAAGACGCGGTTACGAAACGATTGCTGCAAAATCCTTATGATATCGCCGCTATTTTTGCTGGCTATTATCCACCTATCGTTTCGCAACAAATTGCTGATTTACTAACGGAACACCTTCAGATTGGTGCTGCTTTAATTACCGCTCTGCGCGATGGCAAGAATGATGAAGCAAATGCTTTGACTCAGCAGTGGTATGACAATGCCGACAAAATGGCGGAAGCGTTTGCTTCTATCAATCCTTTTTATGACTATGAACGCCTGCGCAATATGCTTTATAGTCATTTGGATTTGACAACCCAAGAGGTTTCGATGCGGCTGGCAAGTAATTTTCCGGCAGATATTGAAGCCTTTCATCAGGTGGAAGATGAGGTTTTAACAATGGCGGATTATTTTACAAATGGGATTGAACAAGCCGCAGCTAGTAATAGCTGAATTTGACTTGCAGCATTAAAAGAGGCTGTTACAAAATACCACGTTCTTATATCATTGGTATTTGACAGCCTCTTTCGTTTTTCTTTCTAATTAACACTTCTTTTGAAGCTGACATACGTCATCCCAAAATATATTAAATACACACCCACAAATACCAGCAATGACAAGCCATAATAATAAAATGTTGCCGTTTTTACGCCGGTAAAATAGATAAATTTGTCACTGCAAAACAGCGCCGTCACCACACTGACTGCGACCGCCGCCAAGACTGGGCAGAGGTAAAATAAAAATAACTGTTTGAAGATAATTACATCAATCTCATGCTCGCTCATCCCCAGTTTACTGAGGACTGCATAGCGGTATTTATATTTTGATGCGTCACTTAGCTGCTGTACCGACAAAATTGTCAGTGCCACGCACAGGAATACCAGACCGATATATATCATTGGAAACGAAATGGTTGTCAGAATAAACTTTAATTCCGGTATCAAATCTGCTCGAACCAGGATATCACTGGTATAGACAATAATTTGTTTTGAACCATATCCGGTCATCAGTTCATCGTAGTCTTCATTATTTTCCCTCGTCGCTCGCTGTTGCTCCAGCTTTTCCTGCAATCCTGGTAACGCATTTTCTTTCAAGTTCACTGCTAATTGGGAATAATATTCCTGCATATGCGCCGCTGCCCAGTCGGGAACAACGACAACATAGTCGGCTCCGTTATGTCCGTTTTGACAAAACATTTCAGTCTGATAGCCAACAAAATCCAGCACCTGACCACCAACCAACGTATTGCCCGGCTGAGTAAATCCATTATCACTTTGCTGCTCCAATTCAAATGCCACGCGATTTCCAACGTGGATTAGATATTGATGTTCTGCCAGTTCCACCGCTTCAAATCCAAGCATCTGCCGCAGATTATTATAGGTGCTGATGGTCATATAGGCATCATATCTGCCGTAGCTGCCTTCGCCCGCTTCAATTGTATTCAAGTCAGGGCTTCCATCCGCTTTTTTATAATTATCGCCAAATGCCGTTAAATGGGTATAGAGGTATACATTTCTTTCATTTGTGGCATTTTGGTAAATTGGATAACGCAGAATTTCTTTTACGTTGGCATTTTCCTGAATCAGATTGATTTCTGCTTCAAAATCATAGTATGGATCATCCTCATGAATCATAATATCAAATGGAAAATCCTCGTCTAGCTGTTTGTTCTGATAATCAGAAAACATCATGGCAATGGTGCACCCCAGCAATGCAAAGGTGAATAATACACTTAGGGTTCCCATCGTAAACTGCATCGTTCTGATTTTCGATGCCAACTGTCGCAGCAAGAATAAATTTGATTTTTTATATACTCCTTCTCCTCTTCGTTTGATGCAGCGGACAAGAAGTGCGGAGATACCAATATAAAACAAATAAATTGCTACCAAAAGAAGTAGTATTGATAAGAAAATAGTTAAAAGATTAAGTGTTCCGTGTAGTACAAAGATATCAAAAATGATGAAATATCCCACTGCCAGAAAGAAAAACCATTGCTTCACTATCGCGCCCTTTTCTTTGATTTCCTCATTCTGCCGCTCCAAATTCATTAAATAGCTGATATTCATTTTTTTAAATTTCCGTTTATTGCGTAACAGTGCTAAAAAAAAGCAGCCGAAAAAGCAGCAAAAGGTCATTAGCAGGCAGTATTTATCAAATGAAATGGTCAAACGGTAATGAGCGCCAACAATCCGGTAAAAAATGCTCATTAATATCTGCTGAAAGAATACGCCCAGCCCTAGTCCCAGCACAAATGCAAGGCATCCTAGCAATACATTTTCACGCATATATAAGCGGGCTAGCTGTTTTCTTTTCATGCCCAGCAGCAGGTAGGTTCCAAATTCTTTACTGCGCTTTTCCATCATGAACCGAACCATATAATTTATCAGCCAAGCAACAATTAAAATGATAAAAAAGGTTGCCATTCCAATCATCGCTGCCATAATCATTGCTTCCTTCCCCATTTTTTGTACATCGGGTGAAAAAAGCATGGTATTAAACGCAAACATCAGCGCGGTGATAACCGTCATCGTTAATAGGTATACCATATAATCACGAACGGAACGTTTGACATTACGGATGGCGAGCTTACTTTGCATTTTCATCAGAAAGGTCACCTCCCGTCAGGGATAATACATCCAGAATCTCTTTTAAAAACTCTTTTCGATTTTTATTTCCTCTGATTAACTCATGAAATATTTCGCCATCCTTTAAGAATAAGATTCTTCGGCAATAGCTCGCGGAAAACACATCATGGGTTACCATCAGTATCGTGGCTTGCAGTTGTTCGTTCATTGTTTGAAAGGTTTGAAGTAACGACTGGGCCGATTTAGAGTCAAGTGCTCCCGTCGGTTCATCCGCCAGAATCAGCTTGGGACGATTGACTAATGCTCGTGCACAGGCACAGCGCTGTTTCTGTCCACCCGATACCTGATAGGGAAATTTCGCTAATATATCAGTGATTCCGAGCGTGGCTGACACCTCCGTCACGCGTTCAATAATCTCTTTTTTCGATACCCCACGTAATGTCATGGCCAAAATAATATTTTCCTCGATGGTCAGGGTGTCTAATAGATTAAAATCCTGAAAGACAAACCCCAGATTGTTCTTCCGAAATTCAGATAACTGATCCTCCTTCATTTTGGTAATATCAATATTATCATAGTAGATATGTCCGGCTGTCACCCGGTCGATTGTGGATAACATATTCAGTAGTGTTGTTTTACCAGAACCGGATGCCCCCATCACTCCTGTGAACTCACCTCTTTCCACGATAAAACTGACTTTATTTACTGCCTTTGTGATGTTCTGCTGCTTTCCGTAATACTTTTCAACATCACACACTCGGATTAATTCTTCTGAATGTTTCATATGATTTCCTCGCCTTCTGCGTTTTCTATGTAAGCTCATCTTAGCAAATACCGGCAGCATGTAGTATCGCCTTTGCTTTCATTTTTCTTACATTTTTGTAAGATAACTGCTGACTGGAAAGGTTAGGATGATTTTTGTATATTCCTGCTCTTTTGATTCGGCTTTGATTCCAATGTCCAGCTTAAGGCAGAGCTTGCGACATAGGTATAAGCCGATACCAGTGGACGTTTTCCCCGGCATCCTGCCATTTGTACCCGTAAAGCCTTTCTCAAAAATCCGTTTTACCTCGCTCTCTGGGATTCCGATGCCATGATCCGTGATAATTAGCTGTAGTGCTTCTGGCAATGGTTCCACGGTAATTTCTATCATTCTTTTATCGTTCTTTTTGTATTTTATCGCATTTAAGATAATCTGATTTATGATAAAGGCAATCCATTTTTCATCACTATATACGGTTGCCGTTTCGAATCCGATGTGTACCTGCATCTTGCTTTGAATCAGGTGGTGTTTATTCTTGGTAATGACGTCACGCACCACTGGCTTTAAATCCAGCTCATGGATATGATAGTCTTTATAAACGGCTTCTGAACGGGCGTAAAACAATGCCATCTCGACATAGTTTTCTATCTTTGCCAATTCTGCCTGCTGCTTCCTGGTCTGCTCCTGCCACTGGGTTTCGTCGTTTATCTCTCTGCTATTTTCGCAAATCAGATTCATTGTCGTTATCGGACCCTTTACCTCGTGTATCCATGATTCAATGTATTCTTTATAATCCTGCTGTTCTTCCTCTAATTGATTAATTTTTTCGATTACGGATTTATTTGATTGATGGAGAATCTCTTGGTAAAGCTTGTCCTCTAAACGATGGGAGGGCTCCATCAACTCGGCAATCAGGTAACGTCGTTCCAGACCATTCAGGGCTTCATCCAACTGGTTAAAATATCGTTTCCGCTGGATATACTGCGTTCCCAGATACAAGCATAATACGGATGTCCAGGTGATAACGATCAGCACCACGTCCCCCGCTGAATTGCCCAGTGCAAACAAAAAAATGGTCAATGCAATCATTCCCAGCATATTTCCAAATATAAGTAAGATTCTATCGCTGATAAATGCTAAGATTTTCATACTTTGTACCCCATGCATATCGCAAGCTTGCTTGTGATACTGCTTAAATAAGTATAGTTGAAAGAATCGATAAACTGCATGGGCTCCTCTACTTTATTTTCTTTCAACCTTGTTGAATTCAACTTTGTACCCCATTCCTCGCTTTGTTTCAATAAAATTCGCTGCATCCACTTCATTTAATCTGGCCCGCAGCCTGGTCATATTGACACTTAATGTATTATCATCGATATAAATCTCGTTGTCCCATAGGTATTCGATTAACTCCATGCGAGAGACAATTTTTCCCTGATTTTTCATTAGGCAATGGAGGATTTTCAGTTCGTTTTTGGTTAGTTCTGTTTGCTTATCATTTTTACTTAGTATTCCTGCCGCGATATCCAGCGTTACACCCTGATAAGTGATACTCGTAGATTCTGTTGTCATGGTGCGAGCTGTTCGCTTTAATACGGCGGCTATTCTGGCCAGCAAAATTGGTGCTTGATATGGCTTTGTTATATAATCATCGCCACCTTGCATGATGCAGTTTAGTTCATCCATCGAGGTATTGTTGCCGGTCACAAAGATGATTGGGACATCGGACTGCTGACGCAGTTTCGTGCAAATGGAGATGCCATTTTCACCCGGCAGATTCACATCAAGCAACACCAAATCTGGTTGGGCTGTTTGTATCTGGAGTGCAACGTTTTCAAATTTGGTGATGGTACTGACTTCGTATAAGGCATTTTCCAAAAGCTGTTTTAATTCCTGCCGGATTTCGTCCTGGTCCTCAACTACTATAATTCGGTACATAGGATTACCACCTTTTTCTATTTTTCTGCATCAAGGAGGAACAGCGATGCCTTTTTATTCATAAATAGATTCTCGCCATGATAAAAAGTGTTTGATTCCGCCTTTATGAACCCTATCCTTTTTATGACTTTTTTCAATTCTTCCTGCTCAAATCCATTCTGCACCTGAGCTGAAATTATATCGTTATTTTTATCAAAATCAATGATCAGAAGATGCCCGCCTTTTTTAAGAATGGCATACAAATGAGCCAGAATTAATTCAACCTCTGGGATGTGCAAAAGTGTCTGGGCCATGATGATATAATCCGAATGTAAATCAGATGGGCTTTCCATCACCAAATCGATGCAGCGTGCCTCTAATGTCTTTTGGTTTAATCTGCTTATTTTCTCCTCGACTTGCGCTATCATTTTAGATGAGGCATCGACAAACAAAATAGAGCCAAAGGTATCCAGCAAATTCATCCCTACCAGTCCTGTGCCGCAGCCATAATCAATTGCACTTTTTTCCCTTCCATTCACAATCCGCTCTCGAATGGCTTCTGAAATAATTCTTGCTACTTTTATCCTATCTTCGGTATCATATCGATTTGCAATCGTGTCAAATTTGTCTATGTTTCCCATCTCTACCTCGCAATCTATATGGCATAAAAAGGGGATGTCCTGCACAAACTAAGTTTCAGCTATATGACAACATCCCCCAAAATTCTATTGTTAATTATTAATATGACGGATTGCATCCAACAAGTCGGAAATCTGCTCTTTTTCTTCAAAAGACAGGGAGCCGTTATTCAATGTGCGCTCCACGAAATCCATTGCCTTGTCCTGCAACGTCTGCTGCTTTGGCTTTAAATCCTCATACATTTTTTCCAACATGGAAAGTATCTGCTGGTTGGTGGTCTCTCGGCATTTTACGACTTCACCGATTGCTTCTGCTTTCGCCTGACTTGCATTATCATTTGCATTGCCAGAGATTTCAAAATCCTTCAATGCTTCCAGTGTTGTCCTGATGTATTCGGTATCGTTAATAATTTTATCCATTCGTGAAAGTATATATCCCATGGAAAACTCTGGTATTTCAGGACTACTCTCACCGCTTAGCTTATTCTCATCGTTCATACGATTATCCTCCAAAATGTCATTTGGCGAACACGCAAGACATATTTTGTTATCTGCTATAAAGCGTGCCCTGCCATTTTTAACAAGCCCTTCGGCTCTCTTTTTATAGGTCGCTTCATATTCATTGCCTGCCTCATCAACTACAAATATGTTTTTTGTTATGGGTCTCATCCCCTTTCTGTTTTTGATTGGCGCACTCTAGGATGATCTGTTTTTTATTATGGGTGTCGTCCCCTATCCTTCTATTTAATATAACACAAACAGCTGGGGCATTACTATACTTTCTGACAAATTTATGGTACACTGTGGCTATCTTTTCTAACATTAATATGTGTAACTGGAGGACTTATCATGGAATTATGGGATATTTATAATAGAGACCGGCAGATATCCGGTCAGACGATGGAGCGCGGCAGTGAATTTCCTGACAGCGCGCTGCATCTGGTGGTGCATATTTGTATTTTTAATTCAAATGGGGACATGCTGATTCAGCAGCGTCAGCCATTTAAAGAAGGCTGGCCAGGGCTGTGGGATATTACGGTTGGCGGCAGTGCTGTGGCTGGAGATTCTAGTCAGCAGGCAGCGGAACGGGAAGTGCTGGAAGAAATCGGATATCATGTTGATTTTTCTGAAAAGCGTCCACATTTGACGGTTAATTATGATCATGGGTTTGATGATTTTTATCTGCTGGAAGCGGATATTGATATTTCTACGCTTCATTTGCAGGCGGAGGAGGTGAAGCAGGTTCGGTGGGCAACGCGTGAGGAAATTAAGGAGCTTATTGATGCTAAGGAATTTTTGCCTTACTACAAGAGCTTGATAGATGTGTTGTTTGATGTACGAAAATCGTTTGGGTCGCATTCAGAATAGATATATTTACATTTAAAGGGACGTGCCCCGCGGAACTTTATTTTTGCGCAACCTACGCGAGACGCTACGATGAACTTCTGGGCAAAAAATGTCGAAGCAGTGGCTTCAACATTTTTAGAATTTCACCTTCGCCGCTTCGAAGTTGCACAAAAATAAAGTTCCGCGGGGCACTGGCTTTGAATGAAAAATAACTTCTGCTGATTGCAGGGCGAAGTTAATGTTTCTTATAAATACCAAAAACAACACTTGCCAACATACATTGTGTATGTTATATTTATATTGTAATACATACACTGTGTATGAAAGTGGGTGAACAATTTGGCGAGAAATAAATATCCGGAGGAGACCGAGAAAATTATTCTTGATGCGGCGTTGAAGCTTTTTCTTGAGAAGGGGTATGAAAAGACTACGATTCTTGATATTGTTGGTGAAATGAATGGATTGACCAGAGGAGCTTTTTATCATCATTTTAAGACCAAAGAGGATGTTTTTTTTGCACTGACTGATCGGGCTTTTCATGATATCGAACCGTTTAATAAAGTGAAAAACCGTACTGACTTAAATGGGTTAGACAAAATAAAACTGCTCTTTCAGATATTAAATGAGAATGAAAAATATACTGCGCTTCAGCTTCAAATACTTCCTTTGTTGGAAAACAGTCCAACTGCTCTTAAAGCATTTATGGACGAACAACGGACGTTTGCGCCGGTATTTGCTGAGCTTATTGAAGAAGGTATTAACGATGGCTCTATTAAAACCAAACATCCGAAGTTAATCGCGGAATTGTTTTTGCTTATTTGTAATGTTTGGATGATGCCGACCATATACCCTCAGGGGACAGATAAAGAAGCTTGGCAAAGATTTGATATGGCTAAGGATATTCTTGAGTTCTTGGGATTGCCGGTTCTTGATAAAAAATTAACTGCTTATGTTGGCATGAATGAGCAGGGTGTTGTTGTTAAACTTGATCAATAAAAAAACTAATGAAACTACCCTTGAGGTAGTTTTCTTAAAAACATATACATACATTCTGAATGTATATGTCTGCATTATTAACAAGAAAGGGGGCATTGTATAATTTTTCTCAGTTAACTAATTATTAAAATATAGGAAAGAGAGGTATTTTTTATGGAAGAAATCAAAATTAATATGGACGGTCTTCTGGATGAACTTAACGAAAAATTTATTGATACTTCAAGCATTTCTGTGTATTTTGGCATTATAACAATTACCCGCCGGAGTTTAGAAAAGTTAAAGGCATCGAACAAGAAGGCAAATATTAAAATGGCTGGCATGTTAATATTTTCAAAAAATGTTACGCCTGAATTAGCAAGAGATACCATCGCAAGTGTCAAAGTCCGTGGAATTGTAAGAGCTACTATGGAGATAAAAGAAGTGCTACGAACCCTGTAATAATGCCACTAAAAAACTCACCGGCTGTACCGATGAGTTTTTTGATTATTTGCAGTAGATTAACATTGCATCCCGTAGGAATACTGCACAGCCAACTGCTATTTTATCGTAGTATGCTGTAAAACGTGGGTCGTCTACATACATCTGGGTTAGGCCGATATGGGCTTCCTTGCTGTATGTGTCCCAGTAATAGCATAACCATTTTTTATGCAGTTCACATGCTTTTTGGGCCAGCTCGCTGGCTGGGTCGCCTTGTTCGAATGCGGCCTTTAATGTTTTATTTAGTTCGGCTGATAATTGCTCTATTTCGGCGTATTGGGCTTCGGTCATCCCTTTGACTTTGGCGTTGGAACGCTCAATTGCTTCATCACCATACTTTTCTCTAATTTCCTTGCCGTATTGCCGTTCATTATCATCTACCATTTTTTGTTTGAAGCCTTCAAACTTTTCTTTGTCACTCATGGTTGTTTCTCCTTTCGCTGCCTTCATGGTTCTTTCTACATTTGCAATAAGAGTATCTAATTGCAAACGTTTGTCGCGTAAGGCTGACAAATGGCTTTCCAGTGCTTTCATGTTGTCAAATTCTTTGGCTGATATTATCTGTTTGATTTCATCGAGCGGCATTCCGAGTTCACGGTAAAAAAGTATCTGCTGCAGCTTTTCCACTTCTTTGGCACCGTAGATTCGGTAGTCATTTGAACTGATTCGAGCGGGGGTCAATAGCTCGACTTCGTCATAATAGCGCAATGTTCTGGTACTGATGCCGGCTAGTTTGGCCAGCTTGTTGATGGTGTACTCCATGTTGTCACCTCCTTACAATCCTTATGATAAACCATTACGCTGCGTAAAGGTCAATAGATATTTAAAGAATTCCCGTACATCTTCAAAATCCGAGATACACATTTTAAAAAACACATTTCCATGACAAGTCAGTTTGCTTTGTGAGTGAAACGTATATTGTGTTCTTACCATGCATGCATCTCCGCACCCAATACACTCATTCAGATTATAAAATATTCGCTCAGCCAATTTTGGGTTCTTATTGTCGATTTCCTCTAATAATGCTTCGAGAGGATTTCCTTTTCGATGCCAATGTTCTGATTTACTATTTGTGATGATATAAAACTGCAAGGAATGGTGCATCACATTATCACTCAAATATAAGGCATAGGATACCCCTTGCGTGGGTTCCACATACGTTATTTTGTTACCATGCTTTTCAATGGTTCTTCTGAATTTTAAACCGCGAAGGGACTTTAAAAACTGATCTGTTTCAATAATTTCCTTTTTTATTTCGGGCGGCAAATTTTCGATGCAAGAATCAAACGTCGGTTTTCCCGCTTCTACCTTGTCTTTATTTGATGATTCATCATTTACACCCAAGCTGTGGCTTATTGGAACTGGCGTTGCTTCGTATTCGGTGATTCCAATTGACTGAATGCGAAGCATTGCACGTTTTGTGCAAGTGATACCAAGCGAAAATCCGGTGACATTTCGTTCCTGAAAATATTTTGATTTCATATATCGCTCTTTGGTAGAATAATAGCGTTCTTCCCCGTTAATTTGGATTTGCATTTCCTTCAAGCCTAAAACAACTGAGATATCTACCATCTCATTAAAAGGAATGGCATTATCAAAAATCTTTGGTTTTCCTTTCGGCTCAGCAATATCCTCAATCCTTCGGTTTTCCATCCACGGTGAACCGACGCTGATATGCCCCGCTCCAATCAATAACAGTAATTCTGGTGTATCAATAGAACACCGTACATCAATTCTCAGCGGCAGGCAATATTGCCCCGGAATGGCTGCATATGAGTCAATTTTATCACGCCGGATATTGTATCCAACATCATGAATTGCACGGGTTGTTGTCATGTTTAAAATACTGTCCACTATTTCTATATTCACTTTGCCGACTGGAATCATTGATGCAAGACTTACTACTGTTGTTTTCATGAAGCACCTTCTTTTTTCCTTATTATATCACAAGCAAAGCTCTGAATCACATATCCTTTCGATTAAATCTCTGCCTTGCCAGCCAAAATAAGGCACCAAATATCACGAAATTAAAAATCAGCGCATACCACTCATATCCTTTAAATGATGTATAAAGACTATTTTCCATAAACCACTCACCGCACTGCATCCACAGTGCCGCCGGACTAAATAGCAGGATTGTATCCAGCAGTGTCCCCGTGTGAATCTGGAAGGCTAGGAGACACCATCCCAAGCAAAGCACCACCTGAATCAAAAAAGTCAGATAACTATTTTTTACCAACAGCATAATCCCGGCCGCTATTAATCCCATACAGACCGCAACGAAAATCGAAACAAGTAGTGTTATCCAAAAATATCCCTGCACGGTCATGGGCATATGCGTGATATATGGATATTTTAAAATCCCTCTCTCTTCCATCATCATCCCACTGCTAATAAATGTATTCCAGACATTTTTATAAGGATAAATGATAAAATAGGAACCAAATACGACTGCCGATAATCCCAAGCTTAAGCATGTTCCCACGCCGGTTCCTGATATTACCTCATAAAGAACCCGGTTTCGACCTATTTTACTAGTATAGACCAAATCAGCGGTTCGGTAAATGCGGTCATAATCCATTGCCATCAGAACAGACAACACCATCAAGATACTAATTTGAGCCAGTACCACTTTAAAAATAGTGCCAAACAAAAAGGAATGCATTTTGTACTGTTCACCAGGATAAAAGAGACTGTCAGCTTCACCAGTAGCAATAATTTCCTCCATCCGGGTCTGTAATTTTTGATAACATTTACTGACAAACTGCTCCATCTTATCTGATAAATGTGCCCCTTGCAGATGTACCTTGGTCGCTTTCAATTCCATCATATCTAAGCCTTCATAAGCCGCCAGACGATTTTGACTCACCCAGTAAAAGTATTGTAACACGGGTTCTTCCGATGACTCTAATGAACTCAAAAGCTCATCGTCCATTACCTGGTGAATACTTACCAGTTCCTCCCTGATATATTCCTGGGACATTATCAGTAAGAAATCAAACGCTATAAAAATAACTGCTAGAAACCACAGGATTTTCAGCTTGCGGATTTTTACAAATTCATTTCGTAGTATCATTTAATAACCATGCCTTTCTCACAACCTGCAAACTTTGGGCCGCAGGCACAAATTTGCGTGTGAAAATCTATTTTCACACTAGTCCTTCCTACAACTGTCGCTTTCTTTCACGATATCGAAACAAAGCAGCTCCCGCCAGCGCAACCAATAAAAATCCTGCCAGCCAGTATATCTGATGAAATGCTCCTCTTTGCCTTGTCATGCGAAACGGTGCCATTGTAACCCCGATGCTGACCAGCACCAGCAAAATACTGACGGGTATACTTATCGCAATCGCAGCAATATAATTTGCCGAAACCTTTGATACATAAAACGCTATCATGCCAGCACCGATTCCCAAAAGCAGAACCAAACCAAGCGTAATGAACATATAATTTTTAAATGTAAAGTCAAACCAGAAGTCAGTTATACTGGTTACTATATTACAATCATGAAATACTGAAATATTCTTGCTATGGAGAACAAGCCAAAATATCATGATGTTCAACAGGCTAAAGAGCAGACTACAAATCAAAACTGCTGCCATCTGTTTTTTGATCAGACGACGTCCCGCCCTCGTGGTAAGCATCAAGCTTTCCATTCTTGATAACCGGTCCTGCACACAATATGGCACAACCAGAAGCAGACAGGTAATCACTAGCAAGCCCGCAAAATATGAAAGGTTCTGCATATAGTATTCGATTGTCTCATAAGGCAGCAATGACAGACTCTCTCTGGTGCGCAGTTCATGCTCCCGCTCCTTTGCACCCTCACTTATGCCCCACGCCTTAAAGTTTGCCTCCCGCTCCTGCCAATAGGTTTTCCACTCCGCTTCGGTCAAGTTTATGACGCCCCCTTCATCGTAAACCTCTTTTAAATACTCAATGGATTGATGCATAAATGCTTCTTCCTTATGAGTTTCAAATATTATCTCATTCGATTTCTCAATAAAAAGTTCAGCCGAAGCATTAGATGCCGTGGTATCATTATTTTCTTCGGCCCACAAAAATTCTTGTCTTTGTGCAACAAAATCATCATAGGTATATACCGCATATTCTGCCCAAAAATCTGCATCTTCCTCAATAATCTGGTTCCAAATGGGCTGCCACTCCATATATATTTCATCCAATACCATTCGTTCCTCTGGCCCCATGCTTGGTCCCACTCGCTGTATCAATTCCGCTGCCAGCTCACAGTTGGTTGTTGCCGGATAACCATTTGGATATGTAACATCCAGAAACACCAAGTAATAAAGAACGGTAATAATTCCAATTATCAACAATACTTTCCCATTTAATATCTTTTTTACCTCGTTCCATACCTGCCTCATAATAATAACCATGCCTTTCTCACACGTGTGAAAAATTTTTACACGACACCATCTTCTTGATATACACACAGAAATACATCCTCTAAATTGGGTGCCTTTTGCTCACAACCAGCAACCTCTTTTTCTGAGAAAAAACGAACTGCATACTGTCCGTGCTCTTGCCTGGCTGATAATACCTGATACGTTTCACAAAATTTCTGATATTTTTCATTGCTCACATCGGTTTCATAAATCTGTCCGTCTAGCTGACTGCAAATGGCCGGAACTGTATCCTTACAATACAGGTGCTTATCCTTAATCATAATCACCTCATTTGCTACTGATTCAATATCCGACACGATATGGGTGGATAAAATGACGATTCGCTCCTTCGACAATTCGGATATAATATTTCGAAACCGCACCCGTTCCTTTGGGTCAAGTCCTGCGGTTGGCTCATCCAACACTAAGATTGCCGGGTCATTTAACATGGCTTGGGCAATTCCTACTCTTTGCAGCATCCCACCGGAAAACTTTTTCATTTTTTTCGCTTTGACATCTGATAATCCGACCAGCTCTAAGAGCTGACCTGTTTTTGCTTTGGCGGTCTGATTATCAATTCCCTTTAATGCGGCCAGGTAGCACAAAAACTGCTCTGGGGTATTATTTTTATAATATCCAAACTGCTGTGGCAGATAGCCAATTAGGTTCCGATAATCTGCCCCCATATCATAAATGTTTGCGCCATTATATAAAATTTCACCCTCAGTTGGAAATAACAGTGTTGTAATCATCTTGATTAAGGTTGTCTTTCCCGCCCCATTGGGTGCCAGCAATCCATACAGACCTTGCTGCAAATCCAGATTTAAATCCTCCACCGCCGTAAAATTACGATATTTTTTTGTCACATGATTGATTGATAGCATACGCTTTTTGCTTCCTCCTTTACTACTTTTTCAATTTTTATGATAAATAAACAAAACCAGATTAGACCTGCTAGGATATGAACATAAATTGGAATTGTCACAAACAAAATCTGGTGCAGCGCCCCTCCCAGACGGTATAACAAAGCGCAGACAGCAATCCATCCCACGAGCAAAAATAGCAGACCCCTCTCATTACCCCAGCGCAGGATTATCTGCAAGGACAGAAAGGCAAATAAAAACAGGAATGAAAATCCCGCTGCAACGATTGATAGCTCTATCGGGAATCGGTATTGCATGATAACAATTCCGATAATATCCGCCCCCAATGCAATCAAGCTGTATAGCAACATCCGCAGGCAAGCTATGACCGGCACTGAATAACGCAATGACATTTTCAGTTCTATCATATTCTGCTGGCCTTCCTGCCAAATCATAAAAATGCTTAGCAGTAGATGCAGCACGGGAAATATTCCAATTACCAAATAACCTGCCATCGCACCCCTATCTGCTATGAAAAAAACACCTACAAAGCCAATTAGAAATAGTACCATCGCAAATTCAAATACCATTCCCGATTGATAAAAAATATTTCTGAGGCCGATTTGCTTAATCGTGGAAAGTATTGTCATGAAGCCGTTTTGCTCTGCTGGCATTGCCTTTCCTACAATCTTCCGTATTTCCTGCGCCTGCTCTGCGCTTGAAGGAAATGGTATCTCTTCTTCTAAAATTACATCTCTTATCGTTTTACTCATTTGCTTTCATCTCCTCTCTGAGAATTTTTAGCGCTTGATAGTATTTCGTCTTCGCCGTGGATTCCGGAATTTGCAATATATTCCCGATTTCGGAAAAAGTCTTTTCTTCAAACCATTTCAGCTGGAAAATAGATATCATTGTCTTCTCCAACTGTGCCAATTTCTCCATCGCTTCCCGAACGGTTTCCTTTTTTAATAGTTCTGGCACAAAATCATCCGTTGTGCCCAAACTGATTTCATCGATCGTATCTGTGACTCTTTGATATTGGCAGGCCCGGCTGCGATAATAATCGGTCAGACAATTACGGGCGATACGATATAACCAGGTGCGAAACGCCGCTTTGGTTCGGTCAAAGCCCACAATTCCCCGCAGCATATGATAGAAAATATCCTGGGTCAAATCCTTCGTCAATTCTTCCTCGCCGGTCTGACGGTAAACGTAGGCAAATATCTCGCGGTAGTAACTTTGTACCAGTGTATTCGCCGCATCTTTGTCATTTTGTTTTTTTACTCTTCGAATTAACTGCAGTTCATTATCCATGAAATCCTCCTGCGGTAGATGTTTGCAAACATTCTAAATATATATACGATATTATTTTTAAATAGTTTGAAATAAAAGAAAGAAGGAGCAGTCGCTCAAAAAGATGCGATTGCTCCTTATGGTTCAACATGTTATTTTAGTTGTTTCTCTAGTTCTTCGATGCGCCTGGATAGTTCTTCTAATTCTTTCGACTGCGTTTCTATCAATACATCCTTTTCAACAATTTGTTCCTTCAAATCATCAATCATATACTGCACTGTATTCTGGTCTAAAATTCTTAAGGCTTCTGAAAACATATTCAACACACCTCCCACATCCTGACGGAACAAGCTTATCTCCGCATATATCGCTTCAAACTGAGGATACTTTTCAATGATAGCCTGTATCACTTCCGGTTCATCGGAAGCAATGCAATGGAGCCAAGCATCAATTTCCTCTTTAATTTTATTGTGCTTTATTTCACGAAAGATGTCAAGTGGCACAAACAAATATTCCTGCAGCAAATCCATTTGTAGTCCAGTATCTGACTGCTGTCGGAATTTATGTAAGAAAGATTTATTAAACGCTTTGAACTCTGCTCCACTGCGTTCCAAAAAACAATCGTATACACCTTTTTTAAATCCTTATAAGAGAACTTTTTGCCCTTTTCCGTTCTTACTTTTGAATATTGTCTCATTACCAAATCTGAGGAATAGCACGCTGCTCGCTCTCCCGGAAAAAGATATGCAATTTTTTGGATTTCTACATTGGCAATGGAGCCGTCTTCAAGTTCTACTACAACGTCCATAATTAACAAGGTTCCCTCTTCCAGAATTCGACTCCCTTCGTTCAAAAGCACTCTTCGTACAGTTACCTGTTCACCCAGCAATAAACTAAGCAGCCTTGACAAACGTTCGGGGTGCTCCTCTGGACTAAATATTTTCTTGAAAAATGGGTCATAGGTCAACGGGATGCCTCTGGCACCCTCGCAGAACTCTAAGAGCCTTTCTTTAAATGCTTCATTTAATGCCTCAAACTTTTCCTTCATTTCATTTGATTGCCCAATCTTTTTTAATACCTCGCTTCTTGATTGAATCTGATTTTCCCGAATGTTACGTGACATGAATACCTCCTTAGAATTGTAGATTAGAATTACTGATAATGTGTGATTTCACGGCTGATGCGCCAGAAAAAATAACGAGTTTGCATTTACAAACCTTGGGTAGATATGTAACATGGATATACAACATATCCATATATTAAAAAGGCAGATGCCTTTGATAATGATATTATCAGTATAGCATCTGCCTAAAATAATTACTATTAAATTTCCATAAACTTTTTTACCTATTCCAGCTCAAACGCTCCGGTATACAAGCTATAATATTTCCCTTTTTTCTCAATTAGGCTCTTATGGTTACCACGCTCAATAATATGGCCCATCTCAAGCACCATAATAACATCCGAATTCTGCACGGTCGACAGCCGATGGGCAATTACAAATACGGTTCTGCCCTGCATCAGTGCATCCATGCCCTTTTGAACAATGGATTCGGTTCGCGTATCAATTGAGGACGTCGCCTCATCTAATATCATTACTGGCGGGTCAGCTACCGCGGCACGGGCAATAGATAATAGCTGACGCTGGCCTTGTGACAAGCCGCTGCCATCGCCTTCTAATACCGTCTGATAACCCTCTGGTAACATCCGGATAAAGCCATCGGCATTAGCCAGCTTCGCTGCTTCCATACATTCTGTATCGGTGGCATCTAGTTTACCATAACGAATATTGTCCATAACGGTTCCGGTAAATAGATTAACATCTTGTAGTACCACACCAAGCGAACGTCTTAAATCCGCCTTTTTTATTTTGTTAATATTTATCCCATCGTATCTTATTTTTCCATCAGCAATATCATAGAAACGATTGATTAAGTTTGTAATCGTCGTTTTACCAGCTCCGGTCGCACCAACAAAAGCCAGCTTCTGCCCCTGCTCGGCGTAGAGTGTGACATTATGAAGAACCGTCTTTTCCTCATTATAGCCAAAGTCAACATCATCTAAGGTAACCTCACCCTTTAACTCAGTGTAGGTTATCGTGCCATCGGCATGTGGGTGTTTCCACGCCCATAGTCCGGTCCGCTCTGTGGTTTCTTTGATTTCGCCATTTTCCTGCTTAGCATTTACCAGTGTTACATAGCCTTCATCGGTTTCACTATTTTCATCCATCAGTTTAAAAATACGTTCAGCACCAGCAAGCGCCATAATGACCGAGGCCAATTGCTGAGAAACCTGACTAATTGGCTGAATAAAGCTGCGCGATAGCTGTAAAAATGAAGCTATCATACCTAAAGATACTACGCCGACACCGGTAAGGCAGAAATTCGTTAGCCCGGCTAGTGCCATTGCACCACCGACCACGGCAATTAATACATATAAAATATAACCCATGTTATTCGATATTGGCATCAGAATGTTGGCAAAAATATTGGCCGCGGAGGCATCTTCAAATAAATGCTCATTCTTTTCATCAAAGCCAGCCTTTGCCTCTTCCTCATGACAGAATACCTTGATTACCTTCTGACCATTAATCATTTCTTCGATATAACCGTTGACATCACCGATTGACTGCTGCTGTCTGATAAAATATTTACGGCTCCGACCAGAAATGGTTCCAATTACCCGCATAATAATAAACATACAGACGACAACAAACAAGGTCAGCCACACACTCACTGACAGCATGGCAAAAAATACTGCGACAATCGTTATGATCGATGAAAATACTTGTGGCATACTCATTGCTATCATTTGCCGCAACGTATCGGTATCATTGGTATAATGACTCATTACATCGCCGTGGGTATGAGTATCAAAATATTTAATTGGCAAGGTCTGCATGTGGGCAAACATATCATCACGAATTTTCTTTAACGTTCCCTGCGCAATGACAACCATTACTTTGTTATAGATTAGGGTTGCCAAGGTTCCCAACAGATAGATGGAACCCATTAGGATTAAAATCTTTAGCAAACCGGAAAAGTCTGGTACTGCTTCAATTAGCAGCGGTTCAATATAATCATCGATTAATGTTTTAATAAATACCGACGCACTGACACTGGCAACGGCACTGATGATAATACAGATTACTACTGCGATTAACTGTGCCTTGTATGCAAATAAATAAGACAGCAGACGCTTTACGGTTTCTTTGCTTACTTTTTGTGGAGGTCTTTTTCCCGATGCCGGATTCATTTCTTTACTCATTATCGTCGCCTCCTTTTTGCTGTAATTCAAATATCTCTATGTAAATCGGACTAGTTTCCAACAAATCTTCATGTTTTCCAACTGCCATAATCTGTCCATCGTCCATTACCACAATCTGGTCTGCATCCTGCACCGAAGATACCCGCTGGGCAATGATAATCTTTGTTGTTTCTGGTATTTCCTCACGGAATGCTTTCCGAATCAGAGCATCTGTTTTCGTATCGACCGCACTGGTAGAATCGTCTAAAATTAAAATCTTTGGTTTCTTTAATAATGCTCTCGCAATACAGAGCCGCTGTTTTTGACCACCCGACACGTTACTGCCGCCCTGTTCAATATATGTATCGTAGCCGGCTGGGAATTTTTCAATAAAATCATCTGCCTGGGCTAATTTGCAGGCATGAATCATTTCTGCCTCGGTTGCATCCGGGTTGCCCCAGAGAAGGTTTTCCTTAATGGTTCCGGAAAACAGAACATTTTTTTGCAGCACCACTGCCACTTGATTTCGTAACGCTTCAATATCATAGTTACGAACATCCTCACCGCCCACATAGACCGCTCCAGCCGTCACGTCATAAAGTCTCGGGATTAGCTGCACCAGACTGGATTTGGAGGAACCTGTGCCACCGATAATACCGATTGTCTGACCGGAACTAATTTGTAAGTTAACATCATTAAGAACTGGTTTTTCCGTTCCTTTATGATAGGTAAAATTGACATGGTCAAAATTGATGGTACCGTCTTTTACCTCGTAAATTGGATTTTCGCCATTTTGCAAGTCGCTCTCTTCTTCCAGAACCTCAACAATTCGCTCTGCTGATGCACGAGAAATCGTAATCATAACGAATACCATCGACAACATCATCAAGCTCATCAAAATCTGCATTGCATAGGTAATCAGACTCATCAGTCCGCCGGTTGATAATCCTTCGGCAGGATTCCCGCCGCTTGCAACGATTGTTCTGGCCCCAAACCATGACACTAAGATCATACAGGTATACATACAAACCTGCATTAACGGCATATTATAAGCTAGGGTTTTTTCGGCCTTCGAAAAGTCTTGATAAATATCCTCGGAAATATCCTGAAATTTATCATTTTCAAAGTCCTCGCGGACAAATGATTTCACGACCCGAATGCCATGCAGATTTTCCTGTACGACCCGATTTAGTTTATCATAGGTTTTGAACACCCGCTCAAAAATCGGATGTGCCTTTTGCATAATCAAAAATAAGCCAATCGCCAGCACCGGGATACAGGCAATAAATATGAAGGTTAAACGAGCATTAATTTTAAATGCTGCGATTACCGAAAATACTAACATCACCGGTGAACGAACCGCCATTCGAATAATCATCTGATAGGCATTCTGAACATTTGTTACGTCGGTGGTTAACCTTGTTACGATGCTTGCCGTCGAGAACTTATCAATATTGGAAAATGAAAAGTTCTGAACATTAAAATACATGTCCTTGCGCAGATTCTTCGCAAATCCACTTGATGCAATTGCTGCATATCTTCCCGCTATTGCACCAAAAAACAATGAGATAAATGCCGAAATCAACAGAAATAATCCCATTTTTAGGATGTAATTCATATTTCCGCCATCAATTCCATAATCGATTAGATTCGCCATCAATAGTGGAATGATAACTTCTAAAATTACTTCAAAGGTAACTGCCACTGGTGCTAATATGGAAGGCTTTTTATATTCTTTGATACTTTGTGCTAGTTTTCTAATCATCGTGACCTCCTATTCCATTTCAATATTTTTTTTCAAACGTTCAATGTAAGAGCGCAGATTTTCGATTTCTGCTTCTGAAAATCCTTTAATCAGTCTATTTTCCAGAGAATTCATATCATCTTCAAATTGTTTTGCATGTGCCTGTGCTTTTTCTGTCAGTACCAGCCGCTTTAATCTTGCATCACCGGCCACACTTTCGCGACGAATAAACCCCTTTTGTTCCATTAAGTTGACCACCTTAGAGGCCGTTGAGCGGGTAATATGAAATTCTTTTTCCAAATCCCGCTGGTAGACATCCCGCCTGCTGTTCTCCGTAATATAGCCAATAATCCAGCCATTGGTACATGTAATCCGGTCGATATCCTGCTTATGTGATTTATTTTCCATGTAGCGATTGATAATATTATGTAATGAGCGTAACTGTAAACCAATATAGTTTTTATCCATCCTTATACCCCTCTTGTTTGACATCTGACTGTTTGACATCAAACATATTACTCCCATATTATTTACTTGTCAAGGGATGAAATCTTTTCATAACTAAAAAAAGTGGCGTCACCGATAACTTCCTTTGAGTATCGGTGCGCCCTTTTATTCTTCAACATGTACATTTACTGGTCAATATAATGTATCTTCCCGACCGCAACTAGCATCCACTGGTGAAATGCCCTGAAACTCACTGCGGCCCATTACCTTCTCAACCACTGCATCAATTACCTCCGGCGTGTTCGTATAGGCATTCACAAATGTCTTTATCATTGGCACGTCCAGCAAGTGATATGGATTTGCCAAACTAATAAACATCGTTGGTATCTCACCCACAAACCACGGTGCATCATTGCCCATTCCCATCAGTCCCTGCCATTGCAGCCGGACCACGACATTGTTGCTGGCCGTTTCGTAATTGGCTACATAGATAGCCAAATCATAGCGCGATTTAAAATCACCAACCTTTTCAAACATCTCATTCATCAGCTCTAATGCATGCGGGTCCTGATTCGTTCCGGCAAATGCGCCAAAAATATCAACATTGGTATCACGATTGCGAACGAATACCTCGAAGCCCTCGGCTTCTAATTTTGCCTTCCATGCCTGTTTCAACGGCGTATCAGTGGCTCCCTCCGGCTCTAGCACATTCAAGTACACGCGTTTTGTCTTTTCCGGTGAAAGCGGTAATAAGTTCTGGGTATCTTTCACCAGCGTTACCGCCTTGTCAGCGCAGATGCGTACTTTTTCAAGGTAAGTCTCACTGTGTAAAATCGACAAGCCTTCTGGCGATGGCACTAAGGTTCCTTCTTTTTGCCTGGTATGCAAGCCAAGCGAAGCCTTGGTTGCCAAAATTCGCGTTACCGCTTCATCCAGTCGTTCGCGCGTAATGATACCATTCTGATAACCAGCCATCATTGAGGCATAATCTTCCTCCAAGCTCTTGTTAAATAAAAACATATCCGCACCACTGGCAATTGAGAGTGGCACGAGCTGGGAACGTTCACCTGCTACGGTATAGCCTAACATTGGCGTTGCATCCGTAACGATTAAGCCATTGAAGCCTAACTTTTCTCGTAATAGGCAAAGCATTAATTCACTGGATAGGGTTGCTGGAACCGTCTTTTTATCATATTTTGCAGGGTCCTTTGCCAATGCTTTTTGGTATGCCGGCTGGGCAATATGACCTACCATTACCGTTTTTGCCCCATCATCAATTAAGGTCTGGTAAATCTGTCCGTAAGTTGCATCCCATTCCTCACAGCTAAGTGAATTGACACTAGTCAAAAGATGCTGGTCACGCTCATCGACTCCATCACCTGGAAAATGCTTAATTGACACCGCTAGTCCAGCCTCATCTGCCGCGCGCAAATAGCCCTTGGCCATGCGGATGACACGTTTATGATTACTGCCAAAGGTTCGCAGATTGGTAATCGGATTGCGGAAGTTCATATCGATATCGACAATCGGTGCAAAGGCCCAATTCAGTCCGAGTGCAGCGCCCTCCTCACAGGCAGTCTTGCCCATCCAATAGCCCATTTCATCATCATCGGTGGCAGCAACTCCCATTGGCTTACCAAAATTGGTGCCTTCAAATGCTGCTCCGTTACCGCCAGCCTCCAGATTGGCGGCTAACAACATTGGTACCTTCGAATTTTCCTGTAGCATTTGATGTGTCTTTAAGACATTTTGTGCTGGCCCCGGACGGTACATAATACCGCCGATACCGATCTGCTGAGTCAGTTGTTTGATTACATTTTCATCATCTGCCGCACCAACCGGACAGAATAACTGTCCGATTTTTTCTGCTTCGCTCAGTGATGCCAGAGTCGATTCGACCCAGGCAACACCTTCATCATCTAAATAAAATGGTTTTTCTTTTAATTTAATATCCATAATCATCACTCCGGCAATTTTATTTTTCTGATTTTGCAGGCAATTGTGCAAATCACTTCAAATAGGAACAGTGACAGCAGGATTCCCGCGGTTACATCGCTGGCAAAGTGTGCCCCCATTACAACCCGGCTGGCTCCACATAGCACCATCCATGAGTATGCAACGGTCTTCATCAACTTTTCTTTTCCCTCAAGTCCTTTGATAAAATACGGGAACAGACCTAATAAAATGGTCCCCGCCGCGTTCATCGAATGACCGGATGGGAAAGAGGCATATATATTATTAAATCCACCTCTTTGATTAATCACATACCAACGGGTAAATTCCGTCAGCGGGTCTGTCATTTCGCGAATCCGCATTCGTCCCCACGCACCTTTTAGGACGTTCATCACAACAATCACTGCAATAAAGTAAATCACCCCGATAATGGCCGCGGTAACTGCCTGCCGTCCTTTCTCCTGCGGTACGAATCGGGTTAACAAAAATGCGCCCATAAGAATGATAACAGTAAATATAATGGCCAAAAATTGTGGCGCACCCTCGACATTTTCATGCAGATAGTTCCATGACATAAAACCGCCCATTAGTGCAAATAGAGCTGCAAAGACAATACTCAAAAATCCGGTCAAAAGATTGACAAGCATATTTTTCCGGCTGCGAAAACGGAATAACAATGCCAATGAGAACACCGCCAAAAAGGCAAACGGCAACTCTCCAACTACTTCAAAAATGCGTCCATAGATATTTTTTGTAAATAGTGTCTGGGATATTTGCAGGTCAGTAAACGTAAAGATTGATAACAGCAATATCCCGATGATTGCGACGGATATCTTTTCCTGTTTTCTCATTATTTTTCTCCTTTTTTCAAATCTTCCATGACCTGAGGATAAATTTTATCTAGTTTATAGAACAAATAAACAATCGGCGTAATAATTAAAAATGGAATTGGTACATACAGATATAATGTTTTAATCGCATTCATCGCCTCGGCACCTTGGACTGCTAACTCACCGTCATACTGGGCTGCACCGAGCACTGCCATTGCAACTGCGCCACCAACACCACCACCGATTTTAGCACCAAAGGTTGTTGTCGAATATAACATACCCTCGACACGGGTTCCGGTCTTCCATTGGCCATACTCAATCGTATCTGCTACCATTGCAAACATCGTCGCCATACAGCTTGACATACCAATTCCTTTTACAACCGAGCAAATCATCAACCAGCTAAGCATTGTCGGATTCACGAGCATCAAAAGCTGTCCGGCTAACGAAATGACTGCACCAATCAGGGCTACATTGCGTTTTCCCATTTTTTGGATTAGTATTTGCATAAACATCATACAGACAAGTACGGTCAATGTCTGAACTGCCATCAAATAACCAACATAAACCTCATCACCCAGGCAATATTTTGCATAATAAGTACCAACGGCTCCACCCATTGCCATGCCAAGTACCATCACCACCCAGATAATCACGAGCAATACCCACTGGTCGTTTTTAAAGCAAAACTTAAAGCTCTTGCCAAACGAAATCTTCTCAACCGGTACATCAACACGCTCTTTGGTGTTTGCAAAGCAAAGCATAAACAATGCAAAAGCAATAAAACCATAAATTAACGATACGATAACCCATGCCTGCTGGCTGCTGGTTCCAGATTCGCCACCCATTGCTTTTACAAACGGAAGGGTCAGCGCATTAATTACCAACGAACCTACCTGAGCTAAAAACATGCGGAAAATATTAATCATCGAACGCTGGTCCTGTTCACGGGACATTCTGGCTGTCAATGCACCATATGGAATATTGATTGCCGTATACAAAAAAGTTGTTACCAGATTATAGGTGATTGCCACATAAATGTACTGGCCTAGTGTGCCGACACTCGGAACGAGAAATACGAGCACCGTAGCAATTCCAATTGGTGCTCCCAGCCACAGCATCCAAGGTCTGGCCTTGCCATGTTTGGACTTTGTCTTATCAACGATAAAGCCCATCGCAATATCCGTAAATCCATCCAGACAACGTGACACCAACATAATCATACCAATCACTGCTGCATTTAGCCCCAATGCATCGGTGTAAAAAAAGGTTACATACGTAGATGTCAAAACCAATACCAAGTTACTTGCCAAGTCTCCGCCGCCGTAGAAAAATTTCTCGCGAAAGCTTATTTTTTCTTTCCCCTCCATACCATTTTCCTCCTTTGTTTTACATAAAGATTTGTTTTACTTAAAGATTTCTTTTAAATAGTTTGCTACTTCTATGATACTGTCCTCCGCTTGTGGACTAACCCCAATTTGGTCCCCAAAGCCGTGACTGATACCCCGATAAACAATTGTTTTGATTTGACGACCAGCCGCTTTTAACGTTTTGGCATAGGCAAAATCTTCAAATACCAAGAAATCATGTTCGCCAAACATCAATAAGGTTGGTGGTATGTCATGCTGGTCATCTAGCAGTGGTGATGCATAGATATGCTCAGGTTCTAAATGCCCCTGCAAATATACATCCTCAAGCATATTAGACGCCGGGTCGCCACCAGCACCCATCATATTCAACATCGCATCGAGTATTTTTCCACTCTTCTTACTGCGATGATACTTGGACAAATCAACACCATGATAAAACTCTGTTTTGTTTCCCGAAACATTGACTGCCGGATAGTACAGCACTCTTGCCTTCACCATTTTGGTGCCTTCTTCACGGTCACGCAGGGTCACTGCTGCCGCTAAATTACCACCCGCAGAATCGCCTGAAACTGCAAACTTTGTCTTATCACCACCATATTCATGCGCATGCTCATACGCATAACGAGTTGCATAAAAACAGTCATCCAATGGCTGTGGATAATGATTCTCCGGGCATAAGCGATACTCCACATTAAAGACCAGACAGTCAAGATTCTGCACCAGCAGCTTACACATCTGCTCCACAATGTCAGCACTTCCGCCAAAGAACCCGCCACCATGATAATAGACAAACACGGGAAGATTTACCCCCGCATTGTCTCGTTTGTAGATACGGACCGGCACTTCATAATCATCTGCACTTTTTACTCTAATCCACTCTGTTACAACACCTTCATTGACAATGTGTTCGCCCTTGTAGGTATTGAACATGTTACGCATCGGCATTATTTTTTCTAAAATGCTTTGCTCTTTCTTTGGCTTTGGCATAAATTTCATTAACAACGGCATTCGTTTCATCGACTTATAAACCCGCGGGTCCATATCGCCATCCTCGCCACCTTCTGGTATTGGCTTCAAGAGAATGTCCATTCCCTCGTAGGTTACCATCCTGGCATTCTTCTGCAATGCATCTAATACTTCACTTGTATACCTTCTTCCCATTGTCATTCCTCCCATATTTTTATTGATTATACATTCAGAATATAGCATTTTGTATAATGAGTATTGCATTTTGGTTTTGTTTTTTGTAAAATTGTGTAAAGGGGTGATAAAATGCCAACTAATTATTTTAAATATTTGTCAAAAAGCTTTTCAAAAACAACCGGACTGAGTGTTCGGCTTTACCAAAAAGAAAAAATGATTTATTACTACTCGCCTGCTCATGTAACTCCCGACCCAGCCACTGTCGAGCTTGATAAAATTCTATCCTCCCCGCATCGAGCCGGTATTATTACCAATAATCTGTTTCAACACTACGGATATGCCCATATGAAAGGGAATCATTTGGTCATTATTGGCCCAACCGCAGTTCTTAGCGAAAACCCGCAGGAATTTGCCTCCTTACTATTTCTACTTGGTATTCCCGAAGACCAAAAGCACGATTATCTCTGCAGCTTATGCTGCTCACCCGAAATAACCGCCCAACGCTTGGCATGGATACTTTCTTTTTGCATTACGGCCTGGGAAAAGAAATCCTTTGATGTCGAAAATGTCTATATTTCTACCACCAGCGTTGATAAACATAACCCAATTGCCCGTGAGCATACACAGGCGGTTTTCAACACCTATGAAGATGATTCGCTTGCAAATATTGTTATCACGAGCTATCGTTTTGAACGATTGGCTAATTCCTATATCAAAAATGGTCAGGTCGAGAAAATCCGCGAACTTTTTGATGCACTGCCAAATGTCCAGGCCGGAAAAATGGCCAGCGATGTCTTGCGCCAAACAAAGAATATGTTTATCTGCTCTGCCACAACCATGTCAAGAGCTTCCATTGATGGTGGCCTAGACCCCCAATCAGCATTTAATCTGTCTGATTTATATATTCAGAAATGTGAAGTGATTCGCGAACCAACTGCTATTCAAACACTAATTCAAGAAATGACTCTGGATTTCGCCGAACGCGTTCGCAGCTTAAATTATGGGAATGCCAAGGACTCTAAGCTGTTTGAGGACTGTTCCTTTTATGTCCGAAAGCATTTGTTTGAGCGCATTCGCGTCAATGACATGGCTGAGGCCTTCGGGATATCACGTTCTTATTTAAGCAGTCAATTCCATGAGCAGACCGGTAAAACACTGACGGATTTTATTTTGGAACAGAAAATTCTGGAAGCCAAACAACTGTTACAACATTCCAATAAAAGCATTGCCGATATCGGAATGCATCTGGCTTTTTCGTCGCAAAGCCATTTTCAAAATGTTTTTAAAAAGCTGATTCAGATGACCCCGCTAGAATATCGCAAACAATTTCAGTAATTTTTACGTGACTTTTGTGGTTAACCTTGTTATAATAAAAATAGGAATTATTACTGATATCAAAGGAGGTTTTACATGGCAAGTTATAAGTGCAGTGTCTGTGGATTTGTTTATGATGAAGCAAAAGAAGGGATTCCCTTCTCCGAGTTAGACACCTGTCCTGTCTGTAAGCAGGATTCTAGTAGATTTAAACCACTGTCAGAGCGTGAGGATGAGCATGATGAAGCGCAAGCTGCCAAAACGGAGCGCGCGGTGACATCCGATTCAGCTGAAGAATCTGAGCCTGATGAAGCCGAAGAAGTGGATTTATCGTATGACCAGCGTTTTATCCGTCAGGATAGCAGTTCTCGTTACATGGCCGAGATTCATGATATGGCCGTAACCGGCAAGTCTTTAAGTGCCGCAATGGGTACACAGATGGCGATGCCATCTTGGGATGATATTCTGTTGCTTGGTGCTCAGTTGAATCCGCCGCCGCTTGATGAACACGAATATGTAAATACCACAACGATTATTGGAAAACATGCGAAAAAGCCAATGCTGATAGACGGACCGGTCTATATCTCCCACATGTCATTTGGTGCTCTTTCGAAGGAGATTAAAACCGCCCTTGCGATGGGCAGTGCAATGGCTAAGACCGCCATGTGTAGTGGTGAAGGCGGCATTTTGCCGGAAGAACGGGCTGCCTCCTATAAATATATTTTTGAATATGTTCCGAATAAATATAGTGTAACTGATGAAAATCTAAGAAATGCTGATGCAATTGAGATTAAAATTGGTCAGGGTACAAAACCGGGAATGGGCGGACATCTGCCGGGTGAAAAGGTAACGCCAGAAATTGCTGCCCTGCGCGGCAAACAAGTTGGTGAGGATGTTCAAAGTCCAAGCAAATTCCCGGAGCTTCGTTCCAAAGAGGATTTAAAAGAAATGGTCTCAATGCTTCGGTATCGTTCTGATGGCCGGCCCATCGGAATCAAAATTGCGGCCGGACGCCTTGAACGCGATCTTGAGTTTTGTGTTTATGCGGAACCTGATTTTATTACCATTGATGGTCGTGGTGGAGCAACCGGCTCAAGCCCTTATCTGCTGCGGGAGTCAACCAGTGTTCCAACCATCTATGCCCTATACCGGGCCAAAAAATATTTGGATGCGTTACACTCTGACATCTCACTCGTGATTACCGGGGGACTGCGAGTCTCTGCCGACTTTGCCAAAGCGATTGCGATGGGCGCCGATGCGATTGCGATTGCATCCTCTGCTTTAATTGCTGCGGCTTGCCAGCAATACCGCATCTGTGGTTCTGGTAACTGTCCGGTGGGAATTGCCACGCAAAATCCTGAGCTGCGGGAACGCCTGAAAGTTGATGCTGCCGCCAAGCGCGTTGCCAACTTCTTAAATGTTTCCTTTGCTGAGCTTCGGACCTTTGCCCGCATTACTGGTCACAAGAACATTCATGATTTATCGGTTGCTGATTTGGTTACGATTGACCGGGAAATTTCAGAGTATACTAATATTCCTCATGCCTGATTTTTGAACGAAACAGGGTGTATCAAAAGCCTGCTATCATTTAGCAATGCTTTTGATACACCCTAATATAATATTATTTCCGTAAATACGATGCTAATGTTTCATAGAGTATATTCACATCAATCGGCTTCGATAGATGCCCATTCATTCCCGATTCTTTTGCCGCAGCTACATCTTCATTAAAGGCATTCGCTGTCATTGCCAGAATTGGTACACTCTTCGCTTGTAAATGATTTGATTTCCGAATCGCTCTTGTCGTCTCATAACCATTCATAATTGGCATCTGCACATCCATTAGGATGAGAGCATATTCATCTGGTTCTGACTGCTCATACATATCAAGCGCCAATTTGCCATTATCCGCACATTCTACAACAATGCCGATATCCTTTAAAAGCTCTACAACAACCTCCTGATTGATTAAATTATCCTCTGCCAACAGTACCTTCCGGCCCTTAAAATCGTACTGTACATCTTGGCTCTGCTTACCATCGAGCGGCATTCCCTTTGGTCTTATCATCGAATTTAAAACATTATAAATGGATGATGCAAACATTGGCTTGGAAATAAAGGCATTGACACCGGCTTCTCGCGCTTTTGCTTCAATGACACTCCAATCATACGCGCTGATGATGATAATCAGTGCTTCCGGGCCAATATGCTTACGGATATTTCTCGCCGTTTCAACGCCATCCATGTCCGGCATGCACCAGTCAATAAAGCAGACGTCATAGTCTTCACCAACCTCATGCGCCTTCACAACAATTTCAACGGCTTCCCGACCATTATTTACCCAGCTTGACTTCACACCAAGGCTATCTAACAACAACGCTGCATGCTCACAAGTGCTTTCATCATCATCCACCACCAGCACTTTCATATTATCAAACTCTTCTTGATTTACTTGGGCCTGCTGCTCAGTCTTCTCAAATGGTATTTCCACTGTAAATGTGGTTCCTTCGCCCTCTTTACTCTGAACTGTAATTGTTCCATTTAAAAGTGAAATTAAGTTTTTGCTAATTGACATTCCCAGCCCAGAGCCGCCGTATTTTTGTGCAATTGATACATCCGCTTGTTCAAACGGCGTATAAATCCGCTCTAAATATTCTTCACTCATTCCTATTCCACTATCCCGTACCACAAAACGTAAGAAAACATGGTTCTTCTTTTCTCTTACCTTCGTTATCTCCAAGCGAATATTACCCCCCGCCGGCGTAAACTTTACCGCATTTGATAGTAGGTTAAATAAAATTTGATTTACCCGCAAAGCATCACCAATCAGCCGTTCCTCAACAAGACTGTTAATCACTACCTCAAAGTTCTGCTTCCGCTCAACTGTCTGCGGATATACCACTGCCGAAATTGATTCCAGTTGTCTTTGGACGTCAAAGATTTCATGATTAATGGTCAGCTTATTATCTTCAATCTTGGACATATCAAGAATATCATTAATAAGTGATAATAAATGTCCTGAAGAGTAGGTGATTTTCGTCAGGCAGTTCTCAATATAGCTGATGTCATCCATATGCCGCATAGCAATCGCTGTCATACCAATAATTGTATTCATCGGCGTACGAATCTCATGTGACATCCGACTGAGAAACTCTCGCTTGGCCATATTTGCTTTCTGGGCACTCAGTAAGGCATCATTTAAAATATTCTGATGTTCCATAATTCTCGTCAAATCTGTTAGTACCGCAATATACCGTTGCAATCTTTTCCCTGAATATACAGCATACATCTGTAACTGCATATTCCGTACAATTCCGTCTTTCACATAATTAAACTCACACTGCGCATTATTCGGAATTGGCTTATTACGGAAAAATTCATCAAATACCTCTCTCGTGTCCTCAGATATATTTTCGCGCAACGCCAATGCGTCTTTCAAAAATACCTCCCCACGCATTCCGATTACCCGTTCACTATTTTTACTGACATATTCCATTTTTGAAGCGACACAGTCATATATGAAAAAAGTATCCTCAATATTACTGGAAAGCAAATCAAACAACTGCTCCCGATATGCAATTTCCCGATTCTTCCGGGCTTCACTCATGTTGGTAAGGATTAGCATAATAATCATTACTACACCCAGCGTCAGCGAACCAATCACACCTAAATTTTTAATTTGAATCGTATTCTCCATATATATGCCGATACGGTAATCTGCATAGAATGCGATTCGTGCCAGCACTTCATCTACGGCTAAGCCATATGGATTGACATATTCATCCAGATAATCAAGAATCTCTGATGAGTCACCGGTGCCCGTAAAATGCTCGGCTGCCTCGATTCTGGCGGCCCGAACCTTAGCTAAGGCCTGCTTCAAATCCATCACGTCCTCTTCTGGTCCAAGATAACATTCTTCAATAATTGCCAGGGATGCATCCTGACGCTCATCCCTTTCTCGTAGCAACTTTTTTATTTCTTCCGCATGCTCTTCGTCAGAAATGAGTAAGGTCGGCAAATATAGCTCCATCTCACTCAGACGCGTTCTCATTGCCTCCGTTGCTGTCCTGACTTGATACGGATGCTCATATACCATGCTCGTCTGCTCGGCCAGCTTAGAAGTCGAAACAATCGTAAATGCTGCAAATATCATTGATAAAATGCATGCCAGCATTGTTCCTGCTGTCATCCAAGTAAAACGCGTCCCTTTCATGATTCCATTCCTCCTAATACCACTACTTCATTTTTCTGTTGTATACACCTAACTGCGACTTGAATGACAAACCAGATAGATAATCTGGTAATCCTCAGCTATTTCCGTTAACAACCGTTTCGCATTTTCTACTTTATGGTCGTCTAAATTAACAAACGGGTCATCCAAAATGATAAATGGTTTCTCTGTTTCAAAAAGTGCCTCAACCAATGCTAATCGAATACATATCCCGATAAAATCCCGGTTACCAGCACTAAAGCTTTCACTGCCTTTTAATGAACCACCAACTGCAAGCTGAGCCTCGAGCTGAATATCCAGTTGAATCTGATGCGCCAAATCTTGTCCCATCCGAGACGCGTACTTCACAAACCCCCGCCGCATATTTCCCATATAGTGCGTCGAAAAACTTTCTTTTGCTTCTTTTAAATAATGCATCGTCTTTTCCAGCATATCACAGTGCGCTTCTGCTTCCGTCAACTGGTTTCTAAGGGTTTCTAACTCCGCTTCAAAATCAGATTGTTTATCGGCAATGACTCCCAAAGTATCCATGTCTTTTCGATAAGAATTGATTTTTCCATTGATGTTTTCTATTTCAAGCTCATTTTCTTTTTCTTGCTCTTGCAATGCTTCCAGCGAAACAACATCCTCTGTCTGATTTTCCCCAGCTAACTGCTGATGCCCGGCAAAATCCACCTCTGCATTGCTTTCCTCAAACTGCCGTACCTCGTCCTGACTTTTTTGATACTCCTCTATGAGCCAAAGGTATTCTTTGCGGTCTTCATTTAGTTCACCGCAGGCTTTTCGTAAATCATCATGCTGAACATATTTCTCATGAACCCCTTGCAGCAATGCATGGATTCGGGCATTTTTCTGTGCCACCTGAGCCGAAATCTGCTCATTTTGCTCACTTCGCTCGGCACCACGATTCGTCAGATTCTGGTATTCCAGTGCCTTTGTTTTTATCTCCATCAGGGTCTGGGTCGGATCCTCATCAATATCATTAACTGGAAATTGTTTTACAAAAATGTCGTAATGCTCATGCATTTCTTGTTTCCGGGCTGCCAAACGAACCAAATCCGCTTTTAGTTCCTCCATCTGAACTGACAACTGCCGCAGTTCATCGGTATCCACATCGTCCGTATCCACACTTTCTGTCATCGGTTTTTCTTGTGGTTTTACAAAAGCAATTGCAATAATTAATATCACGGCCAGCACAAACAATGCATACGCCGCCGGCTGGTTTAATATATAAAGGAAAATACCGCCCGCCAACATTAATATTCCTGATGGTAATAAAATACGCCGAATCATATCGGCACGCATTTTGGATGCCTCATACTGCGCTTGCCGGGCTCTGGTTCTTAATTCCTGTTCCGCTTGCAAACGGGCTTTTTCCTGTTCTTGCCGTTCCGCCAAAACCTCCAGCTTGGATTCGATTCCAATTATTTCGTCCTTGATTCCAGAACTCTGGCGACTCTCGCCTAAATACATCTCTATTTCCGGACTATCGGGACAGCCATTGGCAAAGAAATCGTCCAGTTCGTTTAACTGTCTTTCTTCCTCTTCATTTAACTGCGCTAACACTTTCGCATTTTGAAGCTCCTGCACCGCCGTTATTTCACTTTCAATCTGCTCAATCTGCGATTCTTCCGGCAATCCCCCGGCAAATATTTCATCATATTCCTTCTTTTGGACTTCGATTTCGGCGGCACGTTTTTTAAGCGAGTCATAGTGACTTCTTTTGGCCGCCTGCTCTTTTGCTGCACTTGCCTTTAAAATTTCTTCTTTTAACGTCTCACGCCGTCTTTCAAACTCCGCCCGAAGTTCCTTCTGCTGCTCAATCTGCTCTGCTACTAACTCCATGCCCATCGCCTTGTTCTTGCATTCATCAATATCAACCTGGACTTTGGAAATCTGCTCACGAAGTTCCGGAATTCGGCCTTTACCGCCTCTTCTTTTGTATTCCTTCATATGTTCTTCGAGCTTGCTATAAGCCGTCTCGTAGTTATTAATATCGTTACCATTCTCAATTAGATTGGATAATTTGGCATTGATACTATCCGTCATGCCAATAGCAATTCCATTTTGTGGAATGTAGGTACTGCGCTCATAGGAACTACGGTCGATATGAAAAATCTCTTCACCAATATTTTCCGTATAGGCCTTACTTGCCAACCCAGTCTGTAAATCATAAAGACGAAAAAGGTCATCTTTATCGCGTGCGCCAAAGAAACGCTCAATTTTATACTCTTTTCCATCCAACTCAAATTCCAAGCTGCCGCCGAAGTTACCGCCTTGCCAAGGCATGTATTTTTTTCGTTCATTATCAGCTATTTTTTTATTTGGCGAATACTCCAAACCATAAAACATTGCTTTGATAAATACACCAAAGGTTGTCTTACCCCAGCCATTTTCCTGCTGAATGGTATTTAATCCCCGCTTAAATTCATAAGAAAAATCATGCAACGTTCCAAAGTTTTCGATATAACATTTCTTTAACTTCATCTATATCTCCTCTCCGGAAAGTGCACGGATTCCAGTGAGTATCACTGCATCCTTCTGTTCCGGTGGCAAATCGGCTTTCTCCAAAAGGCGGATAAACTCTCCCTTTAATGACTGGTCGAGCCGGTAATCTTCATAATTAATTGCCAGCTTGGTCTTATCATATATTTTTACAAAGTAAAATCGGTCCAGGTATCTCATTGTCAGATAGACAATATCCCGGTCCGTATTCATATCTATTTCGCCTGTCAGCACGATCTTCACCAAACTATCCCCCGGAAGCTGTGCAATCTCGTTGTCAATGCTGGCTGCAATCTCGGTTATCGTATGCCGCCCGGTAATATCAACGGGCACCTCATAACAAGTTCGTTTCGCAAATGGGACAAATACCGAGGTTAGTTCGCCGTCTGTAATATCCAGCAATACAAAGCCTTTTTCACCACATTCATCAAATCCACGCCCCTCTAAGCACCCACAATAGCAATAGCTGCCACGGTTATCTAACTTCTGCAAGCGGTACTTATGAATATGACCGAGTGCCAAATAATCTATGTATTTATTCTGCAAGGCCCGAATCTGGATAATCTCGGCCTTATCTTTTTGGTCGTATTGAGATTCCTGTCCGTGAAGTACGACAATATTTACATCATCCTGCGCTAATACCAGTGAATCATAAATATTGCGATTATTTTCCGGCGTCAATACTACACCAGATATAGTGATTCCTTCATAGTTAAATTTTGTCCAGACATCACCAAATATTTTAAAATTATCTGGTATTTCATTCATTGCTTCAACAAAATTATCTTTCTCATGATTTCCTTTTAAATAAATAAAATCAATTGTCGGATGGGTAATTATCTGCTCCTCAACCAGCTTTGCAGCGTTCTTGCCAATGTGTATGGTATCAAATAAATCACCAGCAATGATGATTGCTTGAACCTGATGCTCACTTGCATAGGCAACCATTTTTTCAAAAGTGATTAATAATTCCTTTTTTCGTTCTCTGGCTTGGTCTCTATTTAAATTGGATTCCATTCGGGAATCTAAGTGCAAATCGGAACAATGTATTATTTTCATCTGATTTCTCCTTGATGCGGTAACACGTTAGTTGTTATGACGCATTATCCCCTTGATTATATCAGATTATATGAAAAATGGAAAGTACCAGAAACCACCAGAACTCTCCACTTTCACAAACTATTTAATTACCCTGCAACATCTTGAAATAACTCACCATCAATTATTTTGGCAACCCTACCGGCATGTTTCGCCACATTTAAATCATGTGTAATCATGACGATGGTATTGCCCATATCATTTAAGCGCTGAAAAAGCTTTAGCACTTCCTGACCGCTGCCGGAGTCCAGCGCTCCCGTCGGTTCATCGGCTAGTAGAATCGCTGGCTCGCCGACCAAGGCTCGGGCAATTGCCACACGCTGCTGCTGACCACCCGAAAGCTCTCCCGGTCGATGGGTAATACGGTCTGCCAGACCTAGCATTTCGATGGTTTCCATGCTGGCATCCTTTGCTTCTGACAGCGACATACCGCGCATCAATAATGGCATTACAATATTCTGTAACACATCATAGGTCTGAATCAGGTGGTACTTCTGGAAAATAAATCCAATTTTCTGATTGCGTATTCCTGCCAGCTCTTTTTCTTTTGTTTCATGAATGGCTGCTCCATCTAAGAAATACTCCCCATTGTCGGGAATATCCATACAGCCAATCATGTTCATCAGCGTTGATTTACCGGAGCCAGACGGTCCTAAGATGGCAAGGTATTCGCCCTGCTTTACTTTTAAGTTAACATCCTTTAGTACATGAAGGGAATTACTGCCCATCCGATAGTATTTATCCATATTGCGTAATTCGATAATTGTGTTTTCGTTCTCCTGCATCTGTTTTGCTCCTTCCTACTGTACCATCCAGATTTCAACAATTACTTCGTTGCCATCCGCATCTGTTTCAAATAATATTTTCAGGATATCTCCTGATTGAATTCGGGAAAATGTGGTTTTTGTATCTGCTGTGGTATGAACCGCGACCCCCACCGGTATCTGGGTACTGGTCGTGGCACCGCCCATCATACCGCCGCCCATGCCACCACCTCTTCGGCTCGACTGTGTTTCGGTCGAATCTTCGCTAGGCCGCTCGCCCATGCTTGAGGGGTCAAAGTTCTCCATATCCGGCATCTGGCCGTCGCCCATACTCGATGGGTCGAAGTTCTCCATATCCGGCATCTGGCCGTCACCCATGCTTGATGGGTCGAAGTTCTCCATATTCATCTCACTACTCATCTCCGGCATGCCAGAGTTCTTTGTCTTCCCATCCTGATTTGCATCTTCATTCTCTGCTGATGTATCAGAAAGGTTCAACTGCGATTCTTCAACCTCCATATAGCTGATGTCATTTCCTTCAATTGTCGTTACCACAGCATAGGCCAGCCGTTGATTTTCTAACACCGTAATGTCACTGCTCGTGCTACTGTTCCCGCAGCCGCTGCATACGCTGGCGGTCCAAACTACGGTCAGGATTCCTGTCAATAATTGCTTTCTCATCTGCCCTTCCCTCCTATTCCGCACTCAGTGCTTCGACCGGTACCAGCTTCGACGCTTTATAGGCCGGATAGAATCCAAAAATTGTTCCCGTTAATACGGCGAAAACCAAAGAAATAATAAATGCACTCATTGTTAACTCGACACGCATTCCCAAATATTCTACCAGCGGCGTTATTCCAAGACTAACTCCTACACCAAGGACTCCACCAATAAAACTTATCGCACTTGCTTCCATCAAAAATTCAAATAATATATTTCGCTTGGAACAGCCAATTGCTTTTAAAATACCAATCTCATTGGTTCGCTCTTTGACCGAAACAAACAATACGTTCATAATGCCAATACCACCGACCACAAAAACGATGGCCGCCATTGCAATTAACAGCATCGTCAGAATTTCATTGGATTTTGAAGCCGCTTCCATCTTGCTGCCCGCATCGGAATAAGTAAATTCTGTATTCGGATAGTTTCCTGCCAACACATCGGTAACATTGGCAATGACCGCATCTACTTCATCTACATTTTCAGCCAAAACAGTTATCGTTGGGCTTACGGATGTGCCGGTAATATATTTTACGCCGGTTGTATATGGAATAAAGATTGCTTCATCCGGGCTAATTCCAGATGCCACGGTTCCCATTTTTGATAAGACTCCATTTACGACATAGGCCCTGGAATCGATATATATCATACTGCCATAAGCATCAATCGCACTGCCAAATATTTCCTCAGCCACACTAGCTCCTAATACGCAGACTTTTTCTTTGTTCTCATCATCCGAATCGGTAATAAAGGAACCAACCGACAGGCTCAGATTACTAATTGATTCATAGTTTGGTTTTACACCAGCAATGACATAGCTGGTTTCCTCTTCCAACTCACCGCCATCCACGGTGCTTTTGGTTGAATAGGAAATTGTTGCTGCCGAAAGCCCACTAGAAAAAGTCTCAATATCGTCCAAATCTTCCTCGGTCAAGGTTACTTTTTCCTGATTCATCCGGTCTTCCATATCGGAGCCGCCGCCAAACATTGAGAAGAAGTTCCCGAAGCCGCCGCCCCTTTCTGAACTATCGGAATCACCGCCCGGGAAGCCACCTCCCTCTGGGAAGTTGCCATCCATATCGAACGACGGCATATTTCCGCTATCCGCACTATCACCAGAAAAGGTAGGTCCTCCCTGCATCATGCTGCTCCTATCGCCGCCGCCCATATCACTGCTGCCGCCGGGCATCATCATACCGCCACCAGTACTGCTATCTCCCATTAAGGGCATTTCATTACCACCCGCCCCTTCATAAGAAATGTCGATAGCTCCCGCATTTAAGTTTTTAAACTGGTCAGCAACATCCGCCTGACCACCTTTTCCAATGGCAATTACCATTACGATTGTCGCGGCACCCACGACAATACCAATCGATGTCATGATTGCTTTAAATTTATTCTGAACGATATTAATCCAGACTAACCGTAATAATTCTTTTCCCCTCATGATGTGCTCACCTGACTTTCAATTAGAGCTGTTTCACCTTCTTCTAAGCCAGTTACGATTTCGACATCAATGCCATTTGAAAATCCGGTTGTTACTTCTTTCCGCTCGATGCTGCCATCGGCGTTTTTAACGTCTACATAGGATTTTGTTCCCTGGTTAATAATGGCTTTGTTTGACACATAGATAACATCTTCAACGGATTTTGTTACAAAGGTTACTTCGCCGGTCATGTCGGCATAGATTTTGCTGACGTCGCCGTTAAATAATACGGTGACCGTGTAGCTTACAGTTGATGTACTTGAGGAGGTTGTGGTATCCATGCTGCTTACCGTTCCGACAAATTCTTCGTCGTCATATGCGGTTAATGTGATAATGACCTCATCCCCAATATTAACGGCGGAAATATCTTCTTGTGATACGGAGACGGCAATACTAACGGCTGTATCGTCAGCAAAAGTTGCCACTGCGGTGGATGAAGAAATCGTATCGCCAGCCACATAGCCTACTGACATTACGGTTCCGCTATATTCAGAATAGATAGTGCCATCACCGATGGTAGCTTCAAATTCTGCTAACAATTCCTGCGCATCGGCTAACGTTTCCTGCGCATCATCAATATCATCATTAATGCCATTCGTGTCAATGGATAAGATACTTGAAGCATTGTTATAGTTTAACATTGCTTCTTCGTACTCTTGCTTTGCGGCGATTGAACGCGTTGTATAATCATTTTGAGCAGAGGTCAGCTTTGCCTGCAAGGATGTCAGGTTCGTCTGCTCCTGCTCTAGCTGGCTGCTTAAGTCCTCCCCAGCAGCTATCTTTGCATCATAATCGGCGATTTTTGCCTGCGATTCGGTTACTGCCTCCTGCGCCTTAGTCACGGCGCTTTCTAAGCTGGTAATGGTGGCATTGTATTGTGATTCCGCAACGGAGCCTTTGGCTACGTTTGAATCATAAGTATAGTTTGCTGACAGCTTTTGACTTTTGGCATTTAAATTTGCTTCATTTAATGCGAGCTGAGCAGAGGTTACAGCCGCCTCTAACTCTTCCCGATAATCGGCAATGCTGTCATCGGTCATTTTTAAAATGGCATCCCCTTCATTCACCTTCTGTCCGGTTGTTACATATACGGTCTCAACCTCTAGCGATGCAGTGCTCGCATTGCTGGCACTACTACTGGAGCTGCTGGCACTACTAGCGCTGCTGCTTCCGTTGCTGCCGATGCCATTCATTCCTGTTGCACCATTTGATGATGAGGCGCTGGTGGAAGATGAGCTGCTTGAACTGGATTCTAAATCAAAGCTCTGTTCTACCGTTCCGATGCTGACGGTACCACTCTCGGTTACACCGACTACCAGATTACCGCTGCCGACGGTCGTTTCTTTGTAGACCATATCTGTTTCATTACTGGATGCTTTGCTGTATACCATTGAACCGATTCCCGTTGCCGCGATTATCACTGCTGCCGCAATCAATACCATTACTTTATTTTTCTTCATTGCTTTTTCCTCCATTTTCAATCAAGCAGATATCCCCTTCTGAGATGCCTTCCGTTATTACAATGTATGAATCGGTCTGTTCACCAATTGTTACTGCTACATTTTGAACCTCGCCATTTTCGTCATACTGTTTGACGGTGGCTTTGGTTCCGTCAATTCCACTTACGGCATCTTTTGCAAGGTAATATACTCCTTCTAAATCTCCGTAGTGGTAACTTACGGTTGCTGAGAGTCCAGTGCTGATGGTTCCATCACTATTGTCTACGTTTACAACCACCTCATAGGTGACCTTGGAGGCACTGGTATCTGCGGTTGCTTCGGTTGCGATGGAACTTATCGTGCCGGTTAAATTGCCGCCTCTAACGCCTGTAATTGAGACATCTGTGCTGTCGCCCACAGCCATTCGGGATATATCGGACTGACTTACCTGGATGGATATCATGATCGTATCTGTATTATAGTAGCTGACGATTGCCGTATTACTGGAAAGTGTATCGCCCACTTCATAGGATATGCTGGCGATTGTTCCCGTTTGTGATGCTGTAACTACCCCATCTTCTAAGGCTAATAATGCCACTTGCTGTTCGGTTAAGGTTTCTAAGTTTTCCTGTGCAGTATCAATCGCTTTTTGCAATGATGTGGTGGTACTTTCATATGTTGTCTGCGCATATTCGCCATTTACCATTGCGGTTTCATAGGTATTCTTTAATTTTACTTTCTCGGTTACCGCATTGCGGCTTGCTTCCTCGTAGGATGTTTGTAGCTGGGAGAGACTATTTTGCAATTGCTCTTTCTGCTGGGTTGCTTCTTCTACCTGCTTTTCATAGCTCTTCTGCGCTTGTTCGCTTTCGCTTTTTTTCTGATTTAAATTATTCTGGGCCTTTTCTAGTTCTTCCTTGGCCTTATCTGCATTATCCTTTGCCGTATTTAAACTCTCGAAATCCGTTGTTAGCTGCGCCACCTGCTCGGCTAGCTCGGTTGCCGAAAGAACTGTCTTCGGCAGAACTGTCTTCGACAGCGCGGCAATTCCTTTTGTTACTGTTTTGTTTAAGTCGTTGTAGGTTTTAACGGCGCTTTTATATGTCGTTTCTTTATCGGTGACTTCGCCCTCGGCAGTCGTTACAGCCGCCTCTTTTTCATCTATTTTATTATCTGTGTAATAAGTATTATTTTCTAAATTACTTGTATAGGTTGCAATTTTTGACTGTGCTGTTTCTAATTCGCTTTTTGCATCGGCCACCTTTTGGTCTAGCTCTGAAACCGAAGCTTGATATTCACTCTCGGCATATTCTGCTGTTGTCTGTGTTTTTTCCTTATCATATTGCGCTTCTAAAACACCGACATTGTAGCTTGCCTGAGCATCCTGCAAAGCGCGCTGGGCTGCGGCTACTTTTTCACTATAATAGGTCTTGGCTTCCACGACGCTATTGGCAGTCAGTTTTAGCAAGGCATCGCCTGCCTCCACCGTAGCTCCAGAAGACGTATACACTTCCTCAACTTCAAGCGTTACGGCCGAGGTCTGAAATTCTGGTGTCTGTGATACTGTTGATATTTTGGTTGTCCCTGTGCCTGTTACTGCCAGGGTTAAATCTCCTTTTTGTAGTGACACCTCCTGATAAGATGTCTCTGCCGCTTCCTTGGCAAATAAAAAATGGTAGCTTAGTGCACCGCCCGTCAATGCCACAACCAGCATTACCACAACAATGCTCATAATCCGTTTTTTCTTTTTTATCCAGACTTTCATTCCTTTATTGTTCCTTTCTTTGAACTGTAGTAAGCTCACTGTCGCGGAGTTACTACAGTTTGCTGACGTTTCCTACCTTAAAATTTAATGTACGAAAGTGATGGTTGTGTGTTGAAAGTTTGATGGATTTTTAAAAATTGCACAAAAAAGTGCATTCAGATTGCTCTAAATGCACTTTTGAACTAGTATATTATTATTTTATTACCTTCACATTTTTACCCTGTAATTTGTTCGCAAACAATGTCTTGTAGGCTCTCACCTTCGCAGCCGGCACCTTTATCTTTAGATTGGTAGTTTCATTCATTGAATGTTCACCTACTTTGGTCAGCTTCGTACTTTTGATGGTCATCGTGCGCAATGCCTTGTCCATACAGAATGCATGTGTGCCTATCTCTTTTAACCCTGTTCCGATTGTTATCTTTTTGAGTGATGTGCACTGTAAGAATGCGCCGCTTAGTATCTTGGTCACTTTATTACCAACCGTTACCTCCGTCAAGCTTGTACAACCACGGAAGGCGTTCTTACCAATCTTCGTTACGTTGTTGCCAATGACCGCTTTTCTTAGCCGCTTATTCTGATCAAATGCCTTGTCACCCACCGCTGTTACCTTGTATGAAATACTCTGGCACTTCACGGTCGCTGGTACGGTTAGGCTGGTCACTTTCTTACCTTTTACAAGGCCGGTTAAGGTTACCATTCCGCTACCAGTTGTCTTATCATTTGTAATAATATATGTGAAGTTTCCAGATGTGAACTTCGTATTCATTTTTGCCGCTATTTTTATCTTCGCAGTTGCAAATTTCGTCTTGTCCGCTTTGGAAACTGCCTTCACGGTTAGGGTAGTGGCCTTTTCATCAGAGCTGACCGTCAGCTTTCCGCTGGTGCTGACTTTTGTTTTCTTGGATTTATTGCCGCTGACTGACCAAGTGACATTCCCTGATGCTACACCATCTATTTTTGCAGTAAAGGTCTTGCTCTTTCCTTGAATTACGGTTGCGCTTGTTGGCGATATGGTTACTATTAATGATTTTGGAGCATTTACCGCTATCTTCTGTGTGGTTGTTTTGGTAACTCCGGCAAATGTATAACTGATTGTCACAGCACTGTCACTTGCCGTAAGCGCTCTCAATGGCGTCACCGTATAATCCGTTACCAATTCGGTGGTAGTATCTTTAAATGTTGCTGTCACCAGCATGCCTGCACTGTCGAACGATTCACCTACTGCGTAGCTTGTCTTGGTTGGTGCTTTGGTTATTCCAATTGATTCTAATGCAATCACATTTCCTGGTAAATAGGGATTCTGTGTTGCTGGAAGTCCCTTAAGTGTCGGTAAGTTTGCTCCTGGTTTAAACGTATTTGTTCCGGTAAACTGCCATACATTGCTTGACCAATTTGCACCGAATACGGCAGACATTATGGTCGCCCTCGAAACAGTGATATCTGCACCATTCAATTGATCCGCTTCCTTATTGTCAAGACTGTCAACCGGAGTTTCGCCTACTATCACACTCATGTCGCTGCGGGCCGTATTACCTGACAATGTAGCATCTGATGCCCTACGTCCAGTTATACGGCCAACAACTCGTCCCTTTATTTCTTCTCCAAGTGAGATACAATTAGATATCACACTCGGATTACCTGAGCTCATAGTTGTACCAACAATCCCGCCCGTATCATCACCACTGTTTAGGGAACCAGAAATACTGCCGATATTATAACATGTTTCAATTGTAGTTCCATCACTGGATCCCACTATACCTCCAGTCATATCACCAGTACCGGTAACCTTTCCCATATTATAGCAATTAGATATATTACTCGTATTGCTGCCCCCAGCTACTCCACCACCATACCTATTGAAATCAATATTGCCGATGTTGTAACAATTCGATATATTAGCTCCCTTACTATTACCAACAATTCCACCTGCAAATGATACACTTTCGACTGCACATTCGTTATAGCAATTTAAAATTGTTCCGCCCTCACAATAACCGACGATTCCACCAACGTATGCACTAACCACAATACTTCCGGAAACCCCTACATTTTTGATGGTTGCATTCTTTGTATATCCAAACAACCCTCGATAACTCTTTTTTTCATCAATATAGATGTTCGAAACTTTATATCCGGCTCCATCAAATGTGCCAGCAAACGCAAGCGCCACTGCGTTACCAATAGAATTCCAACTGCCGTTAGCTGCACTGCAAACACTTGATAGGTCAATATTGGCAGTCAGGATCACCGTTTTTGATTCAAACGAATCTTTTGTCTTACCATCCGCGCCATTGACAATATTGGCAAGTCCCAATAACTGTGCCGGCGTACTGATGGTAAATGTGTTCGCACTTCCATCGCCATACCAGCTATAGTCTGCCGTCACTTCCGCCTGCACCGGAGTTGTTGTCACGGACAGAAGCGACACGCTCATGATGAATGCCAATAAAATTGAAATGATTCTTTTTACTTTTTTAAATTTTTCCATTATTTCTTTCCTCCTGGTTTATTTTTTCTTAATTTTAACAGCCCATGACAAACTGGTGTCAAACCAATAGGCAACCGAAATGTTCCCACTCCGATTGCCTTTCACTTTTAAATTATCTACTTATTGTTATTTTATAACCTTTACATTCTTGCCCTGTGCTTTGTTTGCAAACAGCTTCTTATAATCACTCACCTTTGCTGCCGGCACCTTTATCTTTAGATTGTTTGTGGCGTTCATTAAATGATTGCCAACTTTGGTTAACTTTGTACTTTTGATGGTCATTGTGCGCAATGCCTTGTCCATGCAGAATGCATGTGTACCAATTTCTTTTAAGCCAGTTCCAATTGTTATCTTTTTAAGAGATTTACACCGTAAGAATGCGCCGCTTAATATCTTGGTCACTTTATTACCAACCGTTACCTCTGTCAAGCTTGTACAATCACGGAAGGCATTCTTGCCAATCTTCGTTACATTGCTGCCAATTACCGCTTTTTTCAGCCGCTTATTCTGATCGAATGCCTTGTCACCAACTGCCGTTACCTTGTATGAAATACTCTGGCATTTCACGGTGGCTGGTACGGTTAGGGTTGTTACTTTCTTGCCTTTTACAATGCCGGTTAAGGTTACGGTTCCGCTGCCGTTCGTTTTTCCATTTGTGATAATATATGTAAAATTTCCGGACGTGAATTTTGAATTTTCCTTTGCTGCTATTTTTACCGTTGCTGTCGCTGATTTCGTCTTGTCCGCTTTGGAAACTGCCTTAACCGTTAATGTGGTTGCTTTCTCATCGGAACCTACGGTCAGCTTACCGGTGGTTGTTATCTTGGTCTTCTTTGATTTATTACCGCTGAGCGTCCAGCTAACCTGCGTGGAGGTTATACCATTTATCTTTGCAGTAAAGGTTTTGCTCTTGCCCAGAATAATCGCTGCACTTTTTGGTGTTATGGTTACCACTGTCCACCCATAAAAGCATTGGTATAAGTACCGATTGGAGTCCAACTGCCGATGCTGGCCCCACATACACTTGATAGGTCAATATTTGCCGTCAAGGTCACCGTTTTTGATTCAAACGAATCTCTTGTCTTACCATTCGTGCCATTTACAATATGGACAAGTCCCAGCAGCTCTGCTGGCGTACCTATGGAATACGTACTGGCACTTCCATCGCCATACCAGATATAGTCTGCCGCAACTGCCGCCTGCACTGGTGTTGTTGTCACTGGCAGTAGTGACACGCTCATGATGATTGCCAATAAAATTGAAATGATTCTTTTTGCTCTTTTTATTTTTCTCATTATTTCTGTCCTCCTTGAAATTCTATGTTATTTATTATTACAGATGGAGTTATACTGATGTTATACTGCGAAAAAAAACAGACAACCAAATGTTTCCATATTGATTGCCTGCTTTTTAAACAGTTTTTGTAAGCCCTTATTTTTTTATAACCTTCACATTCACGCCTTGCAATTTGTTTGCAAACAGCTTCTTGTAGGCACTCACCTTTGTAGCCGGCACCTTTATCTTTAGATTATTTGTGGCGTTCATTGAATGTTCGCCCACCTTGGTTAATTTTGTGCTTTTAATGGTCATCGTGCGCAATGCCTTGTCTAAACAGAATGCATGTGCACCAATCTCTTTTAAGCCGGTTCCGATTGTAATTTTATTAAGTGATTTGCACCGTAAGAACGCGCCGCTTAGTATCTTGGTCACTTTATTGCCGACCGTTACCTCTGCCAAGCTGGTACAATCACGGAAGGCATTCTTGCCTATCTTCGTTACATTGTTGCCAATGACCGCTTTTCTCAGCCGCTTATTCTGATCAAATGCCTTGTCACCCACTGCTGTTACCTTGTATGAAATACTCCGGCAATTTACGGTGGCTGGTACGGTTAAGCTGGTCACGCTCTTACCTATTCCGATGCCGGTTAAGGTTACGGTTCCGCTGCCGGTTGTCTTTTCATCTGTGATCATATATGTAAAATTGCCAGATGTGAACTTTGTGTTCAGTTTTGCCGCCACTTTTACCTTAACAGTTGCTGATTTTGTCTTGTCCGCTTTGGAAACTGCCTTCACGGTCAGAGTAGTGGCCTTTTCATCGGAGCCGACTGTCAGCTTACCGGTGGTGCTGATTTTGGTTTTTGAAGATTTTTTACCGCTGACCGACCAGGTGACACTTTGAGACGGTTGGCCTGTTCCATCTACCCTCGCTGCAAAAGTCTTGGTTTTACCCTGAATTACAGTTGCACTCGTTGGTGTTATTTTTACTGAGGTGACGGTGGATGTCTCTGGGTCTGGCTCGTCAACACCTGGCAATTTTGGAGTCTGTGCTGCCAAAATGGACTTAAGGGTCGGTAAAACCACACCTGGCTTAAGCTGATCGGTGCCGGTAAACTGCCATAAATCGCTTGGCCATCCGTTGAATACCGCCGAGAGCAATGCTGCTCCGGTAGTGGAAACATCTTCGCCATTTATCTGATTGGCACTCTTATTGTCAAGGTTGGCTACCGCGATACTATTTACCATGACGCTCATATCACTGCGCGCTTTGTTACCAGACAATTCAGATTCTGCTGTATTGTCACCAATAATACGTCCAACGCTTTGACTGCATGTGATTGTCTCGCCCAATGATACACAATCTGATATTGCACTCGCATTTTCACCGTATTTGGCATTTTTACCCACAATACCTCCTACTTCTTTGGCTCCCGAAACATTGCCGGTGTTATAACACCTTCTAATCGTAGCGGCCAAACCGCCTCCAACGATACCGCCAATCTGACCTACCGTACCGGTAATCGCTCCCATATTATAGCTGTTTGATACCGCAGTATTTTCACCGAATCCAACCACACCACCGCCATATTCACTTGCACTAACGTTCCCCATGTTATAACATTTTGATATCGAAGCCGCTGAAGCGCCACCGGTAATTCCTCCCACTACCATTGCGCCCTGAATGGTACATTCATTATAACAATTTTGAATAATACCGGCACTGCAATAAGCTGAGATTCCACCAGCATAATTTGCAGCCACAATACTTCCAGATACCCCTAGATTTTTAATTGTACCGGTGTTCCTTCCAAACAACCCTTGATAATCCGATGTATCATTGATGTAGAGGTTCACAACTTTGTGTCCATCACCATCAAATGTGCCATCAAAAACGTGTCTGACATCACAACCAATCGATGACCAACTGCCAATGGCTGTGCCACATACACTTGATAGGTCGATATCGGCCGTCAGGGTCACCGTTTTATTCTCAAACGTATTTGATGACTTGCCATCAGTCCCATTGACAATATTGGCCAATCCCAGCAGCTCTGCTGGTGTACCTATGGTAAATGTGCTCGCTTTTCCATCACCATACCAGCCATAGTCGGCCGCCACTGCCGCCTGCACCGTTGTTGTTGTCACGGACAGAAGCGACACGCTCATGATGAATGCCAATAAAATTGAAATGATTCTTTTTGCTCTTTTAAGTTTTCTCATTTTTTTCCTCCTTGAAATTCTATGTTCTTTATTATTACAGATGGAGTTATACTCATGTTATACTGTGAAAAAAACAGACAAACCAAATGTTTCCACAATCGAGTAGGAAGATAATCATTAATTGATTATCTGTCCTCTCACACCACCGTGCATACCGTTCGGTACACGGCGGTTCAATCTTATAACTAAATGTGTTTCAACTGATATTGGTCTAGTAACGATACTAGACCAAAT
>JAVBTX010000028.1:0-111192 GCA_031555935.1 Lachnospiraceae bacterium | reverse complement strand
ATTTGGTCTAGTATCGTTACTAGACCAATATCAGTTGAAACACATTTAGTTATAAGATTGAACCGCCGTGTACCGAACGGTATGCACGGTGGTGTGAGAGGACAGATAATCAATTAATGATTATCTTCCTACTCGATTGTGTATTATATCCATAAATAGCCAATTTTTCTTGGTATTCTTGTCGATTGACACCAATTCATAAACTGTGATACACTAGTATATGAACAACCGGTTGCGCAAACGGGGAAAATTCCAAATTATAAGGAGAAGAAAAATTATGTTAAAAAAGCTTAAGAAATGGGCGGCAGCAATTGTCAGCCTGGCTATGGTAATGGGAGTGTTTTCAAACACAAACATTGGTGTCACAGATGTACAGGCAGCAACCAATATACAGGCAGGATTTATCAGAGGTGTAGATATATCCAGTATTATTTCGTATGAAAATTCCGGTCAGAAATTCTATTATGAAAATGGAACACAGGGCGATATTTTTGATATTTTAAAAGCCGCCGGTGTGAATTATGTCAGAGTCAGGGTTTGGAATAACCCATATGATACCACGACGGGGAGCGGTTATGGCGGCGGAAACAATGATTTGGCAAAAGCGATTGCGATTGGAAAACGAGCTACTGAGCATGGAATGTTAACGTTAATTGATTTCCATTACTCTGATTTCTGGGCTGATCCGGAAAAGCAGTTTTCACCAAAAGCATGGGCTAATTATACAAATGCACAAAAAGCCACGGCTATTTACAATTTCACCTATAGTTCATTGCAATCCATTCTGGATGCCGGTGTAAAAGTTGGAATGGTTCAGATTGGAAATGAAACAAATGGCTCGATGGCTGGCATGGGTGGATTATATGATGGCGTTTGGGATTTAACATCTGGTGTCGGCGCGGCAATGAAAAAAGGCTGTGAGGCAGTAAGTGCAATCAATACCGCTTACGGATTGACCGGCGATAATAAGATTTTAAAGGCACTGCATTTTACAGACCCGACCACGAATGCAGCTTGGTATGCAGAATGCGTCAATAATTTAAGTATTGATTATGATGTATTTGCGATTTCGGCGTATCCATTCTGGCATGGCACGGCAAGCGATATTGGAACCGTGTTAAAGAGTATTGCAAAGACTTATAACAAAAAAGTAATGGTAGCGGAGACCGCTTATCCATATACCTATACCAATGCCGATGCTTCCGCGAACAATGTCGGTTCCGCATCGAGTATGAACTATATTCCATATGCAGTCAGTGTGGCTGGACAGACAGCAGCCGTAAAAGGAATTTTGGAGGCTGTTGCCAGTGTAAATGGACAGTCCGGCACAAGCGGCTATGGACTGGGCGGATTTTATTGGGAACCATCAGAGATTGCCACCACGGCAGCAAAATGTGGCACTTATGGAACCGGTTGGGCATCCTCCGTTTCAGGCAATTATGAAAAGTTATTTAAAAGCTCCGTATCCTTTTATTCTACAACAAATCATACAAGTTCATGGGATAACATGGCGATGTTTAGCTCAAGTGGTGTCGCATTAAGCTCATTAAGTGCATTCAAGAGTATTGGTGTAACCGCCTATGATAAGACTGCAATCAACAGTCTGATTACGACGGCAAATGCGCTCAGTTCCAGTAATTATACAAGTGCATCCTGGGCAGTTTTGACGAGTGCTAAGGCAACTGCAACAACTGTAAGTACGGATGACTATGCAACGAAGCTGGATATTGAAAGTGCCATCAGTAAGCTGCAAAGTGCCATCAATGCGTTGGTGTCATCTGGCAGTTCTGCTCTTAACACCAGTACCACCTATAAAATTGTCAACCGCAACAGCGGCAAAGCACTGAATGTAACTGGTGGCTCATGGGATGATGGCGCACTGATTGAGCAATATACATATGATAGCTGGACAAGCCAGAAATGGACCTTAAAGGATGCAGGCAATGGATACTATTATATTGTCAGTTCATTAAGCGGTAAATATCTTGATGTAACTGGCAGCTCAACGGCAAACAGCGCCACTATTATGCAGCAAACTGCAAGTAATGCAACCAGCCAGCAGTGGCAGTTTACTGCAAACAGTTCCGGGTATTATGCAATAACTAATCGTGCCAGTGGAAAAGTATTAGATATGAATAGTAAATCCACAGCCGATGGCGGTTCGCTTATTCAGTATACCTCGAATGGCGGAAATAACCAGCAGTGGAGTGTAGTAGCGGCAGATTAAGCAGATTCATATAAGTAATAAAGCAAAATAATAAGGCAAAATAAAAGAGGTTATCTCAAAAGGCAAATTTACAATTGCTTTTGAGATAACCTCTCATTTGTCTGTTTAATCTAATTTAATATTAGCAAATAAAGAACCAAGATTTGTCGAAATGGTTTCCGATGCTGGTAAATCAAAGGTTTCTTCTTCAATTTTCTCTGCCATAACATCTTCCAATGCTTTCATACTTAAGCTAATCTTGCCATCCTTGATATCAGTGACTTTGACCTTCACCTTGTCGCCAACATGCAGAACTGCTGCCGGTGATTTGATGCGCTTACTGCTAATCTGGGAAATGTGAACCAGACCAGATAAGCCGTCACCAAGGTTGATAAAAGCACCATAATTTTGCAGACTTTCAACGGTTCCTTCGGTAACAAGTCCGATTGGAACACTGGAAATTTTGGCACCGCGTTCCTTGGCAGCTTCGGCAGCGAGAATCTCCTTAGCAGAAAGCACCAGCTTTTTATTTGCGCCATCAACGGTAATAATGCGAACTCGGATTTCCTGGAACAGCCACGGATTTAAATCTTCAACATAGTTTAATGACAATTTAGAAGCCGGAATAAATCCGCGAATACCTTCGACATAAGCAACAACACCAGCATTAACGACACCAGTGATTTTTACGGTTAGAATCGTTTCATTATCCATCAGTTCCTGCAATTTTTCCCAAGCCAGAACATCGTTCGCTTGTTTTCTTGATAGCAGGATATGTCCTTGTCCATCATCTTTGCGAATCACAGTTGCCGAAAGTTCTGCCCCCATTTCAACCACATTTTTCAAAGAAAATCCTGGTTCATCACTGTAATCCTCAAGACGAATAATTCCCTCGGTGTAGTATTTCAAATCCAGTGTAACCTCAGTTTCGGAAATGCCAATAACAGTTCCGGTAAGAATATCCCCTTCCTGAATTTTCTTAAAAGAAGCTTCAAGTTCAGCGGCGTAGTCTGCCATCGTTTCTTCACTCATAATTTTACCTCACATTCTATATTTGATTCATTGATTTTCCTATTATAACACAAGTTGACAAGAAGTAAAAAACAGAATAAGATGAGTTTATAAAAAAGTGCAAATTTGCACACAATTTTAAGATGCGGTTATGGTAGAATCCAAGGTAGAAATTATCAGGAGAAGCATCGAATTATGAAAAACACAGAAGAATTGTTGAATCAAATCAAAGCTGCAAAACGAGAAGAGTTTGTCGATAGCTTAAGGGAAGAGCGCTATGACATTCATGATTTATTGAGGGATGTTTTAAAAGAAAAGAATGTGGAAGTCAAGACAGCCATAGATTCGTTGTTATTAGACCCATCTTATGGCTATCAGATTTTTAATGGTCGAAGAAAGCCAACCCGAATTATATTAATCCGTTTTGCAATTCTACTCGGTATGAATTTGGAAGAAACACAGCATTTGTTAAAGTTGGGGCAGAAGCAGGAGCTTTATCCCAGGATTCGTTTTGATGCCGCGATTATCTATGGTATTGAGCATCAATATGGGATAAATGAGATGGAGGATTTACTTCAGGAAGTGGGCGAGAAGTCTCTTTTTTGACGAATATGGTACGAAAGTAAATGCTGGCATGCATCAATTGGATTGCATGTCAGTTTTTTTGTAAAAATATGTCAAAAAAATTGAAAAAAAATGGAATGGACAAAAATTGTGCAAAAGTGCACTTTGAAAAACAATAGTTGTATGATAAAATCTGTGTTAAGGGATAAAAGGGAAAAGCCTACGAAATTGAAAGGAGAAGTTTATGAAGAAAATTAGGCGATTGATAAGTGTTTTTCTAGCATTGGCAATGATTTTTACGAGTGTAAATATGGAGGGATTTACACTGACCGTGAAGGCGGAAGAGAAGACAACTGGCCCTTATTATATGGGTGTAATGATTACGGAAGCGGAGTTTAATGAGCTGACGTGTAGCGGTGATTATGTGAACCAAGATGAATTTGAAGATTTTGGTGAGCGTTATAGGACTTGGCAAGACAGTGTTGATGAGGTTCTGGTGAATTTAAAGCAAGCCGACTTTTATCAGGAGGAAGTTGGAAAAACAGCGGCTTCAACGAGTTATTTTCTAATTACTGTAATTGCGACAGATGCAACGCCGGAAAATGTAACGGCGTTAGATGGTGTGAGTGGTGTTGTATTTACTTCTGGTGGTTATAAGGAACTGGACCGAGATGATTATTCATCAGATGAGGAATATGAAACGGAGGTTTTACAAAATGAGGACTATCCGTGGATTTCTTATTCCTATCCGGATATGGAGATTGAGGTAGAGGCACCGGTTACGTTTCTACGAAGCTATCATAAAAATATTACATTAAATTATGTTGAGCAGCACAATGTGTTATTTCAAGAAACTCGTGCAGAAGGAATGCTTAGTGCAACGGCGGCAAGTGAAGGCAGTCGGACGGTGTTTTTTGGTTCGGAAGTATGGCTCTATGGCATCGAGAATATCGATGTCAGTGAATTTATTGTAGGAAGAGATGGTTTTCGTGGACTTCGTTTTAATAGCGCAAGTGGTGATGAACCAATTCAGTTTAAAAAGATAGAAGCGGCTAGAGCAGACATAGCTACTGGCGTTCTAACATCAGGAGTTACAGATAATAGTGACCGAATTAATCTTGATATAAAGTGGCATGAAGGAAAAGATTATTATCCTATTTTCGCCGGAGAAGCCGAATTGGGATACTCCTTTTGGATGGTAGAGTATGAATCTGAGATTTATAATGTTTGGAGGTGGTGGGATGAAGCTGATGAAAATAAAGAACACCGCTACCTTGATATGGGAAATGGATTCTATGAAGCAGATATTGACGATCAGGGAGTTGTACAAAGTGTTGAGTCTGATCCAATAGATGCTGAAATGGAAAAGGAATTAAGCAGCACCGAAGCGAAAAACCAAGTTGGTATAGCTTACTATGACAGCTTTTGGACGGAAAATGAGGATGCGGTAAGACATGAGCCACAGGCCGGTGAAAAAGTGTTGAGCTATGCAAATAGTTTGGCATGGGGCAGTGGTAACTATTGGTGCGACGGAACGGAAGCACATGGCGAGTATCGTGCGGATGTTGATGGTACCCTTTTTGATGAACAAAAAGCTTCAATGTGGGTGGAAGCTTATGAGAATCAGTCGTCCTATGAGGTCGATTATCATCGCGATGGCGAATGCAATGCAGAAGAGGTATGCCGAAGCGGCAGTATCGATAGTGTATTGTTAGCAATGAGTTATTATCAAGAATTACATAGTGACAAGCAGTATTATAAAGTGAGCTTGAAGACTGGATGGGATGAATCTGGACAGCCACTAACGACTGAAATGAATTTGGGCGATATTATTGTCCCATCAAATGTAAAAGGAATCCGTTTTGAAGCCGATGGTTTGGGCGAAGGACGCAATATCGTTGGCGTGATTGATTCTATTACTGTAGGAGATGAACAAAGTGTAGAATTGCTCAGAAGTTATCAAGCAGCGAACGATGTGATTACTATAAATGGAATAGGAACACTTAGCTTGTGGGATGGAGCAACGGTTACTGGAGATATCGTTATGAAAGACGATGGAACCATTACAATGGCTAGGTCATCCGTGAATGGCAATGTATCAACATATCCAGCAAATGGAAGCATTGGAACGTTGCAGATGTACGAGCGTAATGATGTGAGTGGACTTAACGGTTGGGAAAAGCTCGAATATGGTAATAATGCAGAAATCTTCATGGTAGATTATCAGGGCATTGACCTCTATGAAATATCCAATGGATATGATGGTCAAGACGATGCAACTGCAAACGGTCATTTGAATTTCCGCATTCAAGGCCTGCCGGCAGAAGGAACGGAACCGACCTTCCATAAGAAAATGGAGCTTGGCGAAGAGACAGAAGGATTTTGGTATCGGGCGGATGACGCAGGAGAACACGAGGAGTATAGCTGGTATCCAGTATATCATTATGATGTAAAAATCAAAGAAGGAACAGATGATGAACCTGAGGAGTGGGTGAATGCGTTATATGCCAAGATGGAAGATGTCTACCATGAGCTAGAAGATGGGGAAAATGGCAGAACTCTGACCGGGTATATACTAGACGGTGTAACGGATGCGGATATCATTAATATCTTAGAACAGAATGGTCCGTCAAAAGGTGAAAATTGTGTATACTTTGAGTTTATGAATGATGTAACCCTAGAAGATTGGGGTGGAGCACCAGATAATCTAATAGAGGTTCCGCTGGGGACCAAGCTAGTGAATTTTGCTTGCGATACAGCGGCAGAGATGAAAGAAATCTGGCAGACGGTGAAATATGATCGATTTGGCGAACAATGGATAGACCTAGATGGTTGTATCTTTAATCCACAGGCCGAGGACATCATTTATATTTCTAAATACACAGAAGAAAATGGCGTTACAGCGGAAGAGTCATTCTTGAATGACCGTTGGGATGGAGAGACATATAATGAACAAGTAGCAAGGTCTGGTTCCTTAGCGGGAGTGGAATTATGGTTAGATGCGTTGTCAACGGATGGCTTGGAATATTTAAAGCTTGAAGTGAACAAACCAGATCTGGATTTTGGCGAGTTTGTCCTTGCAGAGTCCTTAAAAGGTCTATTTGTGCAGACTGGCAGTTATCATGATGAAGCGGATAACCAGATGCAAAGTGTAGCCGAAATCACCTCAATAACAGCCAGTCAAAATGGTCAGCAGGTGAAGCTGTCCGGTGAATTCAGCGGATTTACCTTTGAAAAAGCGAATAAAGAAGACGTGAAATTGTCATTATTGGATGCAAACATCAATGGTGACGTTGTAACAAAAGAAGATAGCACGGTGGCAATACGCAATACATCGGTGGCTGGAAGTGTATCAACATCACCAGCAGACGGAAGCATTGGAACCTTGCAATTGTATAACAATAATAGTATCAATGGGCTTCTCGGCTGGAAACAGTTAGATTATGAACATGCCCAAGTAGATATGCGGGATTATCAAGGCATAGACCTCTATGAGATATCCAATGGATATGATGGTGATGAGGAACATGCCCAAGGTAATTTAGAATTCCAGATTTGGGATGTACCGTCAGAAACAGAGGTACCAACGTTTCATAAAGCGATGGAGCTAGGTCAAAATGATAATATGACATGGTATGATACCGATGATGACGGTGAAGAGGAAGGATATACATTATATCGCTATGATGTAGATGATGAAAACTATGAATTATATGCCAAGGTTGGCGATGATTTTTACTTAGTTGACGAGCCAAATAATCGGGCAATTACAGAAGTAATGTTAGATGAAACTGATGATGCAGCCAAGATTGCAGAGCTGGAAAATGCAGGCCCGTGGAAATACGACTGCAATGTCAGATTACGTTTCTTTGATGAAGGAAACGAGATGATAAATGTCCCAGTGGGAACGAAAATTGTCAATCTTGATGGAGCAACAGCGCTAGAAGTAAAACAAATCTGGCAGTCGTTCTGGTACGATGATTTTGGTTTGGGACTTGATCTTGATGGACGTTTGTTTGACCAGCGGTCGCCGGAGAATATTAGAGTTATGGTTTATGATGGTGAAACATCCTTTCAAAACGACTATGAAGGCGAGGCCAATTGCAGCGAAGATTACAACACTGGTTCTGCGGAAGGCACGCGGCTGTGGCTGGAAGCACTCGCAGAAGAGGGCGAAGCATATCTCAAGGTTGAAGCATGTAAGAATGATGTATCACTTGGAGATATCGTAATGCCAACAACCCTAAAAGGACTTTGTCTGGCAACAGCAAGTTACTGGGATGAGGATTTAGAAATTGATAAACTTTATCAAATGGATATTACCTCGATTACTGCCAGCGACGATGACCAGCAGGTAAAATTATATGGTGCATTTAGTGGATTTGCCTTTGATAAAGGTGATACCAATGCCGAATTGATTTTACAGAATGCAAAGATTCAGGGGACAGTTGCCGCAAGTGGTGTCGAAGTCAGTGTCCGTCAGCAGTCAGTGGTAACCAGCCTTGAAAATGTTGGCATAATGAATTTGCTTGATTGCTTGACGGTAGATAACAAGCTGAGCTTTGCAGATGATGGAAAGCTAAATGCCAATGTAGAAAATACAAATCCGCGGATATTTGCCAGAAGTGGTGCCGTGGTTGAAATTCCAGATGTTGATGCCATCTACGATAGTGGTGAAGGCTATGCAAATTATTTGGAAATTGCCGAAGAAATAAAGAACGGTGTCAGCCCAGTGATTCGCTTCACGGGTGATAGTCTGGCGATGGGAAGTTTCTGGAATACGTTTGGGTTTGGTGCTTATAATGTAAATGATAACGAGGATAGAGCTGGATTTAGCTTTAGGCGTTATTACAAAGATAATAGTGCACTAGAACAACCGGACGAACGTGATTTAATTGAAATTGAAGGAACTGTTTATCAGGTGGTTTGGGGCGGTGACATTGATGCCGCAAACGATTTAGATGAAATCGAGATAGACGGAAAAACGTGGAAAATTGATGATTCGAATACCCGTTTGCGGGAAACGAGTTATTCAACGACAGATTTATTACGTGAGATAAATAATAATCAAATCACCTTGGTTCCATATGATTATGATAAAATGTCAGTGGATTCCAACGCAAACGTTATAAAAGACATGTACATTGACAGAAATTATTCCGCAGATCTCGACGGCGCATGGAACATGGAATATTCCGATGGGGCAATCAGTGAGTATTATATGTCAAATGCGACAACCGCTGATGAGAATAATTTTAAAAAGATAGTAGTACAGTATGGCAAGCAAGACGGTGCAGAGTTTAAGAACAGATGTATTAACCTCTATCCGGTAAAACAATATCGCATGGACAATCCAGATGACCCTGAGTTTACGGATGATGATATCAGCACAGAGGATGTCTTGCTCCTTAAATATGCAATGTATGCGATTAACTATGAGGATTGGACAGAAAACGATAATGGTGTGCGCACCAGCAATCATTATATTAAGTCAAGCATTAACGGACGTGATGACGTAGCGCTTGATAGTGCTGATGTTAGTATTACATTTGGTGACGAGACCTACACCGGAAGTGCGATTGAAGCAAAACCAGTAGTAGAATATACCGATGCATCAGGAACAACAACGCTGGAAGAGGGTACACATTACACGCTTAGCGACTACACGGAGAATACGGATGTAGGAGAAGCATCAGTGGTTGTTACCGCAGTGCCGGACAGTGGTTTTACTGGCAGCAAGACCGTGAATTTTAATATTATTCAAAAAGCATTGACGAATGCGATGGTAGCAGCGATACCAAATCAGACCTATACTGGTGGTTCGTTGACCCCGGTAATCACAGTAACGCATGACAGCCAGACATTGGTAAAAGACACAGATTATACAGTGAGCGCAGGCAACTGGATTAATGCAGGAACACATACGATAACCATAACTGGAACCGGTAATTATTCGGGCAGTGTATCCGTGAATTTCACAATAACGCCAAAGACCATTACTGGAAATGATGCGGCAAACATTGCAAGTCAGGCTTATACCGGCAGCAAACTTGAACCAGCAGTAACGGTAACAAGCGGTGGAAAAGTATTAACAAAGAATACGGATTATACTATCGTATATGCGAAGAATTTGGATGTCGGAACAGCAACAGCAACCATAACTGGAAAAGGTAACTACACCGGAAGCTTTACGAAGAATTTTACAATTAATTCAATTGCAGCTTCTAAACTGACGGTAGCGACAATCAGTAATCAGTATTATACTGGTAAGGCAATTGTTCCAGCATTATCAGTTAAATATGGCAGTCTTACCCTTAAGAAAGACACCGATTACACCGTAGCAGTTAAGAACAATAAGAATATCGGCAAGGCAACTGTTACGATAACCGGTAAGGGCAATTACACCGGCAGTACCACCAAGACATTCCAAATAACGGTGAAAAACAGTGCAAACTATACCGTTGGTGACTACAAATACCAGATCACCAATGCGGCTGTAAATGGCAAGGGAACCGTAGCCGTGACCGGACCAGCGAAGAAGACTTTAAAAACAATTAAGATTGCCGACACTGTAACAATCGGTGGTGTGAAATTCAAAATCACCGAAATTTCCAAGAATGCCTTCAAGAGCTGCACCAAAGCTACTTCAATCACAATTGGAAACAACGTGACCAAGATTGGTGATAATGCATTTGCTAAGTGTACAGCAGTGACCAAAGCAACAATTGGTAAGGGTGTGAAGCAAATCGGTGTAAGTGTATTTGAAGGCGCAGGTAAACTAAAGACAATTACCATTAATACCTCGTCCTTAACCAAAGTTGGCAAGAATGCATTAAAGGGTATTAATAAAAAGGCAACCATAAAAGTACCAAAAGCAAAATTGTCAGCATATCAGAAGCTGTTGAAATCAAAAGGTCAGGCTTCAACCGTAAAAATTAAAAAGTAAAAATCAAGAATTATTTAGCAAATTGAATTGAAAATCCCCTTCGGAGTGATGTTTGTAAATCCATAAAACATCGATTCTGAGGGGTTTTTTTCTTGACAAAATGTTATCATATATGATAACATTGGGAAAGATTAAAAGTGGAAAAATAAGGAAAGTTCCCTCACATTGCGTAGCGCACTTGTGCGCAGGAGGAAAGTTTAAGGTGCTATGAAAGGAAAGAATATCAGACAAGAGCAGTTAGCCCCAAGGCAGAAAATAGTGGAGCAACTGAAAAGAGAGCGGAAGGCGCAGCAGATAACGCAGGAAGTATTAGCCGAGCGTGTTGGAACTCAGAAATCAAATATTTCCAGATTAGAGAGTGGTAAATACAATCCTAGTCTGGATTTTCTGATTAAGGTAGCAGACAGCTTGGGTAAACGATTGGATATTCGGGTAATTCAATAAAGGAGAGACAGGTAATGGCAAAAAGAATGGTAAAGGTAGTTGATAAAAATATTGACCGCGATGTAGAGCTTTGCAGAAGTACGAATGCAAGAGTGTGCAACCAGGCAATGCAGGTTTTAATAGAAGCACATATCCCGTTTACACAGAATTGGAAACGAATCCCGTTTTACCGTCGGGAACGTTTTAATGGTGCCAAAGAAATCTGTGTCATTCACATCCACCGCAATTACTATGGCAAAGCACGCCGTGCCCTTGATACGATGGAGGTATTTTGTCGGGAACGGTTGTTGTTGCATGCAGTGTAGGTGTGTAGTGTGAAGAGAATTTCTAAGGCGCTAAAGGACACCGCCTAAGAAATGCTAAAGCTTCACACTTGAAGAATGCAAAGGGCGCATTCTTCCCAGGTTTTTGTATGCTCATTAATAGCTGTCAGAAGTGGCAGCTTTTTTTGTGGAATAGACTGTCTTACATTGCGAAAATAAGCACCTTGTGCTACTATTATTAGAGGAAGGTAGCATTTAATGGAAGAAAAAAGGAGAACAATAGTGAAAAAAAGAATCCTTGCAATGATACTGTCTGTTGTGTTAGTCGTTGGCGTTTTACCAGAAGCTAGCTTGGGGGCAGCATTAACAGTAGACGAGCTGAATCAGGAACTATCAGAAATTGAGACAGAAGCAGAAGTGCAGGAAGCTATCGAAGAGATTGAGGAATCAACGGAATCAAAAGCTTCGATGGAAGCCACTGAGTCGACGGAAATAATAGATTCAACGGAGTCTACTGAGGTTGCTGGTAATCCGCAAGATGAAGCCTTGTTGGAGGACTTGTTAGAAAATACCGGCTATATCCAACCGCGAGTTGTAACTCTTGACATAACAGAAGCGGAAATACAGGAAAATACAGTTGACAGCACCGGTGTGCGTGCGGTTTCCGAATGGGATAAATATGCCAACAACTATTTTTATAACATGATGAATGAGGATGAGCAGGCATTTTATGATGCGCTGGATGAATTAGCGTATTCTTATTTGGTATCATCAAGAGATGTGCCGGATATTAGATATAATCCTCAGTATATGGATGCTGTTTGCTATGGTCCATTGAGTCCGAGTGAAGCAGGAAATGTTTGGCAACTGTTTCGACAATCCAATCCACAGTATTATTTTCTGCTTTCTGGGTATGGGTTTGCAGCTTCTGGGGCAAATTATTTATTCATGGGAATCTACCCAGAGTTTAGTTATGGTTATAGGAGAAATGAAGCTACTCAGAAGTTTCAATATGCCATTGGGGAGTGTCTGAATATAGTTTCTGGCATCTCTGATACCGTGGAAAAAGAAAAGTATATTCATGATTGGGTTATTAAGCGGGTGACCTATGATCCTGAATATGATGAGAAAATGAAAGTTGGAGACAACGCCTTTTGGCAATATGAGATAACGGAAGGCTATACCCAAAGCGCTTACAGTGTCTTTGCAAAAGAAAAGAAGGCAACGGTATGTGCTGGCTATGCGATGGCCTTTGCACTTCTCTGTAATGCTGTTGGAATTGAGAGTATTAATATAACAAGTTTTAACCACCAGTGGAATCGAGTGCGTCTCAATGGTTCGTGGTATAATGTGGACTGTACATGGGATGACCCATATAAAGCAGGTCAGAATGGCGATGGAGTAATGTACAATTTTTTCAACCGAAGCACGGTAGCTATTTATGTGGAGGATTCATCAACAGCCCACACCCAAGAAAGCATTTTCGACAAATATATGAGCAGCGCCAGGTGCGTCCTTGACTCAGGTGCAGACGATACATCAATCGGCACAATTGCCGCCGCCAAGGGCTCTACGGCAGCACCAGGAATAACAAGTACAGCATCCGGCAGTGAAGTGAAGATAACCCTCACCAGTCCAACCGCCAATGCCAGAATCTATTACACCACCGATGGAACAACCCCATCTGTCTCAGCGACAAAGAGCAGATACTATAATGCACCATTTACCATCAAGAAGAACACAACCGTAAAAGCAATTGCAGTAGCAGATGCTTATAACGACAGTAGTGCTGCATCCAATGCCGTCAGCGGCTATACCGTCAAATTTGACAGCAAAGGCGGTTCCTCTGTAGCCGCTATCTATACGCTGGCTAACACAGCGATAACCAAGCCGAGTAATCCCAAGAAGAGTGGCTATACATTCATCGGCTGGTATAAGGAATCCACCTGTAAAAATGCGTGGAAATTTACCACCAAGGTAACTGCAAATACAACCGTATATGCCAAATGGTCAAAAACATATACCATCAAATATACCCTGAATAAGGGAACCAATAACAAAAATAATCCCAAGAATTATACCGCCTTGACAACGACCATAAAACTGCAAAGTCCAGCCAGAACGGGCTATGTCTTTAAGGGCTGGTATAAAGATTCAAAATTTAAAACCAAGATAACCCAGATAAAAAAAGGCAGTACCAGTAATCTAAAGCTTTATGCAAAGTGGGAAAAGATAACCACGCCAAAGAAAGCGCAATTGTCGAAGCTGACCAATAAATCCGGTAAGAAGCTGGCTGTCACGATAAAAAAACAAAGTGGTGTAACGGGATATCAGATACGCTATGCAACCAAATCAAGTATGAGCGGGGCGAAGAAAAAAATAGTGACCTCAACCGCGGTAACGCTAAAAGGACTGTCCCCAAAGACCTACTATGTGCAGGTACGTGCATACAAGGAAGATTCCAAGGGCAAGAAGTATTATGGAAAATGGAGTGATAAAAAGAGCATTTCCATAACGAAATAATAACCAAACAAGGAGAGACACAATGGAAGATTTACAGAAATTATATCCAACCAGAGAAGCATTTGATACGTTTTTTCGGATGAACTACAAACCAGTCGTATACGCTGATGTGAAAATGGCAATGGAGGAATTTGTGGCAGAAGCCGGATTAGAACTGTTTCTTGATGACTATGTAAACAATAAAAAAGTGAACAAGGAAGATTTCAAAGAACATTTATCTCAAGCAGCCAAGTTCCAGTTTGAAGATGCCATGACCGAAGCATACTATGAAAAAAATCCAGAAATATATGAGACCGCATTTGGCTTATATGAGTTAGCTCCAAGTCAATCTGCGGAAATTACCAGAACGTTTCATGAGACTTATCGGGAAAGCTATGAGCAGTGCTTAGACGGACTGTTTGATGCCGCTATCGCACCGCTCATATAAGTGGGCTCAAAGCCCAGAAAAAACATCTGGGCTAAACATTGCATTTTAGTCCCCGGCTAAATCTGAGGATTAGCAGAAAGGCAATCAGTGCAACAAATAACTGGCTGATTAACATGCCATACAAATAAGTACGGATGCCATAGATTGGCACCAGTAGGAAGATAAACGCAATCCGGATAAAGCAGCCGCCGAGATTTAAAATAAAAGCGCTGGTTGCTTTGCCAAGACCGTGCAAGATACTGCTGAGCGTGGCGGCGAGATTGGAAAAAGGACAAATCCAGCTAAGCGTAACAATAAAGGTTCCCGCAAGAGTATTTCGAAACACCATCTGACCGATGAAATTGCCGGTTAATAGAAAAGCGAACGTGCAAAAAAGGCCTAGAATCAGACTGTATTCTACGGTCTTTTTGATTGCCCGCTGAATCAGTCCCTGATTACAGCTCGCCGAAGCCGCCGAGATGGTTGGCATCAGCAGAACGGAGACCGAACCGGTGACAACATTTGGCAAAAGAATCATCGGCATCGCCATTCCCATTAAAATACCAAAAACACTTAGCGCATCAGTGCCGCTATAACCAAAGCTCCGCAGAGCGGCCGGCAATAAAATGGCTTCGATACTGGAAAATAAATTAATCGTAACCCGATTGGCAGTTAGCGGAATGCTGAACTTGGTCAGTTGCCGTACAGCAGTCGTAAGACTGCCGGTATGCCGGTGGAATCCAATTGCTGTAATCGAAAATAACATCGCAGCGAGGTCACCGCAGACCAGTCCCCAAACCGCTGCAGCCGGCGTAATTTCAGTTCCCCGCTCGGTACAAATCAAATAAATAACATAGACGCATCCAACCCGGACAATTTGCTCAATGAGCTGGGAAAAGGAAGGAACCGCAGTTTTTTTCAAGCCGTAATAATAACCATTGATACAAGAGTGAAAAACTGCCAGCGGAATGGAATAAGCAACAATTTGCAGCAGACCGCTGCAGCGTGCCTCGCCTAAAAAATTTACGGCAATCAAATCCGCCTGACTAATCAGGACAAAGCAAACCAGAAAGGATAGCCCCAGCGACAATATTAATCCCGCATATAAATAACGCAGGCCATTGGAACGTTCCCCGTGTGTCCGCTCATTTTCCTCGGCGACAAATTTGGAAATGGCCGTTTGAATCCCGGCAGCGGTAAAAGCCAGACCGAGCGAGAGCACCGGGAAAATTAATTGATAGATACCTAAACCTTCTGCACCGATTGTGCGTGATAAGAATATTCTATAAAAGAAGCCAATGATTCTGCTGAGTACACCGGTAAAAGTCAGGAGTAATGTCCCTGTAATAAATGGAGTGGCAAACTTGGAATGTTTCAAGCGGGATACCTCCGAAAATGCCTATTTAAAATCAATATATGAGAAAAGGACGGATAGCAGAACATGGTAACGGAAAGTCCCCCTGGGAAGCAGGCGGCAGAATGTAATGGGTGAAGAAGGTTGGGTATAAGAATGGAGCGGATGATTTATCTTGATAATGCGGCAACGACACCGACGGCACCGGAAGTAATCGAGGCGATGCTGCCTTATTACGAAGGGCGTTACGGAAATCCCTCGGCAATTTATGATTTTGGCAATCGAAGTAAGAATGCCATCGAGGAAACCAGAGCATATATTGCCGAAACAATTGGTGCCAGACCGCAAGAAATATATTTTACAGCAGGAGGAACGGAGTCGGACAACTGGGCCATCAAGGCGACCGCGGAAAGTCTCGGCCATCGGGGAAACCACATTATAACAAGTAAAATAGAGCACCATGCAATCCTCCGCAGTTGTGATTATCTGGAACATAATGGCTATGAAATAGAATATTTAAAGGTTGATGAAAGCGGAATGGTAAAACCAGAATGGGTGCGTAAGGCAGTTCGTCCAACCACCATTTTGGCATCAATTATGACTGCTAACAATGAAATTGGGACAATAGAGCCAATCGCTGAGATTGGTACAGTGCTGGGAAAAATGGGAATTCGTTTTCATACGGATGCCGTGCAGGCATATGGACAAATACCGTTAAATGTGGATGAACTCCGGGTTGATATGCTCAGTGCCAGTGCACATAAATTCAATGGTCCCAAGGGCATCGGCTTTTTATATATTCGGGAAGGCAGAGACATTCCACCATTTGTTCATGGCGGCGGACAGGAGCGAAAGAACCGAGCGGGCACGGAAAATGTTCCGGGCATTGTCGGCATGGGGGTAGCCGCACGTTTGGCACACCAGACAATGGAAAAACGCCGGGAAGAGGAAAGTCGCTTACGGGATTATCTGATTTATTCCATTTTAAAAGAAATACCATTAGCCAGGCTCAATGGTGATTGGACCAAGCGACTGCCAGGTAATGCGAATTTCTGCTTCTCTTATGTGGAGGGTGCCAGCTTACTAGTCATGCTTGATGAAGATGGTATCTGTGCCTCCTCGGGTTCAGCGTGCAGCTCGGGGCAGGCGGAATCCTCACATGTTTTGGCGGCAATCGGGGTGCCGGAGGAGCAAGCCAGAGGTTCCCTGCGGCTAACCTTAGGTGCCAAAACGACGCGTGAGGACATTGACTATGTGGTACAGAAAATCAAGCAAAATGTGGCCGGACTGCGGGAAAATTCAGAAGGTTATCAGACATATGTCAAAGAGCATCAATAAAAGTTGGACTTGACGATAGAAATGCAGTAAAATACACTAAGAACGAAAAGATTAGAAAGAAGAAACGTGATGGAAAAGAAAAAAGTTGTGATTGGGATGTCAGGGGGGGTTGACTCCTCCGTGGCAGCCTATTTATTAAAAGAACAGGGCTATGATGTGATTGGTGTAACGATGCAGATTTGGCAGGATGAAGATGTTTATGCGCAGGAAGAAAATGGCGGCTGCTGTGGCTTGAGTGCGGTCGATGATGCCAGAAGAGTTGCCCAGCGTTTGGAAATACCATACTATGTGATGAATTTTAAAAGTGAATTCAAAGCAAATGTAATGGATTATTTTGTTGCGGAATATTTAAAAGGGCGCACACCAAATCCATGCATTGCTTGCAACCGTTATGTAAAATGGGAGTCATTATTGCGCCGCAGCATGGAAATCGGCGCTGACTATATTGCCACCGGACACTATTCCAGAATTGCACAATTGGAAAATGGCCGTTATGCAATTCGCCGTTCAGTAACTGAAGCGAAGGACCAGACCTATGCTTTGTATAATTTAACCCAGAACCAGTTGGCGAGAACACTGATGCCGGTTGGAGAGTATGAAAAGGATGAAATTCGCACAATTGCTGAGAAAATCGGCTTGATGGTAGCGCACAAAAAAGATAGTCAGGAAATTTGTTTTATTCCAGACAATGATTATGCTGGATTTATTGAGCGTGAAGTCGGGGCAGCAGTACCACCGTCCGGCAATTATGTGACCAAGGATGGGAAAGTATTAGGACAGCACAAAGGAATAACCCATTATACGATTGGACAGCGCAGAGGTTTGAATTTAGCGATGGGAGAGCATGTCTTTGTGACCGAAATCCGGCCCGAGACAAATGAAGTGGTAATCGGAAAATCAGAAGATGTATTTTCAAATGAGCTCTATGCCGAGAATTTGAATTTTATGGCCTTGGCAGATTTTCCGACCGGGACCAGATTGCTGGCGAAAATCCGTTATGCCCACAAAGGGGCAATGTGCACGATTGAACGTTTGGCAGAAGATAAAATCCGTTGTATCTTTGATGAGCCACAGCGGGCAGCTACACCAGGACAAGCCATTGTATTCTATGATGGCGACTATGTTGCAGGCGGCGCCACGATAGAGCGCTGTTGATAAGTTAATCGGAAATCAGAAGAAATTCTGGTTTCCGATTTTTAAATACCGTATAATACTTAAAACCAGCCGCTTTTAAAATGGCGGGAATTTTTTCGAAATCATAACCAATGTGTTCTGGTGCATGGGCATCCGCACCAACAGTAATGATTTCGCCGCCTAACTCACGGTAACGTCTGATAACATCCTCGGCTGGATTTGGATGACCGAGACCATATTTAAAGCCGCCGGTATTAACCTCAATCCCTTTTCCGAGTGCAATTAGTTTTTTCAAAATGGCATCAATGATATCGGCATATTTAATATAGGAATAATCACTATTTTTATTCGGTCCATAACGAACCACATAGTCAATATGCCCATAAACATCAAAATCGGTAAATGCCTCAATATTTTCCAGAATAGAAGTAAAATATTCCAGGTATGCTTCCTGTTCCGTTTTCCCCTCGTAGTAATTTGGATAGTATGGGTCAAAGCCGTGAACAACATGCGAGGAGCCAATGACGAAATCAAAAGGATAACTGTGAACCAGATTTGCAAGCTGCTTTGCCAGATGTGGCTGGAGGCCTAGCTCAATGCCGATGCGAACCGGCAATTTACCAGCATAATCAGCTTGCAGCGCCTGCATTACGGGAAAGTATTTATCAACATCAAGCAGGAAGGAACCCGGCTCATCTGGATAGTCGTAATCAAGGTGGTCGGTCAAGCAAATCCCTGGCAATCCCCGCTGAATAGCCGCGTCAAGCATGGAAGCTGGCAAGGCCTTGCTGTCAGTTGAAAATGATGTGTGCATATGCATATCCCAAAGCATAAAAAACCTCCTGGTAGTGTCCACTATTGTATAAGAAAAGAAAATTTGTAAATAATATACAGTTTAATATAAAATAAATTAATCATTTTGTCAAAAGATAGGTACAAAAATGGATAAAAAATTGTAATATATGCTTGAAAAAGATTTAATATTCATAGAAATGGTGAAAAAATTAACAAACTGTATGTATGCACTTGAACTTTCGGTAAAAATTGGTTAGAATAGAAAAAGATTGGGAATAATATCCCAAACATATAAGAAACATAAATTATTTAAATTTCTAGGAGGAATTAATAATGGCAGTAAGAGTAGCAATTAATGGTTTCGGCCGTATCGGTCGTCTTGCTTTCAGACAGATGTTTGGAGCAGAAGGTTATGAAGTAGTAGCTATCAACGATTTAACAAGTCCTAAAATGTTGGCTCATTTATTAAAATATGACTCATCTCAGGGTAAATATGCATTAGCAGACAAAGTAACCAACAGCGATGATTCAATCACCGTTGATGGAAAAGAAATCAAAATCTACGCTTGTCCAGATGCAAACAACTGTCCTTGGGGCGAATTAAAAGTTGACGTTGTATTAGAGTGTTCAGGATTCTATACAAGCAAAGATAAAGCTCAGGCTCATATCAATGCAGGCGCTCGTAAAGTTGTTATCTCTGCTCCAGCAGGTGACGATCTTCCTACCGTAGTATTTAACACCAACCATGAGACATTAAAAGCTGAAGATACCATCATTTCTGCAGCTTCTTGTACAACAAACTGCTTAGCACCAATGGCAGATGCGTTGAACAAATATTCAGCAATTCAGGCTGGTATCATGTTAACAATCCATGCTTACACAGGTGATCAGATGACCCTTGACGGCCCACAGAGAAACGGTGACTTAAGAAGAAGCCGTGCAGCTGCTTGCAACATCGTTCCAAACAGCACTGGTGCTGCAAAAGCAATCGGATTAGTAATCCCAGAATTAAACGGAAAATTAATCGGTTCTGCACAGCGTGTACCAACCCCTACTGGTTCAACCACTGTATTAACAGCAGTTGTTAAAGGAACTGACGTGACTGTAGACGGAATCAATGCAGCTATGAAAGCAGCAGCAAATGATTCTTTCGGATACAACACAGACGAAATCGTATCTTCTGACATCGTTGGAATGAGCTATGGTTCATTATTCGATGCTACCCAGACGATGGTTAGCAAAGTTTCCGATGATATGTACGAAGTACAGGTTGTTTCTTGGTATGATAACGAGAACAGCTACACATCTCAGATGGTTCGTACAATCAAATACTTCTCTGAATTAGCATAATTACATCTTTTTTTGAAAGACAAGCTAGATACATGAGATACAACTGCACAGTAGACTGCATAGAATGCGATAGGCTGCTATGGTGCAGATAAGACTCAGGAAGGGTCCGGTCTATTATGGACCGGACCTCTTTTTGTTAAATCGGAGATTTAACAAAAAGAGGCACTCCGTGCGGGAAGCGCACTCGCTTTTGTGGAAGATATCCTCCCGTTGGTCGGAAACGCTCGGCGCGGCGATTGCGCAAGCGCAATCTTATTGCTATGGGCTTTTGCTCATATAACTCCATAGAAAACAATATATTTAAAGTCCCCCTCAAGAACAGGCGGCGGAATGTAAAGGAGAATATATCATGTCATTAAACAAAAAATCAGTAGATGATATCAATGTAAAAGGACTTCGTGTTCTTTGCAGATGTGATTTCAACGTACCATTAATAGAAGGCAAAATCACCGACGAGAACCGTCTGGTAGCAGCACTGCCAACGATTAAGAAATTAGTTGCCGATGGCGGCAAAGTGATTCTTTGTTCCCACCTTGGCAAACCAAAGGGAGAGCCAAAGCCAGAATTATCATTGGCACCAGTGGCAAAAAGACTTTCTGAATTATTAGGACAGGAAGTAAAATTTGCAGCTGACAACGAAGTAGTTGGTGCAAATGCAAAAGCGGCAGTAGCAGCAATGAATGACGGAGATATCGTTTTACTTGAGAATACCCGTTACAGAGCAGAAGAGACGAAAAACGGAGAGGCCTTCTCAAAAGATTTAGCATCTCTTTGCGATGTATTTGTAAATGACGCATTCGGAGCAGCTCATCGAGCACATTGTTCCAATGTAGGTGTTGCTGAATTAGCAGACACCGCAGTCGTTGGTTACTTAATGCAGAAGGAAATTGATTTCCTTGGCAATGCAGTAGAAGCACCAGTAAGACCATTTGTAGCAATTTTAGGTGGCGCAAAGGTAGCTGATAAATTAAACGTAATCTCTAATTTGTTAGAGAAATGTGATACCTTAATCATCGGTGGCGGAATGGCATACACTTTCCTAAAAGCACAGGGCTACGAAATCGGAATTTCTTTAGTAGATAACAGCAAATTAGATTACTGCAAAGAAATGATGGAAAAGGCTGAGAAGCTTGGCAAAAAATTATTACTGCCAGTAGATGCAGTGACAATCAAAGATTTCCCGAACCCAATCGACGCTCCAATCGAAGTGGAAACCTATGATGCAACCAATATGCCAGCAGACAGAGAAGGCTGTGACATCGGACCAAAGACTTGCGAGATTTTTGCAGAGGCAGTTAAAACAGCAAAGACAGTTGTTTGGAACGGACCAATGGGTGTATTTGAGAACCCAACCTTAGCAACAGGAACAATCGCAGTAGCAAAAGCTTTAGCTGAAACAGATGCAACCACAATCATCGGTGGTGGTGATTCCGCAGCGGCAGTAAATCAGTTAGGATTTGGTGATAAGATGAGCCACATCTCAACCGGTGGTGGCGCATCCTTAGAGTTCTTAGAAGGAAAAGAATTACCAGGCGTAGAAGCAGCAAACAATAAATAAAATACACATTTATAATAGAGGAGAGCAAACATGGCAAGAAGAAAAATCGTTGCTGGTAACTGGAAAATGAACAAAACTCCAAGTGAAGCAGTAGCATTAGTAGAAGAATTAAAACCATTAGTAAAAAGTGATGATGTCGACGTAGTATTCTGTGTACCAGCAATTGACCTGATTCCAGTATTGGAAGCAACCAAAGGAACCAACATCGAAGTTGGTGCAGAAAATATGTACTATGAAGAAAGCGGCGCTTACACAGGCGAAATCGCACCAAACATGCTAACCGACATCGGTGTAAAATACGTAGTCATCGGACATTCTGAAAGAAGAGAGTATTTTTCCGAAACCGATGAAACAGTAAACAAAAAAGTCTTAAAAGCATTTGAGCATGGTATTACCCCAATCGTTTGCTGTGGAGAGTCCTTAACTCAGAGAGAACAGGGCATCACCATTGACTGGATTCGTCAGCAGATTAAAATTGCGTTCTTAAATGTAACCGCAGATCAGGCTAAAACAGCAGTCATCGCTTACGAGCCAATCTGGGCAATCGGAACTGGCAAAACAGCAACCTCTGACCAGGCCGAAGAAGTATGTGCAGCAATCCGTGTCTGCATCGGCGAAGTTTATGACGAAGCAACCGCAGCAGCAATCCGCATCCAGTACGGCGGTTCGGTAAATGCAGCAACCGCAGCCGAATTATTTGCAAAACCAAACATCGACGGTGGATTAGTTGGTGGTGCTTCTTTGAAGGCAGAGTTTGGTGATATTGTCAATTATAAATAAGTAGAATGAATACGTAAGTATTCCAAAAGCTGTCGGCGCATGTCGGCAGCTTTTTTGGTGATATATTGCATATATGATTTAATATATGATAAAATGCATATGGCAATATATAAATATTTGAAAGGAATAAAATAAGTGAAAAAGTTAGCAATTATAGGTGCGTCCTATTTACAGGAACCGTTAATTCAAAAAGCAAAGAGTATGGGGATTGAAACACATGTATTTGCTTGGGCAGCAGATGATGTTGGAGAAAAGAGTGCGCATTATTTCTATCCCATTAGTATCGTTGAAAAAGAAAAAATACTAGATGCATGTCGTGAGATTGGAATTGATGGAATATGTAGTATTGCCTCTGATTTGGCGGCGATAGTGGTGAATTATGTGGCAAATGAGATGGGATTGTCTGGAAATTCAAAAGAATGTACCGTGGTGACCACAAACAAGCACTTAATGCGTCGAGCTTTTGAGCAAAATGGAGACCCATCACCCAAAAGTTATCTGGTAAATGATAAAAAGGATTTGGAAAGTGTACAGCTTTGCTATCCAGTGATTGTAAAACCCATAGATCGTTCTGGAAGCAGAGGGATTAATAAATTGCAAACTGCAGATGGACTAGAACAAGCAATTGAAGAAGCAAAGGAACAAGGCTTTGAGAAAATGGCATTGGTGGAAGAGTATGCTTTAGGGCAAGAATATAGTGTAGAATGTGTTTCTTGGATGGGGGAACATCATTTTCTGGCGATGACAAAGAAGTATACAACCGGAGCACCTCATTTTATCGAAAGGGGACATTTAGAGCCAGCTTTGGTTTCGACTTGCCAGCTGGAACGTGTGAAAAATATTGTATTTCATGCACTGGACAGTTTGAATATAACAAATGGTGCTTCGCATACAGAGTTAAAGATTGCAGAAGATGACTCAATTGCTTTAATTGAAATTGGTGGACGGATGGGGGGAGACTACATCGGAAGTCATTTGGTTGAATTGTCTACAGGAATAGATTTTGTCCATGCAGTGATTCGGATTGCATTAGGCGAGAAGCCCGATTTGACGCCAAAACATAGTCTGGCATCCGCAGCAGTACGTTATGTGTTCTCGTCTGAGGATATCACAGTTTTAGATAAAATTAGGAAGGAACATCCAGAATATATTATCAGTACAGACATTAAAGAAAGCTATGAAGGTGAGATTACTGATAGCTCAACCAGATTTGGATTTTATCTATTGCATGCCGATAAAGCGGAAGAATTAGAAAAATATATGCCTGACATCTCGTAGGCATACCCATATCTTACAGATACATAATTACAAATAATGCGTTTTTTTCTGGAAATTGGTATAAAAGGAGGGAAAACATTGTTGACAATTGTTATAAATACGAATAGAATTAACCTTAAATGCTCGAAAAATCGGTGAATAAGGAGAAAAAAGGATGATTAACTTCAATGAACCGCCTTATAATTCTAATGCGTTAGCTTATATAGAAAAAGCAATTGGAAACAAGAAGATTAGTGGAGATGGAGAATTTACAAATAAATGCAGTGCGTGGTTAGAAAGAAATACTGGCTCGCATAAAGCATTGCTGACAACATCTTGTACACATGCGATAGAAATGGCGGCTTTATTGGCTGAAATAGAACCAGGGAATGAAATAATAATGCCATCGTACACCTTTGTATCAACAGCAGATGCGTTTGTTCTTAGAGGAGCAAAGGCGGTTTTTGTGGATATTCGACCAGATACAATGAATATTAACGAAAACATGATAGAAGCTGCAATTACAGAAAAAACAAAAGCAATTGTACCAGTGCATTATGCTGGTGTATCTTGTGAAATGGATACAATAATGGATATTGCTGCGCGACATAATCTAATCGTGATAGAGGATGCTGCTCAGGGAATGATGAGTACCTATAAGGGTAAGATATTAGGTACAATTGGTGATTATGGGTGTTATAGCTTTCATGAAACAAAGAATTACAGCATGGGTGAAGGCGGCGCATTACTGATTCGGGATTCTGAAAACGTAGAGCGAGCTGAGATTATTCGGGAAAAAGGAACAAATCGAAGCAAATTTTTCCGTGGGCAGATAGATAAATATACTTGGGTTGATGCAGGCTCCTCATATCTTCCAAGCGACTTGAATGCGGCATATCTTTGGGCCCAATTAGAGGTGGCAACAGAGATAAATGATAACCGCTTAAACTGTTGGAATTCATACTATCAGCAGTTAAAGCCGCTTGCAAAGCAGGGGAAAATAGAGCTTCCTTATGTGCCGGATGAATGTAAACACAATGGTCATATGTTTTATATTAAAGTGAAAGATGTTGAAGAACGGACAAGTCTGATAACATATTTGAAGGAACATGAAGTTGGTGCAGTCTTTCATTATATACCGTTACATAGTGCGCCAGCGGGGCAGTTATATGGCGAATTTCGCGGAGAAGATAAATATACAACAAGAGAAAGCGAACGACTGTTGAGGTTGCCAATGTATTTCGGTCTGAAAGAGGATGATATTGAAGCGGTTTGCCATTTAATCCAAAAATTCTGGACAAAATAATATATTTCAGAAAAATATTTTTGATAGGAAATGATAATAGATGAAGGAAAAGCAGGGTATAAAAAGAGAAAAGCGGATATTTGTGATATGCTATACATTTTTATTTTGTGTTGTTGCGGCGATTGTGTTTTACCCCTTTACAAGCAGCGGAAAATCATTTGTCTGGAATAGTGATGCAAGTGGACAGTATTTGCCGAATTTGTATTATTTATATGATAATATTTTGGGTGCAGTGAAAAATTTGTTTACAAGTCAAAAAGAAATATTGTTTCCAGCATTTAGCTTTTCTGCTGGACTTGGTGCAGACGTTACAAATAATTACTTTAAGGGAATTCTTGAGTATTTAGGTATAGTTTTAGGTTTGAAAAATATTGAATATACTTTTCGCTTAATAATTTTATTGCGAATATACTTTGCGGGGTTGAGTTTTGGTGCATTGGCATTTTATTGGAAACAGAATGTGAAAGGTGTGATACCAGGAGCACTAATATATGCATTTACGGGATTTACAATGTACTATGGGATGCGCCACATGAGTTTTTTGATACCAGTAATTCTGCTACCATTATTGTTAATCGGAATAGAAAAAATTATTCGTGGCGAGACAGCATCTATATTTGTACTATGTGTGTTTTATTCTGCATGGACGGATTATTATTTTCTTTATATAAATACGCTGATTTTGGGTATATATGTAATCGTAAGATGGGTAGAAGACAAAAAGATAAAAAAAGCAGCATTGGATTTTGCCAAAATAGTAGGGTGGTATTGTCTTGGAATTGCATTATCAGCAGTTTCACTATTTCCTAGAATTTATAAATTTATTGCTTCTGGCAGATCGTCAACAACCACAATCGAATCAGAGAGTATTTTTGTGTATGGTAAAAATTGGATTCTACAGTTCTTTGCCAGATTAATTTCGCCTTATACTACGGCTGATTATACAAAATACTATATGCTATATGCAGTTTCATCGATAGCAATATTTGCTGTCATTGCATTGTTTTTTGAGAAAGAAAAAAAGTATAGAAAACTTAAAATATGGGTAATTCTAGGCACACTATTCTTTTTTGTGCCAGTTTTTGCATTTGTTTTTAGTGGTTTTAATTCCTTGGTTAATAGATGGAGCCATGCGTATACTCTATTATTGGCAATAGTAGTGACGGTGACTTTGCCTAAAATGAGAGTGTTAAAGAGTAAAACGATGGCAGTTAGTGCGGCCGTTGTTGGGATTATGTGTTTAGCGGTTCAATTTAATAAAGCGGTAGGCGAGAAATCTACATATATAGGATTGTGTTTGTTAAGTTTTACGCTAGTTGCAATTATTTTGGCGGCATATATATCTGAACATTATCACGACAGCGTGATTTTTTATCTGGTGATTGTGTTTGTGGTTGTTGTAAATATTGGAATTAATGGTATATATATTTATGGAAATAATGGTGGCAACTTCGTAACTGAATTTGTTGAAGCGGGTAAGGTGGAGAGCCAATATGAAAATAGTGTATATGTATCTGCAGATATAATAGATGATAATTCATTTTACAGAGTGGAACCAGGACAATATATTCAGAATTTGGCAAATGCTCCAAAGATATATGACGTAAGTGGAACATCCATCTATGATTCGACACTAATGGAGAATAGCCTTGAATTTAATGAAAAGCTGCAAAACAGGGGGCAGGTAACGACAAATAATTTTTATGGATTTGATAATCGAAGCTGGCTAGAAGCACTGGGCTGTGTAGGGTACTATATAGCATCAGATTCAAACGTACAATCAATACCATATGGATTTGAATTATATGATACTAAGGATGGAAATAAAATTTATAAGAATCGTTATCTAATGCCACTTGGTTATACTTACGACGCCTTTGTAACAGAAAGCAACGCAGAAAATATGGGTTCATTAGAACTTCAGAAAAAAATGTTGCAGTCTGCAGTGGTTGCAAATGATTCCTTATTTACAGATGATTTGATATTTGACGGGGAACGTTTAGCGGAAGTGGAAGTTAAATATGAAATTGAACTAGGTGAAAATATCATATGGGACGGAAATAAGTTGACGGTAAAAAAAGCAGGGGCAAATCTGACCATTTCACATGAAAACATTGCTGACACGGAATTATATTTGATGATGGAGGGAATGAATGTTGATGATGTTTCAAGTACTTCGCTTTTCGTAATGGTCAAAGAAAATGATATACAAAAGAATGTTTGGTTATTTCATTCATTAGATAAGTATAGCAATCGAAATGATCAAAACTATTGCATTAATCTTGGCTATTATGAGAACGAAGGTCAGGGGAAATGTACAATTGAGTTTCCGTGTGCAGGTGTATATCAAGTAGAGGATATCAGAATATGTGCAGTGGGCATGAAAAACTATGTTGATAATATTAAAACTTTAACAGCAGAATCACTTGAAAATATTATTGTAGAGAAGGATCGGGTAAGTGGGTCAATTCAGATAGATCAAACGAAGTTGCTCTGCATGAGTTTGCCGTACAGTAAGTTCTGGAATGCATATGTAGATGGAAGAAAAGTAGAAACAGAGTGCGTAAATTACATGTGGACAGGTATTTTGTTAGATTCAGGAGAACATACAATTGAGTTTGTTTATGTAAATAAAGCATTAAGGGTGGGACTGTTTGTTAGCATTGGAGGCCTTTTCGTGCTAGTAATCAGATGTGGGATAAAGCATAAACGCAGAGCGAAGAAAGTAGGAGTTGAAGATGAAAAAGATGTTGAGCTTTCTGATTCCGTGTTATCGTAGCCAGAACACGGTACGTAAGGTAATAGATGAGATTATTAGTGTGGTAGAAGAAAAAGCAGAATTGTTTGAATTTGAAATAATTGCCATTAACGATTGTTCACCAGATAATGTATTAGAGGTACTTCGAAGTATTGCAACAGATAATCCAAGACTGAAAGTAATTGATACGGCAATCAATAGGGGGAAACATGCTGCATTGATGGCAGGCTTTCGATTTGCTAAGGGTGATATTGTAATCTGTGTAGATGATGATGGGCAATGTCCTTTAAATCATTTATGGGAACTGTTGGAACCGTTAGACAAGGGCTATGATGTTTCTGTTGCTAAATATTTCATGAAAAAGCAAAGTTTATTGAAAAGATTGGGCAGTAGCTTTAATAGTTGGATGGTTAGAACAATGCTTGAAAAGCCTAAAGGAATAGAATTTTCAAATTTTATTGCTCGTAAGAAATTTGTTTGTAATGAAATAATAAAATATCAACATTCGTATCCCTACTTGGAAGGATTGACGATAAGGACTACACATAATATCTGCATGGTCCCAATGGAGGAACGAGAGCGTACAAGTGGAAGCTCTGGATATACATTGAAAAAATCTATTCAACTTTGGTTAAATGGTTGTACGGCATTTTCGGTAAAACCATTACGAATATCATCGGTTATTGGTGTGCTGTTTGGCGCGGTAGGTTTTGCTTATGAAATTTTTATTATTATCAGAAAAATGATGTACCCACAGATTATGGCGGGATACAGTTCGTTGTTAGCGGTTGTTTTGATGATCGGTGGAGTGATGCTGGTAATGATGGGGTTAATCGGAGAATATGTTGGCAGAATTTACCTGTGCATGAATAACACACCACAGTATGTTTTGCGAGAACTTATAAATATTAGTGATTCTGAGGAAAAAGGGGACATATAAAGATGTTTGAAATGGGCGGCTATCTTCCGCTGGAATTACAAAATGGAAAAGAGTATTTTAGGGATATTCCAGAAAAATCTATTAGTCGATATAATAGCGGAAAAACAGCTATTTACGTGGCACTGAAATCCTTTAATGCAAACAGAGTATGGGTTCCATATTTTTATTGCCCCAGTGTTCTGACGATGCTGCGAGATGAAGGATTTGAAGTTAAGTACTATTTTATAACAAAGGAATTATTGCCAGAAAATATAGACGATGATGATGCAATAATTCTTGTAAATTATTATGGCATAATAGAAAAAAAATTATATTCTTTTGCTGAAGGTAGAACAAAGATTATTATCGATAATTCGCAGGCTTTTTTTTCACCGCCACTTGACTGCGAGGGGGTACTAAATGTATATTCATGTCGTAAATTTGTCGGGGTTGGTGATGGAGGATATTTAATCGGCAGTGGTCAGAAAAATGTAAGCTTTGAACAGGATGTTTCGTATGAGCGTTCAATGTTCCTTTTAAAAGCAATTGAATGTGGGATAAACGGTGCATATCAGGAAAGTTTAAGGAATGAAGTGGCTTTAGATCGAGGCTTCGCGAAGATGTCTGAATTGACAAAAGGGATTTTAGATGGTATAGATTATGAGAGCGTAAGTAAGAGAAGAAAAGAGAATTTTGCATATGTTCATAATCGTATGAAAAATATCCAACGGTTAGAAGTGGATGATATTGCAATAGCAGCATATTGCTATCCATTGTTATTGGATGTAGATATTAGAAGCAGAGTAATTGAAAAGAAAATATATGTTCCAACATTGTGGAAGGAACTGATTGAAGATACGTTTGAAAACAAATTGGAGTATTGTCTGGCAAAAAATGTATTGTGTTTACCGATTGACCAGCGCTATGATATATGTCATATGAATGAAATGTGTGATATTATTATAAAATTGTTGGCTGATTATGATGGTTAGAATCATGAAGGGTGTGAATTAGAGATGGAAAAGAAAGAATTTATTATAGTTGGGACAGGCGATTTTGCGGATCTTATTGCAGATACAATTTTAAATGACATGCATAGGCAAATCGCAGCATACGTTGTAGATCGAAAATATATGAAAGAAACAAAGTACAATGGTGTGCCGGTAGTGGCATACGAAGAAATTAGCGAAAAGCTCTCGGTAGAAAATCATTCAGTGGTGATTGGTTTTATTGGTGATAAGATGTATCGCCAGCGTTATGAGAAGTATTTAGAATTAAAAGAAATGGGTTATGCGATGGAGAATGTGATTCATTCAACAGCGTCGATATCTTTGAGTAGTGAGCTGGGTGATGGAAATATATTGTTGCAATATGCAGTGGTTGCAGCAGGGGCATCTATTGGAAATTGTAATGTGATTACTCCGCGGGCTTATGTATGTCATCACGTTCATATGGGAAATGCAAATTATTTTGCACCTGGGGTTTCCACATCGGGCTATGTGGAAATTGGAAATAATTGTTTTTTGGGTATAAACAGTTCTGTAAATAATAAAGTAAAGCTAGCGGACTATACATTTGTCGGTGGCGGAATGTTTATAACAAATAATACAAATGAATATGATGTGTATTTGCCGCAAAAGAGTATGCCAATGAAACGGCTTCGAAGTATAGATTTTCGAATATTTACATCTAGGAGGGAAGAATAATAAATGAAAATGCATCATATCGGATATTGCGTAAAGAATATTGAAAAGAGTAAGAAAAAATATGAGGAACTTGGGTTCTATGTATCAAAGAGGGTAGGGAATCAGGATATCCAATTAGACTATAACCGAAATATAAAAATTCTCTTTATGGAAAATGGAATGGATGAATGTATGATTGAATTGGTTCAGTTACTAGATTCGACAAAGCCATCACCACTTGATTTTATTAGAAAAGGGAATGTCAGAAATTATAGTGACAGTATGCCATATCATATCTGTTATGAGGTGGATGATATTGATAATGCGACAGAAGAGCTGCGGAAGAAACATTTTATGGTAATTAATAGTAAGGAAGAAACTACTGAAGTGCTATTTCATAAGAACGTTACATTTTTATTTAATAAAGCTTCTGGTATTATAGAATTAATTGAAAGATAGGAGAGAGAAGAAAATGAATCAATTAGAAAAGTATAATGGAATTTTTTGTGAAGAATTTGGAGTAGATGTCGAGGAGTTGAATGAAGCGTTTGATAACGTAAGTGTCGAGGCATGGGATTCGATTGGACATATGAATTTGATTTCAGCAATTGAAGAAGAATTTGATATTATGCTGGATGGCGATGATATTATGGATTTTCAGTCTTATGTAAAGGGCAAAGATATTTTACGGAAATATGAAATTATTTTGGGGGACTAGGTTATGAAGAACATCCAGATGGAAAAATATGATGATATAGTGTTGTGCAATGTTCAGACAGATGAAACGTTAGATTTTTCTCAGATGGGGATAGGTTATATCCGCGTGAAAACACCTGCATTGGAAGTGATGCAGGTGTTGTTGCGAGAAGAAGGCTTTTTTCATGCTGATCGGATGCTGAAAGCCATTATTAATTTAAAAAGAAGTAATATTGATTTAGATAAAAAAATCCGGTTAGAAATACGAAAGACAAAGGACCATCGGGAAGAAATTTTGGCAATTGCTTTAAATAGTTTTCCAGTAGACCGGCGTTTTCATGTTGGCGAACATTGTGATGATGTGGTTGCATCGAAAATTATTACCGCTTGGGTAGATGAAATAGAGGAATTTTATGTTTGCTATTTTCATGAACGGATAGTAGGCTTTGCGGGACTAGAAGAAACGGAACCAGGCATTTATGAAATAAAATTAGCGGCTGTTGATGAAAAATATCGAATGAGTGGAGCGGCGGTTTCGCTTTACGCATTTCTTGTGAAAGATTGCATTGATATGGGCGGGAAGAGTCTGTATGGGTGGATTTCAACAGTGAATGTGGCGGTTATGAATTTGTATGCGTCTCTCGGGGCGGTGTTTTCGGAGCCATCTGATATCTTTTTAAAGGAGGAAAAGGGATAATGTTGCTTGCAAGTAATGTTTTTTTGTTTTATTTTTTGCCTATTTGTATCTTTGCATATTATCTCGCGAAAAAAGAGTATAGAAATTATATATTATTAGTGGCAAGTTTGTTCTTTTATGCTTGGGGTGAGCCGATTTATCTGGTTTTAATTCTAGTATCCATTGCTTTAAACTATATCTTTGCATTATTGGTTGACCGTTTTAGAGATAATGCGAAGCTTGCCAATATAATAATTGGTATCACTGTAGCAGCGAATATGTCGGTTCTTGGCTATTATAAATACAGTGCATTTTTGATTACGAATCTAAATTCATTTTTGGGTATAAATCTGCCCCTGAGGAATCTGACGTTACCAATCGGAATTTCGTTTTTTACATTTCAAGCATTGGCTTATGTAATTGATGTGAAAAAAAATAATGGGAAGGTTCAGAAAAACCCGCTTAATTTAGCTTTATACATCTCCTTTTTTCCCAAGTTAATGGCAGGGCCAATATTACGTTATGGGGATTTTGAAGCTCAATTGCAAGACCGAAATGAAAGTTCCCTGCTGTTTAGCGAGGGAGTCAGACGGTTTATTTTTGGGTTGGGGAAAAAGATAATTTTGGCAAATACATTTGCCCAAATTACGGATACAGTATTTGCAGCAGATATTGCCAGTCAGGCGATTGGTATAGCGTGGTTAGGTGCGGTTTCCTATACGATTCAGATTTATTTTGATTTTTCAGGCTATTCAGATATGGCTATTGGTCTAGGCAAAATGTTTGGCTTTCAGATTCCAGAAAATTTTAATTATCCTTACATTTCCAGGAGTATTACAGAATTTTGGAGAAGATGGCATATTTCGTTAAGTACTTGGTTTCGGGATTATGTTTATATACCACTTGGCGGCAGTCGAAATGGAATTGGACATCAAATTATAAATTTATTTGTAGTATGGTGTTTTACAGGGTTATGGCATGGCGCAAATTGGACATTTATTGCTTGGGGATTATACTATTTTTTCTTTTTGGTTACTGAAAAAATGTTTTTAAAATCAGTAAGCAAGATACCAGTGCTAAGTAATGTGATTACAATGTTAATCGTTATTGTGGGCTGGGTTTTGTTTCGCTCAAATAATATTGCAGATGCATGTGATTACATTAAGGTAATGTTTGGGTTTGGTGTTAATAAGCAGTTTTATACATACCAATTGGGATATTATTTATATGAATACAGGGGATATTTGTTGTTAGGTATATTAGCATGTATTCCTTGGGGAAGTCTTAGTGTTTTTAAAAGAATAAAAGAAAAATTCCGAGGATATAGCATGTTAGAATTTGTGTTAATGTCTATTATTATGGTTTGGTGTGTTGCGCTATTGGCTGCTAATTCATATAATCCATTTATCTATTTTAATTTTTAGGAGGAACCATGATGAAGATAAGAAGGAATTTGAAAACCATTCTTTTTCTTACGTTTTTGGCGGGTATGGGCATATTGGGTTTTGTATTGCCAGATAAAACGGAATCTTTGCTGGAAGGGAAAACACTCATCGAGCTACCACGAAGAGCAGGATGGGATGGAGTGAATTCGGCAGAGTATACAAATGAAATGGAATTATATATTGGACAACAGTTGGCGGGAAGAGACACTTTTTTGGGAATCGGAACAGACATACAACGGATTTTGGGACGTAAGGTGATTAATAACGTTGTCATTGCAAATGATGGCAGTTATGCAACCATAACAAGTGTTCCGGATGATTTGACACAGTGTGAAGAAAAAATATTAAATGTGAAAAAGGCATTAGATAATCAAGACATTCCACTTTTTTTTGCTGTTGCTGGTAGTAAGTATAATATATACGAAGATGCTGAGCTACCGTATTTTAAAACCGGGTCAAATACCAGAGCTTCGACAAGCAATTTTATGGAAAGTCTAAGCGCTGAGGGAGTACAAACAATATACTTGTATGATTGCTTAAAGGAAATGACATTAGATGGCGAATCACCATATTATAGGACCGATCATCACTGGAATAGTGAAGGAGCGTTTGTTGGCTATACGGAAATAGCCAATCTATTATTTGGTGGAGGAGTTATATCGAAGAAAGCTTATGAAAAAGAGGATTTTTATTTGTGGAAAGACAATCATAGGTTTTATGGCTCAGCATTAAGAGCTATTGGGGGGACGGTGTTGTGGAATTCTGATTATGATATGATACAACAATATTTACCAATTGAGGGTGATTATTCATATGAACACAACTATTCGGGAGTAAGAGAAGGTACTTCGGAGGTGTTTGTTTTTCCAGATAAGTACGATGGGGGAAAATATCAAAATTATTACAATTTCATTTCAGGTGGATCGACAGGCGAATCTGTTTTTTGCAACGAATCAAATATGAATGGTGAGACACTTGTTGTATTCGGTGATTCTTTTTCTCAATCCTTGTTGCCAATGCTAATAAAGAATTTTAAATGTATTTATTATTTTGACGTTAGACAATATTCGGACAGTATTAGCGAATATGCAAAGGATGTCAATGCAGATGGGGTTTTGATATTATTTTCTCATTTGGCAGATGACAGATTTAAGGAACTAAATCCATAAGAAAATTGGAAGGAAACGAAAAAGTGAAGTTAATAAATCGTGAAAGAGTAAAAGATTTCTTGCTGATGCAGATCAGTGCCTTGGTAATATCTTTTTCCAATGTATTTTCAAAATTAGCGGCATTTGAAGACGGGATAACCATGAAATTTTTGATGTTCTATGGTCTGTCGTTGTTTATTATGATGCTATATGCTGTGTTATGGCAGCAAATACTAAAAAGAGTCTCAATGACAATCGCATATAGCAATCGATTAGTTTCGATTGTCTGGGGGGTGGTCTGGGGGTGTCTGATATTTCACGAAAAAATATCGCTTTTTAATATATTGGGAACAATCATTATCTTTATAGGACTATATGTTTTGATAGGTGGCGAATATGGAGAAGAGTAGAATATTGTATTATGGAGTCATGTTTTTTGGCGTTTTCATAGCTGGAATAGCACAAATTTTGTTAAAAAAGGCAGCTGGACATGAGCATAAATCATGGCTGGGGCAGTATTTAAATAGATACGTAGTAAGTGGATATACAATTATGGTTTTGTCAACCGTGTGTACATTGGTTGCAATGAAACAGGTGCCGCTATCAACGACACCTGTTTGGAATTCCTTTGGAATAATATGGGCAACGCTCTGGGGAGTCACCATTTTCAATGAAAAAATGAGCCGGAGAAAAATTTGGGGAATAGCACTCATTATTCTTGGCATTATATTATTTTCAATTTAAAACTCAAAAATTATCTTTCGTGGGAGCGGTTTTCGCTCCCAATCGTATATACCAGAAATCCAAAACATGCAATTACATAAAAGGATATAAAATATGGCAGGATTAAGTCCTTGGTATAGATTTGCCGAGGATATACCATATAATCAAAACTAACAACCAAGAAGAATGCGACGGAATGTGTAACAGCACAGATAAATCGTTTGAGTGTTGGTTTCATTACATATGCCAATACCAATAGCCCGACTGCTGGATAAAGGTAACGGGCCATCATTTTTACTGCAAAGCAGAAGGTTCCGCTGATTAACAATGTGGCAAGCATTGGATAAAGTGTAACATCATTTCTATTTCTAAGGTAGAAAAATGTACATAGTATCACAATTAGAATAATGAAAAGTGTGCCCCAAGTATTGCAAGTAAATGGACCAAATGTTTCGGAATGTGCAGTCATATTATAACCGATAAGAGTCCAAAAATTGTATGCATTTTGTGAAGTCCGGCCATAGCTAGCAATGGAGGTTGTAAAATTATATGCTATTCCACCTTCGCTTATTTCACCGGTTTGAAAATTGTATATAAATGGCAGGTAGCTTAGAGCCATGCATGCGATAGCGGATAGACCGGTGATTAAGTGAGACCAAAAACGCTTCCAACTAAAGTCATGTAAAATGACTTGATCAATAATAGCAAAGATAAGTATCGGTGTAATAAATATTGTTTGAAATTTAAATAGTATTGCAACTGCAAAGCAGAAATAGGAAAGCTTAAGTTTACGATTTATAATTAAATAAACAGTAAGTATCATAAATAAGGTGTAAAGTGCATCAATCTGGCAAATATATGAGGTAATAAAGAGATAACCAGGGTTAAGCAAAATGAGGAAAAGTGCAATTGCTCGTTGCCCTTCGGAGATATATTTTTTTGCAATTCGATAAATAATAGCTGCCATTAAGAACTCGCTGATAATGCCTGGGAGTTTAATGATAAAAACAAATAACCGCAAGGAATAATCAAAAGGAATATTAAATAGGTGCAATAATTGTCCAATTAAATAAAAAAAGTAATTAAAGAGTGGTGGATAGGTAATTCCAATTCTTTGATAAAATCCATAAAAATTTTCTTCGGTTAGTTTGGTCATGACCTCCGAAAAATATACGGAATCGCCAGTTGGTGTTAGAACGGCGAGAAACAGATGAAGATAAATGGAAACGGAAAGAATCGCTAACTCAATATAAAAAATATTTTTAGTTGAAATAACATATTTGTTTTTATTAGAGTCTCTTCCACAAAGTGCAAAAATTATTATTGCCAAAAAAAGAAAAACAGTACTGATACAAAAAAAACGTAAAATCATAATAATCTCCAATCGTGTATACATTAAGATTGGATAATTATACATGAAAAGTGAAATTGTGTCAAAAAATCACCAATTTTGTTGCACATGCACAAGAATAATCGTTAAAAAACCAGTTTGTTGTGGAAAGTTATGGAAAGAAGGGTGGATTTCAGTAAAATGAGCTTGAAATTTAAATTGTACATAAATAAATGCAAGAAGAATAGGGGGATTCATAATTGACAAAGTACTCGATAAAGAGTATCTTAATATATAGATGCGGATTAGATCATTGTAACTAAGAATATCATCTCTAATCTTTAGTAGATTTATGCAGAATAGCAGGAATTTATGAATCGGCAGATGGTATAAAAAACATAGGAATAAAGAGCTTTTATGCTTTGAAATTCCAGAAGATTTTTTAAGGAGGAATTTGTGATGAAATTTAATATTTTATCAAAAAAAGGAGCAGCAATAGCGCTTTCTGTCATGCTTGCAGTTGGTAGTTTTGCTGTATCAGCAGCCGAACTTCTGGGGGGAGCAAATTTTGCGACAGCAACCTTTGAAGGTATGGCAAATGGCGCTTCCGGTGCTTCAGGTGGCTCAGGTGGCTCAGGTGAAACAGTAGCGGTTAACGGCGTTACGTTAACGGAAAGCCTCTCTCTTGTAGTTGGTGATGAAGAGACATTAACAGCAACCGTTGCACCATTAAATGCATCAAATAAGAATGTAACATGGTCTTCAAATAATGAGCCAGTTGCAACAGTTGATGCAAATGGTAAAGTTGAAGCGAAGACGGTAGGAACAGCAGTTATAACTGTAACGACTACAGACGGAGGATTTACTGCACAATGTACAGTGACTGTATCTGCTGCAACAGTAGCAGTAACCGGTGTCACAATGTCAAGTGCGCTTACCATGAATACTGGAAGTACACAGACATTAACAGCAACCGTTTTACCATCGAATGCAACCAATAAGGCAGTTACATGGTCATCTAATAACACAAGCGTTGCATCAGTGGTTAATGGTGTTGTAACAGCACATAAAGCTGGAACAGCAACAATAACAGTTACTTCTGCAAGCAATAGTAATGCAAAAGCAACTTGTGTTGTAACCGTAAATGATGTAGCTGTAACCAGCGTTAACTTATCTGCATCAACAGCAACAATTGTTAAAGGCGATAACCAGACATTGACAGCAACCATTGCACCAGCAAATGCAACTGTTAAGACAATTACCTGGTCAACTTCTGACAGTAAAGTTGCAACTGTTTCAAATGGTAAGGTAACAGCGAAGGCAGCAGGAACAGCAACAATTACTGCAACCGCGGCGAATGGTGTAAAAGGAACATGCAAAGTAACTGTAGCAGATGTAACATTAAATGCTTCTACAATTGCGGTTCAGGTTGGAAAAACAACTAATGCATTAAAAGTTGCAACAAAATCACCAAGCAATGACACAGTAAAAACATGGGCTTCTTCTGATAAAAAAATTGCAACCGTTACATCAAAAGGTGTAATTAAGGGTATCAAAAAAGGTTCGGCTACTATTACAGTAACAATGAAGAGTGGTGCAAAAGCAACATGTAAGGTTACCGTACAGACCGCTAAGGTTGTAACCAAGAGCCTGAAAATTAGCGATAGTAAATTGACTGTTTTAACTGGAAAGAAAGCAACTTTGACAGTTGCAAGAAATCCAATTTCTGCAACAGAAAAGATTACATGGTCATCTTCTAACTCAAAAGTTGCAACTGTTGACTCTAAGGGTGTTGTAACAGCAAAGAAAGCTGGAACTGTAAAAATCACTGCAAAATCATCAAATGGAAAAAACGTTAAATGTACAGTGACAGTTAAAAATGCATCTATCACTTTAAAGAGTACAAAAGCAACTATAAAGGTTGGTAAAACAGCAACAATTAAAGTGAAAGGTACATTCCCAGCAAATGACACTATTAAGTCATACAAGAGCTCAAACACAAAAGTTGCAACTGTTAGCAATAAGGGTGTCGTAACTGGTAAAAAAGCAGGAACAGCAAAGATTACAGTTACAACAAAGAGCGGAGCAAAAGCAACATATACAGTAACCGTAAAGAAATAAATTTCTTTACATACTTACAATGAAAAATTAAAATAGCTGTGATGCTGTCGATTAATAAATCGGTAGCGTCACAGCTATTATTTTATGTGCACCTTTCTACTTAAAAAACAAGAAAATTATGTTTCGAGAAGTTTCGGAGAAAAGTCAATATCTGAAAAATGCATAAAAATAATCGCGTAAATTTGTTGAAATAGATGAATTGGTAACGTTTTCGGCAAAAAGACTTGTTTATTTTGTTGGAGAGAGATATAGTAATAAGTGTTTGAGGGACTTTTCGTAAGTTCGAAAATAGGAAGGTGAAAGGTGAGAAAGATGAGAGAAAAAGCAAAAGCAATGAAACGTCATAACTTCATCAAAAAGACAGCATCAAGAGTGGTTAGCTGGATTTTAGTTATGGCAATGTTGGTAACGTTACCACAGACATTTCCAACGGGGGCGCAGGATGTTTATGCTGCGGATGAGGGAGTTAATATTACACTACATTATGAGAACCATTGGGGGTGGGATACTCCAGCACTTCAATATTGGAATGGAACGATAACAGTAACAGGTAATGATGGTGAACCACAGGAAATACCTAGTTGGGGAGTGGATGGTAATTTTTTGACGCAGGATGAGGACCCTAATTTTTATACAATCACCTTGACTGGTTCAACGACAAGCAGTTTTGGATTTCAGTTTTTAGATTATACAACTCCGGGTAATAATACAGGTGGGGTTTTTGTTAGTACTATGACAGCATATAATGAGGATACACCAACGGATTTATACTACCTATATAAAGGTGATGCATATGGCTGGTATATGGATGCGGCTGGTACAACGCCGTTAACAGAACCAGAATATACAAATCTTACAATTCACTATCAGAATGCAAACAGCTGGGGAACACCGGCAGTGCAGTATTGGGATGCGGGTAAGATTAAGGTTTCTGGGCAAGTGAGTGAATCAGAAATTCCAGGCTGGGATGCAAAAGGTCATGTGATGACAGAAGATTCCAGTAATGCAGGATTTTATACAATTACCTTAAAAGGAACGATAGCTGGTGTTCAGTTCTTGGATTTATCAGACCCAAGTAAAAATACAGCTGGTTCCGTCTATCATTCTGAACTGACGAAATTTAAGAATGAAACACCAACTGATGTATACTATATGTATATTGATGACGCATGGGGTTGGTATATGGACCAAAGCGGTGAAGTGACATTAGAGTCAACAACACCAATTTCAGAAGGAATCGAGGTAACTGCACAAGGTTTTGTGAAATTTACAGCTGTTGAGGAAGGTGCATCAAAGGTTGAGCTTGTTTATGGTTTAAAGGATGATGAAGGTAAAAATTTAAATACAGTAACCATGACCGCAGGCATCAAAAATTCATACACAGCAGAGCTTTGGCTTGGCGATGCAGCAGAGGATTATATCTATTACTATGTAGTGGATGATGTGGAAAGAGCCATTGCAGATGCAGCTGAAAGCTTTGAAGGACACGATTTCCTTGTATATGAAAAAGCAGAGTTTACCGGACGTGTTGTAACTGTGCCTGGTACTATGCCAGGAAAGTCATGGGATCCAGCTGTTAACTTGATGACATATATTGGTGAAGGCATTTATACATATGAATTCAAAGACGTTCCAGCGGGAAATTATCAGTATAAGATTGCACTAAATGAAAACTGGGATGAAAACTATGGAAAAAATGGTGTTGTAGGGGGCGATAATATTGTGGTAACAGTCCCGATAGCGCAGGACGTAACAATATATTATTGTGATTATAGTCATTTTTCTAGAACAAGTGTTGACTACGACTTTGGTGCATCGATTGCATTGACTGGAACAGGAATACCAGCAGAGACAAAAATGATGGATAGTCGTCTTACAGGTATTTATAGTGTGGCAGTTGCACTTGCTGCTGGTACATATAGCGATACAGTGATTGAATATAATGGCCAGAACTATGAATTTGAGGACGATTACGAAGTAACCACTGAGAGAGCGGAAAAGGTTATAAACTTCTATTTTGACCCAGAAACAGAGATTTTTTACAACGATGCTTCTGATGTAACAGTAGAAACGGAACATATTAAGTATGACACAAAAGATACTGCATACAAGAGTACATATGGAGCAGTGGCGACCGGAGAGTACATAACCTTCAAGTTTGATACAGGAGAAGATGCAACACAGGTAAGAATGATTGTCAAAGGCAAGGAAAATAAAAAGCTTGTCATGGACAAAGATGGTGCCGCTGAATCTGATGTACAAAGATGGACGATAACAGAAAAGTTCGATACATTAGGAGAATATCAGTATTTCTTTGTTGTATATGTAGGAACTGCAATTGCTGTATACGGCGATGATGACGGAAACTATGGAACAGGTACAACATGTAATTTGTTAGATTTAGTGCCATATGACTTGGTAGTTTATCAGTCAGGTTTTGAAACACCAGATTGGATGAAAGATGCGGTTATCTATCAGATATTCCCAGATCGTTTCTTTGATGGAGATGTATCTAACAATACCGCACAGACAACAGCTCGTGGTGAAGTAGATTATGAATATGTTACAGACTGGTATTTATATCCAGAAAATCCAGAGCAGCCGGCAGAAACTTATCCATCAACAGCATACTTAGGAGATGGACAGTGGAGTAACGAGATTTACGGTGGTGACTTAGAGGGTATTATTGAAAGAATTGATTACTTAGAAGCACTTGGTGTAAATGTGATTTATTTGAATCCAGTATTTTCCTCTATTTCGAGTCATCGTTATGATACAAGTGACTATGGTGTGATTGATCCGATTTTAGGAGATTTAGGAGATTTTCAAGAATTAGTTAGAGTCGCAGACGAACATAATATGAAAGTTGTTTTAGACGGCGTATTCAACCATGTGTCAGATGATTCTATTTACTTTGACCGTTATTACAAATATCTTGGAAAAGACGGCAACAAAAAAGTAGGTGCTTATCCATATTGGGCATTTGTATATGACTATATGGAAACAGAAGAAGTTGCTCAAGAAGATGCAGAAGCAGCAGCAAAATCATATTTTGAAGATGAGTATGGAATCGAAGATTTCTCTTATGCAGAGTGGTTTGATGTATTTTCTGATTCTGTTCTTTTAGATGATAAAGGTGAGGATGTATGTGATAATGTTGGTTTACGTGCTGGCAAACCAGTATATGGATACGATGGCTGGTGGGGATACGATTCTATGCCAATTATAAAATCAACAAATGGCTCAGAATACCAGACCGGTAACTGGGGAGACGAAATTATTGGGAACGATGATGGCACCAGCATTACACAGTATTGGTTATCTGAAGGTATGGATGGCTGGAGATTAGACGTTGCCAACGAAGTATCCGATGAAACATGGCAGGAATTCCGTAAATCAGTAAAAGCTTTAGACAGCGACAATGTTATTATCGGTGAAATCTGGACCGATGCAGTAGAATATCTTTTAGGAGATATGTATGATTCCGTTATGAACTATGTGTTCCGTGGTGCAGTTTTAGCGTATGCAAAAGATGGCGGAAAAGATGCAGGAAAAGCATCTAATTATATCAATACATTGGAGAGATTAAGAGAACGTTACCCAGAAGAAGCATTTTATGCAATGATGAACTTGGTAAGTTCACATGATACAACACGTATTTTATCTTATTTAGATGGTATTAATGATGATAGAAGCCAGAAGGAAGTTGATAAAGCATTCCCAACCTACGAGGGAACATCAGCAGTCGCAAAACAGAAACAATATCTTGTAGCATTTTTACAGTTCACCTATGCAGGTGCACCAACAATTTACTACGGTGATGAAATTGGTATGGTAGGTGCCGATGACCCAGATGACCGCCGTGGTATGACATGGGGAAAAGGAAACAAGGAATTAGTAGAGTGGTACGCAACATTATCAAATATCAGAAATAATTATGACGCCCTGAAAACTGGTAGTGTAGAGATGTTTGATGCAAAGGATGAAGCAATTGTGTCCTATGTAAGAAGAGATGACACCGATACAATGATTGTTTTGGCAAATAATACAAATGCAAATAAAACTGTTGAAATCAATCTTGCTGATTTAAATATTGCAGGAACTGATTTTGCAGAACTTATCTCTGGAGCCACATTGACAAGAGATACAGATACAGTAACTGTAACTGTTCCAGCATACTCAGGTGCAATTTTAACAGATTCACCAGCGAAAGCTCTGACATTTGATAAAAATGATTTAGCGCCAGCATATGATAGTGCATATATCATCAAAGATGCCAAAGTAACATTAAGCAAATCAACCTTAGAATTAAAAAAAGGTACCTCTGAAACAATTACTGCCAAAGCAAGAGGAACAGTTGAATGGAGTAGCAGTAATACAGCAGTAGCAACAGTAAGTAATGGTAACATTACAGCAGTGGGATATGGAACAGCAACAATAACAGCGACTCAGGAGGACGGATTAACCGCGACCTGTACCGTAAAAGCAGTTGCATCAACCAGCGTAACCTTAAACAAAACAACAGCAAGCATTAACAAAGGCAGCAAATTAACCTTAACAGCAACAATGGCTCCAACTAATACAACAGACGCGGTTGCTTGGAGTACTGATAAACCAGCAATTGCAACCGTAAGCTCAGCAGGTGTAGTAGAAGCCAAAGCAGTTGGTACAGCAATCATCACCGCAACAACAACAAGCGGCAGAACGGCAACCTGTACCATCACCGTAACTTCACCAGCAACAAAAGTAACCTTAAATAAAACCAAAACAGATGTAAACAAAGGCAAGAAAGTAACCTTAACAGCAACCGTAACACCAGCGGATTCCACCGATAGCAAAATCACTTGGAAATCCAGCAAAACATCTGTTGCAACTGTAAGCGACAAAGGTGTAGTAACCGGTAAAGCAGCAGGAACGGCAACAATTACCGCAACCACTGCAAACGGCAAGACCGCAACCTGTAAAGTAACAGTAAAAGTTCCAGCAACAAGCGTAAAAACCAGTGCCAAAGAGTACATTGTCAAAGGTAAAACAAAGAACCTTTACGCAACCTTATTACCAGGCGATTCAACCGACAAGGTAACCTGGAAGAGTTCTAACACCAAGGTTGTAACCGTAGATAAAAACGGTAAAATCAAAGGAATCAAAGCCGGAACAGCAAAAATTACAGTTAAGACTACAAGTGGCAAGACAGCAAAATGTACTGTAGCAGTAGTTGCGAAAGAGAAAAAATCAACAAAAGTAAGCCTGAATAAATCCAAATTGAATTTGAAGGTTGGCGCAATGCAGATGATAAAAGCCAGCATGACATCAAACAAATCAACAGATTCACTAACATGGACCAGTTCAAACAAAAAAGTTGCAACCGTAGATGCAAATGGAAATATCACAGCGGTTAAAAAAGGAAAAGCTACGATTACCGTCAAAACATCAAGCGGTAAGAAAGCAACCTGTGAAGTAACCGTAAAATAAAGATTGTTTCAAACAAATACATAGTGTATAATACTAGGGTCGATAACGTGTTGTTATTGGCCCTAGTTTTATAAAGTGAGGACACTACATGAGAAAAAAGTTGGCCTGTTGTATCGGATTAAGTCTGGCAATATTAGGAGTAATATGGTTCAGATGTGATCAAGCAGAAAATGAGCAGGCTGCAAATGTCATGGGACAGCGTGGAGCGGACTTAACAACATTACAGTCTGAAGATACTGAAGAGATACAGGACGATATGCAGCAACAGCTGAAAAAATATATGCCCATTCAGGATTTGGGTGATGCATATGAGGTGATTTTAAATTTTTGCAAAAAAGATTTTATCGGCGGACATCCGCTTGATGAAGCATTTTTAAATTGGATTTATGGACAATATGGTGAAGAGGTCGTAAAGCAGCTAGCCGAGGAAGTAGCAGGAACACAGAATACTGAAAAATGGTACGAGCTGACTGGCAATACAATTCAGGTCTTATGGTTAAAATATTGCCAGAGTACCGGTTTGCAGCAGTATGAATTAGAAAATGTCTATTGGCAGACATGTGCGGCCGAAGATAAGACCGTGCTTAATTTTACCGGCGATATCAATTTCGATGAAAATTGGGTTACCACAAAACATATGGATAATCAGCCAAATGGAATCTATGATTGTTTTTCCGCAGATTTATTGGACGAAATGAATCGTGCCGATATTATGATGGTGAACAACGAATTTACCTACAGTAATCGTGGGATGGCACAGGTGGGCAAGGATTATACCTTCCGCGCGAAGCCGGAGCGGGTTGCCTTACTAGAGACGTTTGGCACTGATATTGTTAGCCTAGCCAATAATCATGTTTGGGATTTTGGTGAAGAGGCGCTATTGGATACCTTGGATACATTGACGGAAGCTGATATGCCTTATGTTGGTGCGGGAAAGAATCTCGACGAAGCCAAAAAAATCGTTTACTTTGTCGCTAACGGCAGAAAGATAGCGATTGTGGCAGCAACCCAGATTGAACGTTCCTTAAACTATACGAAGGAAGCCACCGATAGCATGGCGGGGGTATTGAAGACACTGAACCCGGACAAGTTTGTTGGTGTAATCGAAACAGCAAAAGCCAACAGCGATATTGTTATCGTTTTTTGCCATTGGGGAACCGAAGGTGACAGTAACTATGGACAAGACCAGAAGAACCTGGCGAAGGCCTTTGTGGAGGCGGGAGCTGATGTAATAATTGGCGGGCATACCCATTGCTTGCAGGGGGTATCTTACGTTGATGGCGTTCCAGTAATATACAGCTTAGGAAATTTTTGGTTTAGTCAGTCAACCTTAGATACCGGAATGTCGCAGGTAATTATAAATAAAGATGGTGGGATTGATTTTCGATTTATCCCATGCTTGCAAAAGAATTTAAAAACAACATTGGTGACTGCGCCAGAGGAAAAGGCTAGGGTTTTAAACTATATGCGAAGCATTTCCGATGGTGTGCAGATAGATGAAGACGGCTACATTACACCAGCCGAATAAAATGAATATATTAAGAAAAGAGGAAGAAACATGAGTAAGAAACCAAACGTATTAATGATTTTGGATGGCTACGGCTTAAACAAAAAAGAAGAGGCTAATGCAGTCGTAGAAGCAAAGACACCAAATATGGACCAGCTAATGAGCGAGTGCCCATTTGTCGAAGGATTTGCCAGCGGGTTAGCAGTTGGACTTCCAGACGGTCAGATGGGTAATTCAGAAGTAGGTCATTTAAATATGGGCGCAGGCCGAATTGTGTATCAGGAATTGACCAGAATTACCAAAGAAATTAAGGATGGTGACTTCTTCAAGAATGAAGCCCTGCTGCAAGGCATTGCCAATGCAAAGGCAAATAACTCCGACCTGCATTTATTCGGATTGCTTTCCGATGGTGGTGTTCATAGCCATAATACCCATCTGTACGGTTTGCTGGAAATGGCAAAAAGAGAGGGCGTTAAAAATGTTTATGTACATTGCTTCTTAGACGGTCGTGATACCGCGCCAACATCTGGCAAAGGTTTTATCGAAGAATTAGAAGCAAAGATGAAAGAAATCGGGGTTGGACAGATTGCTTCCGTTATTGGCCGTTACTATGTAATGGACCGTGATAACCGTTGGGACCGAGTAGAACAAGCTTACAAAGCATTGACCGCAGGTGAAGGTGCAACCGCAGAGGATGCCGTCGCAGCAATCAGTGCATCTTATGCAGATGGCGTCAATGATGAATTTGTGTTACCAACCGTAATTACAAAAAATGATGCGCCGATAGCAACTATTAAAGACAAAGATACCGTAATCTTTTTCAACTTCCGCCCGGACCGTGCCAGAGAAATCACCAGAGTATTCTGTGCAAATGAATTTGACGGCTTTGATAGAGGGGCAAGAATCGATACAACTTACGTTTGCTTTACCGAATATGACGTGACGATACCAAATAAAATCGTTGCCTTCCATAAAGTAGAATTAACCAATACCTTTGGCCAGTTCTTAGCAGATAACGGCAAAACACAGGCTAGAATCGCTGAAACCGAAAAATATGCGCATGTTACCTTTTTCTTCAATGGCGGCGTAGAAGAACCAAATCAGGGCGAAGAACGCATTTTAGTAAATTCACCAAAGGTTGCAACCTATGATTTGAAACCAGAAATGAGTGCATACGAAGTTTGCGATAAATTAGTAGATGCTATCAAGGCAGACAAATACGACGTTATCATCATCAACTTTGCAAACCCGGATATGGTTGGACATACCGGTATCGAAGCTGCTGCCATCAGTGCTGTTGAAGCAGTTGATGAGTGTGTCGGAAAAGCAGTTGCAGCATTAAAAGAAGTGGGTGGAAGCATGTTTATCTGTGCTGACCACGGAAATGCAGAGCAGTTAAAAGATTATGAAACCGGTGAGACCTTCACGGCTCATACCACCAATCCGGTACCATTTATTCTGGTTAATTATGACGCTGCTTATACCTTAAGAGAGGGCGGATGTCTGGCTGATATAGCGCCAACCATCATTGAAATGATGGGCATGACACAGCCAGCCGAGATGACCGGAAAATCACTGTTAATCAAAAAATAAATTGTGACGTTGGAGGTCTGATATGGACAAGCAAGAGAAGAAGATGGTGGCGCCGATTGTGATAACGGTAATTATGTGCTTCTATCTGTTGGCATATGTGGCAGGAATCATGGCACTGGCGATATTCACACCATTTTCAGTACCTATCATGGTAGTAATTGCAATCATACCGCTTGCGCTGGCAGGTGTGTGCATTTTTGTATTAGTAGAAAGAATAAAAGAGATAAGGAGTGGAGAAGAAGATGATCTTAGTAAATACTGATTACATCACGGGAAAAGAATTGGAAATGTTAGGAATGGTTAAGGGTAGCACAATTCAAAGTAAAAATATCGGCAGAGATATTACCCAGAGCTTTAAAACGATTGTGGGCGGTGAATTAAAGGCCTACACCGAAATGATGGATGATGCGAGAGCACTGGCAACCAAGCGGATGGTAATGGAAGCAGAAGCAATGGGTGCGGATGCAGTTGTAAATGTACGTTATGCTTCAGCAGCAGTAATGCAGGGGGCAGCCGAAGTAATGGCATATGGAACCGCGGTAAAAATCCGCGCATAATTTTCATGCTCATGAGAGAGTCTGCTTTGGCGGACTCTTTTCATATATTTTCCCTGAGCGCTGGGAAATACGGCGTTCTAAGACAAGCGAATCAGGAATAAGAAAGAAGAAAGGGACATATGGAGTTCAATAAACAGAATGTGAAGACAATCATGAAAATAATAGCAGCGACAGTATTGCTGTGTTTTGGTTTGGCGAATATTCCGGTTATCACCGGTGTATGTGGTAAAATAATAGCCTTACTGTCACCATTTATCATTGGTATTTGTGTCGGTTTTGTACTGAATGTACCAATGATGGTGTGGGAAGAAAAGGCCTTAGCCAAAGTGCGACTAAAGAAAAATGGCAAACGAATGCTGTCTATCCTGCTGACACTTATCAGCGTAATGCTGGTGATTTTTATTGTGATGTGGATTATTGTGCCGCAGATTATCAATGCTGGTGAGTCGGTTGGTGAGCAGATACCAGTGGCAATGGAGCGGGCCGAGACATTTGTCGGAGAATATATGGATGGCGATACCAGCATCAGCAATATGATTGAGCAGTTCGGCATTGATTGGGAAAAGTATATCGATGAATTGTCTGATTACCTAAAGAGTAGTTCCGGTCAAATTCTGTCAACGACCTTTAGTGTAGTATCAGGTACCTTTGGGGTATTGATAAATGCCTTTATGGGTCTTATTTTTGCAATCTATATCCTGGCTCAAAAGGAAAAAATACTAGACCAGGGAAGACAAGTGCTGGTGGCTTTTTGCCCAGAGAAGACCGTAAAATGTATCTTGCGGGTATTTCATTTAACCGAAGAAACCTTCCGCCACTTTATTACCGGTCAGTGTTTGGAGGCGGTAATCTTAGGTACCATCTTCTTTGTTGTAATGAGCATTTTTCGGATGCCATATGCCCTGCCGATTAGTGTGTTAATCATGCTGACAGCGTTAATTCCGGTATTTGGTGCATTTATTGGCTGTGTGGTGGGCGCGTTGCTAATTCTCGTGGTAAATCCACTGCAAGCATTGATATTTATTATCATCTTTTTGGTCATTCAGCAAATCGAAGGTAATTTAATTTATCCGCATGTGGTTGGTAACTCAGTCGGGCTTCCATCCATCTGGGTATTCGTAGCGGTAATCTTGGGTGGTAAGCTATTTGGTGTCGTTGGAATGCTGGTCTTTATTCCAATTTGCTCGGTTGCCTATGTGTTGTTCCGGGAAGAAGTAAAAAAACGGCTTCAAAAGAAACGAGCTGCGCAGAAAAAACCACCGAAAGTATAACAAAGACATTGACTTTCTAAAAGACGCTGTATATAATTTTTAGGTAGTTAATTTTTAAGTGAAAAAATAAAAATAGAAAAACTGAGAACATAAGACGGAGGAACAAGGAACATGCAGGAATTTAAGCCAGTAAAAGAAGGAAAAGTACGTGAGGTATATGATAATGGAGAAAGCCTTATCATTGTAGTAACAGATAGAATATCAGCATTTGACCATATTCTTCAGAACCAAATCACCAGAAAAGGGGCAGTTTTAACCCAGATGTCAAAATTTTGGTTCGATTTTACGAAGGACATTGTTCCAAACCATATGTTGTCAGTTGATGTAAAAGATATGCCGGAGTATTTTCAGAATGAGAGATTTGACGGCAATAGCATGATGTGTAAGAAATTAGAAATGCTGCCAATCGAGTGCATCGTTCGTGGTTATATCACCGGAAGCGGTTGGGAAAGCTACAAAGAAAACGGTACTGTTTGCGGCATCACCCTGCCAGAAGGTTTGGTGGAATCCGATAAATTACCAGAACCGATTTACACCCCAAGCACCAAAGCAGATATCGGTCTGCATGATGAAAATATTGATTTTGAAAGCAGCGTTGCTATTTTAGAAAAGATTTACCCGGGCAAAGGCTTAGACTATGCCACTCAGATAAAAGACTGCACGATTGCGTTATATAAAAAATGTGCCGAATATGCACTGAGCAAAGGCATTATCATTGCTGATACCAAGTTTGAATTTGGTTTAGATGAGAATGGCAAAGTCGTTCTTGGTGATGAAATGTTAACTCCAGACAGCTCTCGTTTCTGGCCGTTAGCAGGCTACGAAGCAGGCAAAGGACAACCTTCCTTTGACAAGCAGTATGTTCGTGACTGGTTAAAAGCAAATCCAGATAGTGATTACCTTCTCCCAGCAGAAGTGGTAACGAAGACGATTGATAAATACAAAGAAGCGTTTTCCTTACTAACTGGAAAAGATTTTGAATAAGAATAACAACGCAAATTAGGAGGAGCATCATTAATGAGTACAGATCGATATAACAGTCCATTGTCAGAGCGCTATGCAAGCAAAGAAATGCAATACATTTTTTCACCAGAGAAGAAATTTAAAACCTGGCGGAAATTATGGATTGCGTTAGCTGAGACAGAGAAGGAATTAGGTTTAGATATTACCCAGGAGCAGATTGATGAACTGAAAGCAAGTCAGGATAATATCAATTTTGAAGTGGCTTTGGCAAGAGAAAAAGAAGTGCGTCATGACGTGATGTCCCATGTCTATGCTTATGGTGAGCAGTGTCCAAAAGCAAAGGGAATCATCCATTTGGGTGCAACCTCTTGTTATGTTGGCGATAATACCGACGTTATTGTCATGGCAGAAGCGTTACAATTAGTTCGTAAGAAACTGGTCAACGTAATTGCTGAGTTAGCCGATTTTGCCGTAACATACAAAGACCTGCCAACCCTTGCATTTACCCATTTTCAGCCGGCCCAGCCGACCACCGTGGGCAAACGGGCAACTCTTTGGGCGCAGGAATTTGTGCTTGATTTAGAAGATTTAGATTATGTTTTGGGCAGCCTCAAATTACTTGGCTCCAAAGGAACCACCGGAACACAGGCCAGCTTTCAGGAATTATTTGACGGTGACCAGGAGACAATCGATAAAATTGATGGCATGATTGCAAAGAAGATGGGCTTTGACGAATGTTACGCCGTATCCGGTCAGACCTATTCCCGTAAGGTCGATACCAGAGTCGCAAATGTATTAGCTGGCATCGCTGCCAGTGCTCATAAGATGTCCAATGATATTCGTTTATTACAGAACTTAAAAGAAATCGAAGAGCCATTTGAAAAAAATCAGATTGGTTCCTCAGCAATGGCATACAAGAGAAATCCAATGCGCAGCGAGCGTATTGCTTCCCTGTCCCGTTATGTCATGATAGATGCGCTGAATCCAGCGATTACATCGGCAACACAATGGTTTGAGAGAACCTTGGATGACTCCGCGAATAAGCGCATTTCGATTCCAGAAGGTTTCTTGGCAACCGATGGTATCTTAGACTTATGCTTAAATGTTGTCGATGGATTGGTGGTATACGAAAAAGTAATTACCAAACGTCTGATGAGCGAGCTGCCATTTATGGCAACCGAAAACATTATGATGGATGCCGTGAAAAAAGGCGGTGACCGTCAGGAGCTGCACGAGAAAATCCGTCAGTTATCGATGGAAGCAGGCGCAAATGTGAAGCAGGAAGGCAAAGAAAACAACCTGCTTGAATTAATTGCAAATGACCCAGCCTTTGGACTAAGCTTGGAAGAACTACAGAGCACGATGGAGCCAGCAAAATACGTTGGACGTTCACCGGTTCAGGTAGATGCATTTATTAAAAATGTGATTCAACCCATTTTAGATGCCAATCAGGACATTCTTGGTGTAAAAGCAGAAATTAATGTATAAATAATTAATGTCTCTTTTGGAAATACTACGTATAAAGAATACGATATTTTTGAAGGGGACATTTTTTAAGCGGAACAACTTATAAAAAAAAGTTGAAAATGGATTTTGTATATGTTATAATACAAAAAGTTGTGATATATGTTGTGATATATATAAGAAGCTTAGGAGGTGTCACTCGTGGCAGTTTTAAAAATCATATTATCAGTTGCATTTATTTTAATTTGTATAGCATTGACAGTTATTATCTTACTTCAGGAAGGTAAGTCAGCAGGACTTGGCGCAATCAGCGGTGCTGCAGATACATACTGGGGCAAGAATAAAGGACGTTCTATGGAAGGTATGCTAGTAAAGGTTACAAGAATACTAGTTATATTATTTATTGTGATTTCAGCAGTACTGAATATCAAAAGTTTCTAAGGACAAAAGAGCTGTCATTTTTGATGGCTCTTTTTTAATGAATAGGAGAATAATGAATAGCGAACAATTTGAAAATAGAAAAAAAGTGCTGTATGCATTTATCTGCGATGAAATCTATGTTCCGATGAAGACCAAAGAAATTGCAATTATGTTGCGGGTGTCAAAGGAACAGCGCAGTGAATTGCAAGAGGTACTGGATGAGTTAGTTGAAGACGGCAAGATAGAGCTTACCCAGAAGGGCAAGTATATCAAAGCGAATAGCAGAGAACGCAAATTTGGCGGAAACTATTTAGAGGGTACTTTCACCGCCAATAGTCGTGGCTTTGGCTTTGTTACCATTGAGGGGCAGGAAGATGATATTTTTATTTCCGAGGATAATAGCAAGGGCGTGATGCATCTTGATGTGGTCGAGGTCGAGCTGTTGGCAAAACAGAATGGTAAGCGCCGTGAGGGACGCATTGTTAACGTGCTGTCACATGGTATGAACAAAGTGATTGGCACATATCAGAGTAATCAGAATTATGGCTTTGTGCTGCCGGATAACCAGAAGCTGTTACAGGATATTTTTATCCCATCGGAGCGTTCAATGGGAGCAGTTACCGGCCATAAGGTCGTGGTCGAGATTACCGATTATGGTAAGAATGGTAAAAAGCCGGAAGGTAAAGTGGTTGAAATCATTGGCCACATCAACGACCCGGGAACGGATATCATGTCGATTGTCAGAGCTTATGATTTACCGGTAGAATTTTCAGAGAAGGTCATGAAGCAGGTTTCAAATGTAGCAAAGGACGTCAGTGAGGCTGACATGGCTGGTCGAATGGATATTAGGGATTGGCAGATGGTGACGATTGACGGTGAGGAAGCAAAGGATTTAGACGATGCTGTATCGTTGACGATGGACGGCGAGAATTATAAGCTGGGCGTGCATATTGCCGATGTCACCAATTATGTTCAGGAGCATAGTGCCCTTGATGTAGAAGCTCTATCACGGGGAACGAGTGTCTATTTGGTTGACCGCGTGATTCCGATGCTGCCGCATAAGCTGTCAAATGGAATTTGTTCCTTAAATGCCGGCGAGGACCGTCTGGCTTTAAGTTGTATTATGACGATTGATAAAAAGGGCAAGGTCATTGACCATAAAATCGCGGAAACAGTTATTTTAGTTGACCGGCGCATGACGTATACGGCGGTGAAAGAGATTTTAGAAGAGCAAAGCGTGTCAGAAGAGTATCAGGAGTTCGTGCCGATGTTTGAACGGATGCGCGATTTGGCGGCAATTTTACGTAAAAAACGGATGAGCCGTGGCTCAATTGATTTTGATTTTCCAGAGACAAAGATTATTCTGGATGAGCAGGGCAAGCCGATTGATATTAAACCTTACGACCGCAATGTTGCAACCAAAATCATTGAGGAATTTATGCTGATTGCAAACGAGACAGTGGCGCAGGATTATTTCTGGCAGGAGCTGCCATTTGTTTACCGAACCCATGAGAATCCAGATGATGAGAAGATTCACAAGCTGGCGACGTTTATCAATAATTTTGGCTACACGCTGCATATCGGTCAGGATGAGGTTCATCCGAAGGAATTGCAGAAGCTGTTAATGAAGATTGAAGGCAGCGACGAAGAACCGCTGATTAGCCGGCTGACTCTGCGTTCGATGAAACGAGCACAGTACACTCCGGAGAATACCGGACATTTTGGTTTGGCAGCACCTTATTACTGCCATTTTACATCACCAATTCGTCGTTATCCCGATTTGCAGATTCACCGCATTATCAAGGAAAATCTGCGTGGCCGATTAAATGGCAAACGCGTGGAACACTATGAAAATATATTACCAGAGGTAACCAAGCATGCCAGCGAAACCGAACGTCGTGCCGATGAAGCTGAGCGCGAGACTGATAAGCTGAAAAAAGTTGAGTATATGGAGCAGCACCTTGGCGAAGTATTTGACGGTGTTGTCTCAAGTGTTACAAACTGGGGACTCTATGTCGAGTTACCAAATACAATCGAAGGTCTGATTCATATTACCGCTCTTAGGGATGATTATTATCATTATCAGGAGGACACCTATGAATTAATCGGCGAGGCTACGAATAAACATTATAAACTGGGTCAGAAGGTTAAGGTCATTGCGATTGATACCGATAGAATGGTAAGAACGATTGATTTTGTTATTGCGGAGGAATATCCGGAAGAAGAAGGAGAGGAAATCCCCCTTGCGGGCGAAGCTTTGTAGAGTTTGGGTAGAAGGGATACAGAACATGGGAAAAGAATCCATCAAATTGATTGCAAATAATAAAAAAGCGCGGCACGAATATTTTCTGGAGGAAACCTTTGAGGCTGGTGTCAGCCTTCATGGGACGGAGGTGAAATCCCTCCGCCAGGGAAAGTGCAGTATCAAAGAAGCGTTTGTTCATATTGAAAATGGCGAGGTAATTGTTCACGGCATGAATATCAGCCCTTACGAAAAGGGCAACATTTTCAACCGTGACCCGCTGCGGCCGAAAAAGCTGCTAATGCACAAGAGCGAGATTAATCGTTTACAGGGCAAAATCAAAGAAAAAGGTTACACGATTGTTCCGGTGCAGGTTTATTTCAAAGGAAGTCTGGTCAAGGTTCAAGTGGCCCTAGCCAAAGGTAAAAAGCTCTACGACAAGCGCGAGGATATCGCCAAGAAGGACCAGCGCCGCGAAGCAGAGCGTGATTTTAAAATCAAAAATTTGTAAATTGGAATTTTTTGAAAGAGTTCTTATATTTTTATAAACTCTTTCAGATATTCTTGACCGAACATCGGATTCGGTATAAGATAGAGATATAATTAAATAAGGGCTAGTAATGGTTTCGACAGGGATTATGAAGCTGGAGAAGCGAGTCGCACGGGATGCGTTAAATTCCAACAATTAAATTAAACGCTAACAATAATAAATTAGCTTACGCTGCCTAAGCAGCGTTGTCCGCTCTAAGGCACCTACACCTTAGAATCCGGGCATCGACGAATGTAGGAAACGCTATATATTAAGCTTTGCGTATATAGACGTATTATGAAGCTACTAAAGCACTTACGGTGTTCATGCTGGAGGTGTGGAGGGAATGTTAAATCATGAACTACACTCGTAGAAGGGCAGGGGATTGGTTTTTGGACACGGGTTCGACTCCCGTCTAGTCCATTCGTATATTTGTGACAAGGGGGAAAACGTATGACTGATAGTGAAAAAATGGATTTGATTTTGAAAAAATTGGATAATTTTGAGACTAAGTTTGATAATCTTGAGACAAGGTTTGATGGTCTTGAAACAAAAGTTGATAATCTTGAAACAAGGTTCGACAACCTTGACAATAAGGTTAGTGGCATTAATTTACATCTTGAAAATGTCACCGACAAAAATATTTCGATTTTGGCTGAAAATCATTTGAATTTAATTGATAAGTTAAATCAGACCGTTAGATCGGCGGATAAGGATTTGCTAAATGAGATAAAGATGAATGTACTTACGGAAAAGGTTGGGATTCTTGAAAAAGAGATTGCGGATATTAAGAGTAAAATTGCATAATACATAGAGTTGAAAAAAAGGGTATATACACGGAATGGTGTATATACCCTTGAGTTTTAGTTGTTTATATTTTTTACTGCTTAGATATCTTTGTTTCTAATTCAGCAATTTTCTGTTCAGCGGCACAAAGTTTTTGCTGTAATTCATCCACAAGTTTCATTGTTTTTTGTATCATATGAGTATTTAGAGCAATGAATTCTTCGTAGCGTAGGGAATATTCGTATTCGCCAGGAACTTCTGTTTCAATTTCATTTCCTTCATGGTCCTTTGATAGAACGACTTTCTTATCCTTGCAAAATGCTGCAAAGTCTTCGGGTGTTAATCCAACCTCAGTAAGAGAATCTTCAACATCTTGGGAAATAAATCCAGTATGTATCCGGTCTGATGTTGATTTATCAAACATATAAGTACATGGGTTTAGTTTCATGTACAAATCCTCGTATTTTTTTGCCTTTTTAGAAATGTTTAGGTAATTAATATCCTTTTTTTGGTTTCGGTCAGAGGTTGAGATAGTAGAGGAGGTGGAATATATTGTGCCCCATTTATAACTACTAGTCCCAAGATTTAGATTTCCAGCCGAACGGAAACCAGAGGTGCCAAGCATTATTGCTGTGCCAGGTGTGCTTATTTCAAGTGCAGAAGTACTTGTTGAATTAATTAGGTTTCCTGTTAGATGTAGATTTTTTGTTGTCAAAGTAATTGCTGAAATTACTCCTCCAAGTATTCCCTCGACACGATCATATAGATTATTGGTATATAACCTTTGTTCCCTATTGGTGCTATCTAAATTTTTAGCAACGGTATTTATATTGTCAGTTAGACCTTTTGAGACAGAGCTGATATCATTAGAAAGATTTCTAGAGACCAAGCTAATACTGTCAGAACACTCCCTAGCGACCGAGCCTATTTGATTAGAAAGATTGTTAAAGTCACTAGAAAGACCAGCCGTTGTGGCATAATTTCTTAATTTCGTTTCAATTTCCGTCTCTGTGTAATATCTTTCATCATGGGTATGGCTAAGTGCCGCTTTTGTGTTCAAACTAGTGTTAATATTATCGATCTGCCCTTGTACGCTTTTTTGGTCATCACATGTTATGTCACTTGCTTTTAATGATGACAAATTGGTGTTAATAGTATTGATTTTATCTTGCACACTTTTTTTGTCTTCACATGTTATTTCGCTTGCTTTTAATGATGATACTTTAGTGTTAATAGTATTGATTTTATCTTGCACACTTTTTTGGTCTTCACATGTTATGTCACTTGCTTTTAATGATGACAAATTGGTGTTAATAATATTGATTTTATCTTGGACGCTTTTTTGGTCTTCACATTCAACATCACTTGCTTTTGTCCAAAAGGATAATCGCTTCCAAGAAGAAGTTGGTTCATCCCAGACTCTATATTTTTTACCAGTGACTTTGGTTTCTTTATTCATAATAAAATTCCTCCATATTTTTATTCAATCCACAAGATTCCATCTGATGGATTGGTCGGTTCAGACCCATAAGTAGCACGACTGCATTTACTTGCGCTTCTTTTCAACAAATAATTCTGTAATTCTATCATCCGATTCTGCAACATATTCAATAAATCAGCATTTACCGGGGTAATCCTTGCTTGTGATTTCAGATATTCAGATGCATCCGAATATTTACCATCTTTTATGTAGCCCCGATGTGTATCAACAATATGTTTCTGTGCCAATCCGGGATCGGATAAAAATTCTAATTCATCGATATTTTCCGGAAAAGCAGAATCTGTATTATAACTCATAATCAATCATCTCCAATCCAAACATCCCCATTAATTGGTGTCGCGGGTTCATCACCGATGTATACCGACTGATGGACTTGTTTTGCAAAAATTTCTGTATTTCGTTGCTCTTCAATAAGGGCATTATAAAAATCGACACCAATCATATAATCCTTAATTCCAGGATTGGATGCAATTGTAATAGCTGCTAAGGTATAATTCCCAGCGGCCTGATAGTCTTTTATTTTGTTAATAGTCGTAGCGACATCATTTGTTACGTCTTTGTAAGTTGTTTTTTTCATAACCGAGTCCGGAAAGCTTGAAAACTCGTGTGTATAATCTGCCATAGTTCCTCCTTATTCATATAACGGATAAAAGGTATGCATTGTGATGGTGGTGGTTCCTTCTGATAAGTTCAATGTAACCGTGTCCGTGATATATTGTTTTATTTCTGATTCATTTTTCTTTTGGTAAGACACTTTCATATATTCCTTTAACCAAGGCATTAAAGTGCTGACTTCAATCGTTATGTTATCTGTTAACCGGGCTAACTTGCGTAAATCATCATCAGCTCGGATAACAGCAAGACTGTCAGACGAGATATTGTCATATACATCGCCGGATTTGGTGGATAGCCGTTCACCGATTTTTTGTACGGTGTATGGAGAATCCGCAATTTCCTTCATGCTGACTGTTTCGGTCTGGTATTTATCTTGGAAATATTTTTTAGAATATTTCTCTGATTCCGTACCATCCACCAATACAGATAATGCATGTGCCTGCCACTGTCCCTGAAGATAGAATCTACCTCGATTATATTTAAAGACATAGGTGGCAGCAGGAGTTAAGATTTCCTTGTCAATCGGGCGGTCAGTGCCTTCATCGTAGATTGTAATTTCACCAAGCTTATTGATATTAATTTTCTGCGTTGCCGAGTTGGTCGAAGGAACTTTAATGGCAACGAGGTCACCGTTATAATAGCCATCATATTTGTCAATCACCGCATGATATACATTGCTGCTATTGGTTGAGGTATCGGCATACCAGTCGACCTCAAAGGTCTGCCCCCATACATGTACTACGTTACGGATAGATGAGAGAGTGGTACTACAGGATTCATTTACTAGAACCTCCTGGATATCATCGTTTGTCAAAATGATATCATCTTCGATACAGCTTGGAATCATTCCAATTTTTAAAACGCCACTTTCATCAAAAGCGGCATCGTAATTCGGATATAGCTCGATTAATTCGGTCAAAATATTGCCGACATTTGAACCGGCCGAATATTCTAAATCATATGGTAGGTAATTCCACTCGGGATGAGAGGTTCGATAAGCTATGTAGTTGGGATTGTAGGGAGTGCCGTAGTATTCGCCGATTTCATCGATGACATATCGTTTCACATTACCTAATTGCGTAATGACATTTTGCAGTGCATCACGAATGGTATAATAATGTGTTGGATTGCCGTTTGCATCTTCATCATAGGCTGGAATGGTTGTTTTTAGTGCACCTAGTTCTCCATTTGTGGTACCGTCCAATTGTGCCATTCGGTCACTACAGTTAACGGTTAGGGTATTGTCCTCCTGATTATAGGTGGAAGATGTGTCATTAAATATAAAAACGCCACATTCATACCAAGTAAAGTCTGACATGCGTGGAGTTTTCAGACCAAGTAAGACCTTGGCTTGTTTGTTAATCCAAACACGACTGTGCTCACCGACATTTATGTCCTGATCTGTCGGAAAGAGGGTAAAGCTAAAAGTTCGTCGCGTGTAGCTTGATGCATCTGTGGTAATAGATCCCATATCATTGAAGCCATTTAATTCGTCTAGAACCGTTTCATCATCATTCAAGATTTGTATTTTTAAGGCAGATTCTAACCAGCGAGAGAGTGAAATCTGCTTATCTTCTAATGTGACACTCATTTTGAACTCCAGAAATTGCTTGGGACATCGCTTAGGCCGGAATCATATAAATCCTTCTCGCTGTTATAATCTCCGGATTCATACCAATTAAAGTCTGTAATTCGATGTAGATAGTGCCCATCCATACTATCTGTAATTTCGCCGTCAATGTTAATTAGCCACATGCGACCGTCTTCATGACGCAGAAGTTTTGGCTTGTTGTCTGATAAGAAATTTGTTATTTCTTTTCGATAGTCCAGGGAATCTTCAGGATAAAATGTACAGTTTGCGGGATCAAGTTTTAAGAAATATCCGCTGGCAGAGCCAGTGTCGTAGTTTGCGTTTGAATTTGTATAGGAAGATGGGTATTTGTGAGATAAGGATTCCTTTTTGGTCATATAGTGTACGCGTGATGTATTGCAGGAGCCAATATCAAAAGGTGTTCCATATATATGCTCCTTATCACAAATAAACTGTCCCATAAATTGTCCTTTGATTTCATGAATTTTGTAATCGCTTTGTGCGCCTTTTTGTAAACCAACACAGGCATATTCATAGGTCGTATTGTTTTTGAAAAAGTAATCCCAAAATAGGATATTGAAATCTTCAATTTTTTTGATTTCTTTATGCATAATGGTAATCCATTTATAAGTACCTTTTTCACGGCGCTTGATAATGATGTCAGAGGTGTTCTCTAATGTAAAATCAAGATTTCCAGCATTGATGTTGGAATCATAAGTTGCTAATAAGATTGTATTATGATTCCAGATTGGATCAATATCGAATAGTTCCACCATATCTGAATCTTTGGTTATTCCAACAGTATCATATTCTCCATGCTGAATTCTCATTTCTGTAATGCCTTCAACATTTGTCGGAGTAGGAGAGTAGGAATAGTCTGCTCCTAAAAAAGTACATCCAAGAATATTCATATTCTACCTCCTTATTCTTTTTTTACCAAATCCAATTGGTATAGGTTATTTTTTCGTTTTGCGTAGATGGTCACAAATTCATCTGCTTCCAGCATGATTCGTTCGGAATACAAAACATATTTTAGCAATCCGTTATCTACCGTTAATTTGAAATATGTTTGTCCTTCATAGTCATAGCAGTATAAAGAAATCTCGTGGAGACCATTTGACTGATATGCAATGCGGGTGTTTTTTATTGGATTCTTTACTTTGAGTATCCAAGTGCTTTCACCATTTACAATAAATCCTTCCTGATAAATAACACTGCCGTCTATTGCAGATACAATACCATCATTTATCGATACCTGGTCATTTGTTTTACCACTGATGGAAACAATGTTTGTACCAATCTGAATGTAACCACCGTGAGGGTTATTCGTTAAATTTAAGGTTGTGTATGTACTTGATACAGCATAGTGCGGCTGAATACAGATAAGAGCGGTATCTACGATAACGTCATTAACGGTCTCGCCAATACAACGGATGTAATACTTTGTATCATTTTCCAGTGAATTATAAGTATAGGATATATCAGTATCGCCGTTTGAATAGTATACGGCATCACTCGTATGAATCACATTTGTCTGGGTGCTGTCATACAGATAGAAACGGCAGGTTTTTAATCCTTGTCCTTCTGACTGCTCATATCGGATATTTGCTATATAACTGGCAGAAGAAATTTTATTCTCTCCCTCTTTGTTTAGATTCATAAATTCAAAGATAGGAGTGGAATAGCAGGTAAGAAATACTTGATCAGATAATACGGATTCTTTTTGATTTTTATCCAATACGGAAACCTGTATGGTGTAGCTGCATCCATTTGATAAATTAGACAGATTCTTTGCCGGAATAAGCCCTTCATAAGTAAATTCCTTACCTGCGGATGCGTTACCATATAGGGTTGTTTTTTCGTATGTTACAGCATTTGTGGTTGTGTCAGTGATGATAATGTATATCCCATATATTTGGCTGTCCGTATAGGTAAAATTAAATTTGTATCCCTGTTCAGCATCAAATATGGGAATTTTATGTACGATTGGTTTTGCCATTTAGCTCACCTCCTTATTGTCTTAGGCATCATAGCCCTGCTCTTTTAAGAATTTCTCATCATATAATGACATCATGTCCTGGTTATATTTGAAAAATTCATCATATTTTCGATGATACTTCGGGTCACAAGAACCTCTTAACATTTTGCTGCACCATTCTTCGTATGACTTGGTATAGTAATGATCGACAGCGATTTTGTCGTAGCTGATATTACGCTGAAAAGTGCCTATTTGAGTTTCAAAATTCTCATTTACAGTTTCGCTTCCGACTTTTAGTATTGCCATATGGACTAACATTTTCTTGACTCTGGTTGGCTTGACAAATAATTTGCCAAAGCCTAGCTCTTTATGGTCGGTAACAATCTTGGTGAATCTTTCTTTTACCGGTAGATTTTCTTTTTGCTTCTGGCCATTTGCATTATACATAATCCAACACATGTAAAGCGCACCATATTCTTCATAGTCATGCAAAAATGTGTTAATATCTGATGGATTATCACCTGTTAATCTGATAAATTCATCACTGTCTAAAAAGGCAATCCATGTAGAATCTTCGCCATATGTTTTTAAACAGTGATAATAACAATCATGCTGCATGTGCTCATGGGTGCCAGACCAGTCAATCACCGTGATTTTGTTCTGCATCTCCTTGGGTAATTCTTTGATAGTTTCGGAAACTGGGGTTTGGGAATCATTATCATAGATATATAAGTGCTCGATGCCAATATTCAAATGCCATGTTATCCATTCAATCAAATATTCGTTTTCGTCTTTGATGAGCAGACAAATAGAGCTGTAGTATTTATGTTTTGACGCATCTAGTGTTTTATTTTGCTGATAGAAGTAGTTCTTCGTATCTTGCAGATGTTTATTTACTAATTGTTCTTGTGCTTGTTCTAAAAGAGATATCTGTGAATTTGTACTGGCGTATTTTTCTTTCATATCGGATATGGAATCATCGCTGTCTAAGATGGTATAAAGAAGGTTTGAAGTGTCCAGATTTGTTTTTAGAACTCCGATTTCGTCCTGTAAAGCTTGTAGCTGATTATGGTATTCTTCCGGGTCTTTGTCTTTCACCACTATTTTTTCATCAATAAAGTACACATCATTTGTGGATAATAATTGACTTAACTTTGGTCTATCTTCAAGCAAATAGTTATCCTCGGTGATATAGTCATCCAATTCAGTATCTATGGGATAATTCGTATATCCTAATACTTTTTTTGTCAATTCATCTAAGTGAAGTTTTATCATTATAGAGTATCCTCCTTATAGTGCCAAAATGGAAACAAAGTACATGTTTAGATTATTGGTTATTTGAAACTGTACATTAACGGTCCCATTTGACAGATGTGTTACAGAAACCAGTATCGGCGTGGGGGAGGTGGTTGCAGTAGTATTAACATATCCGGTAAGGTATTGCGTTGAGTTGAGCGTTCCGGTGCTGCCACTCCATGTACTTTGCTCATCCCATCTAAGTGTAATAAATACAGTAAAGCTATCGCCATATGTGTTCATAATACCGCTAATAGCTAAAGTGGCCATGTCTACGCCGCCAATGTTGTACTTTATCGAATCGGGTATCGTTAGGTTGGCGATGGATTTCGAATATCCACTCCATACTATTTTTGATGCTGTCGGGAGAGTAATATCGGATGTGCCATTAAACGGTACACCATTTATATTTCTTGAGTTGGCTAATTTTAGAGCAGATTGGGCTAATCCCGTTGTATTTCCAGTACCACCATTGGTAAGTGGTAAAGTACCGGTTACGCCTGGAGTGATGTTTGCACTTCCGTCAAAGCTAGCGGTAGATGTGCTTGCCAAACTGGTTCTTACAGTTCTTGGAGTGGCTAATGTTGTTGAGGTATCGGCATTACCTTTGAAGCCGCCGGTAGCATATAATTCACCGGTACTTGGCTTTGCATAAATGTTTGGTGTAACATATGTTTGTCCTGTTTTTGTAGCACCTAAACCACTTGAATTTGCTTCCTCACTAATACCCAAAAGCAATGCTCTGTAATTACTTGTTGTTGACTCTGACTGATAAACATTTTTATCTGTATTCGGGTTTGTTGGCATCGTCATTGTCGTTGTGCCTTTTCCGGTAATATGTCCTTGCCCGTCGTAAGTAACAGACGGAACAGTAAAGGTACCACCAAACGCTAATGATTTTGATGCGTCACCTTGCGCTGTTCCTGCTGTAATAGAATTGCTGTGATTTATAACTGTTCCGCTTAATGAGATGCCGCTTCCGGAAGAATAGGTAGTAATACCATCCAGCTTCGATTTGTCGGCAGAGGACATTAGACCGCTGGAGGATGACGTTGCATCTTGTTTGCTCGCATATCTATTTGTAAGTATAATATCACCAGTTTGTCCATCAACAGTTTTAACACCAATATCAGGAGTACCTGAGGAAGCAGCCATATCTTCGGCCATATACATATCTTTGCTAACGCCAAGCGGGTATACAATATGAACTTTATCTCCAATCGAGAGTGGGATATCATTGATGGTTGTAAATTGTCGATTGGCATCGTTGTACCAAATATTATATTTTTGATTACCCAATATCTCGGTTACAGTTCCAATATATGTTTTGTCAACGGATAGGTTTTCTTTATATTTATCAAAGCTGTCTTTGATTGTCTGAGATATTACTTCGAATAGTCCGTTCAGATTCAAATTATCCCTCCTTTTCCAAAAGGAGAGGGCATGAGATGCCCTCTTCAAATTATTTTTTATTTAAATATTGCATATTGTAAGTTGGTAAGTTCATTAATTCATTGACGAAGGTTTCGACATCATTGCCATCCTTGACATTCGGAAATGATAAATCACCATAGAATTGTAACGTGGTTGGGGGATTGGCATTTTGAGATGCGGTGCTGTAATTTGGCGTCTGATAATTTGCTGAGTGGAAATCATTTGAGACTGTTGTTGGAGGTGTTAATGTTTGGGTTGAATCAGTATCACTGATGCGCACAAAATCATCATCGTTGCTGACCCAATTTTCGGTATTAAATCCTTTAACGTCGGTAATGTGATATCCATTAGCGGCTAATATTTGTTCAATTGCTTTAAGAAAAGTTGAGTCCACATTTTCTACGATTTTAAAGATATCTAACATAGACTGGGAAAGATTGCCGTCATCATCATACACATTGTTGGTTTTAATTAGTTCATCTATTGCATCAATTGCGTCTTGGATTGTGTTAGTCAATTCCGTAAATTCGGCATTTGACAATTCTTCCTCAGCGCTTTTTACATCCTGTAGATTTGCCTGATAGACAATTCCGTTCTGTGTAAGCACTTGATTAGTCCGCTGATTTCTTGCTCGTTCCAGATTGTACTTAGCCTTATCTAACGCGTTTGCACGTTCCTTCTGGTCATTTATTTTATTTAGTGCATCTAAAACATCGTTTAAAATGCTGATGCGGTTTTGCAAAAGAGTATCATAGATTTGCTCCTGTTTTACCATGCTGTCATAAATAGAAGAGTAGTCGGAAGCAATATCTGACATTATGTCTTGCAATCCGGTCAACTGCCCATAGGAACTGCCAATTTGTTTCAGGAACTGGTCAACAGCGTTAACGTCACCGCTTTCTAATAGAGAAATAAATTGTGACAATTGTTCGCTATCAAGATTAAGCTCCCATTTTCCGCCAACTCCGGCGTAGTTACGAATCAAATCTTCATTTGCCTTTAAACTTTGCTGAAATAATTCCAGATTTGTTTGTGCGGATTCCATTTGTTGCTTTAGGATGGAGTCAGATACTTTGTTACCATGCGCTTCAGCTAAGGATGTTAGTCCAGATAGTTTAGAATCTAATACATTTAACAGGCTTATTAAGGCTTTGAAGTTACTTAGGTCCATTTCAGCGATGGCGGTATTAAATGAAATCTGATCGGTCACACAAGTGATGATTTCTGCATCCAATGCACTAATGTCATTTTGCAAGCGTATGTATTCAGGATGGTCTTCTGTTATGTTACCAGCATCCTTCTGGGCTTTAAGCGTTTCTAGCAAAGCTTTTTTTTCTTTTTCGAGTATGTCTTGCCGCTCTTTACTTTGTTTAATCTGTTCATTATATTGGCTTTTAGATTGACTAACACCGCTGGCACTTTGCTTGTCCAATTGGGCTTGATAATTATTTGATTTCGTTTGATTGGTGTTAAGCTTAGATTCATACTCCGCTTGGACATTACCGACACTTTCTACTGCGAAATTGGCCTTTTCTGTTTTTGAGGTTTGTTCATACATTTCATATGTTTGCTTAGCAGCTTCTGCACTTGCAAGAGCGGCATTATAATTGTAACATGCCATCTGATATGCGTTGCTAACCTGTCCGGCCTTTGTTAACCAAGTGTCTGGAATGGTGAGTCGTTTGCTGACATAATTGTTCTTAATGCTATTCATAATGTCTAATTGTGCAGTTGACATACCTTTGGTTGCCGTATTGGTTACGGTATTGGCGGTGGTATTCAAGGCTGTGGTGGCATTGCCCCAATCTGTTTTGTAGGTAGTGAGATTTAGGTCCAGATTGCTGATTTGGCTTTTGATTAGGCTGTTCTTACTGTTTGCAGTAGTAGCATTAGTTTTCGTTGCCTCATACAATTCGTTTTTAGCGTTTCTTTCATCGACTGTATTCTGGGTTTTGGCTCTTTCGGCAGCATATTCTTCACCGTAGCTTTGGGCATTGTATAGTACCTCTGCTTGTTCGGCGGTAATTTGAGCATCTAGGGCGGAATTATACTTAGTACAATTTGTGTGTAGGGTATAATTTCCGTTCAGATAAAGTTTACAATACTCCTTCAGAGTGGCTAGTGTTGTTCCGTCAATTTTTTTACCAGCTTTAATAAGGTCTTTGGCCTTTTTTACAGCATCCTTATATTTCTGCGCGGCATTCTTTTTGACACTTAATCCAGAGGATGCAGTAGTACCGACTTTTTCTCGATTCTCCGTAGCTTTCGTGGTGTTATTGGCATAAGCAGTGCGGTTATCCTGGATTTGCGTTATACTTGATGATAATGTCTGGTTTTTTTCTGCCGCGGTGGTTCCCGTGCGTGTGCTTTTAAGCTCATACGTTGATTGATTAGCCGCTAATGTGTTTTGCAGTTTTTGTTCTCTTAAATCAGCTTTTTCAGCCTCGGCTTGTATTGCATAGAGCTGCAAATTGTATTTTGCTTCTGTTCGGGCCTCTAATCGCTTGTTCCAGTTGACACTGTATTTGTATAAATTTGTCAGCTGGCTAAGTTCTCCACCACTGGCACTTTCCATTGCTTTTTCAATTTTGGATAATGTTCCAGCCGATACTTTTTTCTTGGATTTCACCTGCTTTTGAACGCTTTCGAAATGAATTAAATTCCCTTTTGATAGTTTGTCTTTTTTTAATTTGCCGGCTTTTTTACTTGTGCTGTTTACGGAAGCCTGACTGTTACTATAGGCAGTGTTTAGGTTTGTGTATTTTTTATTTGTATCTTTAATTTGGGTATTTAACAGATTGTTCTTTTTTTTTGCAGTTGCGGCTAGACCTAGCTTCTGTTCTGTGATAGCGCTGTTTTTATCAATTTTTTCATTTTTATTTTTTGCAGCTTGATTGGCGAGATTCGCAGCTGCCTCAGCATTTTCTATCATGGATATGGTCAATGATTGTATGGATTGTTTGTTGGAATCAATTTGTTCTTGATATTTCTTCCAGGCTTCACTTCCCTTTTCGACGTTTGCTTGTTGTTGCTTGACAAGATTGTTCTGCTTGACCATGTTTTTCATCTGAGAGACAAGATTGGAGTTTAGATCAGTATAATCACTTTTGGAAGCTGAGAATCCGAACTTTTCCTTCAGAGACATTTTGTACTTGATTTTGTCATAAGAATTTCCAAGTGTTTTTAATGAGAAACCAGCTTCGTCAATGCTTAACTGCAACTTGTTTATTTTCAACTGGGTCAAATTGTTTTCCAATTCCTCAATCTTTTTTAGACATTCTTGAGATTTTTCATACCAGGTCTGGTAATTCTGAATTCGTTGTTTTAAGCCATCATCTTTAACATCTTCAATTGATACATCTCCGTTTTGAACTTTTACTTTCCATTCTTCTTCAAGACCAACAGAATTCGCACGTTCCTCATATTTATTTTTTGCTTCATTCTGTAAATTGATTTCTTGTGTAACGGTTTCAAGTGCCTTTTTGTAGCTGTCGGCGCGGGATTTGAGGCTGAGAAAGGTGTTCTCGGCTTTACTTTTTACTTGGTCGAGGGCGGATTCAATGCGTTTGACGGCGGTTTCGATGAAGTTGAAGGTTTGGGTTGTTTCAGTTTTGGTTTGTGCGGCAGTATCTGTAGGACTAGAAGAAGTGTTCCTAGAAGGAACTTTAAATTTAGCTGAATCTATTACATTTATTCCATAATCGAAGGTTCCGTTTTCGATTTGGGAAATTGTTTCTTTGGCATTATCAACAACCCATTGTGGAGGTGCGATACTGCTGTTTGATTGGGAAAGAATTGATTTTGCAGATTCTAATTTTGATATAGCAACAGCACTGGCGCCAGCGGCATTTGCAAGGGCGATTACATTGTCGATATCATCTGATGTGTTGATTGTATTTGCATTTGCTGCTATTTTTTGCAGTACATATTGTGCAAGTGCCTGTCTGGCTAGATCAGAAGCATTTGTACTATTTAAAAACCCAATAGCTTCGCTTAGTTCTGCATTGGCTAATTCATATCCTTGTTCTGAAGCAAATTGGTTTTGCAATGCCAAGCACTCTGCTTTCGCGGCAAGTGTGTCTTCTACAATTGAGAGAGCATTAGATACGCCCATTTGTTCTAATTGGGCAATAGTTGCGGCTTTTGTATCTTCTGTTACATTATCTAATATACCAGAACTGTTAATATAGGACGTTACTAGATTGTCAAAAGCGGATTGGCAAGAGGCAATATCATTTGGAGAATTTGCGATTGTTTCAATGAAATCTGTATAGGAAGAACCCATGCTTTGAAATGTATTTATGAAGGCTTCGTTGTTTAGGATGGATGACCAGTCAAAATCGCCACCATTTGCCACATCGGCATATATATTTGCCAATGGGGTTAGACCAGTAGATAAATTGTGAACAGAAGCAATTTTTTCGATATTAGTAAGTTCTTTTTTATCTTTTGCTTTTTGGGCTTTGTATTCAGCCATTGCCATCGTTGCAGAATCAATACCTTCTGTTATTTTTAACCACTCTTTATACTCTGCTTCGGAATCGATAGAATAATTTTTAAAAAATTCTGTTAGTCCATCAACGTCTCCAGATTTGAAGCCATTTTCTTTGCCGTAGTTTCGTTCATTAAATTTGTTGATGGTATCCTGTGTAGAACCAGATTTTTGTTCATCGGTAATAAAATCAAATGGTATTTTTATGTTATTTTCAGCAAAAACGGATGATAGTTCATTGGCTAATTTTACCTTTTCTTCTGCGGATATATCGGTATTGAATAACTCAGAAAACTTTAATTTTTCTGCATCAGATAAACTATCAATACCTTTTAAATATTTTTGTTCAAGCCATTTATAAGTTTCTTCTGAATTCTCGATATTGACATTATCTGCTTTAGCAAGTGCCGTCCAATCAGATTGAAAGAGCTGTTGCTGTATAGCACTTTGTATATCACTGCTTTGATTAGTATATAGATCATTGTCAGCCAACCATATGGAAAGATATTCATTATACTTTGCCGTTTCACCTTCCATTATATGATTATTATAGCTGATGTCATCATTTATTTTTTCCAGATGTTCGTTGATGGTATTGTCAAGGTTATCAAATGCTGCAATTTGTTCGTTAGTAACATCTTGAACTTTAATGACAAACTTACCAGTGTCTATGTCAAAATCATGAGAAACTAAAGGAAGTGGAGTGCCCTTTTGGGAAAAGCTTTCTTTAAATTCCTCTACTACATCTTCAAAATTTATTTCTTCATCTCCTTCGAAGGTAAGGATAATGTCTGTTTGATTATTGTCGTAAGTGTTAGGTGTAATAGAATAAGTGTCAGGTATTTGCTCAACAGCTTTTTTTTTTCGCTCCAAATCATCGGTGGTCTTACTATATTTGTTTGCCTTATCAATGTAACCCTCATGAATGTCTGGCAGTTCATCAAGCATTTCTTTTGTTGCTATCTTTTGTTGGACAGCAACAAAATCATTTAGTGAGCCGACGATTCCGTCTATATCGCCAGTCAGATTTAGGATGGAATTTCCGTTCTCATCAAAATGGCTTGTTAAAGAAGGAAATAAGTCTGCCAACTGATTTCCTAATGATAAAAAATTTTCATAATCCTCAGCAGAAAGGGTAAGATTTTTACCAGTAATCTGATCCACACCTTGAGCAAGTTCAGCATATTGATTCTTAACGCCGGATACTGATGATGAAAGTGTTTGAAATGAGGATTTAAGCTCATCAATTTTATCTCTTGCGGCTTCAGCGGCTTCTTGTATCCGCTCGGAGCGATGAAGATAATTATCAATGGCAGTGAAAATACCATTTGCCAGGAATTGGATTAACATTCCCATACCAGCTTCCATAACAGAGTTTAGTATGGCGACACCAACTGCAGATTCGCTCGCGATTTTACCGGTGGCATTTATGGCATCGTTGCTAGCTGTTCTTGTATTAAGATCGGCCTGTGTGTTGGCTTGTAATGTTGCGAGTGTTTGTGTCAGATTGTTAGTTTCTTGCGTGACTTTTGAAATAATCTGCTGACTGGAGGTTATTTGTTCCGCATATTGCAACCATATTTTTGAAGATGTCTGGATGGTAGAATCTATATTTTTAACCATATTATTGATGGCGATATTTAAGTCCTTTACATTGTTTTTTGAAGACATCTGAATTTCTCCTCCTTTCGTCTATATTATTGTTTCATGATTTTGTTTTTGTGGTTTTCTCAATTGCGTTGATGCTGTTTAATAATTGATTCATAATTGTTCTTATGCAAGAAAAGGTAGAGCAGTGATTGGCGATAAAATCCTCCGTCACCATCTGCAATACCATATCAAATTCTTCCTTATCTTTCGGGGGGATTTTATTCATAATGATACCAGAGAGACCGGTTGTCAGCAGCTTGTCATAGCCATCGGAGATGTCGATATCTGATATGTTTAAATTGGTGTACACCATGATAAGGGTAAAAATATAGGAAATGTATTTGGTACAGGAATCAATTTTTATGTCCATTTGATTTTCAGAAGGAGTGGTAACGCAGGAAGATTGCAAAATGCTCTCGGAACAGGCTTTTTTTGCATTAAATGGAATATAAGTGGTAACTATTTTTAAATTATCTTTTAGATATTCTGCTTTTATATTCTCATCAGCACAAGCCTGATAACTTTCTACAAAATAATCAAATGATATCTTTTTTGTTTCATTCATTTTTTCATTCATAATTTAAGGTCTCCTTATTAATTAAAAAAGAACCCATCCGCAGATGAGTCCTTCATTTTTTTAATAGATTGGCAGTAACAGTAATTTCGATGTAGCAGGATACCGTTCGGCATTGTCTTCTACATACTGATAAACTTCATACATGTTTTTTTTGTTGATGTCATCCAGTACCTGATATTCCATTGGATCTGAATCGTCAATACACACCAGCTTAAATCCAACTGCATTTATCATAAATCTCTCCCCCTCCTTATGTATTTGTGTTATTCCATAATAAATAGATAAAATATTTCAACGTCCAGTGCTTTCGCCAAGCGATATGCTGTATCTAACAAGACAGTTGCAACATAACCATTTTCAATTTTTGTTATTTCGGATTTGGAAACACCGGATTTAATTGATAGTTGCGCAGTGGAGATGTCTTTTTGCCATCGTATCTGCTGTAATCGAGTTCTCACTACAACACCTCATTTGATATATTATTTTATCTTGTTTAAGCTTATCGTATTTTTTAATTCCCATGTGAACTTCTGTAAATGATATAATAAATGTTTGTCGAATTTTGTCGATAACAATATATCACGTACTATTTTAGTTATTTGTGTATGAAATTACAAGCTAATTGTGCAAATTGTTTGAAAAATATATTATTTTGGCTCCACTAGTTCGTGGTTGTTCCATTTCTGGTACAATTCACGCGTGCGTGGTGTCTTGAAAAATACAAATGTCATGCGGTTTCGCTGCTTGCCAGAGTCATAGTAAATATCTGCCAAGTCCTTTTCGGCGCCAAGTGCCATATAAAGTACAAACTGTTTCCAGCTTGCAACAAAGAAAACATCCTTTAGATGGTATTCTTTCTGGGTAACTTTACTTCTATAGTTCATATGGTTTGCTCCTCCTTGAAATCATCAGTGCGATTCATAATGCTAATAATTTTTTGCTTGATTGAAGCCTTATAAGTATTTAAATCCGATAAGTCGCAGGTGGCCAGAAATTCTTTTGCCTGCGCCTTGGAATAAATGCCGCGGTCAGTCAAAACAATGGCGGAATAAATTTTATAGTGACTTTCAGAGTCACATACCGCCTTCCATGAGTGACGTTTTTCACAAGACTCACAGGAATAATATGCCTGACCGCAGCATTTGCAAATATGATTTGGGGTTCTGTTTGTATCCATAGATATTCCTCATATATAATGTGGGGGTTCCCAAATCAGGAGAAAAAAGCTTATGGCATTGAAGCCACAAGCTCTTGAATTTTATTCTTCGTCTTCGAGAATGTAGGTTGTCAGTAAGTTCTTCTTGGAGTCGCAATAGTCAGCATTTACTTTGAAGCTGAATGGGTGCTTGCTTTCGCTGTTCCAAGTCAGATCGTAAGCAGAAGATAATTTGGCATTTTTACTTTCAACAGTAACGATTGTCTTTACGTCGGTGTTGCAGATGTCGCGGCATAAGATATCTGCTTTGATAATGTAAACGCCGCCGTACTCACCTTCGTTGTTCTCTAAGTAGGATGCTTTTGAGCTTTCAAAATCATAGAAGACACCGATGGTTCCAGATGTTACACTGGAAGGAAGGGTGATTTTCTTTCCGTCTAAGGTAAACTTTGGTGTATTATTTCCATCACCAGATTCTGTAGAAGCTTCATCGGCCTGTGCATATGACATTCCTAAAGTTCCGTCTTCGTTTAAAACGTAGATGAAACCAATCTCATTGCCAACAGTACCAACTGGGGTATTTGATAGGGTAATTGTTCCATCCTCGGCAACTTCAATTGCTTCATACGTTGGTACGGTAATTGCCTTTTTAAGAGCAGAACCAGTCTGTGCAGCCATCAATCCAAAGTTGATAAAAGAAGCATTACCAGAAATAGTAGCCTTCTTGCCGCTTTCTAACATCGCAACAGTAGTGCCGTTATGATTTGTAATTTCTTTCTCGTTAGCGATTTCGACAGTTGTCTGGAAGTCCTCCACGTCGGTCAGCATAAAAGCAGCAGGGCCGCCAGCCTTTGGGAATGCTGTCAATCTTAAGCAGTTGTCCATAATAAGTTGTTTTTTTTTCATTGTTGTATTTCCTCCTTGTATTTGAAATAAAGATATTGTTTTATATAAAAAAGCGTCTATGATTTAAGAACGCTTAATTATCATTTGATTCCTGGAATATCCAGTTGAAATGTTTTTTGTCAATCTTTGAGGTATCAATCATGCCAGAATAACTTCCTTGCAGTAATGCTAAGGATGATTTTTTGTTCTGTATCTGCATCATCGAAGCGGTAAGTTCATAGATACCGATATCCTGAATGGTTTTGGAATTGTATTTAAACTCCTCGGTGTTGACTAAGGTAATGATGAGTGGAAGCAGGAGCGAGTGATGTTCCTCATGATTCGTTTGCAGACGTTTCTTTTTCTGACGGTCCTCGTCAACTAAATATTTATGGGTATATTTGTTGGCGGCGATGTCCGTATGCTTTTTGAAACCGTGAATTCGGCGAATATACGAAGCAATTTTTTCGTAAATCAGTTTGTCGATAACAATGCCATTTTTGATTGGCTGGGTCATTTCGTTGACCTCACATAAGCAAATTTCACCGTTTTGCATGTTTCGAAACTGCTGCATTTTGGAAAAGTCCATCTGGCTGCCAAATAGAATTGCTGTTTTGGCTTTAGGTAAATCTTGAACCATCATCATAAAAAGCTCAAAATCGCTAACCTTCTCCCAGTCTTTTCCAATCGAATCCAATTCGGATTTCATATCGGAAGGAGTCAGGCAAAGTCTTTGCACCATCTGATAGTAACTGGCTTCACCAAAGGCGACGATTTCTTTTATCGTAGGTTGGTGAATCGTAATTTTGGAATTGATTTGGTAATCAAATCCCAAGAACAGAGACAGTTCGTCAAATTGAAATAAATCAAGAGTTTCTATTGTTCTCACCTCACAGTTGTTTGTTGATATCTTTCACAAAAGTATATAAAGGATAAAAAAATGCGGCAGGCGGGAAGTGGTAAGGCTTGCCGCATTTTCTTAAATTGAAATTGCTGATGGGACACTGCTGCATTTGGCATGGCTGCGGTACAACTGTTTGCGTAAGCGGTCACGTTCTTTTTGATAAATCTTTTTGCAGGCTGGGCAGCGGCAGCTTTGATTATTTTTGCTGCTGACTTCAAAGGTGGTGTTACAGTCAATGCAGGTTTTGGTTTTGCTGCAGGCAGGAGAATAGTAGCGGACTTGCTGGCGGCAGGCCGGACAGCGGCGTTGATTGGGAGATTTTACCAGATAGAGTTTTCCGCAGGAAGTGCAGGATTTGGTGTGATAGTTCGTATTGTTATGGTTGGGCACATAAAGTCCCGATACCTCATATTTATAATTTCGGACATAGCCACAGAGACTTTTGCAAAAATATTTAATATAGTAATTGTCTTCATCCATCATGCCAAATGGATTGGAATCGCTTGGAGCAAGACAGTTTTCAAAGCATTTTCGGAAATACGTTTCCACCACAATTTTGTAATCGTTCCATGTCAGGGAGAGCTTCCGGCCAGATAGTGTTTCCTTGAGTGTCTCCGCAGCGGCGAGAGAAGCTTGGATTTGATTCATCAGATGCACCGCAGAATCGTTACTGCCATGAAGATATTCATAGTAGAGGCGGCGTGGGGTCAAGAGGAGATTTAGATATTCTTTATCGTGAATAATGCTTTTGTCAAAATGAATGCTATATAGATTGTTGACTTTTTGACGGATTAAGCTGCACCAGTCTTTTTGGCTAGAAAATGCTTTGTAGGATAAATATTCGATGCGGGCATAAGTTTCAAACATAGGACCAACGTCGGTATCCTTGATTTTTTTGTCGACGCGGTAGTGGATTGTTTTTGGATAAACCCGCCGTTTGTTGCGGCAACGCCAAATCTGTTCGCAGAAATTTTGGAAGATGAATTCCTTTTCTTCCGGCGTAGAGGATTCTTTGTAATCTTCTACGATTTCAGAAAGATATGTCATATCATTGATCATGCGTAAATCCCCCTTTCAGGCTCGGTGTAAAGTGATTCTGATTCAAAATAATAATATTTTCCTAAATATTCATAGGTGTTGTCTGTATTTTGGGTTGCTTCTTCAATTTTTACTTTGGGAGCAGTGCCGGAATTGGCTTTGAGGTTTTGAATCAGATAGTCGCCAAACATATTCCAGGCCATGAATTTACTAATGCTGGTACTAGAATAAGAGGCATTGATAACGTAATTGGCAAGCAGTTCTTCATCGCTGATGCCGGTCGCTTCATATAGCTGTTCCCGGTAAGCCCGATTTAAATGGGCTAAATAGAGCTGGAAACTTTCGGGATGATTTGCGGTGTCATTTTCAGACAATAATTGTTTGAAATCCATAAAATACATGCGGGCCAAATGCTTGACAGTACGAAGAATCTTTGGGTCACTGAATGTTAGTGCATGATTTAAAATCAGCGGGCGGGTATCTTGATAAGATTTATCCCATAGAATTTGTTTCTTTTCCCAAGCGCAGATATATTCGCACAACTCATTCATTGGTGAAGGCGAGCGAAAAACATTTGATTCCATTTTTTTCTCATTATCCGTACATTTTTTATTGTAATTCATAATTTTATGATAGGCTTCTAATTTTTTGGGATAATTATAGAGCAGGAAATAAGGCAGTTTTTTCAAATGTCCCCGCAGCCCGGAGTTCATTTGCCACCTTAGGCCGGTCTTTAGAAAATCAATTTCTTTTCCTTGGAAAATGCGCAGCAGAGAAGCGTAGTCTGAATACAACTTTTGTATGTCAGGATTGGCAGTGTATTTATTTTCAATACTGGTAGCAGCATTTGTAATTTCACCGATGCGGCTGTCTCTGGTCATCATTTCATATTCAATCAGATTTTCTTTCGTATATGCTTTGGACATCGCGGTGGCTTTATCGTCAATGTCAATAATAATGGGCTTATCAATCTTGGAATTTACAATTGTTTTTTCATTGCATAACAGTACGATGTCACCATCGAAGTCAGCACCACCCTGCTGTGGGGCAGAAATGTCATACATATTGAACATAACTACGTCCTGGTCCTTAAAGTAGGAAAACCATTGATTGGTGATTTCATTTGTGACAATACTTATTTTATTTACCTCGGAAGGGCACACCAGCGGGGAGCGAAAGGAGAGAGCTTCACCCTCATCCATAGTTTGGCAAAAGAATTGCTGCGGCTGCAAACAACCAACCGGATTAAGCCCTACGGCAAATTCCAAATAACCAATCATATCGCCGACAATCGTATGATAAAAACCATCGGCATAGATTTTTCCAACCTTGGCATCGTTGATAAACTTATTCAGTTTGCGGTAGATAAATTGTTTTACGGCAGGGTCCTTCAGCATGGCATCATTGATTAACACTGCTTCAACAAATTTGTTATCGGCATGATAGTTAGCGGTGTCATTGATGCCTAAGAATTTGTAAGTGTAAAACTTATCCCCCTTCACAATCCGCTCAAATAAGTCGGTGGTATACCTTGCAATGTCAATGATTTTACCCCGATTCCCGGCAGCTAGAATGTCATAGTTATCCCGGGCGGGCTGCTCAAACCAGGAAATATAGTTTGGATTCCATAAATCAAGACATTGCAGATATTGAAAATTCATCCGCGTTTTGCGGGGCAGGTTATTGACGTGATGACTATATTTGCTGATACCCAATTTGAAATCATATTTCCTGATGGTTTCTAGATAGTTCTTCCACGCCTGATTGCCATAGGCCTGCGTGAACAATGAATGACCTTTGAACATTGTCGTATTCCAGATACAGTCAATCTCGTCAACATGATGTTCCACACCGTAAATATCTGTAATTGTGTCGTAGCCCCATTCCTTTAAAATCTTGCGAAATGGCACATAAACAGAATAGCCCTTCATAAACGGCAGGCGAATCTGATTTCCAATCGCATGATAGCTAAGCCCAAGTGCCGCCGAGGTATTTACCATAAATTCTGCCTCGTGGCATCCGCAGCCATCAAATGGTGAGAGCTGAATATCATGCATTCCTTCTTTAATAATGCGAGCATTGTATTTTTTGGTTTCACCGGTTTGCTCATCCGTAAATTCCCGCTCTTCGGGAACGACATGGCGAATAAACTGTTCACGGATTGTTTTTTCATATTCGCCAATAATTACAATTCGTGGGAAATAGTTTTTGACAATGGTGCAGGAACTAAAAGACAGGCATCTTTGGGCCTCGTATTTTGATATGACACACTCTGTAACAGGGATATCCATTTGAGTAATCTGATACAGTTCATCAAAAATATCAGCTAAAACAAAGGCGGTAATACCAGCCTTGGCTTGGGAAGCCGATTTTCCAAAACGGATATATTTATTTCCATTGAAGTGAAAGCCCTCAGCTAAGATATGTTTCAATTCAGCTTCTGTACGAGGATTTTTTTTGGCCTCCACTAAAATAATTTCTGTCATTAGCTGGGAAGAATATCCCCTAAGACGCTGAATCTGGTCAAAAATCAGTGAGTCTGCCTGCTCGACTAAAAAAGAATTTGCAATGCCTTCTTCGACGGTCATGTCAATGCAAAAGGAATGCTTAATCAGCTCCTTAAGCGGCAATTTAAATAAACGATATTGTTGTGTGTTCAATGTCATTCCTCCATAAAAGTGATTTACCAGCTAAGAAAAACAGTTTCATTGGTTTTATATTTATTAAAAATATTTTTAATTAGTTGATTATATTGCTGGGTATGCTGCCAGAGAATATCGTCGGCACTTTCGCTCTCCCCTAAGGAGGCTTTGAGCTTGTCGTGCTCCATCCGGTATTTGCGGTAAGCTTTTTGAATTGCTTTGCTTCGGCGGATTTCATTTTTAGTTGATTGATACATTTTAATTGGTTCGGTTGTTGAAAATACTGATTCCATAGTAGTCCTCCATTTGATATAAAATTAGATTGGTATAATAAGTGGGAAAGCTGACTGAATAGTCAAGGGAACATGCCCGATGTGACATGTGTTAAACAGAATATATCATGAAATAAAATTGCTGTCAACTAGAAAAAATAAATTGACAAATCGAACATATGGTCGTATATTATAAACATACCCGATGTGACAAGTGAAAAATGGAGGAAGATAATATGAAACTAAAAAATGTAGCAAAAAAGGCAAAATGTAACGTATTAATAAAGTTGGGGAATGAGGTCAAGGATTTGAATACGTATGATTGGCAGCACAAACCAGTCGCAGATTATGAGGTAATTGATTTTAGCATCGAATTGGAAGACTATCCATCATTGCTGCTGACAGTGGAATCTTGATGAAAAAATTTGTAGATGATGTTATAATGGGCGCAGCGCTCATAAAAAATATTGAGCGCCAAATCTATAAAGAAAAGGTGAATCTGTATGTACAATGAGGAATTCAAAAAAGAATATTTGCAATTAATTGCGAACACCAATACTTTAGAACAAAGAAAGAATGTATTTCATATCTTAGAAAAATATGAAGAATTTATCGGCAAAGATTTATATGAATTTACCAGAGAGGACTTGCTGGAATTGTTGCAAAAATTAGCAATTAATGGTGAATCTTATGATAGCATGATTCGAAAGCGGGCAGTAATCAATGATTACCGGGAGTGGTGCGCTCAGAAACAGCATGTAGTTGTTGATGCAGCAAATATAGATTCAAAAACAATACGCGAGGTAATTGAACAAAATAGTCGCTATTTAACTGAGGTAGAAATAATGAGCTTGGCACAGAAATTAGAAAATAGCTGTGATAAGTTCTTACTGCTGGCTCCATTTTATGGAATTGGAGCAAAAGACAAGACCGAGTTATTAAAGCTGACAGCCGCAGATTTTGATTTAAATAGCGAAAGCATAACCTTGTATAACGGTAGAACCTTGAAGGTGCCAAGCCATTTGTGCACGCTGGGAATTGAGTCGGCGAACACATATGAGCGTTTCAACCGGCAGGATGGACGCCGCTTTCCCTTGCATGGTGATGGCGTGATAAAAGCGGTAAGAGCCGATGCTTTGGCAAGCCGCTTTTTGCTAAAAAGAAGAATGGATGATATCTCATTGGCGTTGGAGCAGGACATTACGTTCTATAAAATCACGATGTCTGGCGTACTTCACTACACAAAACTGTCAATGGCAGTAGCTCACACCAATCAGATTCGTGAAATATATTTGTCAGAATTTTTTGAGCAGAATGTCAAGGAAAGATATGGGATTCACATGGCTTGCCGAACATTTTTGCAAAAATATGGAGTGCTGGTATAAAAAAATGATATTGACAGATGGAGATGGGAGGGATATAATCAAGATACAAAACAGAACAAGTGTTCGTATTTGCATGGGAGGGCTTTTGTGAATATGGAAAAAGAAGAACGAAAGAGACTAGATGAGATATTAATCTTGTCCGAAAAGGGGAAATTTTACGCAGGAGAAGAGGGAAAAAAGCAGGAACCAATTCTCGTGATTCAGGTTGAAGGAACTAGAATAAGAATTTATACAAGAACATCGACAATTGAATTAAATCTAACAGGGGAATCAAACATGTCTATTCGGGAAACATCGTCATACTCATATCAGATTTCATCAAACAATTCCAAGGTAATTCATATTTCAAAAAACAGATAGGAGGAAGCGTGTTATATTTTGATTATGCGGCAACAACGCCGGTAAAAAAAGAAGTTCTTGAAGAAATGCTGCCATATTTTACGCAGCATTGGGAGAATCCTTCCGCAAAGAGCAATCGGTCAATCAATATTAGGAAACGCATCAATAAGGCCAGAGCGCAAATAGCGGAATCGATTCATGCAGAAACAGAAGAAATATATTTTACTTCTGGCGGGACCGAAGCAGATAATTGGGTAATCAAAGGAGTGCCGGGAATACGTCATATCATAACGACGGAAATAGAACATTCAGCAGTCTATCAGTCTGGTCGCGCGATGGAAAAAAGCGGTGTGCAATTGCATTACGTTCCCGTTGATCATACCGGAATGGTGACCACCTTAGCATTAGAGCAGCTACTAAAACAGACAGCGGGAAGTAAGACTCTGGTATCAATTATATATGGCAACAATGAAATCGGAACCATTCAGGAGATAAAACAATTGAGTGAGTTGGCACATCATTATGGAGCGCTTTTTCATACCGATGCGGTTCAGGCATATGGACAGATACCCATTGATGTAAAAGTATTGAATGTAGATTTCCTAAGTGCTTCCGGGCATAAGATTGGTGCGCCAAAAGGAATCGGATTCCTATATAAAAAGGCAGGAATCGAAATAACACCACTGCTTAACGGTGGCAAACAGGAGTACAGTTTGCGTGGCGGAACAGAAAATGTGCCTTATATCGTAGGGCTGGGAAAAGCAGCATCAGAGATACAAATAGAGAATGAATCAATTTTAAATCTTCGGGATGATATGATAAATAGAATTTTATCAGAAATTCCATCCGCAATTCTTAATGGAGCATCATCTCAAAGACTTCCCAATCATATTAGTGTTTCATTTCAGGATATCTATGGCGAGTCCTTACAGATGATTTTGGAGAGCAGTGGATATATCGTTGCAAATGGCTCGGCCTGTAATGCCGGAGCGGCGGAGGGCAGCCGGGTGTTACAAGCAATTGGCATTCCCGAGGACTATCAATATGGAACAATTCGAATTACGCTTTCGAAAGACCATACAAATGCGGAAGCAAACGAACTGATTGATATGTTGAAAATAGTAATTCAAATTTTACGCGATGAGAATAAATAAGGAGGAGCAAAAAGTGAATCATAATACAATATGTGATATTTGCAGCACAGAGATAAAGATAGATATAAAAGGCATGTGGATTGACAATTTGGAATACAAATATTTCCTTTGTCCAAGCTGTGGGAAAATATATGTAATTTCCGTGACAGATGATGGATTGCGAAAGAATATCCGGCGCTATGAAGTAATCCGGGCAACCATCCAGGCTGGTGAGGCAAGCATGGAAATGAGCCAATTGGCATCTGACATTTTGGCTGAAAATGCAAAGCGGAGCAGGGTCCTTAGTAAGGCCAATCCGTTGACCATTGGAAGGCTTCAAAGAGCGTGTCCCAGTTAAATGAAAGAGTAGGTGATAGATTGAACACAGCAGACTTATGGTATCAATGTCCGAAGTGCAAAAATCCAAAAATGTTTCGTATCCGGACCGATACCGTGTTAAAAAATTTCCCGGGTTATTGTAAGAAGTGTAAAACAGAATCCGTAATATCAATAGAGCCTAAGAGCCAGATAATTCATTCGTAAAGGATAATTATCTGGTTTTTTATATAAAAAATTTTTGAAGAAAGGAAGAATATGAAAAACATTTTTACACAAATCAATGACGGCTCCAGCCGTGACAGCCCTAACGACATCAAAAGGGAAGGAGGATTGCAATATGACAGTGAGTAAAGCAATTGAAGCGTGGGTTCAGGGCTATGGAATGGAACTATCGGCAATCACCGCATACAGTTTTTGCCCTTGGAAAATGCCCGCGCGTGAGGTGAAAAACTATGCCGACTCGGCATATGAAATCACAGAGTATTACCGGTTATCCGTGGGATGTCCCGCACAGCAGGAAACAGAATTGGAAACCGATGAAGAATGGATGGAAAACTTTGCATATTGGGTGGATGACTGCCCGTTTAATGAAAATCTTCCACTGCTAGATAAAGAGCGAAGATGCTTGAGTGTAGAGCTGATGTCCATGCCTTATTTAGGCAAAACACAGGAACTGAACACAAACTTATATCAGGTCATTTTGAAAGTGACTTATGAAAGAAAAGGAAGGTAAAGAGATATGGTAAAAAAACATTTAATCGGATTATTTTTAAACACCGGAACAACAGAGAGTCCAGTTTGGACCAGAATCAAAAAGACAACACAGTTAACCGTAACCATGAACCCGGAAACAGCAGATTTTGATTACATTGCGGATGAGAATCCAACGACTGAGGTGATGAAATACAAACCAACCTTGGACCAGGATTTGACCATGTACAAAGGCGAAGCAGATTATGACATGATTTGGCCGTACTTCTATGAAATGAGAGTCGGAGATGATGCTCATATGGAATGTATGATTGCCTTTATGCATGAAGGCGATACCGAAACTGGCTTTAAAGCATGGAAAACAGATTCTGTTATTTCGGTACAGGATATGAATGCAGTAGAATCAAAGCTTAATTTCCAGATTCTTTTCGGCGGAACGATGGAGCGAGGAACAGCTCAGAAGTCTGGTGAAGGAATCAGCTTTACGAAATAAGCCAATTTGGGAAATAAAAGAATGGAGGATATTATGCAGTATAAAGTAAATCATAACGGCGTAAATGCAGTTTTGCCATCATTTAGCCTTGGAGTAAAAAAAAGAATTGATGAAACAACAGAAAAAATTGCCGATTCAGAAACCGGAATTGATATGAAGGTGGAAGGTTTGTATGACTTCTTAAAGGAAGCAATTGGTGATGAAACGCTAGAAAAAATGCTTGGCACAAACGACATCGAAGCGATTGATTTAAACGACCTAAATATTCTCTACATGAAAATCACAAAGGAATACGAGAAACCGGTCAATGAGTTTAAAAAACCGGTTCTCGATAATGAGACAAGAAAAATGTTTCAGGATATTTCAAATGTGGCCAAGAGCATTGACAATATCAATGCAGTGGCCGCAAAGAAATGACAACATTAGCAGCAGAGGGCTTGCCGTTTACCGTTGAAATTGACGGCTGGCCCTTTGGCATTAATACGGATTTTCGTGTATGGATACGTTTTTGCCAGGAGTTTGAGCAGTGGGATCAAAAATCAGATTGGGATGTCTCCTATATTTTTGCAGGTGAAGTGCCCGCCTTGAAAGGCGCACAGGCAATGAATGCAATTCTAAGCTTCGCCTATCCGCCGGCAAAAACACCAAAATATATGGGAGGTACACAGCAAAAAGTGCTTGATTATGATATGGATGCAGATTTTATTTTTAGTGCATTCATGGGACAGTATGGAATCGATTTGATTGAGAAGTCATTGCATTGGCATAAATTTTGTGCATTGCTGCGAGGGATTGGTGACAGCACAAGACTATATGAAATTATGGGATATCGCAGTTACGAGGGCAATGATAAGGATATGCTTCGACTGCGTAGTGCCTGGGAATTACCAGTTCCGTTAAGCAAAGAAGAACAGCAGGTAAGGCAGCAATTTGACGAATATTTTGATTAAATAAATAGTAGAGCCAGAGCCAGAGCGCCGGAGCCTTAAGAAAGGTGGTGGCAGTGTGGCAAAGAAAAAAAATATAATTTATAAAGTTCAGGTCGAATTGACCGAGGAGCAGAAAAAAGAAAAGGTAAAAAATGAAGCGCTAAAAATGCAGAAAGAAATTCAAGAAGCGCTGGACGAAGCAAATGAAAAAGCGGCGCAGGAGCAAAAAGCAGCCGCTGCAAAGCAACAGCAAAAAATGGACAGCAGCGTAAAACTTGCCGAGAAGGCGACCGGTGCAGTTACGAATGCATTTTTTGGCGGCGCAAAAGCAGCAATTGATATAGGCAGCTCATTTGAAGCAGGTATGTCCAAGGTTTCAGCCGTTTCTGGTGCAACTGGAACTGATTTACAGTCGTTAACCGAAAAAGCAAGAGAAATGGGGATTAAAACTCAATTTTCAGCAACAGAGTCGGCGACGGCCCTAGAGTATATGGCAATGGCCGGTTGGGGTACCAATGATATGTTAAACGGCATGGACAGCGTGATGAACCTAGCCACTGTATCTGGCGGAGATTTGAAAAATTCCACGGAAATGGTTACGGGGATGGTGTCATCCTTTGGTTTGTCAGCCGAAGATTCGGCACATTTGACAGATGTATTAGTGACTGCGGCGCAGAATGCGAATACAGATATCTCAACAATGGGAAATGCATTGCTGTCAGTTGCACCAATGGCAAATTCAATGGGATTTTCCGTCGATGATTGTGCCTTGGCGCTTACGGCGATGACAAACAGTGGAATGGATGCAAATGCAGCCGGTGCGGCATTGCAGTCGATGATGAGCAATATGGTAAATCCTACCGCTGAAGTCCAGAGTGCAATGGATACATTAGGAGTGTCCATGACAAACAGTGATGGAAGTATGCGCTCGTTAAGCGATATCACAGCCGATTTGCGGACTGGTTTTGCTGGGTTGTCAGATGCGGAAAAAGAGCAGATGGCAGCAACCTTAGGTGGTGAAGAGGCAATGGCGGGACTGCTTGCACTAGTTGGCACATCAAATGAAGACTTTGGCGAATTCCAAACCGCGATTGAAAATTGCGATGGTGCCACAGAACAAATGGCAACAACCATGCAAGACAATTTACAAGGAAAAATGGATACGATGAATTCGACCTTGGATGACATTGGAATTAGCATTTATGAAAAAATGGAAGAACCCCTAAGTAAAGCTGCTGAAATAGGAGCAGAAGCATTAGGTTTTCTGGCCGAACATCTTGATGGAGTATTGATGGTTATTGTGCCATTAGTAGCTGCATTTGTGGCATGGCAGATTGCAATGCAGATTGCCGAACTGATTCAAGGCGTTGCCATTGCGGTGCAAATGTTAGGAATTGCAATGAATACGCTGGGAGGTCCTGTAATGCTGATTATTACGCTGGTGGCAGCGATTGTGTCAGCAATTATTTATCTGTGGACCACCAACGAAGGATTCCGAGAAGCGATATTGTCTATCTGGGATGCTATCTGTAGTTTTTTTACGGAAACAATACCTGAGGTAATTGGAAATGTGATTCAGTGGTTTAAAGAATTGCCTGAGAATGTAAAAGAAGCATTCAGTAATTGCATTCAGAGTATCACGCAGTTTTTTGAAGAACTGCCGTATAAAATCGGATATGTAATTGGACAATTGATTGGAACAATCATTCAGTTTGGGCTGGATTTTTGGAGTTGGGTAACCGTTGAATTGCCGAAAATTATTGCCAATATCATTGTGTGGTTTCAAGAACTGCCAGGAAAGATTTGGGATAAACTAATCGAAATAGTAGCCAAGATTACGGCTTGGGGAGTTACGATTGCGATTAAGGCAAGAGAAGCAATTAGTGGACTTTGCGAAAAAGTTCTAGAGACAATCAAGAGTTTGCCAGAAAAAATCAAAGAGGCCGGAATTAATGTGGCAATGGGATTCTATAACGGAATCAAAGAGAAAATTGAATGGGTAAAGGAACAGGTAAGTAAGTTCTTTTCTGGTATTATTGATGGCGTAAAAAATGTGTTGCAGATTCATTCACCATCACGGGTATTCCAAAAAATTGGTGTGTTTTCCGCAGAAGGATACTATGACGGCTGGGATGATGTGCCACTAGATAAACAGATTAGCAGCAGCATTAAGCATACCGTAGGAAATATTAGAACCGATATCGGCGGACTTGGACTTGATTTGTCACCGGATGAAGGAATTGATTACAACCAGATGGGAGCAGCAATGGCATTTGCGATGAATCAGGCTGGATTCTCAATCAAGTTAGAAAATCGCGAAGTCGGAAGATTAGTTCGGAGGTATGTGTAGATGAAAATAAATTATGAAAATAGTCAGGGGCAGATCATTGATTTTACGAAACCGCCCTATAAAATGCTAACCGACACCGACTTGTTTCATTATGAATGGAGCTATGAAACAAAAAAAGAACGCAATCCCCGGATTACAAAGTTTGACAATTTGATGGTCCAAAAGTCGCTCAAGGTTGTCGTGCAGCCAGCGAATCAGTCGGTGGTCAACAATCTGTTGGAAATTACGGAAAAGGATGTTGTAAATTTAACGCCGGGCAAGTTATACGTTAACGACGCATATCTTCGCTGTTATATGATAAAGAGCCAGAAAAACAGTTGGAACAAAAAGGGATTTTACGTTAATGAGTATACCCTTGTAGCCGAGGATGGCAGTTGGATTTATGAAACATTTGTACCATTTCGGCCAGATGCGCAAAATCTAACGGGCGGAAAAAATCTGGATTTTGGCTATGATTATCCCTTTGATTATGCCAGCGGTATGGCTGGGAAGATGTTAAATAACGCTAGCTATGCACCAGTCGATTTTGATATGACAATCTACGGAGCTTGTATGAATCCAGCCGTTCATATTGCCGGGCATAAATATAGAATCAATTGCCAGTTGGAAACCGGAGAATATCTGAAGATAAATTCGAACACCAAGAAAATCTATAAAGTAAAAATAAATGGCGAGGTCATCAACCAGTTTCATTTGCGTGATCGGGAGAGCTATCTCTTTGAGAAAATCGCTCCCGGCAAGCATTCGGTTACATGGAATGGAAACTTTGGATTTGATATACTGCTATTAGAGAAACGGAGTGAGCCGCAATGGATTTAGTATATATGAATGAAAAAAGAGAAGATATCGGAGTCCTGTTTGACTATGCGTTTGATTTAGCTTATGGAAAAGATGAAAATTCATTTGAGTGTACGGTAAATGCGGATAATCACTGCTGTAACAAGGGCTATTATTTATATATAGAAGGCAGTGAGTATGGCGGTGTGATTGATAAAATAGCTTCCAGTGGAGAAAAAGGAACGTTGACCTACAAAGGCCGGACGTGGCATGGCATATTGGAAAAAAGTATAATTGAGCCAGATGCCGGAGAGGACTATCAGTTCTTCTCCGGGGAGGCCAATCAGGTACTTTCAGAAATCATTGAACGAATTGGACTGACCGATTTATTTACGGTTGAATCCGTTGACTCACAGATTGAGATTGTGCAATATCCAATTCGCTATGAAAATGCATATTCAGCCATAAAACGGATGCTTGGTGCTTTTAACGGAAAGCTTAAAATGTCATTTACAGATGGCAAGGTAATGCTAAGAGCCGTCTGGCAAATTGATTATAGTCAGGATGAAGAGTGGGACAATTCTCAGATTGATTTTTCGGTTGAGAAAGATTACCGTCCAGTCAATCATTTGATTTGTCTTGGCAAGGGAGACCTTCAGAATTGCAACGTCATTCATTTATTTACAGATGAAAATGGTGGCATTTTACCATATGCAACCACAGACGAGCCGATTAGCAATGAAGATTATATCCTTGATACATCAAAACAAATGCTTTATGGAGCCGATGAAGTAACAGAGGTTTTTGAATATGGTAGTGCTGCCGATACGGAGAATTATCTTTTGCTAAAGTCAAAACCTGCAGATTTTGCAAAAAATTTTGGAGCATATTATCAGCAGACAGATGAACGAAAATTTGTGGAATTGGAAAGCAGGGATGAGGATATCTATATTCTTCAAATCAAGCAGCCATATGATTGGGAAGTTAAATATCAGGAATATTATGAAGCGTCAAATGATACCTACACATCGGTAGCAAAACCAACTAATTTTGTGTACTCGGTGCAAACCAAGCAGCCCTCTGATTGGAAGCAAGATTACAGCAACTATTTTACCAAGTCGGGCAATTCATATACATCAGTAGCACTAACTGAAATAGTATCATATAAGAAACAGACAGAAAAGCCGTCCAAGTGGGAAAAAAACTACAAAGATTACTATACCTATTTTAGCGATGGTACCGCTGTAAATTATCCAGGTGTATCGGGCACACAAAAATATAAGTATGAGATGCAAACGCAAAAACCATCCGATTGGTCCACAAATTTTAAGAATTATTTTGTGAGAAACCCGAAAAAGTCAGGCTTTTTGCCCGTAGAGGAAATTGATTCCAATAAAAAGAAGGTTCCAACGTGGCAAGTGGGGCGGTATTACACAAAGAAGAGTTATACAGTAGCACTAGTGTGGAGCAAGAATACATATTACACACAAAAAAAAGAATCCAAAGTCCCAACCTGGGTGACTGGGACATATTATACAAAAGTGATTGTAAATGTACCAGCATGGAAAGCTGCAACATATTATGAAAAAAAGACCAAAACAATTTTACCAGAATGGATGACAAATACATATTATGAAAAAAAGATAGATTCCTATGCTGAGTTGGTACAAGCCGGAATTGAAAAATTACAGCAATCTTATCATTGTGATTCCATCAGTATTACCTTGGATTTGCAGGGCAACTATGATATTGGCGATATTGTGGGGGCTACGGATGCGGTCACTGGAATTGCGGTATGGCAGCCAATTGTAAAAAAGATAGTAACCATAAAAGAAAATATAGAAAATATACAATATGAGGTGGGTGAATAATATGAGTATACATTTAATAACAGGATATGCCGGAAAAGAGCATATCACATCGGCAGACAGCGGCGCATTTCAGGCGGGAATAGTAGGAGCCGGAAAATATGTGCTAAACACAGGAAACAAATTTAGTTGTGAAGTTGTAAATAACAATCTCATCAAGGTCCGAGATGGTGACCTGATCAATCAGGGACGGCATATCAGCATTGCAACGAATGATTATGAGGAGTGTATCATTGAAAATGGTTTGCAGTCAGTCAAGCGAAATGATTTGATTGTGGCTCGTTATCGTAAGAACACCGAAACAGCCATCGAAACGGCCCAGATTGTTGTAATCAAGGGCATATCCTCGGCAAATCCGGTTGATCCGGCATATATCACTGGAAATATTTTAGCTGGTGATGAAACGGATGATTTTCCGCTATATCGTGTGAGACTAAATGGTTTGTCGATTGGGGCAGTGGAACCAATGTTTGAAGTAATGAAACCAGCGAAAGAAATTTGGGATAAGATGGGAAAGGCGGATATTTCGAAGATTGGAGATGGGACAGTTACTGGGGCAATTGAGGCACAGGGGGTGGAGTTAGGAAGGTTAAACACGAATTTAACGAAGTTAACACCTTCATCTGAACATGTTTTTGATGTAATTATGTCTGCAAAAACTGTATATCAAGGAACCGCTTATGTTTCAACCAGCATTTATGTTCCCAATGGCTTTACCTTAACAATATCCAATGTGGATGCCGTTGGTGCATCTGGTAATTTTATAGGTCACATTAACACACAAAGATGGGGAAGTTATTATAGATTTACAACTACTAACGCAAACCTTGCGGGTTTAATGTTGCAAATAACAGGTACCATTAAGTAGATTAAAATTACCTAAATTCGTATTTAACACACTACCAATCAAACCAAATAAAACATAACCTAGCGCCCAGAGCCATTCGAAAGAATGGCTCTTTATAATATAAAGAAGAAAGGACAACCATATGAACACAGAAATAATCGTATCACTCATCACATTAGCCGGAAGTGCAATCGGTACATTTGCTGGAATAGCAGTAAGTTCCCGACTAACCAACTACCGGTTAGAACAACTAGAAGTAAAAGTAGATAAGCACAACAGTGTAATCGAACGAACCTTTGAACTCGAAAAACAGACCGAGCTTCAAGAAGAAAAATTAAGAGTCGTAAATCATCGAATCGAAGATTTAGAAAGGGGGCACTAAAATGTACAAAGAATGGTTAAAGGCAGCCGGAATCAGAGCCGCCAAAACAATTGCTCAGACCGCCGTAGCAATGCTTGGAACATCAGCGGTATTAAGCAGCGTAGATTGGGTAACGGTCTTATCAGCATCAGCATTGGCAGGATTATTGTCATTACTAACATCAGTAGCCGGGCTGCCGGAAATAAAAAACGAAAGCGAGGAATAAAACATGACCGAAGAACAGAAAAGATTTATCGAAACAATTGCCCAAGCGGCAGGAAAATACTATCATACATATAAAATTTTACCATCCCTGACAATCGCTCAGGCAATCCTTGAAAGTAATTGGGGAAAATCAGAATTGGCGCAGCGATGCCACAACTATTTTGGCATGAAATGGAGCAGCACGGCTACTTGCGGTTACAAAGCTTACCCGACCAAAGAACAGAACTGCGATGGCAGTTGGATGACGATAATGGCAAAATTTCGCGAATACAAATCCTTAGAAGACGGTATTAAGGGATATTATGAGTTCTTACAGTACAAGCGATACCAGAATCTAAAAGGAGTAACCGATTACAAGGAGGCTTGTCGTCTAATCAAAGAGGATGGTTGGGCAACAGCCCTATCGTATACTCCAAGCCTAATCAACCTGATAGAAAAATATAATCTGACAAGCTACGACGGCCCAACTGGAGTGGGGGCGACAGCCACACCACCAACCACATCAATATCCGCTGCATCAGTACAGCCAGAATATAAAACAGGTCAGATTTACACCCTGCAGTCAGAAATGAAAGTCAGAACCGGCGCGGGAATCGAATTTCGAGCAAAGGCGTATCAAGAATTGACTGAAAACGGCAAGCAACATGACCAGAATAAAAATGGCTGTCTGGATAAAGGCACAAAGGTGACCTGTAAAGAAATCAAAAAAGCGGGTCAAGATATCTGGATGCGGACACCGTCCGGCTGGATAGCCGCATTCTATCAAGGCAAAATTTATATTCAATAAGAAGCAATTTGACATTTTACTAAAATTGTTTAAAATAAAGACAACAAATGCAGTGCACAAAGTTTGCAGGTTATGGGAAGGGGATGGTTATTAAAATGAGCAAGAAAACATTAATCGTAGTCGATATGCAAAATGATTTTATCGACGGAAGCTTAGGAACGAAAGAAGCACAGGCCATAGTTGAAAATGTAAAAGCAAAAATAAACCAGTATTATCAAGCGGGACATGAGATAATCTTTACCAGAGATACACATGATAAAAATTATCTGGAGACGAGCGAAGGCAAGAACCTTCCGGTAGAACATTGTATCTATGGTACCAATGGCTGGGAAGTAAAAGCGGGCTTAGCAGTTCCGGGTTGTAAATATATCGACAAGAAAACCTTTGGCTGGAATCGTTGGGATGGCGAAGCATTGGAAGAAGTAGAATTGGTAGGGGTGTGTACGGATATATGTGTAGTGTCAAATGCACTAATCATAAAGGCCAATTACCCAGAAATAAAAATAACTGTAGATGCAAGCTGCTGTGCCGGCGTTACTCCGGAAACCCACGAGGCAGCACTCACAACCATGAAGATGTGCCAGATAAATGTAATATGAAAAAGCTGGAAAAAGTTATGGGCGAAATGAATAAAAACCCAAAGAAAGAAATGGATTTTTTGTGGAAAATGTTGAAAGCGAAAAAAATGTTATTTAGCTATTGCATTTCCTGAAAAAGTATTGTATATTACATATGTACTAGCTAATAAGCTAATATAATTTTTCATAACTCATGCACCTCAAGCCTTCGGGTTTGGGGTGCACTCCCCGTAAATACCGGATATTCAGTAACCTGAATATCCGTTTTTTTATGTCTTAAAAAGTGAAAAGCTTCTATAAAAAAGTAATCAACAAAGCCATCCACCTCGTACATTTACAAAGGGCCAAAAATTGGTAACATAAATTCACACAATCCTCATACAATCCCCACAAGTTCGTAATATTATGTAACAGAATTGTAACAAAAGAAAGCAACTAAGGAGATGAAAGAATGAAGTTAAAGTATGTAAAAACAATTCTGATTGGAGCCGTAGGGGTGATTGCTGTAAGCGGGATAATACATAATCCAATGACTGTGCAGGCAAAGAGTGCAACTGAAGCTGACACAGAACTAAAAATGACACATAAAGAGCAGAAAACGGGCTTGTATGCCGGTGCAATAGCTAGTATAACGGAAGATGTAGTGAAAGCTTCTGAAAATATTGCAGCAGAAATAGAAGAAGAAACCGAAGAAACAGAGCTTGACAAAATCGAAGAAACAGAAGTAGAAGAAACAGATGAAATCATAATAGCGACGGTTGAAAATTATGTCAATGTTCGGGCGGCGGGATATATCGAAGCCGAAATCCTCGGAAAACTATACAATCATTCCATTGGAACCTTATTAGGAGAAACCGAAGATGGCTGGTATCTCATAAAATCGGGCAATGTTACCGGATATGTTAGTGGTGAATATGTACTGCGTGGTGAAGAGGCAGCTCAGCTAGCGGATGAAGTCGGAGAACATTTGGCAGAGGTGACTGCGGATGCACTTCGAATCCGGGAAGAGCCAAGTACCGAATCCAGAATCCTTGGTCTGGTCCCTTACGAAAATGTTCTCTCAGTCGTAGAGGAAACCGAAGATTGGGTGAAAATATCAGCTCCAGAGGGGGAGGGATATGTATCAGCGGAATATGTTGAACTTTCTGTAAAAAATGAAGTGGCAGAGTCAAGAGAAGAAGAGGAAGCCCGGCTACAGCAAGAAGCCGAAGAACGTCGACTTGCCGAGGAAGCAGCAGCGCAGGAATTAGCCAGACAGCAGGCGGCAAATCAACAAGCGGCAAATCAACAGGCATCAAACCAACAGGCTGCGAATCAACAGTCAGCAGCATCAAACGCAGCAGCAGATGTAGCGGCATCAGGTCTAGGTGGTCAGATTGCCAATTATGCATTGCAGTTTGTCGGAAATCCTTATGTATATGGCGGTACGAGCCTAACTGGTGGAGCAGACTGTTCTGGATTTGTCATGAGTGTCTACCAAAACTTCGGTATCTCATTACCAAGAACATCGGGTGAACAAGGAAGCTGCGGCGTAGATGTTGGCGGGATTGGAAATGCTCAGCCGGGAGATTTAGTTTGGTATTCTGGACATATCGCAATCTACATCGGAAATGGTCAGATTGTCCATGCGGCATCACAGGCATCGGGAATCAAAGTATCAAATGCCGGTTACCGTGCCATTTTATCAGTTAGAAGAATTGTATAAGAAGCATAATTCAAAAATCATACTAGCGCGTTTTGGCTAGTATGATTTTTTTTGTGCATAATAAGAATAAGTGGAGGAAGGCAAGATGAAAAAAGAAACAATTCTCCTGATCCAGCAGAACGCGCAATCAGAAACGCACGGGATGCATCAAATGCGCAAAATGCTGACCGAACATGGATATCAGATAGTGAGTGTGCATGGTGAAAAGGATGCATTAGAACAGATAAAAAAACAGGCGGTAGATTATGCGATGCTTGATTGTCGGACGGCCCAAAAGATGCTGCAAAGCAGTGACAGCAATCGCAATGAAAAAATAAAAGATTCCCGGGGAAGACTAGAAATTGATTTGCAGCGGCGTATTGTAAAAGTCAACAACCAGGAAATACATTTGACACCGACCGAGTATAACTTGCTAGCAATCATGGCGAAATCTCCCCATCGGACCTTTTCACGGGCGGAATTAATTGCATATGCGCTGGGGGACGAATTTCACGGGTATGATCGAAGCATTGATACCTATATAAAAAGTTTGCGAAAAAAAATTGAAAACAATACAGGAAAACCAGAATATATTTGCACGGTTCATGGTGCTGGTTATAAATTTATTCCATAAAAATATTTATTTATCAAAAAAAATATTTCATAAATGTAGTAGAAAAGACTTGCGTGACATACAATATGTGGTATAATGACATTGCTAAAGCAATGCGATACTAAAGCAGTTCGATGCTAAGCAATGAATACTAAGCAATGCAGTTCTGTGACTGATGATACAGAGCTGCTTTTATGTGGCTGAGTACAATATATAGTGACAATATACATAGAAATAGGAGAAACATTATGAAAATCATTAAACGAAGTGGGATGGAATCAATATTCGACATTACCAAAATTATCACTGCAATTGACAAGGCAAATCATGAGGTGGTAGAGCAGGAACGCTTAACAATAGAAGAAATACATGAGATTGCAGAACAAATCGAAGATGCTTGTCAGCAGTCCGGCTATTCACTAAACGTCGAGGATATCCAAGATATAGTGGAAGACCAATTGATGGCAAGAAGAAAATTTTCGGTAGCCAGAAAATACATCACATATCGTTATAAAAGAGCTTTAGTGCGTAAATCCAATTCGACCGATGAACAGATTCTAAGTCTGATTGAGTGTAATAATGAAGAAGTAAAACAGGAAAATTCCAACAAAAATTCAACCGTCAATAGCGTTCAGAGAGATTACATGGCGGGCGAAGTCAGCAAGGATATAACAAAGCGTTTTTTGCTTGACGAGGACATTGTGCAGGCGCATGAACAAGGCATTATTCATTTTCATGATGCGGACTATTTTGCCCAGCATATGCATAACTGTGATTTGGTCAATTTAGAGGACATGCTGCAAAATGGAACCGTAATCAGTGGCACAAGAATAGATAAACCACACTCCTTTTCCACGGCATGTAATATCGCCACCCAGATAATTGCGCAGGTAGCCAGCTCACAATATGGCGGACAGAGTATCTCATTGGCTCATCTGGTTCCATTTGTACAGACTAGTCGGGTGAAAATTCGTAAAGAAGTATTGGCGATGTTAGCGGCGGCCGATGCTACCTATAATGAGGCAAAAGTAGATGAAATAGTCGAACAAAGAATTCATGCTGAAATTGAGCGCGGGGTGCAGGTGATTCAGTATCAGGTGGTAACATTAATGACTACCAATGGGCAGTCGCCATTTGTGACCGTATTTATGTATCTAAATGAAGCGAAAAATGAGCAGGAAAAGAAAGATTTGGCTCTGATTATCGAAGAGGTGCTAGAGCAGCGTTACCAAGGTGTAAAGAACGAGAATGGCATTTGGGTAACACCGGCATTTCCAAAGCTTATCTATGTATTAGAAGAAGATAATATTCATGAAGATTCAGAGTATTATTATCTGACCCAGAAGGCCGCGAAATGTACCGCGAAGCGAATGGTCCCGGACTATATTTCTGAGAAAAAAATGAAAGAACTAAAACAAGGGAACTGCTATACCTGTATGGGCTGTCGTTCCTTCCTGACAGTTTATAAGGATGAAACCGGAAAACCAAAATTTTATGGTCGTTTTAATCAGGGAGTAGTAACCATCAATCTAGTCGATTTGGCATGCTCATCAGGCGGCAGCTTTGACACCTTCTGGAAATTGTTTGATGAACGATTAGACCTTTGCTATCGAGCCTTGTTGGCGCGCCATAACCGTTTGAAGGGAACCCCTTCGGACGTGGCACCGATTTTATGGCAGCATGGTGCATTGGCGAGATTAGATAAAGGCGAGACGATCGATAAGCTACTGTATGGTGGATATTCAACCATATCCTTAGGCTATGCGGGACTATGTGAATGTACGAAATACATGACCGGTAAATCTCACACCGAAGCTTCAGCAACGCCATTTGCCTTAGAAATAATGCAGCATCTAAATGATAAATGCGCAGCGTGGAAGGCAGAGCATAATATCGACTTCTCAGTTTATGGAACACCATTAGAAAGTACCACCTATAAATTTGCAAAGTGTCTGCAAAAACGTTTTGGAGTAATTCCCGATGTAACTGACAAGAGTTACATTACCAACAGTTATCATGTGCGGGTAACAGAGCAAATTGATGCCTTTGCAAAATTAAAATTTGAGTCACAGTTTCAGGCCTTATCGCCGGGCGGTGCAATCAGCTATGTGGAAGTTCCAAACATGCAGGATAATTTAGAAGCTGTAATGGCCGTGATGCGGTTCATTTACGAGAATATCATGTATGCGGAATTAAATACCAAGAGTGATTATTGTCAGGTGTGTGGTTTTGATGGCGAAATTCAAGTCGTTGGTGATGAAGATGGTAAATTGGTCTGGGAATGCCCACATTGTCATAATCGCGACCAGGACAAGATGAATGTAGCACGCCGGACTTGTGGTTATATTGGAAGTCAGTATTGGAATCAAGGCCGGACACAGGAAATCAAAGAGCGGGTATTGCATTTATGATGTACTATTCAGCAATAAAATACAGCGATATTGCCAATGGCAGTGGGGTGCGGACGACGTTGTTTGTATCGGGCTGTCGCAATCATTGCGAAGGTTGTTTTCAGCCGGAAACTTGGAATTTTAAAAATGGAAATCCATTTACCGATAAGGTTGCAGCGGAAATTATGGCGTCCTTAGAACCGACCTATATTAAAGGGCTGACTTTATTGGGGGGAGACCCGTTTGAACCGGAAAATCAAGCGGTCTTGCTGCCATTTTTGCGGAAGGTAAAAGCGCATTATCCGACCAAGGATATCTGGGCTTACACGGGCTATCTGCTCGAACCGGACTTGGCAGCAGGCGGCCGAAAGTTCTGTGAAGCAACAAGTGAAATGCTTCAATATATCGATGTTCTGGTCGATGGACCCTTTGTTTTGGCGCAGAAAGACATTCGCTTGAAGTTCAAAGGCTCGACTAACCAACGCGTAATACGGATGTCAGCGTATCGGGAAAATGGAACAATAGAGACGCTATTTTAGGTAAGGAGAAATAGGATGGCAGGAGAAGGTACACCAAAAAATGTGATTGGCGGATATGCATTTGAGGATGAGCAAATAATCGCTCAGGCAACCAAAGAATTAGAGGGAATAAAATACATCCAATCTAAAATTAATCGAAATAGTCCAGAAATGGTATTGCAAATGTATCGCAAGCTGATTGAGGAAAAAATGTTTGAAACGCCGGTGGGATATGGATATTTAAGAGAGCTTCAAGAATATCTGACCACGAATCCGAGCATAAATAAGGTTGATATTTTACCGATTCCGATTGCCAAGCAGAAGACATCCCTTTTATCAGTGGAAAGACCAGTCGAGAAGTCAGTTGAAAAACCAGTTGAAAAGACCCCGCCGAAGTCAGAAAAGAAAGTCGAAATAAAAGAACGGAATGTGAATTATAAAACCCGGTTTCGAGGGGCGCTCGTAATCATTGTTGTCTTGGTGGTGATTGTTGCAGCAATGTATGCAATAACGGCAACCACTAATAATCCGACCATCTTAAATTATGAAAATCAGATCATTGATAAGCATGCGGCCTGGGAGCAACAGCTAGATGAGCGGGAAAAGACCCTGCGGCAAAGAGAAGAAGACTTGCGAGCGCGTGAAGAAGCCTTGTCGCCGCCTGATGCATCGGCTCAAACAGATACAGAATATCAATAAGAAAAACACAGTTTTGACATAATTATCTGTTAGAATAAATCGTAATCTAAAAGAGGTGGTATAATTATGGATAAATTAAAAATATTAGTCGTAGATGACGAAAGTCGGATGCGTAAATTAGTCAGTGATTTTTTGATTAGACAAGAATTTGAAGTATTAGAGGCTGCTGATGGTGAAGCAGCACTTGATATTTTCTATAGAGAAAAAGAAATCGCATTGATAATCCTAGATGTTATGATGCCAAAAGTAAATGGCTGGGATGTCTGCCGAGAGGTTCGGGAGACTTCCAAAGTGCCAATCATCATGCTGACCGCAAAGGGCGATGAGAGTGATGAGCTAATGGGCTTTCAGCTCGGTGTTGATGAATACGTATCAAAACCATTCAGTCCAAAGATTTTGGTGGCGCGGGTGGAAGCAATTCTGAGGCGTTCGAATCAGAGTAATTCCGAAGAGGTGACTCGGGTTGGGGGAATTGTTTTGGACAAGGCAGCGCATCTGGTCACGATTGATGAAGAACCGATTGATTTGAGTTATAAAGAGTTTGAGTTGCTAACATATTTTATCGAAAATGAAGGTATTGCGCTTTCTCGTGAAAAAATACTAAATCATGTCTGGAATTATGATTACTTTGGTGATGCCAGAACAATCGATACCCATGTCAAGAAATTACGTAGTAAGATGGGCGAAAAAGGAGAATGTATCAAGACCATATGGGGAATGGGGTATAAATTCGAGGTGCCAAAATGAAAAAAAGCAAAAATACCATTAGAAAACAAATATCAATCATCATTGCAGGATTAATGGCCGGCACAGTATTACTGTGCTGGCTTTTAAATGCTACATTGGCGGGATGGTATTACACAAGGGATAAACAAAAGGTATTGCAGGGTGCATTTGACACGATTAATGAGGTGGCAAACAACGATGGTCTTGCCAGCAGCCAATTTGATATTGAATTTGAAAAGCTTTGTTCCAGTAAGAATATTGATATTATCATCATTAAATCAGACCATGCCGTGGTTCGGTCGTCATCCTATTATATTGATACTTTGCTCAACTTATTTTGGGATTTGACTTACAACGAAGAAGCGACTGGAATGGAGATCATTAGCGGGACGGATAACTATACCATCGGTAAGGTTACGGATACCAGAATGAAATCGGAGTATCTGGTGCTGGTTGGTGCACTTGATAATGGAAATCCGGTATTGATTCGGGTGGCGCTTGAGAGCATTCAGGAAAGTGTTGCTGTTTTTGAAAAATTGCTGGCATTTACGGGGATTTTTGCCGTTATTATAAGTATCATCCTTGTCTATTTTGTGACGCGCCGGATTACCGAGCCAATTGTGCAGCTTACCGATATTTCTGAGCGCATGGCGCAGTTGGATTTTGACGTAAAATATCAGGTGACTGGCGATAATGAAATTGAGCAGCTCGGTGCCCATATCAATCAGCTCTCAACAACACTGGAAAAGACCATCTCAGAACTAAAGAGTGCCAATAACGAATTACAGATGGATATCGTCAGGAAAGAGCGCATCGATGAGATGCGAAAAGACTTCTTATCCAATGTATCACATGAATTAAAAACACCGTTAGCGCTAATTCAGGGCTACGCCGAAGGCTTGCAGGAGTGTGTTTCGGAGGACCCCGACAGTCGCCGTTTTTATACCGAGGTTATCATTGACGAGGCTGATAAAATGAATCAGCTGGTGAAGAAGCTTTTAACCTTGAACCAGTTAGAGTTTGGAAATGAAGTGGTCACCGTGGAACGATTTGACTTGACTGAATTAGTACATGGGGTGATAAACAATGCGTCCATCTTGTTAGAGCAAAATGAAATTATGCTGCATTTGACGGAAGTGGAACCGCTTTATGTTTGGGCCGATGAATTTAAAATAGAAGAAGTTCTGACCAATTATCTAAGCAATGCCATTCATCATTGCGACGGTGAACGCAGAATAGAAATTTCCTATCTTCAAAAAGCAGAGCGTGTGCGGGTAAATGTCTTTAACACCGGAGCGCATATTCCGGTTGAAGATATAGAAAAAATCTGGGTCAAATTCTACAAAGTAGATAAGGCAAGAACAAGAGAATATGGCGGAAGCGGAATCGGTTTGTCAATTGTAAAAGCAATTATGGAATCCTTGCATCAGGAATGCGGTGTGGAGAATACCACAGACGGAGTATTGTTTTGGTTTGAGCTGGATACAAAAAGCAATTAGTAGTTGCTTAGATACTAAAAAAATGCTAACATAAAAGTATTATAAAGTTGATTCTGAAGGAGAAATAGATGAAGCGAAAAAAGATGCTGGCAGCATTGGTTTGTGTCATGGCATTGGTCGTGGGGGGATGTGGTGATCAACCGATTACCCTGACAGAGGAAGAACAGGCGGCAATTGTGTACTATTCTGCCCATGTCGTATCAAAATATAACACCAGGCAGCCAGATGGTCTGACCCACGTTCCGCCAGAAGATTTAGAAGAAGCGACAGAAGACGTCATAGACGCGGACATACCGGAGAGCGCATCAGATACAGAAGTGGCAGGAGACGATACACCTGTGGCGGAGGACAGCGAAGCAGATGCACCAGTGGAACCGGCAACGCTGACAGAGGCGTTGGGATTGGTGGGAATTACAGCAGAATATGTTGGCGTTGAACGGAAGGAAGCCTATCGTGAGGGAGAATATTTGTCGATTGAAGCCCAGCCAGGCAATGTGATTTTGGTTGTGACAGTTGCACTGAACAATCCCACTGACGAAGATGTGGAGTGCAATATCCTAAATAAAAAATTTACAATATCGGCAATTATCGACAAACAGAAAAAAGTACCAGCGATGTTAACAGCTTCGTTAAAGGGGTTAAGTACCTTTGATGATGTGATACCAGCCGGGGAGACTGTCGATACGATATTATTATTCGAGGTTTCAGAAGAAATATCCGAGGCCAATGGTCTGGAATTGAGCGTAAAATAAGGTCAATCTACCAACAACAAAGTTAAATTGTAAAAAATAAATAAAAGAATAAAAAAAATAAGTGCATTTTTATGTAATATTATGTTATAATGAATACAATTTTAGAGAATGATTTGGAGGAGAGGACAATGGAGACAAATATTCTTTTAGAAAACGGCACAAATGAGCTTGAGGTTCTTGAATTTACAATAGGAAATAATCTTTATGGAATCAATGTTGCGAAGATTCGCGAGATATTGACTTACCAGGAAGTGACACCAGTTCCTAATTCTCATCCATATGTGGAAGGCATATTTATGCCACGTGATGAAATGATTACAGTTATCAGCTTGCGAAAAGCATTGGCAATGGGTGAAGGAACAGACCCAGGTTTGTTCATTATAACTAATTTCAATAAGTTGAATATTGCATTTCATGTAGATTCTGTAGTAGGAATTAATCGTGTATCATGGTCAGATATTATAAAACCAGATTCAACTGTCAATGCCAAGGATAATGGTGTATCGACTGGCGTGATTAAGCTAGAGAATAAATTAGTAGTAATTCTTGACTTTGAGAAGATTGTAACAGATATCAGCCCAGAGACAGGATTAAAAGTATCAGAAATCGCCGAGATGGGTGAAAGAGCAAGAGACATGTCACCAATTGTTATTGCCGAAGATTCACCACTACTTAGTAAATTGATTACAGACTGTCTGAAAAAGGCTGGCTATACCAATTTAAATGTGAATATGAATGGTAAAGAAGCATGGGAGAAATTGGTCGCATTTAAAAAAGCTGGAACCTTGAATCAGAAGGTACATTGTGTCATTACAGATATTGAGATGCCAGAGATGGATGGTCACCGTTTGACGAAGTTAATTAAGTCGGATGATGACATGAATCATATACCAGTAGTTATCTTCTCATCCCTTGTAAATGATGAAATGAGAAGAAAAGGAGAAGCGTTAGGAGCTGATGCACAGTTGACAAAACCAGAGATTGGACTTTTGGTAGAGGCAATTGATAAGTTGATTAAAGGCTGATAAGAAATCATAACGATGAGGAAAGTAGAGAAGGGGATGTGATTTTCATCACATCCCCTATTAAATATGTCGGAGGAGAATTCCTTGAGTAAAAATGAAGATTATTTAGATGATTTATTGCATGCAGCGGTGTCAGACCGGAATGATCGAAAAGATATTTCGAATTTGCTTGATTCAGTACGTGAAGATGAGGAACGTGAGGCACGCCGAAAAAAGAATAAAAAGAAGAAAGATTATGGTGCGGAATTTTATCGTGACTTTTTAAAAGAGTTAGAAAGTGATGAGGAAAGTGAATTTGGCCGTAACTTTGAACTAGAAATAGATGCAGAAGAAGCAGGACAGGATATCTCATCAGATGATATGGCCAAAGAAGAGGAACAAGTACCAAGTGAGTTTATGGGCAGCATTGAGGGGATTGTGAATGAGGCCAAGCAGCTTCTGAATGATAATGACCCAATAATGAATGAAGCAATCCAACAAGGGCTCGAGGAAGAAAAAGAGCCACAGGGGGATTCTTTAGAGAACTTTATGCTAGGCGAGGAGACACCGCTTTTTGAAGAAGAATCTGAGGTTGGAGAGGAATCACTGCTAGGAGAGGAGTTCCCAGAGAACAATTCGGAAGAAGCGCCGTTTTTTGAAGAAAAATTATTGGACGACGAAGAACAAATTCAGGATGAAAGCAAACTGGATGAAGATATCGCGGGTGATAATTCAGATGATGGATTGCTGGATTTACTATCAGGTCTTTCAGAGGATTCGGAGCTTTCGGACATAAGTGCGCTGCTAAAGGCTGATGAAGATGAAGATTTTGGTGAATTAGAAAAGTTAGAGAGTATTGACGCACTATCAGAATTAGGTGAGAAAAAGAACCGTGGGAAGAAGGCGGGGAAAAAAAGTGGAAAGATGTCCAAGTTTATGTCCCTTCTATTTGGCGACGATACGGATGAAGCAAAATCAGTAAAGGTAGCAGAAGAAGGCTCGCTGGAGAATATTTCAGATGAAAATATGGAAATTCTTCAGGAAATAGATGCTGGTGAAAAGAAAAAGAAGAAAAAGGAAAAGAAAGAAAAGCCTCCAAAAGAGAAGAAACCACCAAAACCCAAAAAGCCACCAAAGCCGAAAAAACCAAAAGAAGTAGATTTGTCACCACCATTACCGAAAAAACCAGTGATTTTGATTTTGATAATGGCGGCGTCAATTTTTGCATTAATCATGTTGGGAAGTAATTTTGTAAATTATTCAAATGACATGGCAAGTGTAAAAGATTTGTATCAGCAGGGGCGTTACGTAGAGGCATATGGCGTGATTTCAGGAATGAACGTAAATGAAAAAGATCTGGAGCTATATAATAAATGTTCTGTTCTGTCAATTGTTCAGGAGGAGTATCATGCGTATGTGGCATTAATGGATGTTGAGCAATATCAGTTTGCCCTAGATGCCTTGATTCGCGGCTTAGGGCGATATGATAAATATTATGAAAAGGCTGATGAATACGGTATACTTGAGGAATATGAGCCGCTCGGTACGCTAATAGAACAAGTGTTGAGTGAGCAATTTGGTGTCAGCAAAGAAAGGGCATTGGAGCTGTACCAGATAAAAGAGCGAACCGATTACAGCATCGAGCTCATAAAGATACTGCGTGATTTGGGATTGGAATAGGAGTTATTATGATAGCAATCATTGATTATGATGCCGGAAATTTAAAAAGTGTTGAAAAGGCATTAAAATTATTAGGAGAAGAAAGCATAGTTACAAGAGATTTCAAGAGCATTGAAAGGGCCGATAAGGTCATACTTCCAGGCGTTGGAGCATTTGGAATGGCAATGAAAAATCTCAAGAAATATGATTTGGACAAAGTAATACGAGAGGTTTGTGAGAAAGGTACACCGTTTCTTGGCATTTGTCTTGGTTTGCAGTTGATGTTTGACGGCAGCCAAGAAAACGAAGGCGTAGAGGGTCTGGGATTACTTGCGGGGGACATTGTCAAAATACCGGATCAGGAAGGTCTAAAAATACCACATATTGGTTGGAACTCCTTAGAGCTTACCAACCAAGGGCGTTTGTTTGCTGGATTGGAAGCGAACCCATATGTATATTTTGTTCACTCCTACTATTTAAAAGCAAAAGAAGCACAGGTTGTAAAAGCAACGACACAATACAGTACCACAATTCATGCATCCGTTGAAAAAGATAATATCTTTGCCTGTCAGTTCCATCCGGAGAAAAGCAGCAGAGTGGGATTAGCAATACTGAAAAATTTCGCCAAGATAGAGGGGGACTTGTAAAATGTTTACAAAAAGAATCATTCCTTGTCTCGATGTAAATAATGGAAGAGTTGTAAAAGGAGTTAATTTTGTTAACTTAAGAGATGCCGGTGATCCGGTCGAAATTGCAGCAGCCTATGATCAGGCGGGTGCCGATGAAGTGGTATTTTTGGATATCACCGCATCTTCAGATGCGCGGGCGACAGTTGTGGATATGGTGCGCCGGGTGGCAGAAAAGGTCTTTATTCCGTTTACGGTCGGAGGCGGAATCCGAACGGTTGATGATTTTAAGGTGCTTTTGCGAGAAGGGGCGGATAAAATATCAATTAACTCATCCGCGATTAATACACCGAACCTCATCAGTGAAGCCGCAGACAAATTTGGCAGTCAATGTGTCGTAGTGGCTATTGATGCGAGAAGAAGAGAAGATGGCTCGGGCTGGAATATATACAAAAATGGTGGCCGGATCGATGTTGGCATTGATGCCGTAGAATGGGCTATGAAGGTAGATGAACTAGGAGCTGGAGAAATCTTGCTAACCAGTATGGATTGCGACGGAACAAAAGCCGGCTATGATTTGGAATTGACAAGACTAATCGCTGAAAATGTATCTGTTCCAGTAATTGCATCAGGTGGCGCCGGAACCAAAGAACATTTTTATGAAGCCTTAACTGAAGGTAAGGCCGATGCAGTCTTAGCTGCTTCCTTATTTCACTATAAGGAACTTGAAATCATGGAGTTGAAAGATTATCTTTTGGGACGGGGTCTGTCGGTAAGGAAATAGAAGGAGTGAAGAGGAATGGGAATGATAGAAAATGATTGGCTTCCAAGTGTCAACGCGGAGTTTAAAAAGCCCTATTATCGGGAACTGTATCAGTTTGTAAAGCAGGAATATAGTTCGCAAGTGGTATATCCGCCGGCGGATGATATTTTTAATGCCCTGCATCTGACTGCGTTAGGACAAGTAAAGGTGCTAATCTTAGGACAGGACCCATACCATAATGAACATCAGGCACATGGGCTTAGTTTTTCTGTGTTGCCAGAGCAGCGGGATATACCACCTTCTTTACAGAATATCTATAAAGAATTACAAAGTGATTTGGGTTGTGCAATACCAAACAATGGCTATTTGGAAAAATGGGCGGCACAGGGAGTGCTTTTGCTGAATACAGTATTGACAGTTCGGGCGCATCAAGCTAATTCACATCAGGGAAAGGGCTGGGAGAAGTTTACCGATGCCATTATTGGGGCAGTCAATGAGCAGAAACGTCCAGTAGTCTACATGTTGTGGGGACGGCCAGCGCAAAGCAAGATACCAATGCTGAATAATCCACAGCATCTTATTTTAAAAGCACCGCATCCAAGTCCGCTATCCGCATACCGGGGATTCTTTGGCTGTAAACACTTTAGTCAGGCAAATGAATTTTTGGTTAAGAATGGTGCAGAACCAATTGATTGGCAGATAGAGAATATATAGTAAAAAAATAACACATGCCAAGTGAATAAATTCTTCGCTTGGCATGTGTTATTCACTTGGATAAATGAGGAGTGCCCCGATATCAAAGATGTCTTTGACATTGGGGCGATTATGAAAAAATTTATCTAAAAACATGAGATTCCTTATTGGATAAAGAAAGTATAGCATTAAAATGTGAATAAAGTATGAATAAGACATAAAAAAATTGTGAAAAATACACAAGATAGATGGATTGATAAAAAATGGAAAACATGATATAATGTATTTAATTAAATATGTCGATAACATAAATAGGAACCGTATAACCAGCTGACACGGAGGTCGGCGCAAGCGTTCAAAGGAGTGATAATATGTCAAATATATCAAGTTACAATTCAAATTCCATAAGTTCATTGTTTTCCAATTTTTCGAATAATAATTCGCAAACAGGCTCGACGAACTTTTTGGGAATTAATCTTTCGGATTATAACAGTATTCGAAGCGGGAGCTACGGAAAACTTCTAAAAAATTATTATGCAGATAGTGGATTTTCGGGAAATGTTGGTTCTTCCGCATCGACATCTACATCGAAGGCCTCTACACAGGCTCTGGCTCAAGTAGAGAGCAAAGCAGAGGGCGTGAAGGCAGCGGCTGATAAGCTTTTGAAAAAAGGCAAAGATTCCTTATTTGAAAAGACTGATATAAAAGATGCCGATGGTAAAACCACAACAGGGTATGATACCGATAAAATTTATAAGGCAGTCAATGATTTTGTTGAAAAGTATAACAGCCTCATAGAATCAACAGCCGAATCTAACGTAACCGGAATACTAACCAATGCATCATCAATGGTAAAAGCCACCAAGGTCAATGAAGGAATGCTGAAAACCCTTGGCATTACGATTGGTTCCGATAATAAGCTGAGCATTAATGAAGAAACCTTTAAAAAAGCTAATATGGAGACAGTAAAATCAATGTTTAATACAACCGGCTCTTATGGATACCAGATGTCGGCAAAGTCTTCCATGATTGACTTCTATGCCCAGAATGAAGCGACAAAAGCAAACACCTACAGTAAGTCAGGAATGTATACTTACAATTTTAATACTGGAAATATCTATAATTCCGAGACCTAATAAAAGACAAAACAAAAGCGCTTTCAATGTGAAGGCGCTTTTATTATGGGCAAATTGATAATTTTAATTATCGTTCTCGTCATCCTCAGACATGGCATAAACCTGACGTTTTCTAGCCATTTCGTCACTTTCAAGATATTCGTCATAAGTTGTAATCTTGTCGATAATCGTTCCGTTTGGTAAAAATTCAATAATACGGGTAGCTGTCGTCTCAGTAATCTGATGGTCACGGGAAGCAAATAAGATAACACCCGGGAATTTAATCAGACCATTATTGAGAGCCGTAATTGACTCCATATCTAAGTGGTCAGTCGGCTCATCCATAATTAGAACATTCGTCGCCATAATCATCATGCGAGAGAGCAGCACGCGGACCTTTTCACCACCGGATAGGACACGCATTTTCTTCATGCCATCATCACCGGCAAAGAGCATTCGTCCTAAGAACCCGCGGACATAAGTAGCATCCTTGATTTCAGAGTATTGAGTCAGCCAGTCGGTAATAACCAGGTTGGTGTCAAAAATCTCAGTATTATCTTTTGGGAAATAAGACTGGGAAGTAGTGATACCCCATTTGTAAGTACCTTCGTCCGGTTCCATTTCTCCAGCTAAAATCTTAAATAAAATAGTTTTGGCAAGCTCGTTGCTGCCGATAAAAGCAACTTTGTCATCACGGTTTAAGATAAAGGAAACATTGTCGAGAACCTTAACGCCATCAATTGTTTTGCTAAGACCTTCAACGCTTAATACTTCATTACCGATTTCACGGCTTGGACGGAAATCAATATATGGGTACTTACGGCTGGACGGTCTGATTTCATCGAGTTCAATTTTTTCCAAGGCTTTTTTTCTGGAAGTCGCCTGTTTTGATTTGGAAGCATTTGCTGAGAAGCGGGAGATAAAGTCCTGCAACTCCTTGATTTTTTCTTCCTTCTTCTTGTTGGCATCCTTCATCTGCTTAACCAGCAACTGACTGGATTCATACCAGAAATCATAGTTTCCGGCATAGAGCTGAATCTTGCCGTAGTCAATATCGGCAATGTGGGTACAAACCTTGTTTAAGAAATAACGGTCATGGGAAACCACGATAACTGTATTTTCAAAGTTAATCAAAAATTCCTCTAACCAGGCAATTGCATCTAAGTCTAAATGGTTCGTCGGCTCATCGAGCAGCAGAATGTCTGGATTGCCAAATAACGCTTGTGCTAACAGAACCTTCACCTTGATCGCACCAGGCAAATCCTTCATCATCGAATAATGTTCATCGCTGGAAATGCCCAGACCATTTAACAGCATTGCGGCATCAGACTCCGCATTCCAGCCGTCCATCTCGGCAAATTCGCCTTCCAACTCACTGGCCCGAATACCGTCTTCGTCGGTAAAATCTTCTTTGGCATAAATCGCCTCTTTTTCTTTCATAATGTCATATAAACGTTGATTTCCCATAATAACAGCATCAAGAACAGTAAATTCATCATATTTAAAATGATCCTGCTGTAAAAAGGAAAGACGCTCGCCTGGGGTAATGATAACATCACCACTGGTAGAATCGAGCTGGCCAGATAAAATTTTCAGGAACGTAGATTTTCCTGCACCATTTGCACCGATTAAGCCATAACAGCCGCCTTCGGTAAATTTAATATTAACATCTTCAAAAAGGGCTTTCTTCCCAATTCGTAAGGTTACATTGCTTGCACTAATCATGATATGATTCCTCTCTTTACCTAATAAAAATATAAACCTGATATAAAAACACAGTCTTTTCTTATTTTAACGTAAAAAATGTATTTTGCAAGCATTTTTCAGATATAAGTGAAATATGTTATAGAAAGAGGTGGACAACCCCGATTGTTTTTCCTTTCGTACAGTCTGCGTTCTTTACAATCGACAAATTAAATGCTAAAATGAGATTTAAGTCGAAAAGACAAACTATTTATATGAATCATAAGGAGGAATTAAGTAATGTCCAGAGCAAAACAATCAATGGACGGTAATACAGCTGCCGCACATGTGGCATATGCGTTTACTGATGTCGCAGCAATTTACCCGATTACACCATCCAGCCCAATGGCTGACTCCGTAGACATGTGGTCTGCCGCAGGTCAGGAGAATATCTTTGGAAACCAGGTGAAGGTTATCGAGATGCAGTCAGAAGCCGGAGCAGCCGGAACGCTACACGGTTCTCTTGCAGCAGGTGCGTTAACAACTACCTTTACAGCATCTCAGGGTCTTTTATTAATGATCCCAAACATGTACAAAATCGCAGGTGAGCAGCTTCCAAGTGTATTCCACGTATCTGCACGTACAATCGCTGCTCAGTCTTTAAATATCTTTGGTGATCACAGTGACGTGTATTCTTGTCGTCAGACAGGCTTTGCAATGTTAGCTGAGACCAACCCACAGGAAGTTATGGACTTAAGCCCAGTTGCTCATTTGGCAGCATTAGAAGGAAAAGTTCCATTTATCAACTTTTTTGACGGATTCCGCACATCTCATGAGATTCAGAAAATTGAAGCTTGGGATTATGCAGATTTAAAAGAAATGTGCAACATGGATTCGGTAAAAGCATTCCGCGAGCATGCATTAAATCCAACCCGTCCAGCAATGCGTGGTTCCCACGAAAATGGAGACGTATTCTTCCAGCATCGTGAAGCATGTAATACGGTATATAACAATTTACCATCAGTTGTTGAAAAATACATGGCAAAGGTAAATGAAAAATTAGGAACTGACTATGACTTGTTCAACTACTACGGAGCACCAGATGCAGAGCGCGTTATCGTAGCAATGGGATCTGTTTGTGACGTTGCTGAAGAAGTAATTGATTACTTAACCGCAGCAGGCGAAAAAGTTGGTTTAATCAAAGTTCGTTTGTACCGTCCTTGGGTATCTGCAAGCATCTTAAAAGTTCTTCCTAAGACTGTTAAGACAATGGCAGTTCTTGACAGAACCAAAGAGCCAGGTGCATTAGGCGACCCATTATACTTAGACGTAGCAACGACCCTCCGTGAAGCAGGCTTAAATGACATCACATTAGTAGCAGGACGTTACGGCTTAGGTTCAAAAGATACACCTCCTTCAAGCATCTTTGCTATCTTCAAAGAGTTAGAAAAAGACGCTCCAAAGGTAAGATTTACAGTTGGTATCAACGATGATGTTACGAACTTAAGTTTACCAGAAGTAAAACCAGCTCCAATCACATCAGCAGCAGGAACCGTAGAATGTAAATTCTGGGGACTTGGCGGTGACGGAACTGTAGGTGCTAACAAGAACTCTACTAAGATTCTTGGTGACCATACCGATAAATATATCCAGGCATACTTCCAGTATGATTCAAAGAAGACCGGTGGTGTAACCGTATCTCACTTAAGATTTGGTGACAAGCCAATCAAGAGCCCATATTACATCAATCAGGCTGACTTCGTTGCATGTCATAACCCATCTTACGTTGTCAAAGGCTTCAAGATGGCACAGGACGTAAAACCAGGCGGCGTATTCATGATTAACTGCCAGTGGACCGATGAAGAATTAGATGAAAAATTAAATGCGGAAGCAAAGAAATATATTGCTGATAACAACATTCAGTTATATACCATCAATGCAATCGATAAAGCAATCGAAATCGGAATGGGCAAACGTAACAACACCATTCTTCAGTCAGCATTCTTCAAATTGGCAAACGTAATGCCAATCGACGAAGCAATCGATTACATGAAACAAGCAGCAAAGAAATCTTACGGCAAAAAAGGTGATGCCATTGTAGAAATGAACTACAAAGCAATCGATGCCGGTGTAGATGCAATACATAAAGTAGAAGTACCAGCTTCCTGGTCAAACCCAGCAGCAGACCCAGCTCCAGCAGCATTAGAAGGACGTCCAGAAACAGTGAAACTGGTAAATGAAATCATGAATCCAGTGGCAATGATGGATGGAGACAGCCTTCCAGTATCGACATTTATGGATGTCGCTGATGGACAGTTTGAGCACGGTGCAGCAGCATACGAGAAACGTGGTATTGCTGTAACAGTTCCATCTTGGGATGCAGAGAAATGTATTCAGTGTAACCAGTGTGCATTTGTATGTTCTCATGCAACAATTCGTCCATTTATGGTAAGTGATGATGAAGCAAAAGCAGCTCCAGCTAATATCAAACTTGCTGATACAAAACCAAAAGCAAGTGATTACAAATTTACCATGACAGTATCTCCATTAGATTGTATGGGATGTGGTGAATGTATCACCGTTTGTCCAGTTGGCGCAATCGAAATGAAGGCACAGGAATCTCAGGCAGATGAGCAGGCAGTATTTAACTACTTAGTAGCAAATGTCGGCAAAAAACCTGGAATGCCAGCAGATAACACTGTAAAAGGTTCTCAGTTCAACCAGCCACTTCTTGAATTCTCCGGAAGCTGTGCAGGATGTGCGGAAACATCATATGCTCGTTTGATTACTCAGTTATTCGGAGAGCAGATGTACATTTCCAATGCAACTGGATGTTCCTCAATCTGGGGTGGTCCAGCGGCAACCAGTCCATACACTGTAAACAAAGATTCCAAGAAGGGACCAGCTTGGGCAAACTCCTTATTCGAGGATAACGCAGAGCATGGTTTAGGAATGCAGATTGGTCAGAAAGTTCTTCGTGAGCAGGCAATCAACAGAGCAGGAAAATGTGCATCTGATGAGAGAGCAAGCGCAGAATTAAAAGCAGCATACGCAGCTTATATGGAAACAAAAGAAGATACCAAAGCAAATGCAGCAGCAACCGACGCTTTAGTAGCTGAGTTAGAAAAGGCAGCGGCAGCAGGATGTCCAGATGCAGCCGAAGCAGTTGCTAAAAAAGATTACCTGGCTAAGAAATCCGTATGGATTTTCGGTGGCGACGGATGGGCATATGATATCGGATTCGGCGGACTTGACCACGTCCTTGCTTCTGGCGAGAACGTAAACGTAATGGTATTTGATACAGAGATGTACTCTAATACAGGTGGTCAGGCATCCAAAGCATCTAACATCGGTGAAGTATGTCAGTTCGCAGCAGCAGGTAAAGACATCGGCAAGAAGAGTCTTGCAGAAATCGCAATGAGCTATGGCTACGTATATGTAGCACAGGTAGCACTTGGTGCAAACATGGCTCAGACCGTAAAAGTTCTTGCAGAAGCAGAAGCATACAACGGACCATCCTTAATCATCGGATACGCTCCATGTGAGTTACACGGTGTAAAAGGTGGCATGAACCACTGCCAGGACGAAATGAAGAAAGCAGTAGCAGCAGGTTACTGGAACCTCTTCACCTTCAACCCAACCTTAAAAGCAGAAGGCAAGAATCCATTCACATTGACCTCAAAACCAGGCGATGGAACTTATCAGGAATTCTTGAACAACGAAACACGTTATACACGTTTGCAGCGTTCCTTCCCAGAAAGAGCAGAGAGACTCTTTGCCGAATCTGAGACAGCCGCAAAAGACCGTTACGAACATCTGTTAAGATTAGTAGAGCTGTATAAATAATCGTGTCAATGAGCGAGCCGAGCACGAAGTGCTCGTAAATAACGGAAACACCCTTGTGGTACTCGTACCAACAAGGGTGTTTTTGTTATGGCTCTATGTCAAGTGTTGGGGTGCGATTCTTATGAATCGCGCTCCATTTGTGCATTTGAGGTTGATTTGATGTTTTGACAAAAAGATATACTTTTTGCGCATGACAAATAGACCCTCAAGTGCCAGTCTTATGAAATTA
>JAVBTX010000039.1:0-35569 GCA_031555935.1 Lachnospiraceae bacterium | reverse complement strand
GGTCAGAGTTGCTGTTTTGGATTCGGGAGTAGATTACTCGACCGGAATAAACCTGTCCGGCAGTATCGATTTGGTTGACCCAGAAGAGGACGAGTGCATGATGGGAATGTTCCAAGATGGAACTGGTCACGGAACGGCTATTGCCAGTATTATTGCTGGAAATGGGAAAACAGGAGTTTTGGGGGTAAATCCAAATGCCGAGCTCTACTCTGTGAAGGTATTAGATGATAGTAATACCGCACCGCTCAGCCGGATTATTGAAGGAATCTATTGGTGTATTGACAATGACATCAATATCATCAATATGAGCTTTGGCACGGAAAAATATTCCCCGGCCCTTCATAAAGCAATCACAGATGCATATGATGCAAATATACTGCTTGTCGCCGCGGCTGGAAATCATGCGGCTTCGGTAGAGTATCCGGCGGCTTTTTCACAGGTGATGGCGGTTGCTTCGATGGATACCGAGGCACAGCTTAGTACCTTTAGCAATACCGGAGAAGAACTCGATGTAGCGGCTCCGGGAGAGCGCATCCGAGTAGCACACTTTTTGGATGGATATACCATCACGCATGGCACCAGTATCGCGGTTCCCCATGTCGTCGGTGCGGCATCCCTTTTGTGGGAAAAAGACTTATCAAAATCCCATGAATTTATTCGGCAGCTTTTAGATTATAGTGCGAAGGAGATTGTAAATACCGCGGACTGTGGCCTGGTGGATGTAAACCAAGCGATTGCAATTTATGACACTTTTGCGGAGAACTTTGATGGCAGTCAGGTCATCTGGGAGGATAAAATCCCAGAAAATACAGAAGAACCAGAAAACTTTGCATATATCGATGATGATGAGAATTATGTAGAGGGAAGGTGGGGGACGACAACACATGGAAATATGGTAAAAGCGGTTGCGGGAAATCGTTCCATTGATTTAAAACTAATTAAAATCCTAATGCTGGGCATCAAATATCCAGACCAAAGCAGTAAATGGAAGGGGGGCGCAAATAATCCGTGGTGGCATGGGTATGGAAATAAGACACATAAGTGCAATTACATTGGCTGTTATGAGCTTGCGACCAATATCGCATTAAAAGGAGGAAAGCCATTTACGTTCAAAGCATATCAAGCGTTGTATAATACCTCAAAGCTAGAGGTAAAAGGAATGGACGAGAAAACCTTCAATTACATGATGACATACATCAATACAGAGACGGTAGGGGGTGCAGCTTGGACCGAGGTACTCAAGGAAGATGGCACTAAAATAGGCGGCAATTCCAAAGAGAATCGGAAATATTTTCTATGGGGATGTGCCATGCATATCCTGACCGATTCATTTTCACATGAGACAAGAGAAAAAGTGGGTTCCGAATGGATTCCGATTAAACATACCAAAGATACCAAAGATGCCAATAATGCCGATAATACTGATAAAGTAAAAAATAGATCTGAAGTTGCAATGAAAGCAATCCATTACAGCTTAAATCGGTTAGAGGCAGATAATGGTGTTGGTTTTGAGAAAGGAATTGCTGGAAATTGTAGTGATTATTATTATGCACTAAAGAATGGTGAATATAAGAATGAATTCAAAAAATATAAGCTATACGAATTTGCAGCGAAGAACCAGAAATTAACGACGGAAAAGAAAGAGCTTTTTATTAGGGCAGACTGGAAAAGCATAATAGAATAGAATGTTTAAAGTGGAGATATTAGGAGGAGAATGTAATCATGAAAAAATCAAGAATAATGATACCCATTATAATACTATTGGCACTAATATTGGCACCGACTTTCGGGAACAATGGAAGAGCGCTTTCAGTACTTCCATTAAATGTATCGGCGGCTGAAAATGATGTAATTCCAAATGATAAGACAGGAATACCGGATAAGGTATTGTATCAGTGTATTTTAGAAAAACTAAATAAAAATGAAGACGAGACCTTTACAAAGGAGGAAGCAGCAGGGGTACGTATTTTACTTGTCCCTAACTTCTATTACACTGGGGAAACTCGGTATTCGTTTAAGTATCACTATGTTAAGAGTCTTAAGGGTATTGAATATTTGACCAATCTACGGACGCTGGATATATCTGGACATGGATTAACCAGTTTGAAAGGTCTTAATAAGTTAACGACGTTAGTAAAATTGAATGTTTCCGAAAACAAGCTGACCAGCTTGGAAGGGATTGAGAAGTCAACAAATTTAAAAGAGTTAGATGCTTATGACAACCAGTTGACCAACCTAAAGGGAATTGGAAATTTAAAGAAACTAAAAACACTAATTGTTTATAGAAATAAATTAACAAATCTAAAAGAAGTAAAGAACTTAACTCGTCTGGAACAGTTATGGGCTAACGACAACCGGTTGACTGATATCAGCGCTCTTAAGAACGTGAAGAAGTTACGAGATTTACGGGTCGAAGAAAATAAGTTGAAAAGTCTTAAAGGAATTGAGAACTTAACCGGATTGTGGTTTTTGAATGCTAGTAATAATAAACTAAAGAGCCTGCCAAATTTATCAAAACTCACCAATTTGAGTCTGGAGAGCGTCAATTTCAAAGCCAATAACCTTAAAAAACAAGATTATAAAGCAAGCTTGCCCGCAATGTATCAGGAAAAAAACCTTTGGCCGAAATGGCTGAAAAATGAGCTGAAATTTCAATGTATCAACAGAATCCTTGAGGTGACGAAACCAAAAAAAGTTACCTATAAGACCAAGACAATTAGCGGAAAGACCCATGCCAAAGCGTGGGTAAGAATCCTAGGACCAAACAATAAAAAGCTTGCTGAGGTAAAGGCTGATTCCAAAGGCAACTTTACGTTTAAAGATTTAAACCTAAAAGAACTTGGTGGTAAAAAGATAATAATCCAATCATATTTACGTGATAACTTCGAGTCACGAATATTTTTTGGTGAAACTGTAAAAAAAATCACAATTACCGTTTCGAAGTGAACAAAAGAAGTGATGGTAAAAGCTATGAATTAGATAGTATATTATAAGCATAATGCGATTAAAACAAGAGGAATAGAATCTTTGAGGTGTAATATGCCCCTAAAGTTGCTATTCCTCTTGTTATGCACGTTTCTATAACATGGATAAAACCTGACCATGTAAAATAATTTTCTTTATAGCAAGAGAATCCTTATCTAAGAGCAGACAGTCAGCATATTTGCCAACATCAATACTGCCATAGTACCGGTCCTCGCCAATGGCTCTGGCGGGATTCATGGTTGCTGATTTTACAGCGCTTACTAATGGAATACCCATTGAAACAGCAGTGGTCATACATTTCATCAGGTTGGTAGCTGAGCCGGCCAAAGTACCGTCCGCCAAAGTAGCGAGATTGCCCCTGACGTTTACAGGCTGTCCACCTAATGCATAAGTGCCATCCTCCATACCGGTCGCCATCATGCTGTCACTAATTAGAATCACCTGGTCATCGCCGAACAACGCATATGCAGCGCGAATGACAGCAGGAGAAATATGAATCCCATCACAGATGATTTCCACCATTGCTTTGCTGTCAAAAGCAGCTCCAATCGGTCCTGGTTCGCGATGCGTGAAGCCTGGCATAGCATTAAATAAATGGGTGATATGGCTGGCACCTTTTTCAAAAGCCGTCATCGCGGTTTGGTAATCAGCATCCATATGTCCAAGTGAAATGCGAACATCCGTTGCTAAGGCGGTGATAAATTCCATTGCTCCATCCAATTCCGGAGCAAGGGTAACCAATTTAATGAGATTGTTAGCAGCGGCCTGTAAGCGGTTAAACATGGCAACATCCGGCTCATGAATAAATTCTGGATTCTGTGCCCCTTTTTTCTTCATCGAAATAAAAGGTCCCTCCAGGTTAACTCCACACAGTCTGGCGGTCTTTTCAGGCTGCCAGTCAATCTGATAATCGGCAGCATTTTTTAAAATGGTCGTTAGCGCATCTTCGGAAAGTGTCATCGAGGCCGGACAAATTGAGGTAACCCCATTTTTTAGCTCGTAAGCCGCCATTTGATTCAAGGCCTCGGCTGTGCCGTCACAAAAGTCGAAACCAGCACAACCATGAAAGTGAATATCCATCAGACCTGGAATCAGATAGCAGTCCTGCCCATCGAGAATAGTATGCTCGCTCGTTGCATCGGCAAAGTGTTCCGCTTCAATAAAAATATCTTTTTCCTCAAAGCCGTCTCCCGTGAAGACGGCAGCATTTTTAATAAGCATAGAGTCTCCTTTGGTAAATCCCTATTTGGACAAATCGATATGTGATAGCGCAGCTTCATCAGCAACAATCGTTACGTCTGGATGCATTTGTAAAATAGAAGCCGGAACCATTGGCGTAATCGGACCCTGGAATGCCTCAGCAACGATGTCAGCTTTGCTTTCACCGCTCACAATCAATACAATTTTTTTCGCCATCATAATAGATTGAATACCCATCGTATAAGCCTGGGTTGGAACGTCTTCAATTTTCTCAAAGAAGCGGGAGTTAGCCATAATTGTGCTCTCGGTCAAATTCACACAATGTGTTCCTTTTGGAAAGCTTTCGTCTGGTTCATTAAAAGCAATATGGCCATTTAACCCAAGTCCTAAAAGCTGTAAATCAATACCGCCCAAATCACGAATGGTCTGGTCGTGGTCAGCACAAGCTTTTTTAACATCGCTTTCCATACCATTTGGAACATGGGTGCATTCTGGTTTGATATTGATATGTTTAAAAAAGTTTTCGTTCATGAAATAACGGTAGCTTTGATCATTGTCATGAGACAGTCCTTTGTATTCGTCTAAGTTAACGGAAGATACATTGGTGAAATCCAAATCACCCTTCTGATACCATTTGATTAGCTGCTCGTATGTGCCAAGTGGTGAAGAACCCGTAGCCAGACCCAGAACGCAGTCTGGTTTTAAAATAACCTGAGCAGAAATAATGTTTGCGGCTTTGCGGCTCATATCCGCATAATCTTTTGCTTTAATAATGTTCATAGAACCCTCCTTAATATAAGTAGAAAATATATGCTTTAGTTTATGCTACCAATTAAAAACCATACCTGCAACTGTTTTTTGTTAGATGAACAAAAGAAGATAAAAAAGCGCAAGTTGAACCCGTTAATTTCTCGCATCTTATATGATACTTTGGTATTATTGAAACGTTGGTATTTTTGATACGCAAAAATTAAAAATGAGAGAGGGAAGGTAGCATGATGAGAGTGGTGGTAGTGGATATTGGAGGAACAGCGATTAAGTCTGGAATGTATGCTTTGGGCAAGGTTGTTGATGTTAGGGAGGCTCCGACAAATGCCCAGCGTGGTGCCGAAGCAGTCATAGAAAAGGTTGGGGATATTATTGAAACATATGACGAATATGAGGCGATTGGAATTAGTACAACGGGACAGATTGATACACAGGAAGGGCGCGTGACATTTGCCGGAAATAATATTCCGGGGTACTCTGGTCTGGAAATTAAAAAAATGTTAGAACGTCGTTTTCATATGCCGGTATTCGTAGAAAATGATGTCAACGCAGCGGCTCTCGGCGAGGCGTATTTTGGCGCTGGAATGGGGATTGATAACTTCCTCTGCTTAACATATGGAACCGGAATTGGTGGCGGCATTGTATTAAATGGCCAAATACAGCGGGGGGCACAGTTTGCCGCCGCTGAGTTTGGCGGTATTTTGGTGCACCCGGAAGCGCGTCCTTGGGGAAAAGCGGATGAAGATATCTTTGCTGGCTGCTATGAACGTTATGCATCGGTGACGGCACTAGTGAAACAAGCCAAACTGGTAGATGAAACCTTAGAAAATGGCAGAATTATTGTGAGCAGAATGCAGGAACCCGAGGTGGCGGCAGTTGTTGGACATTGGGTTCATGAGGTTGCAATTGGACTAGCTACCTTGATTCATATTTTTAACCCGGCATTGGTGCTGTTAGGCGGTGGAATTATGGAGCAATCGGTAATTGCCCATCAAGTCAGAGATGAAGTTAGCGGACTAGTTATGGATATCTATAAAAAAACATTGATACGACCGACCATTCTGGGAAATCACGCTGGCATGTATGGAATGGCCCATGTTGCCAGCACAGAAGTATCTACGAAAAAATAGACAAAAACAAAACGGCTAAATTGTATAGTAATCACAAAAATATAAAAATGAAATGATAATAATGTCAAAATTTGTGCAATATGTTAGAATATTAAGTGGCTAGTCAACAACGTCGAAAATGAAATATCGTTCTGACGTCAATATTTCATTTTCGACGTTGTTGACCGCTGAAATTAAGAGAATAAATGGAGGATTTTTGCAATGTTGGAACAGTCATATTATGAGAAAGCAGATGAAGTCATTGCGCAGCATGGAATTGCTCAAAAGTCACTGATTCCAGTGATTCAAGACATTCAGGCTTGCTATCGTTATTTGCCACCAGAACTGTTAAGCTATGTTGCCAAGCAATTGGGAATTAATGAGGCAAAGGCATACAGTGTAGCAACTTTTTATGAGAACTTTTCTTTTGAGGCAAAGGGGAAATATATTATTAAAGTATGTGATGGAACTGCGTGTCATGTGCGCAAATCAACAGCAGTTTTAAATAAACTTCGTGAGGAATTGGGGTTATCCGGTGCGAAGCATACAACAGATGATATGTTGTTTACGTTGGAGACGGTATCCTGCCTGGGAGCATGTGGGCTGGCACCAGCGTTAACGGTTAATGATAAGGTATATCCGGCCATGACACCGGCATCTGTAACCGAGTTGATTGGCAATTTGCGCAGCGAGACGGAATAATCTGAAAGAACAAAAAGAATGGAGAATGGAAGATGAAGATAAGTTCCAGAGAAGATTTTAAAACAGCAAAAGAGCAGGCTGTCGCTGAGATTAAGAACCAGACACAGAGAATCTTAATCTGTGCCGGTACTGGATGTTTGGCTGGCGGCTCAGACCGGATATATGAAAAGTTAAAAGAAATGGCTCAGAGTGTTGAAGGCGTAGAGGTAGAATTTGGACCAGAAATCGCTCATGTTGGGGTAAAGCAAAGCGGTTGTCACGGTTTCTGTGAGATGGGACCATTGGTGCGAATTGAGCCATCTAATTATCTTTACATAAAAGTAAAAGAAGACGATTGTGAAGAGATTTTTGAAGAAACCATCAAAAATGGCCGACCAGTTGAGCGGTTGTTATATGAGTTAAATGGTGTGAAGTATAAAGAGCAGGAGAGTATTCCGTTTTATGCAAAACAGACCAGACAGGTACTCAAGAACTGTGGTCAGATTGATTCGGAGAATATCAACGAGTATCTGGCCGTAGGCGGATATGAAGCCTTAGAGAAGGCATTGTTTGAAATGACTCCGGCGGATGTTGTAAATGAGGTCTTGGAGTCCAATCTGCGTGGCCGTGGCGGCGGTGGTTTCCAGGCTGGATACAAATGGAAACAAGTAGCCAGACAAGAAGAAAAGACTCGTTATGTAGTTTGTAATGGTGATGAGGGTGACCCAGGCGCATTTATGGATCGAAGCGTTATGGAAGGTGACCCACATAAAATGATTGAAGGTATGATTATTGCCGGATATGCAGTGGCGGCTCAGGAAGGATATATTTATGTTCGGGCAGAGTATCCATTGGCCATTAAACGTTTACAGGTGGCACTTGCTCAGGCCGAAGAAGCGGGCCTATTAGGTGAGAACATCATGGGTTCGGGATATAGCTTTTCGATTCGAATCAACCGTGGTGCCGGTGCCTTTGTATGTGGGGAAGGAAGTGCCTTAACTGCTTCGATTGAAGGTGAACGTGGTATGCCGCGAACGAAGCCGCCAAGAACAGTAGAGCAGGGCTTGTTTGCAAAACCAACGGTATTAAATAACGTTGAAACGTATGCCAATGTCCCATTGATTATTGCCAATGGAGCACAGTGGTATCATCAATTAGGAACGGAGACGAGTCCGGGAACGAAAGCCTTTGCTTTGACCGGTAGCGTCAATAACACCGGATTAATCGAGGTGCCAATGGGAACGTCTCTACGCGAAATCGTATACGATATCGGCGGTGGCGTAAAAGATGATGTGCCATTTAAGGCAGTGCAGATTGGTGGACCATCCGGCGGTTGTCTGGTAACCAGCAATTTAGATGTATCATTAGATTTTGACTCACTCAAAAAACTGGGCGCAATGATTGGTTCCGGTGGTCTGGTAGTAATGGATGAGAATACCTGCATGGTTGAAGTAGCTCGATTCTTTATGAATTTTACCCAGAACGAAAGCTGTGGCAAATGTGTACCTTGTCGGGAAGGCACCAAACGGATGTTAGAGATTATCGAAGATATCGTCGCTGGCAAAGGTACCGAAGAACAGCTGGGTATCTTGCAGGAATTAGGAGAGGCGATTACCAATACCGCGCTTTGTGGTCTCGGTAAGAGTGCTGCACTGCCAATTTTAAGTACGCTCAAGAATTTCCGTGAAGAATATCTGGAACATGTGGTAGATAAACGCTGTAAGACAGGAAACTGTCAGGCATTAATACGTTATGTGATTGACCCTGCAAAATGTAAGGGCTGCTCGAAGTGTGCAAGAAACTGTCCAGTAAATGCGATTAGCGGACAGGTGAAGGAACCATTTACCATTGATACTATGAAATGTATCAAATGTGGTGCCTGCATCGGTAACTGTGCATTTGACGCAATCTATACAGAAAATTAACCAGACTTTGAAAGAATGGAGATTTAGAATGGACTATATTACAATAGATTCAAAATGTGTGCCAATTGAAGGCGAAAAGAATGTATTATCATTAATACGAAAGGTGGGAATTGACCTGCCAACCTTCTGTTACCACTCTGAGCTTTCCATTTATGGAGCATGTCGGATGTGTGTGGTAGAAGATGACAGAGGAAGAGTATTTGCTTCTTGCTCAGAGGAACCAAGAAATGGAATGGTCATTTATACAAATACAACCAGAATTCAGCAGTACCGCAAATTAATTATGGAATTGCTGCTATCATCCCATTGCCGGGATTGTACGGTTTGTCATAAAAATGGTGTGTGTGAATTACAGTCACTGGCATACCGGGTAGGTGTGCATGCGGTTCGTTTTTTAAATACGAAAAAGCAACAGCCGCTTGATTTGAGTTCTCCAAGTATCGTTAGAGACCCAAATAAATGTATTCTTTGCGGTGACTGTGTCAGAACCTGTGATGAGATTCAAGGCGTCGGCGCAATTGATTTTGCTCATCGTGGTTCTAGCATGGAGGTTATGCCAGCCTTTGACAAGAAATTAGCGGAAACAAATTGTGTTGGCTGTGGCCAGTGTGCAGCGGTTTGTCCGACGGCAGCGTTATCCATCCATACAAACGTTACCAAGGTATGGGAAGCTCTTGACAACAAAGAGGTTCGTGTTGTTGCCCAGGTTGCTCCAGCAGTTCGAATTGCCGTAGGAGACCATTTTGGTATTCCAAAGGGTGAGAACTCATTTGATAAGTTGGTTGAAGCACTGCGAATGATGGGCTTTGATGAGATTTACGACACCAATTTTGCAGCCGACTTAACAATCATGGAAGAGACAAAAGAATTTGTTGAGCGTTTTGGAAAAGGTGAGAAATTGCCATTATTTACATCATGCTGCCCAGGCTGGGTGAAATACTGTGAAGATAAGTATCCAGAGTTTAAGGATAATATTTCAACCTGTCGTTCGCCACAGGGAATGATGTCAGCAGTAGTAAAAGAATACTTTGCCGAGAAGGATAAAGCGGATGGAAAACGTACCATTGTGGTATCAATTATGCCATGTACCGCGAAAAAAGGTGAAATTTTAAGAGCAGATAATCATACCGAGGGAAGACAAGACACAGATCATGTATTGACGACTGTAGAAGTAATTCGAATGATTAAGCAGGTTGGAATTCAGTTTGAAAAATTAAGCGGCGAAGCGGCTGATATGCCATTTTCAATTGCCAGCGGTGCTGGTGCTATCTTTGGTATTACCGGCGGTGTAACCGAGGCGGTTCTAAGACGAGTGGCAGAAGAGAAAAATTACACGACCTTAAATGCGATTACTTTCACTGGAGTGCGTGGTGAAGAAGGTATCAAAGAGGCAATCGTACCGCTTGGCGATAATGAAGTAAAGATTGCCGTTGTGCATGGTCTGGCCAACGCTGGCAAATTAATAGAAAGCATCAAGGCGGGCGAAGCCAGCTACGATTTTGTGGAAGTAATGGCATGTCGCCGTGGCTGTATCATGGGTGGCGGTCAGCCAGCGCAAGCCGGCAAGCGAACCAGAAAAGGCCGTACCGAGGGTATCTACAGAGTAGATGCAACATCGAGTATTCGTTTCTCTGATGAGAACCCGGTGGTGAAACAGCTATATAATGATTTGCTGGTAGGAAAAGAGCATAAGTTGTTGCATCGGAACCTTTCTGCCGAATAAATACAGTGGAAGTGGAATAGAAGTAAATGAAATGTTTACAATTACGTATAAACATGGTATATTGTAATTAGTAAAAGAGCAACCGCCCACAAGGGGTTGACCGAATATAAAAGTAGAAATGCCGCCCTTAACTGGTCAAAGTTATGTAGGGTGGTTTTTCTATGTATAGCTACTTACAAAACGTAAAAATGAAAGTAAGTAATGCTAAAAGGAAAAGTCCATGTCGTTTGATGAAAGTTTGTGAGTTCATTGAAAAAACATTGAAAATTCGTAGATAAATCGTAGAAGAAACCAATTTTCCATAAAAATAGATTCCGGAAATCTCCGGAACCCTTGTTTTTACTAGAGAGCGATAGACGGGGCTCGAACCCGCGGTCTCGACCTTGGCAAGGTCGCGCGTTACCAACTACGCCACTATCGCAGACGTGTAATCCGTATTAGCACGGATATGAACTGTCTAGCAGTCCTTAGCACAAGTAAGATAATACTATAAGGAAAAGGGTTTGTCAAGAACCAAATTCCAATAATATAAAAAATTAAATAAACGTATCAGGTATATTGTATGTCCATCTTTCATAAGATGAAATAAACAGATGGGCAGGGGGACTCCATGAGTTCAAAAACAAAAATAGTGGTACTTCATATGAAGGAATTAATTTATACCGTGGTATTTGTGGTCTTGGGAATATTGATGATACTGTTGCTGGTATTCATGTTCTTGCCGGATAAAAAGGAAGATACCAAGGAGACGATGAAGTATGTAGCAGGAGTTTATACGTCCGCCATAGAATTTAATGATAATACAATTGATGTGGAAATAATCGTGGATGAAAATCATATTAATTCCATATCACTGTTAAATCTTGAAGAAACGGTTGCGACGATGTACCCGTTGATGGAGCCGGCGCTTGAGAGTATTAAAGAGCAGATTTACGAAACGCAGTCAACGGACAATATTACATATGCAGATGACAATCAGTATACCTCAATGGTATTGTTAAATGCGATCAAGGAAGCCTTGTCAAAGGCAGAAGTGCAGTAAAAAATCTGATTGTTAAATAATACCAAATTTGCTATACTAGATGAGGAAAAAATAAGTACAATTAGGAATAGGCATATGTTGGAGAAAATATTACATTATATTGACCCTTTGCTGACGAAAGAGCAAAAGGAAGAATTTCAGAAGTATTGTCCTGCTAAAATATACAAAACCGAGCGTAACGTGGCCATAGTGGTAGCGATTACTCAGGTACTAATGATGATAGTATTTTTGTTAAATCCAAGTGGTTTATTTGAACAAAATGGCGGAGTGTGGTATTTGTTGCTTTATGCATCCTTGCTTGTTGCAACCCTTTGTTTTTTACCGCTGTATCGATATGCGACCAGAGGGCAAAAATATCAAATGTTTTATCGGGTGCGCAGATGCTATGTATTTATTTTATGCTGCTGGTTACTTGGCATAACGGTATTGGAGCAGCAAGGTGGAATGGGAATCAATATTTACTGCTATTTGTTTCCGACGTTGGCGGCAGTAATGATATGGATGCCGCGTGAGGGCTTTATATTATTTAGCGGTAATTGGTTGTGTTTGCTGGTGCTGTTGCTAAACATTGGTGAAAGTGCAGGGGCGGTGATGCCGAGTATCATTAACAGTTTAATCGTTACGGTGTTGGCTATGTATATTTCAAACCGATATTATCAGCGGATGGCAGTAGAGTACCTTGACCGAAAAACGATTGAAGTTCAGTATCGCGAGATTCAGGATGCCAATGAGCTGTTGCACCAAATGGCATATACGGATTTGCTGACGGGAATGTATAACCGTCATTACCTGACCGAAACAATATTTTCAAATTTTGAGACATATCAGCAAAATGGGCTTTGGGGTGAGATTTTAATGGTTGATATTGACCATTTCAAAAAATATAATGACTCCTATGGGCATTTGCAAGGAGATAAATGTCTAAAACAAGTATCCGAGAAAATTCTAAATGTCTGCAAGGAAAAAGAACTAATTCCGATTCGCTACGGTGGTGAAGAATTCTTGCTGGTAAATATCAAAGAGCGGTATGAGATGGCTGAGGATGTCGCAAGAATGATTCAAAGCGAGATTGGAGAGATTTTGATTCCGCGTGGAAAATCAGATGCTGACCGTGTAACCGTCAGTATTGGTGTTTGGCGGGGTAAATTACAGGACGTAGAAAGAATCGAGCAGGCAATTCGCTTCGCCGACCAAATGTTATATCAAGCAAAGGAAACGGGGCGAAATCGTACCTGTTATTATAGTTAAGCAGTGTTAATGGGCGGATTGTGTGCAATTCGCCCCTATTATTATGGTCAAGAAAGGATGAATGAAAATGCGTTATGTTATTGAAAATGAAGAAATGAAAGTAGAAGTAGAATCTCATGGAGCAGAACTTAAGTCGATGAAAAATAAGCAGACCGACCTGGATTATATGTGGTGTGCGAATCCGGAGTATTATGGAAAGACCTCGCCGAATTTATTTCCAATCGTTGGTAGCTTGCATGATAAGACCTACCGTTACAATGGACAGGCTTATGAAATGGGTCAGCATGGATTTGCCCGGGACATGGAGTGGCAGGCCAAGCAGCACAGTGCAGTGGAAGTCAGCTTTCATTTGACGAGCACACCAGAGACCTTGAAGATATATCCATTTGCTTTTGCAATCACAATCAATTACCAATTGCAGGGCAAAGAACTAAAAATCACTTGGGAAATAACCAATCAAGATGAAAAAGTGATGCATTACTCCTTTGGCGGACATCCTTGTTTTACATGTCCAATCCACTCCGAGGAAAGCAGCAAGGCCGGTTATGGATATGATTTTCATACCGATACCGACATCGTATATTACAAAAATGACCGGGATAGCGGATTGCTAATTGAAAAAGAAGAGCTTCTTGTGTTAAATAACGGCAGAGTAGAATTTACGCCAGACTTCTTTGATTATCATACCTATATCATAACCGGTGGGCAGACACATCAGATCTCCATCTTTGAACCGTCAGGCGAGAACTACCTAACCGTTAGTTTTGATGCACCGATGGTTGCATTGTGGTCAGCCGAAGGAAAAAATGCGCCATATGTAGCGATAGAACCCTGGTACGGACACTGTGATGTGGTTGGTTATGAGGGCACCTTAGAAGAACGCTCGGGCAGCAACAAATTGTCACCAAATCAGACGATGACAAGCAGTTATTCCATCGCAGCACACTAAAAAAAGAATGGTTATTGTTTAAAATGCCTAAATATAGCACGAAAAGCCGATGAATTTATCTTCTTTCCCATTTGCAATTTCGCATATAATTTATTATAATGATGAATTATAATATACGAGAGAAAAAGGCACGAATTCGGGAAAAGTGGTGAATCTTATGGCAGATATTTCAGTTGAAGCAATTGAGGAAATGGAACGGAAAGCGATTTCCAAAACCGATAATATAAAAAAAATGGATGAATTTGTCAGTCCAGAGAGCTTGTACGAGGAGCTGATTGCGAGCGTGCATAAATACCACCCGTCCGCCGATATTTCATTAATTGAAAAGGCATATCGGCTTGCCGACGAGGCGCACAAAGGGCAGGTTCGCAAATCAGGAGAGGCATATATCATCCATCCGCTTTGCGTTTCAATCATTCTAGCTGAGCTGGAATTAGACAAAGAAACCATTGTGGCAGGGCTTTTGCATGATGTGGTAGAAGATACCGTTATGACCACGGAAGAGATTGCAGTCGAATTTTCAGAAGAAATTGCATTGCTGGTAGATGGTGTAACCAAGCTGGGCCAGTTATCTTATGATGCCGATAAGGTCGAAGTTCAGGCCGAAAATTTAAGAAAAATGTTTCTGGCAATGGCCAAGGATATCCGCGTAATCTTAATAAAACTAGCTGACCGCTTGCACAATATGCGTACCTTAAAATACATGCGCCCGGATAAGCAAAAAGAAAAAGCGCGTGAAACAATGGATATCTATGCTCCAATTGCGCAGAGACTTGGTATATCCAAAATCAAAATAGAATTAGATGACTTGTCTCTAAAGTATTTAGAACCAGATTCGTACTATGAACTGGTGGAAAAAGTCGTTCTGCGAAAAAATGTTCGTGATGACTATGTTCGGGATTTGGTGGCAGAAGTGCGTGAACACGTCGAAAAAGCTGGCATCAAGGCAGATATAGAAGGTCGTGCCAAGCACTTTTTTTCTATTTATAAGAAGATGGTCAATCAAGATAAAACAATTGACCAGATATACGATTTATTTGCCATTCGCATCGTTGTTGAGAGTGTGAAGGACTGCTATGCAGCCCTTGGTGTAATCCATGAAATGTATAAACCGATACCGGGACGTTTTAAGGATTATATTGCGATGCCGAAGCCAAATATGTATCAGTCCCTACATACCACCTTGATAGGGCCGACTGGCCAGCCATTTGAAATCCAGATTAGAACCTATGAGATGCACCGCACAGCCGAGTTCGGAATTGCCGCTCATTGGAAATATAAAGAAGCCAGCAGTGTCAGTGGTGGTGTTGAAGCAACCACCAAATCCGAAGAAGAGAAATTAAGCTGGCTGCGCCAAATCTTAGAGTGGCAGCGGGATATGTCTGATAACAAAGAATTTATGAGCTTGTTAAAAAGTGATTTAGATTTGTTCTCCGATATGGTCTTTTGTTTTACCCCGTCAGGTGACGTTAAGAACCTGCCGACTGGCTCCACACCGGTCGATTTTGCCTATGCAATCCATTCTGCGGTAGGAAATAAAATGATTGGTGCGAAGGTCAATGGTAAATTAGTCCCAATCGATTATGAAATTCAAAACGGCGACCGCATCGAGGTGATAACATCTCAGAACTCACATGGACCAAGCCGCGATTGGTTGAATATCGTCAAAAGCACCCAGGCCAAGAACAAGATAAATCAGTGGTTTCGGAGTGAATATAAAGAAGAAAATATTGCCAAGGGAAAAGATTTACTGCATCAGTATTGCAAGGCGAAGGGGATTAACTACGCTGAAATCAACAAACCGGAATATCATCAGCGGGTCTTGCACAAATATGGTTTTCATGATTGGAATGCGGCATTAGCAACGGTTGGTCATGGTGGATTGAAGGAAGGGCAGATCATCAATAAGATGCTCGATGAATTCCATAAGGACCATCCAATTCAAGTAACCGATGCGCAGATTCTTGACAATGTAAATACCGAGAATAAAGAGAAGCACCTTCCACCAAGGTCAAAAAGTGGTATTGTCGTCAGAGGTCTGTATGATGTGGCAGTTCATTTTTCCAAGTGCTGTAGTCCAGTGCCGGGCGATGAGATTGTGGGCTTTGTGACCAGAGGCCGTGGTGTATCCGTTCATCGTACTGACTGTATCAACGTCATTAATTTGTCCGAAATCGAGCGGGCCAGATTGATTGATGCGGAGTGGCAGCAGGATGCCCATGAAGGTAAAAACGGACGATATCTGGCTGAAATAAAGATATATGGAAATAATCGAACCGGATTGCTGGTCGATATTACGAAAATATTTACCGAACGAGAGATTGACATTACATCCATCAATTCCAAGACCAGTAAGCAGGGCGTGGCAACAATCGCAGTCGGCTTTAGTGTCCGGGGCAAGGAAGAATTAACACGTCTGATTGACAAGGTTCGTCAGGTTGAAAGTGTCATAGATATCGAGCGAACGACGAGCTAAGCGATAGTAAAAGTTCAGAAAGCAGGAAAAATGGCAGATTTAACAGTAAAACAATATGTAGTTGGTCCGGTGAGCACCAATTGCTATTTCATCGTAAATGAAAAAAACAAAGAAATGATTATCGTTGACCCGGGCGACCAGGCCAATGTCTTGGAGCAGCAGATTACTAAACTGGGCGTAAAGCCAGTGGCAGTCTTGTTAACCCACGGACATTTTGACCACGCCGGCGCCGCGGAAGATTTAATGGTGACCTATGGAATCAAAGTATATGCCCATGAAACAGAGCGCGAAACATTAGAGAATCCGCAGATTAACTTATCACCAATGATGGGAACGCAGGACGTCTATCATGCCGACTATTACTTTAAGGATGGTGAGGAGATAGAACTGGCTGGCTTTTTGATTCGGGTTTTACACACACCGGGTCATACCGTTGGTGGTGCCTGTTACTATTTGCCAAATGAGATGGCACTATTTAGCGGCGACACCTTATTCCATGAATCGGTAGGTCGAACAGATTTCCCAGGTGGCAGTGCCGCCACATTAGTTCGTTCGATTCGCGAAAAGCTGATGGAACTGCCGGATTTTATCAAGGTATATCCAGGACATGAGTCCATTACCACGATTGGAAATGAGCGAATGAACAATCCATTTTTATAAATTGATACGGAAAAGAGAACTAAATGATTACAGCCAAACTGAATCGGCCCGAATTTGAATACGACATCCATGCTCTTTTGAAGGCCTTTTATCCCACCGAAAATGTTCATGTCTCCACGCTTCAAAAAGAAACCGAGGAAACCATAACCCACCATTTGGAAGTGACTTATGGTGACGGTGATATTACCTTTGTTTTTTATCAGGTTGCGGAAACTGGCAACATCGAAATAAACTCCGCTCAGATATCGGTTCAGAGCGAAAATCGAAAAAATACCAAAAATGAATTAAAAAGGACACTCTATCGGATGCTGGCGGAGTATACCGGGCGGCAATTGCCGTGGGGGAATCTTTCTGGCATCCGGCCCATTAAAATTCCGCTGGCACTGTTAGATGCTGGCCAAAGTGAAGCCGAAGTTGCTGCATACATGAGAGATACTTACGACACCTCGGATGAAAAAATCAGATTGAGCATTGAAATTGCAAAACGCGAACAGGCATTACTTCGTCGCTTGGATTATCAAAATGGTTATAGTCTCTACATTGGCATTCCATTTTGTCCGAGCACTTGTCTGTACTGTTCCTTCACCTCCTACCCGTGGGGCGTTTGGAAGGAGCGAATGGATGATTACTTAGATGCCTTAGAAAAAGAAATCGCCTTTACCGCGCGTAAGTTTGCCAATAAAAAATTAAACACCATCTATATTGGCGGTGGAACCCCAACGACGCTGAGTGCTGCTCAGCTCGACCGGCTCATCAGTAAGTTAGAAGACAGCTTGGATTTTACATATCTCGAGGAATTTACCGTTGAGGCTGGACGGCCAGACAGTATTACCGAAGAAAAGCTGGCGGTTTTGAAAAAGCATAACATCGGTCGTATCTCAATCAATCCACAGACAATGAAAATGGAAACTTTAAAGATAATTGGACGGCACCACACGGTTGCACAAACAGTAGAGAGTTTTGAACTGGCCAGAAAACTTGGCTTTGAAAATATCAACATGGATTTGATTGTTGGTTTACCGCAGGAAACGCTAGACGATGTGAGGAGTACGATGGAGCGGTTGCGGGAGCTAGACCCAGACAGCATCACAGTTCATTCACTGGCACTAAAACGTGCCGCCAGATTGAATATGTTTCCCGAGGATTATAAGGAATACAAAATCGAAAACACCAGTGAGCATATTGAATTGACCGCCAGAATTACGGCCGAAATGGACATGCATCCTTATTATTTGTACCGCCAGAAAAATATGGCTGGTAATTTTGAAAATGTAGGGTATGCCAAAGACGGCAAGGCTGGCATTTACAATGTCCTAATTATGGAAGAACGGCAGACCATCGTCGCCTTAGGCGCCGGTGCAGTGACCAAATTTGTTTTAGATGAAAACAATGTCAACCGGGTTGAGAATGTAAAAGATATCGAAAATTACCTGACCAGGGTAGATGAAATGATCGAACGAAAAGAAAAGAAAATGGAGGAAATCGCATGGCATTAGTAAAAAAGCCTGTTACTGGCATGAAAGATATTTTGCCGGAGGAAATGGAAGTACGGGATTATGTTCAAAATATCATCAAGGAGACGTATCGCAGCTTCGGTTTTACCCCAATTGAAACACCGTGTATGGAAAATATTGCCAACCTTAGCAGTAAGCAGGGCGGGGAAAATGAAAAACTGATTTTCAAGGTATTAAAGCGCGGCGAGAAATTAAAATTAGCAGAAGCACAATCAGAAATGGACTTAGTTGACAATGGCTTGCGTTATGACCTGACCGTGCCGCTGACGAGATTCTACTCAAATAATGCCAATAACCTGCCATCTCCATTCAAGGCCTTGCAGATGGGCAACGTATGGCGGGCAGACCGCCCACAGCGTGGACGTTACCGCCAGTTTATGCAGTGTGATATTGATATCTTAGGCGAGCCATCGAACTTGGCCGAAATCGAGTTGATTTTAGCGACTACGACGACAATTGGAAAATTAGGCTTTAAAAACTTTGAAATCCGTATCAATGAGCGTCGTATCTTAAAAGCAATGGCAAAGTATAGTGGCTTTGCTGATGAAGAGTTCGATACCGTTTGTATTATCTTAGACAAGATGGACAAGATTGGTTTGGATGGCGTCGCATTGGAGTTGGAAAAAGACGGTTTTGAGAAAAACGCGATTGAAAAATACTTAGGCTTATTTGAACTTGTAAATAATGCCGATGAAAAAATTACCGTACTATGTAATGAGTTATGTCAGGCAGGCTGTCTCGACGAAGAAGTAAAACAAAGCTTAAATGAAATCGTATCAAGTGTTGAAGCAACCAAAGCGGCAGATTTTAAAATGGTCTTTGACCCAACGCTGGTACGCGGAATGGGTTATTATACCGGTACCATCTTTGAGATTGCGATGCCGGAATTCGGCGGCAGCTGCGGCGGCGGTGGCCGTTATGATAAAATGGTTGGTAATTTCACCGGCAACGATGTACCAGCGTGTGGCTTTTCGATTGGCTTTGAACGGATTATCTTGTTATTAATGGAAAGTAATTTCAAAGTGCCAACCCAGCCACAGAAGGTTGCGTATTTAATCGAGAAAAATTATCCGGCAGACAAGCTCTGTGAAGTAATTGCAAAAGCGCAGGCGTTACGTCAGGAGGGCAAGCAGGTGCTGGTTGCAAGAATGAATAAGAACAAGAAATTCCAGAAGGAAAAGCTAACCGCAGAAGGCTACGAAGAATTTGAAGAATTTTTTGCAAGATAAAATATGAGGAGGAAATGAAAATGGGAGAATCCATGCAGGGAATGAAACGTACCCATCGATGTACCGAAGTATCAAATCAAAATATTGGCGAAAAGATTACCGTGATGGGCTGGGTCCAGAAACGGAGAAATCTGGGCAGCTTAATTTTTATCGATTTAAGAGACCGTTCGGGAATTTTACAGATCGTTTTTGATGAAAATACAGTTGGCACAGCCGGTTTTGAAAAAGCGGGAACTTTAAGAAGTGAATTTGTGATTGCAATCGAAGGACAAGTGGTCAAACGTTCGGGAGCAGTCAATGAAAACTTGGCAACGGGTGAGATTGAAATAATAGCTGAGAGTATCCGTATCTTATCAGAGTCAGAGACACCACCATTTCCAATTGAAGAAGATAGCCAGACCAAAGATGAACTGCGTCTGAAACATCGTTATTTGGATTTGCGTCGACCAGACATCCAGCGTAATCTAATTATGCGCAGCAAGGTGACGATGCTGACCAGAGCATTTATGGAGCAGGAAGGCTTTTTGGAAATTGAAACCCCAATTCTGTGTCGTTCGACTCCTGAGGGGGCAAGAGATTACTTAGTGCCAAGCCGTGTGCATCCGGGCAATTTCTATGCACTGCCACAGTCACCGCAGATTTATAAGCAGCTGTTGATGTGTTCTGGTTACGACCGTTATTTCCAAGTAGCAAAATGCTTCCGTGATGAGGACTTAAGAGCAGACCGTCAACCGGAATTTACCCAGCTCGATATGGAATTATCGTTCGTCGATGTGGATGACGTGATTGATGTCAATGAACGTCTGCTTCAGTATGTCTTTAAAGAAGCAATCGGGGTAGATGTTGCCCTTCCACTAACCAGAATGCCGTGGCAGGAGGCGATGGACCGCTTCGGTTCCGATAAGCCAGATACTCGTTTTGGCATGGAGTTAGTAGATGTGTCAGCGGTGGTGAAGGGCTGTGAGTTTGCCGTCTTTGCCGGAGCTTTAGAAAACGGCGGTTCCGTTCGTGGAATCAATGCCAAAGGACAGGGGGCAATGCCTCGTAAAAAAATCGACAAGCTGGTAGAGTTTGCCAAGGGTTATGGCGCGAAGGGATTGGCTTACATCTGTATCAATGAAGATGGTACCTTAAAATCTTCCTTTGCAAAATTTATGAGCGAAGCTGAATTAGCGGAATTAGTCAAGGCAATGGACGGCGCCTCTGGTGACTTGCTGTTATTTGCGGCTGATAAAAATAAAGTGGTTTGGGATGTGTTAGGAGCACTGCGCCTCGAGCTGGCAAAACAATTGGAATTGCTTGATCCAAATCAGTACAATTTCTTGTGGGTAACAGAGTTCCCATTGTTAGAGTGGTCAGAGGAAGATGAACGCTTTTATGCAATGCACCATCCATTTACCATGCCGATGGAAGAAGATTGGGCGAAAATCGACAGCGACCCAGGCGCGGTTCGGGCTAAGGCATATGATATTGTTTTAAATGGAACCGAGCTGGGCGGCGGAAGTGTCCGTATCCATCAAAATGATATTCAGGAGCGAATGTTTGAAGCATTAGGATTCACCAAAGAAGCAGCTTACGAGCAGTTTGGCTTCTTACTAGATGCTTTTAAATATGGCGTACCGCCACATGCTGGTCTGGCGTATGGTTTGGACCGAATGGTAATGTTGATGATGCATTCCGATAGTATTCGTGAAGTAATGGCGTTCCCGAAAGTGAAGGATGCTTCATGTCTAATGTCAAAAGCACCAAATCAAGTCGATGGAAAGCAGTTAGAGGAACTTGGCATCGCAGTAGCTGAATTATGAACCCATTACAATTAGTAAAGTTATTAAAAGGCCATAAGACCTTTATTCAGACGCATAATTTCCCGGACCCAGATGCCATTGCAAGTGCTTTTGGTTTGCAGTATTTTCTGAAACAGCATGGTGTGGAAGCAGATATCTGCTATGATGGGAAAGTCGATAAACTAAGTACCAGAAAGATGTTTGAGGTATTTGAAATTGAGATTCATTCCAGCAGTGAGATTGCCGATATGGTCGCGGAAGACTATATTGTCGCCGTCGATTCACAGAAACATAATGCCAATCTAACCGATTTTATTGGTGATGAGGTGGCTTGTATTGACCATCATCCGACCTTTATCGAATGTGAATATAAGTACAAAGATGTTCGCATTACTGGTGCATGTGCGTCAATGATTGTCGAATATTTTAAGGTGACTGACACCAAAATAGCTGAGAATGTGGCAGCAGCATTGGCATATGGAATCAAAATGGATACGGCCGATTTTACCCGTGGCGTGACCGAGCTAGATATCGATATGTTTGCCTACGCGTTTAAACAGGCGGACCAGGAACGAATTAATAAAATGTATAGCAATGTCATGGAATTTGCTGATTTAAAGGCTTATGCGGCAGCCATCAAAAATATTCATGTCTATGACGGCATGGGCTTTGCGGCGATTCCATTTGATTGTCCGGATGCTTTGGTTGCGATTATTTCTGATTTTATTTTATCGCTTGATGTGGTAACAGTATCGGTAATCTATGCGATTCGCCGGGATGGTGTCAAATTTTCCGTGCGCAGTGAAATCAAAGAAATAGATGCGGGAAGACTTACGCAGGAAGCACTTAGTGGCTGTGGAAATGGCGGCGGTCATCGGGAAATGGCGGGTGGTTTTATTCCGAGTGAGAAAGCCAAAGACATGGGCATGAACCTGAATTATCAAATTGAAACGCGTTTTATGGAGCAGGCTAAGAGGATGTTACAATGAAAACGTCACAAAAAATAGTCGTTGGCATCCTTGCACATGTCGATGCCGGCAAGACAACATTATCCGAGGCGTTACTTTATCATAGTGGAAGCATTCGTAAAATGGGCCGGGTCGATAATGGCGATGCCTTTTTAGATACCAATCCATTGGAAAAATCCAGGGGTATTACGATTTTTTCGAAGCAGGCAGTCTTTTCCGTTGGCGAGCTTGAGATAACCTTATTAGATACACCAGGTCATACCGATTTTGGTGCCGAAATGGAGCGTTGTCTGCAAGTGCTCGACTATGCCATCTTAGTCGTCAGTGGCGCAGATGGAGTTCAGGGTCACACTAAAACCCTGTGGCGGCTACTACGAAAATATCAGATACCAACGTTTGTATTTGTCAATAAGATGGACCAGCAGGGCTGTGATAAAGAATCACTGCTAGCGGAGTTAAAACAAGAACTGGATGAAAACTGTGTCGAATTTAATGAGCTGGCAACAGAAGCATTTTATGAGAATCTGGCAGTTAGTGATGAAACGGTTTTAGAGCATTTTCTGGAAACCGGCATGGTCGATGAAGCACACATTCGTCAATTGATTTGGGAGCGCAAGGTGACCCCTTGTTATTTTGGTTCCGCTCTCAAGGGGCAAGGAGTGGAGCAGTTCTTGAGAGGCTTGGCAGGAAATGTTCTGGTTCCCGATTATCCAACGGAGTTTGGTGCCAAAATATTTAAGATTGCCCGCGATGAAAATGGCAACCGCCTAACCTATCTAAAGGTTACGGGTGGTAGTCTAAAGGTCAGAACATCGCTGCAAATCAAGACATCGCCGGAGCATGATACGAGGGAAGAAAAAGTCAATCAGATTCGCATCTATTCCGGTGAGCGATATGAAGCAGTCACCGAAGTGGCGGCGGGAACAGTCTGTGCTGTCACCGGACTGACAAGTACCAAGCCGGGTGAGGGGCTGGGGATTGCAAAAAATTCCTTCCAACCAGTGCTAGAGCCGGTGTTAACCTATCAGATTCAACTGCCGGAGGGGATGGACGCGGCCCAGATGTTACCGAAGCTACACCAATTGGAGGAAGAAGAGCCAGAGCTTCATATTGTTTGGGATGAGCAGTTACAGGAGCTCCAGGTCCAGATTATGGGTGAGGTCCAGATTGAAATTCTAGCCAGTCTAATCAAAGAACGTTATGATGTGGCGGTAACGTTTGGCACGGGAAATATTGTTTATAAAGAAACGATTCAGAATACTGTCTGTGGTGTTGGTCATTTTGAACCATTACGTCATTATGCAGAGGTTCATCTATTGCTCGAACCGTTAGAGCGTGGTAGTGGCTTGCAATTTGAATCAAACTGTAGTGAAGATATGCTGGGCAAAAACTGGCAGCGGTTAGTGGTCACTCATTTGGAAGAGAAAACGCACCGCGGAGTTTTGACTGGGGCAGCGATTACTGATATGCGCATCAGTTTAATTGCTGGGCGGGCCCATTTAAAACATACCGAAGGCGGTGATTTCAGACAAGCAACTTACCGTGCGGTACGCCAAGGCTTAATGCAGGCTGAATCGGTATTGCTTGAGCCATATTATGAATTTCGTTTGGAAATACCGGAGGCGATGATTGGTCGGGCGATGACCGATATTGATCAGATGTTTGGCAAATGTGAAGCTCCACAAATTGAAAATGGCATGGCAGTTTTAAACGGCACAGCACCGGTTTCGACGATGCGCGAATATCCTGCCGAAGTGATTGCCTATACCAGAGGAAATGGTCGGATTTATTGCTTCTTTAAGGGGTATGATATCTGCCATAATGCGGCCGAGGTGATAGCTGCAAGTAATTACGAGCCACAGCACGACTTGGACAATCCAACCGGATCCGTATTTTGTGCTCATGGCGCAGGGTTTGTGGTGGATTGGGATGAAGTGCCGGCATACATGCATGTTGACTGGATACAACCGGTTATTGAAAAAACACAACAGGTTGAAGCGCTGACACTTTCTAATGGAAATAGCATGACACGAACGGATACTACGGAAAACGCCTGGCTTGGGACGGATGAAATAGATGCGATTATCGAGCGCACGTCCTATGCAAATAGCAGTAAGAAGGGCAATCAATGGAAGAAGACGAAGGCAAGTGCACCGCTGCAGCGTATCTATCAGGGGACAGAAAATTTAGGTGGTGTCGAGTATCTCCTGGTGGATGGTTATAATGTAATCTTTGCCTGGGAAGATTTAAAAGAGTTGGCGGCGGTTAATATTGATGGAGCCAGAGGCCGGCTGTTAGATATCCTCTGTGATTATCAGGGGCTTCGTGGATGCAAACTAATTGTTGTATTTGATGCCTACCGGGTGGTTGGTCATGAAACAGAGCAACTTGATTATCATAATATCCATGTTGTATATACGAAGGAAGCGGAAACCGCCGATCAGTACATTGAAAAATTTGCTCATGAAAATGGCCGCAAGTACCGGATAACGGTGGCAACTTCGGATGGCTTAGAACAGATTATTATTCGTGGTCAAGGCTGTTTATTATTGTCAGCACGGGAATTACGAGAAGAAATTAAGCAGGCAAAAGCGCAGTTACAACAGGATTATATGGGCGATTCGACAGAGGGCCGAATATATTTGTCAGAACAGTTGAAAAAGTTGTGAAAAAGATGTATAACAGAGTATAAATGAGATACCATTTTGTGGTATGATGGTAGAAAGAGAAAGGTAACAAAAATCATGGAAAAACAGGTTGCTGGTAACCCTGCAAAAAACAGTATGTTATTTAGTGAACGCAAATATCGGATTTTGGTGGTATTGGCGGCACTCATGATAACGACTTATCTGACGGCAAATTTGATGGCCGTAAAATTAATTGAGATATTTGGTCTGACGATGTTTGATGCCGGGACCATAACATTTCCATTGGCATATATGCTGGGGGATGTCGTGACCGAGGTCTATGGTTTTAAAACGGCAAGAAAATTAATTTGGCTGACCTTTTTTTGTAATATTGTATTGGTCGCATCGACCACGATTGGATTGCTTTTGCCATCACCGGATTATATGGCAAATGTATCAGATGCCTATGCAACAATATTTACGGTCGTACCACGGATTCTGGTGGCATCGTTGATTGCCTTTTTAGCTGGCGAGATGACCAATGCTTGGAGCATGGAAAAAATAAAGAAAATGACCAAGGGAAAATATTTATGGATGCGGACGATTGGCAGCTCTGTGATTGGCTATGTCATGGATACCGTACTATTTGTTATAATTGCATTTGCTGGCACAGCACCAGTTCGGGATTTGGTGACGATGATTATCGCCCAATATTTGATGAAGGTTGGTGCGGAGGCGCTTGGTGGAACGCCACTGGCATATGGTGCAATCCACTGGATTGAAAAAGGAGAGGCAAAGGAATAACAATGGATGATTTAATACGCTACTCCAACATTACCACCGGAATGCCACGCGAGTTTTTGCTTTTGCAAGGACAAGGATGCCGCTGGCAAAAATGTACTTATTGTGATTACCATCTGGATCAAAGCAAAACACCCTATGCCACCAATCAAAAAGTTTTGGCAATGGTAACTGGCGAGCATGGTGTTCTGGATATAATTAATTCAGGCTCTTGTTTCGAGTTGGATGAAGATACGATAAAAAAAATACAGGAGGTAGTGGAGCATAAAAAAATTCATACGTTATGGTTCGAAGCACACTGGATGTATCATCGGCGTTTAAACGAATTTGCGAAATTATTTCCAGGCGTTTTAGTAAAATACCGGACCGGAGTAGAGACTTTTGATTCAGCGATGCGAAAGCGTTGGAACAAAGGAATATCAGAAGCAGTTACACCAGAACAAATTGCGGCGTATTTTCAGGGAGTTTGTCTGCTGATTGGGGTCAGAGGACAAAATCGAGATATGATTACCAAGGATATTGAAATCGCTTGTCAGCAATTCGAGTATTTCAGTATCAATGCATTTGTGGAAAATACCACAGAAATAAAGCGGGATGAAGAATTAGTCAGGTGGTTCGAAGAACATTGGATAAAGAAACTGGCGGGAAATCCAAAGGTGGAAATCCTAATCCAAAATACGGACCTGGGGGTAGGCTAAATAATGATAGGAGGCAGGTTAGATGAAGAATATCTATGCACTCGTGTTTTTAGTGGTATTGTTAATATTGGTTGTTTGTATCTGGGAGACAACCAAGCATCAGAAAACAATTGCTAAGACAGTAAGAAGTATTTTAGTAATGGGTGTCGTTGCGACGGCGGCAAATGTAACGTTGATGTTAACCGAACATTTAGTTATTGGTGATGTTGCGTATAGTGTGTTTTTTTGCAGTATCGGTTGGCTATTGTTTTTTCTCTTACAATACGCTCATCAATACACTGGCGGAACTGGCAATTACTTAGGGTTTAAGTGGCTGTTAGGCATCGTTTTGCTGATTGATAATATCTGTATGTTTTCAAATCTGTACTTCCATCAGGTATTTGATTTGGAAATTAAGACATGGCGGGGCGACAATTACATAACGGCGATTCATAAGCCACTTTATAATTGGCACTTAGGATTATCATATCTGATTGTGGCAATGTTTTTTGTATTATTGATACGTAAGATTATCAAGAGTCCATCTCTATATCGTAAAAAATATAAATACATCTGCTGGTCGATGTTGTTTGTCATTTTGGCAGACGCAGTATTTGTATTCTCCGGTATGGAGGTAGATTTTTCAATTATTATATATGCTGTGGCAGGAATTATTATCTACTATTATTCCTTAATCTACATGCCGAATGACTTAATTAATACGGCGCTATTTATGGTTGTGGAGGATATGGCAGATGGAATCTTGCTGTTTGATATGGATGGAAGCTGTCTCTACCAAAGTAAGAGTGCCAAGGAGTTACTGCTTGACCAGGATGGAAACCAGCTCGATGTGGAAAAACGGTTTGATAGCTGGTGCCAGGATTGTCCGCCGAAGGACCGCAGCAACTTCGTCAGGGAGAGCACCGAACAAAAAGGAAGCGAGCGGCTTCGAATTAAAATAAGCTTTAATAAGCTTCTTGATGATAAGCAAAATTATATGGGTTGCTATTTCGTTTTGGAGAACCGAACCAAGGAATATCGTGAAATGCAGGAAAAACGTTATTTGACCACTCATGACAGCTTGACTGGACTATATAACAAAGCATATTTCTACGAAAAAGTTCGTGAAAAAATCAATGAGCATCCGCAGGAAGAATATATTATGCTGTGCAGTAATGTGTCACGGTTTAAAATGGTAAACGATATCTTTGGTGACAAAGCTGGTGATGACTTATTAATTCGTCTGGCTGAAGAAATCAAACGTCATGCTGAGGTGGACATGGTCTATGGACGTCTGGAAAGCGACCGTTTTGCTATTTTTATGAAACGGGAAAGTTATTCCGAGCAATTTTATATTCACCGGACCTGGGAAGCAATACGAATTAATGGCGGAACTTATCCGATCCAAAACTGTATTGGTGTTTACATGATCAAAGATAACAGCATGTCGATATCGGGCATGTGTGACCGGGCGAGTATGGCAATCACCACCATCAAGGGAAGCTATGATAAGAGCATTGTTTATTATGACAATAAACTGCGCGATAATATTGTGCGGGAACAGATGTTGATTTCCCAATTGCAGGAAGCGATTGATAAAGAACAGTTCGAAATATTCTTACAGCCACAAGTTACGTATTATGGCAAAGGAAAAAGTGAGCTCTGCGGCGTAGAAGCATTGGTGCGCTGGCGCCATCAGAAGGGGCTGATTACACCGGGCGAATTTATTCAGGTATTTGAACAAAATGGTGTGATAACCAAGCTCGATTTACATGTCTGGGAATTGGCTTGTAAGCAGTTGCAGAAGTGGAAGAGGGAGAATCGAACGGATATCATTATGTCAGTAAATATTTCGCCGCGAGATTTTTACTTTACCGATATTTATCGCGTGTTTACCCAGTTGATTAAAGATTACGAGATATCACCTGAAAACCTTAGATTAGAAATCACAGAAACAGCCATTATGCTTGATGTTGAGAAACAGGTGGCATTGATTGGACGTTTACAAAATGCTGGCTTTACGGTAGTGATGGATGACTTCGGAAGTGGGTACTCCTCCTTAAATACCCTGAAGGAAATTCCCGTTAATGGTATCAAAATTGACATGAAGTTCCTGGAAAAGGGCAATGATGCAAGTCGTAGTAAAAATATATTGCGAACCATCGTGTCGATGGCCAAGAATCTGGAGCTTGATGTAATTACCGAAGGTGTAGAAAATAAAGCACAGGCAGATTTTGTTGAAAGTATTGGATGCAGCAAGATTCAGGGCTATTATTTTGGTAAACCAATGCAGATTCACGATTTTGAAGAAAAGTATTTAAAAATAAAGGAATAAGTACAGTGATTGCCTGCTCGTTTTACGTTGTGCAGGCAATCATTCATTTAGGAGCTGAGGACAGAATGAAAGATTCAGTAAATAGTCACATCAAAGGTACGCGCCGTATCTGGCTAGGGTTAGCAATTATTCTGGCTATTTTATTAATCTTGTCGGCAAGTATTTTTATTTATTTGAAAATGCAAACAAAGGATTTACCTCAAAGTGAGACGGCGGAGCAACAGCCCACCTATCACAATCACTATATATTTATTGCGGATGACTTGACAGGTCAATTCTGGGATGAGGTCTATCAGGCCGCGCTGGAATGTGGTGAAACTTATGGTGCATATGTAGAAGCATTTGGCGACAATCTGGCAGTTCGGTATTCAAAAGAAGAGTTAATGGAAATGGCAGTTGCGGCGAATCCAGATGGTATTATCTTGGAGGGCGAGCAAAGCGAAGAAATGCTGTCCTTAATTGACAAGGCTATTGACAAGGAAATTCCAGTTGTGACCGTTCTAAAAGATGTCACTGGCAGCCGTCGGCAAAGCTATGTTGGAATCAGCAATTACGATTTGGGACGTGAGTATGGCCGGCAGATTATTCAGCTGGCAACGAAGGAAACCAAGGACGTATTAATTATTATGAATAGCAGGGCCGAAGAAGAAGGAAAAAATATCATCTATACCGGTATTGCGGAAACGCTGCAAAATGAAGGAAATCATTTGGAGCTGACGACCGAGATAAAGGTGGTCGAGGAAGATACCTTCTTTGATGCTCAGGAAATTATTCGCGATATTTTTTTGAATGAGGAAGAGATTCCAGAAATTATTATCTGCTTAGATGAGCAAAATACCATCAGTGCATATCAGGCAGTGATAGACTATAATATGGTTGGCAAGGTGAATATTATTGGTTACTATACGTCGGAAACAATTCTCGATGCAATTAGCAAACAGGTAATTTATTCGACGATTCTAGTCGATACCAGGCAGCTGGGCAAGGCCAGTATAACCGCTTTACAGGAATATCAGGAAACCGGTCATGTCAGTGACTACATGACAATCGATGTGAGAGCAATTACCAAAAGAAATGTACAGGAGTATATAAAAAATGTTTCGCAAGAAAATAAGTAATCTATATTATCAACTATCCATTCAGATTAAGCTTATTTTGGTGTTTCTTTTCACAACACTGATTATTTTTAGTATCAATATTTATATCAATTTGAAGCTCAATCAGATTGCCGGTTCGATTGACCAGATTTACACAGCAAATATATCTCTGAATGATTTGCAGAGTGAATTGGGGTTGGTCCGGGGCAGTGTTACGGAGTATTTAAATAGTAAGAGCTCAGATTCACTCGAGTCCTACTACCGGCATGAGCAGAATTATAATTTGATGATTGAGGAACTAAACGCCCAGGTGACGCAGGATGAAATACTTTTAATGGAAAAAAATATTCGCGGTATTTCCGACCAATATTTGTTGCTGTCGGGGCAGGCAGTCGAAGCGAAGCGAGGCCGGAATATTCAAAAGTATAAGATGGCATATGAAGAAGCGGAGCAGCTTTATGAATATTTGAATACAATGATATACTCTTTAAATAATAAGCAATTTCAGCGTAATTCGGTCAATTATGAGACTTTTCTAGCTTCGTTGAAATATTCAGAACGCATTAACATGGGGATTCTAATATTGGCTGGGCTATTAAATTGTATGCTGATGGTGCTTTTAACCAGAGGGATAACCAGACCGTTGAAGAAATTGGCGGATGCGGCGAATCAGGTCGCAGAGGGTAATTTGGAAATAGAGATAAAAGAAACGAAGACGAAGGACGAGGTCTATGTGGTAACCAAAGCATTTAACCAGATGGTTCGCAGTCTTCAAGAATACATTGCGAAACTGCGCCAGAGTATGGAAGCGGAAGCGATTATGAAGGAAAATGAATTGCGTATGGAGTCACACTTAAAAGATGCCCAGTTGAAATATTTGCAAGCGCAGATAAATCCGCATTTTTTATATAATACCTTAAATGCCGGTGCACAGTTAGCGATGATGGAGGATGCTGAGAAGAGCTATCAGTATATTCAGAATGTTGCTGATTTTTTTCGATATATGTTAAAACAGAATAAGGACGTTGTTTCATTAAAGGAAGAAATTAAGCTGATTGATAGTTACATCTATATCCTCAACGTTCGATTTGGCGGCGAAATACATTTTTATAAAGAGGTCGATGAAAATTATGCCGATATTCCGATTCCGATTATGACCTTACAGCCGATTGTTGAGAATGCCGTCAATTATGGAATCCGTGGGATTGAATGGGAGGGCAAGATTAATTTGTCGGTCTATGCCGAGGCAGATGGTGTCTGCATTCGTATCTGTGATAATGGAATTGGGATTAGTCAGCAGAAAATAGATGATATTATGAATAACCGTTTACAGGAAAAGAAGCTGGGGGACAATTCCAATGGGATTGGGCTGGGTAATGTAATGGAACGTTTGCGATTGTTTTACAATGCTAGCGAGATTTTTGAGATTTCAAGTGCAGGCGAGAACTTAGGAACCGAAGTGATAATTCACATTCCAAGGGGGGAAGTCCCCCTCACGAGGTTCGGCGGAAAGAAGGGGGTAACCGATGTATAAAATTATGCTGGCTGATGATGAAAGCATTATGATTGATGCATTGAAATTTATTATAGAACGAAATTTTCCGGGTGTCTGTCAGATTGAATCAGCTAAAACCGGAAGAAGTGTGATTGAACTGGCCGAAAAATTCAGACCCGATATTGCCTTTATGGATATTCAGATGCCTGGAATCAATGGCATAGAAGCGATGCGGGAAATTCGCAAAGAGAATAAAAACATAATCTTTATTGTCGTCAGTGCCTACGACCGTTTTGATTACGCGAAGGAAGCAGTGAACTTAGGCGTTTTGGAATATGTCAATAAGCCGATTGAGCAGAATGTAATTGTCGAACTGCTGAAAAAGGCGATGAAGAAAATTGATGCCGAGCAGGAACGGCGAAGCGCGGAATTGTTGATTCGGGAAAAAATGGAGAGTGTCGTTCCGATTATTGAAAGTGGTTTGATTTATTCGATTTTGTTCCAGCAAAATTCAACCGAAGAAATTGATAATTTTAAGCAGCTGCTTAGTATTGAAGAAGAATATGGGTATATGATGGTGGTCGAGGGCGGCGAAACAATCGAGGAAAACCATTTGACAAATATGGTCGGCGCAGGTGTACGGCTTCAGTCGAGCTATGGACAGTTGCGTGATACAATCAAAGAATATTTTGGCGGGATTATCGGTTCGGTCATGGCAAATATGGTAATTGTACTGATTCCATGTCAAAAAGAAGATGCAGAAAACGAGTATATGGAGCGAATTAAGCGGATTGAAACTGCGCGAAAAATGATTCGGAAACTAAACGAAAGAATTGATGCTGAATTTCGAGTGGGCATTGGTTCCGTGAAAAAGATAGGGGAAATTGCCGATTCTTACATTGAGGCAATGAATAGTTTTCGCTATATATCCGGTTCAGTAGCACATGTCAAGGATTTGCAGATGGAATGCAAATACGAAGAGGATTATCCAATTGAAACTGAAAAATCATTGTTTACGGCAGTGGAAAGAGGTGATTTAAGCAGTGCAATGTCAGAAGCCAATCATTTCTTTGACTGGATGGTGGAACAATATCCGGGCTCAATCACAGACATCAAACTGAAAGTGCTGGAATTTGTTTTGTGGGCAGAACATATTGAATATGACAGCGGCGGAAAGACCTATCACTTCCTGGTTCGGCATGAATATTTACCAAATGTAATGGACTTTGCCACACTAGAGGAGATTCGCTCTTGGTTTGTCAAGAAGATACAGGATAGCTGTCGCAATATTGCCACCCGGAAAAAAGAATCTTCCAATAGTATTGTGAAACAAGCCAAAGAATATATTTTACAGAACTATGCCAATGACCTTTCGCTGGATGACGTTTCGCGTGAGGTGAACATCAGCCCATATTATTTTAGCAAGCTGTTTAAGGATGAAGCAAAAGAAAACTTTATCGAATATGTGACCGGCATCCGAATTGAAAAGGCCAAGGAGTTATTAGAGCAGTCGCAGCTAAGTGTCAAAGAAATTTGTACGAAGGTGGGCTATTCCGACCCGAATTATTTCAGCAGAACATTTAAGAAAAATGTTGGCGTTACACCAACCGAATATAAGGAAAAGTAAGGTAGGAGGAACATCAGTTGAGAAAAAGAATGGCAGGGCTTTTGGTTTTGTGTTTATTTTTAACCGGATGTGCAAAAACCGAAGGTGATAAAATAACAACCGGAGATACAGAGACAGAAAAAATCCAGATTGGCATGAGTCTAGATTCCTTCGTTGTGGAACGCTGGCAGCGCGACCGGGATATTTTCGTGTCAACAGCAAAGGAGCTTGGCGCAGAGGTTAATGTGCAAAATGCGAATGGTGATGTGAAAGAGCAGATTGCCCAGCTTGAATATTTTATTGAAAAAAACCTGGATGTCATTGTTGTGGTTCCGATTGAAGCAGGCTCATTAAAAGAAGTAATTAAAAGTGCTAAGTCGGCTGGCATTAAGGTGATTTGCTATGACCGTCTGGCGGTTGATTCCAATGCTGATTTGTATATATCCTTTGATAATACACAGGTTGGCCGGTTGATGGGCATGGAATTGAAGGAAGAAATTGGGGATGCTGGTGAGGTAATTATGATTTGCGGTTCCGAACAGGATAAGAATGTTGAATACGTAACCAAAGGTTTTATGTCAGCGCTTAAGGATAGTGAAATAAAAGTCAGTGATACGGTCTATGCCGAAGGCTGGCGTCCGGAATACGCAGCGGAGTATATCAATGAGCATCTGGAACAAGTAAAAAATGTCAAGGCCATTATGTGCGGCAATGATAGTCTGGCCGGTCAGGCGATTAAAGCCCTGACGGAAAATCGGCTCGCTGGTCAGGTGTATGTTGTGGGTCAGGACGCGGACCTCGATGCGTGCCAGCGGATTGTTGAGGGTACACAGCAGATGACGGTCTATAAACCGGTCGAAAAACTAGCTAGTCAGGCGGCCAGGGCAGCAGTGAAGCTAGCCTTGGGAGAATCACTTGAGACAAAAGACACGATTATGGACGGTATGTATTATATTCCTTATATCAAGTTGGAACCGGTAGGGGTAACGCAGGATAATCTGGACACAGCCATTATTGACAGCGGGTTTCATTTGCGGGAGGATGTATATCGTTATCGGCCGAATTTGGCAGAAAAATAGAAAAAGGCTAGCACATTTTTGGGAGGTTATATCCCAAAAATGTGCTAGCCTTTATTTTATTTTGCGGCAAAACCATAAAAATGTACTTTTCATTCACAAGCAAGTGCGAGATAAGCTGTGTTATATTCTACTTGTAGCAAAGAGCTACGCAAAAAACATATTGGGAGGTTCTTAATAATGAAGAAGAAATTACTTAGTATCCTTGTTGCAACCGCAATGGTAGTATCCGTATTTGCTGGTTGTGGCAGCAACAACGCAGGTAACAACACCGGTAACAATGCAGGAAATGCAACAAAAGAAGCAGATGCTGGCGATGATAAACAAGAAGCAGATGCTGGTGATGACAAAAAAAGCTCAGATGGTATTCAGGTCGGTATCGTACTTCCTACCAAAGATGAGCCAAGATGGTTACAGGATCAGGCACAGTTTGAAAAAATCTTAGGCGATGCCGGATTCTCAAACACAGTTTTATTTAGCCAGGGTTCTTCTGCAACTGAGAAAACAAACGTAGAGACCTTGATTGCTCAGGGAATTGAAGTTCTTATTATTTGTGCACAAGACGGTGCAGCAGCAGCGGCAGCAGCAGATGCAGCAAAAGCAGCCGGCGTTACCGTAATCGCTTATGACCGTTTGATTATGGGAACAGATTCAGTTGATTACTATGTAACCTTTGACAGTGTTTCCGTAGGTGAAGCTCAGGGACAGTACTTAATTGATAACGCACCAGACGGCAGTGGCATTCCACTTTATCTATATGCCGGCGGCGCAACTGATCCAAATGCATTCCTTTTCTTTGAAGGTGCTTGGAACGTACTTCAGCCAAAAATTGCTGATGGTACATTTGTAATCCAGAACTCTACCGAAGCAGTAGCATTACAGGATAAAGCAGAATTAACTCGTGACGAAATGGGAAAAATCATCGGTCAGGTTACTACTGATTGGGATTTCAACGTAGCAAAATCAAAAGCAGAAGCACATTTGACATCTGGTGGTGTGACCAAGGGTGATGTTCTGGTATTAGCTCCAAACGATGGAACTGCTCGTGCAATCGCTGACGTATTTGGCGCAGACAAAGATGTAAGCAGCTTTGTAATCACCGGACAGGATGCAGAAAAAGCATCTATCCAGTATGTAATTGATGGAAAACAGTCGATGACCGTATTTAAAGATACTCGTACATTAGCAGCAGACGCTGTCGCAATGGCATCCTTCGTATTGAATGGTGATACACCTGAAACAGATACAACTTATGATAATACTTCAATCGAAGTACCAGCAAGACAGACCGCAATCGTAGTTGTAACTCAGGATAATGTACAGTCTGCATTAATCGATTCTGGATATTATGAAGCAGGTGATTTCACCGGTTTATAATTAGAACGAATGTAAATTGGTAAATGGAATTTTGAATGAATAACGGGACTGGCTTTATGAATTTAGGATTTGTAAAGCCGGTCCTACTTAAAGAAAGAATGAAATCTGATTAAAGTGCCGTGCAACAATTTTTGGGGATCACCTTAAAGTTGAAGGCACCGATAGGGCCAAACAAGAGCCCTTACAAAAAGGACAAGGAGAAAATTAAAAAAGACTG
>JAVBTX010000013.1:0-118822 GCA_031555935.1 Lachnospiraceae bacterium | reverse complement strand
TCCTCTTCTTGACTCCTTACATAAATCTCCAGTTCTTCGGAATCTGTGTTATCCTCTGAAAAAAGACTGTTTGCCACTAATTCGAAATCTTCTTCTATAATAATATCGTTTTCCTTTGCAAGGGATTCTGCCTCTTCTTCGGTCAGCTCTGCCACCATCATATGGTTGTCTTCCGGAAACTCTGGCACCAACGCGTCTTCTACTACTGAGTCTTCTATTTCCTCCAAAAGATACTCATATGTATCTGCATCCTCTGCAAGAATAACATAGTTCTTCTCCGTCAGGCTGCCTGTACCTGCGAATGTATCCTCTTGCTCTAGTTCTGCCTTTACCGGCACAATCGTGCTATGATAGGTCAGTCCTATCAGCAATGTTAGTGTCAGCAAAAAACTGACTTTTCTTGTTGTTCTTTTTGGGTTCCCCATTTCTCTCTCCTTATGTTTCATCCAATGCTCAAGGCTTTGCCGCTAACATTGGTCAAGGGACTATCAAACGTATTGACATTAGTTCGACAGTCCCTTAATTACAACTAATTACTTGTGATAAAAATGCTTTTACTATTGGATGTAATCAGCACAAGCCCAGCCATTTGTACCGGTCTTCTCTCGTTCTACCTGAAGCCAAAGGAGCCCTTCGTTTGATTTGGTTGTACCAACAATTACTTTTTCGCCGTAATACATCAACTCTTTTACGGTTCCACTCGTTGAAGCCGACGCTCTCAATCGAACTCCATCAGCTATTACTTTTCCCGAGCCATAAAATGCTGAAGTTACTGTAAGCCGCAACTCTTCTGGCATTATCACTACCGTAACTAATCCATCTCCATCCTCATCATACTGACTGATGTTTACCATCTCGCTCATGGAAAGCATTACTGGTGTATCCGTTTCTGCTATCGTTTCGGTCTCTGCGGCACATATTGCACCAGTCTCCAGAATTAACAATGATAATACAATTAGTATACTGCTAATTCTTCGTAATCCTTTACTTCCTTTCATGTGTTCCTCCTTGCTCTTTCTTCTTTCGTAATATTACAAAATACCCATATTGGTATACTTTGTCATTCAATTTCTAACGGAACTATACATAAGGTATTATTCATTTTTTCAGCTTCCACAATTTGATTTTCTATCATATCATCATAGCTAGAATATTCCCTATAGAAGTCTACCATAATGCATTTCCTATTCTCTGCACTATAACGCATAACAAATCCTGCATTATCTCTTGTCTGTACGACATAGGTTAATACATCGTTTACAAGCATGTTGCTATCTGTCTTCTCATAAATCAGCAATGCCTCTTTTATTTCATTCTCCTGAACGTCAAATGATTCTTCCAACAATGCTTGAATGACCACATAATTATCTTTATAAGAATCTTCATCAACCTGCATCTCTGTAGAATAGTTATATTCACCCATAATTCGAACATTAAAATCACCACTCTCGGTATCAGCAGACACTCTATAGAAAACAATATTGTCTAATTTAAACCCTAAAACAAACAAGCCATCTGATGCGTCATCATTATTTTCTTTTAATAGTTCTAAACTATACTCACACCCAGATACATCCACACTAAACACTTTCTGTACTAAATCTCTTCCCTTTTGAACCATCTGCGATGCATTAAGCGAGAGTGAATGTTCCACCTGCGCTTCGGTACTTTCCTTCCAAGTTTTGGCAATGCTGTAATCCCGCTTAGTACAAAAATCTATGTACTGCAATAACTCCTCATCCTTTAATTCCCGGTCTGGGAAATAGAATAGGCTATCCGCTATCACATAGCACATCCGGTCAATCTCTACATCATCCAAACTTACGACTGTTCGCAACTGGGATATTGGAAATTCACCCTCCATACTGTATGCATCCCGCAATTCTGCCAAGCGTTCCTTTTCCGCTTCGGTCAAGGTTCTCGAATAGCTATCGGCATTTGCCTTGGTGTTCTGTTCGTTCACACTGTACCCTGCCACTTCCTTATCTGACATGCTTTGTAAACGCTCGGACACCATATAATTAGCGGCTACTACACAACTGCTGATGCTCAACAAACAGACTGCAAATGTTGCCGCGACTCTTTGCCATGTTGCCATTTTTATTACGTTTTCTCTAGTTACCGGAAGACCATTCAGAACCTGATTCACACGTGCATCATAATTTTCTGATGGCTGCACAATGGATTCTTGGGCTTGTTCCATAATTTTTTTGTCAATGATATCGTACATATAATTTTTCCATCTCCTCATATTTTTTAGATATTTCTCCCCTATTTTTTCCTTCTACCTATATTAGACGTTTTAAAAGCCCATTTGGTTCCCCAAAAATAAAATTTTTTTATTTTTTTTATTTTCCAAGTTAAAATCAGTTGTTCCCCCTTAGGGTTTGGATCCAATTTGATTTAACTTATTTGATTCGTTGTCAAGACAAACCAGATGTTTCAAGCCGGAACTTTTCTAACCTATAATGCCCCTCTTCATCCAATTCTTCAATACCATTTTTATAACCATAACCAAATTTATGATAAAACTCCACCGCCGTTATTGAAGCTGGTATCTCTATTCTGTCAGCCCTCAAATATAACTGGTCATTCTCCAAAGTCTCGATTATTAATCTGCCAATGCCCTGTCCATGATATTCCGGCAAAACGAATATTGTAAGTAAGATACTTTCCGTCAGGCTTCCCCAGAAACTCGCGATTGACCCAACCCCCACAATCTCCGTACCAATTAAAAACACATATACATTGGCATAGCTGGCAAGCTGACGAAACCAATCAGCATTGTGTGTTGCCACAAGTTCATCAACGGTTTCTTTTCCATAATCTTTGATATTTACCTCCTTAAAGTTTCTAATAATCAGATTTGCAATTACCTCTGCGTCCGCTTCTTCATACCTGCGAACTTTGATTTCCACTCCATTACTTAATCTCATATTTTGCTCCTTTCCAACCACATATTAATCAAAAATGCACCAAACATATTAATATGTCTGATGCATTATGATTTCTGTGGTTATTCTATCAATTTAAGATTCACTGATTGAATCTACTACCTACATCATCATTGCTCCAATCCGAAATGTGCGAAAACCATATGCTCTATTTCTTCTATAGATAGACTTCCATTATTAACAATCGACAAATATCCTTCCTGGTCACATTGTTGTTTCACTTCTTCTGCAAACAGTGCATCTCTTTCCATCCAATTAGCAAAAGCCGTTTCCATGTCTGAACATCCCTCTAACACATATGGAATCCATTCTCTCTGCTGATAATGAAAAACCTGAAACTCCTTTGTTGGCACAATTGAGATATACCGATTCATCGAAACCTGACGTTTTTTCATAATTGCTGGTAAGTATGCTGCACCTTCTGTAATGATAGCTGTACAGTCCTTTATCTGTTTTAAATCTGCCTCAATAAAGTCTGCGATTTCTTCATAAAACCGGATTTCCTCACAGCATTGTACCATCGGCTCTCTCATCCAGATTTGCTCTGAGCTCAACTCCATTTGCTTCCTGCAAATCTCATAATTTCGGGATGCACCTAGCTCCGTATACTTTTCAAGGAAATCATCTACTTTAAAGTAATACCAGCCATTTTGCTCTGCGATTTTTTCAGCTACCGTACTTTTCCCGCTACACGGTGAACCACCAATATAATATGTATCTATCATCTGCATCCTCCATTCTAATAGAATATGTCTCGCTATATTTAGTATGCATGTTTGTCCCCCTATTGTGATACAATAGAACTAACAGATTATTTCCAAATAATAGGAGGTCACTAAATGACATTTGAAGAAGTTTTTTCTAAATTAAAATCCATGTTTGAAACTGCTGATGTAAGCCACATCAAGGACCATGTTGCGATTCAATTTAATATTGAAGGTGAAGGAAGCGGTGCATTTTATGCCGAAGTAAAAGACGGTACGCTTGCGATTGAGCCTTATGAATACCATGACCGCGACGTTGCACTAACTGCCAGCGCTGACACCTTTCTAAAAATTGTGAACGGCAAGACAGACCCGATTATGGCCTTTACGTTAAAAAAATTGAAAGTCGATGGCGATATCGGAAAAGCACTTCTAATCAAGGATTTTATTCGTTAATAACGTGACAAATAACTGGCATCTACTTGCAACTGCTCGGCAACCATCTGTCGCAGAGGAGCTGCATACATGAGACGTGCGGTCGCATCACCGAAGCGACCCAGCGTCAAAATGTCCTCTTGCAGTGCCTGCGGTTCTAACTTGCTAAAGGTCTCTGAGCCAAGCCGGGAACAGTGGCGATATTGTGGCGTATAGAGCCGCTGGCCTTGGTGATTCACAACATATAAGTCTGTTTTTTCCGTAGCAATTGTATCGGTGGCACCATCCCATTCCTCGATACCATGAATATAGGTATTGCGGGAAAAGTCCACACCAATCAGAAGAATCTGAGCATTTCGCTGCCATAGCTTATGATAGGCACCACCTTCACCACATGGCGATTCTATTTTCTCTTCACCAGCAACAAATTCCGCTGCCTCTCTGCCTAATGCTGCCACGGAATGAGTTGGGTGCAAAGAACGACACACACCTGGGCGCTTACGAAATAATTCTGTCAACGCACCAATACAAGATGGAGTATACATCACATCCATGACTGGATTATCTTTGCCTACATTTGACCATGTGTGACTTGGCAAAACTAATAGTCCAGACTGCATATATTCTGATAATGCATCTAGGACGGTTTCGCCGCCGCCTTCTACTTCGCCGATGGCCTTATAAGAAAGGTGCACCATCAGTGTACCGGCTGCGTCAATATTCAGCGCTTCTAAATTGTTTATTAAATCCATTTTTTTATACAATATTTAATCCACCTTTTTATCTATATGATTAGTTCTAATATTAAATCTACCACTATGAGAATAACAACCGCTAACGTATTTACTCCGGCATTCCGTTTAACAAAAACATTTTTCAGTTCTCCAGTCAACGATTTTTCTTGTTCCATTCGCTTTTCCAAATGCCGCATATAAATGTAATTTCCGAATATCCCCAAAATAATCATTTCAACAAGAGAAACCGTCCATACAAATAATGATGTTAAATTTAACCACATCATGAAATTGAGTAAACAGTGAGTTCCTATTAATATGGCCGCATATCCATACATCTTCCGATAAATGAACCAATAGGCAGAAAAAAAGAACGCACACCAATTCCACGAGGTTTGTTTATGAGACAGCTTAAATGTCTGAAATTTAGGCAAATAGTATTCCGCCTTTACCTCAATATACTTTTTAAAATCATTGTACAAGAATTGTTCCTGGCTTTGCATATTTTCGAGGCGGCTCCCGCACTTGCCACAAAAATTATTACCTTTTATATTTTGTGCACCACAATTCGTACAATACTCGTATTGTACTGTATTAAATTCAATTTCAGACATATTGCCCCTCCTTTGTACTCCTACCTAATCCTCTTTCCCAGATAAATACCTTGAAATCTTATAAATCATATCCTCCGGTTCAATTGGTTTGCAAATGTGCTCATTCATTCCAGCCGCTCGACAATCCTCAACATCTTCTTTAAATGCATTTGCGGTTAAGGCCAGAATTGGAACTGAATTGCTTTTTCGAATTATTTTTGTGGCCGTAAGACCATCCATGATTGGCATATGCACATCCATTAAAACGATGTCATACTTATCTGGGTTCTGTGTTAGTTCATCTACTGCCGCCTGCCCATTATCAACACAGTCAATTATAATTTTTGTTTTTTCCAACAACGCAATTACGATTTCCTGGTTGATTAAATTATCTTCAACTAAGAGTAGATGACACTTACTAAACGTTACTGTTTTTTTCACTTCCTCTCCGCTGTCTTCCACGGACAAAACGTTTTCAATATCAGGTTCATTGATTAACTTCTTATCATTTGCAAATTTCACAGTGAAGTAGAAGCGGCTTCCTTTACCAAGCTCGCTTTCAACGCCAATTTCACCGCCCATAAGTTCAACGATTCTTTTGGAGATTGTCAGTCCCAGGCCAGTGCCGCCGAATTTTTTATTAATGTCAGACGTTGCCTGCTCAAACGATGTGAACACTTTGGAAACTTGTTCTGCGCTCATTCCGATACCAGTATCAATCACTTCAAAGCAAAAACTGCTTTGATTCTCTGCCGCTGGCTGGCTCGTGATGTTAAGCGAAACATTTCCTAACTCCGGCGTAAATTTAATTGCATTGGACAAAAGGTTGGTAATAACCTGCGAGAGCCTCAGTTCATCGCCAATCACATAATGCAATATTGTCGTATCCAGATTGACCTCCAAATTGATTTTCTTCTCTTCGGCTCGTATGGCAATTACATTACAAATATTCTCAAGCATTTTTTCGATATTAAATAGCTCATTATGCAGCTCTAACTTATTGGCATCAATTTTAGACATATCAAGGATATCGTTAATCAGAGCCAAGAGATGTTTGGAAGCATCACTCACCCGGTTAAAACAGTACACCATTCGCTCCATGCTATCTGCATTCTGTCCAATATTGGCCATACCGATAATCGCATTCATCGGCGTTCTGATTTCATGACTCATATTTGCCAGAAATTCACTTTTTGCCCTAGCGTTATCTTCCGCAATTTGCTTTGCTGCTCTAAGCTCCTGCTCATTTTTTTTGATTACCTTTAGCATCGCTTTATACTCACGTAAATCACGGGCAAATCCAGCGATACGGTACGTCCCCTTATAGTTAACCCGTACTAAGCTAAGCTCTGAAGGCATCTCAGCACCTACTAAGTCCTGGTGCATCCATTCACCGACATAATGTCCTTTGTCCATCGCCTCTTTCATTACTAAGCTAAACATCTCTTTTGAGCGTTTTCCGTTTGCTTGATATTCCGGCGAAAAAGCAAAGAAATTTTTAATAAATATATTCTTATCAAGAATTCCAAACTTACTAAGCACTGTGTCATTACAATCCACCAAGTTGAAGTCTTCATCCCAGAAGGTAAAACAGATTGATGTTGCGTTGATCATTACTTTATTACGTTCATCTGCTTCTATGGCTTCTTCTTTTGCCGCCATCTCTGCGCGCAAATCTCTTGCATAGCCAACAATCGTAAAGCTTTTTTTATGCGAAATCTTCTTTAGGACCACCTCTGCGGGTATCGACTCCCCCTTTAAGTTTCGGTACGTCCACGGAAAAGCGGTTTCTCCCTGTGTTATTGTCAGCTTGATATATTCCAAAAACATCTCATCGGAAAATTTTGCACCTGACTGACCTGGTTCACTTAATTGAAAGAATTTTTCAAAGTATTCCTCTTTTGAAGATAATCCAAACAACTTTACAGCCGCTTCATTACAATCTATCAAGTTGATATCAGCATCCCAAATACTAATCGCTAATGGGCTTGCATCAAGCATTCGTCGATTATATTCTTCGGCTTCCTGAGCCTCCGTTTTTGCCTGGTGTAAATCTAACTGGATGGAATCGCTCTGCTCATCAAGCGCTTTCCACTGATAGCTTTCTTCGTATAAACTTATGTTTTCAAGCATAATCCATAGCCGCAATGCAATGATATTAAGCACTTCCATTTTTTCTTTGTGAAATACACCTGCAAGCACATGATTCTCAAGGTACAAAATACCCTTTAGGCTGTTTTTATTTATCACCGGCATACACATAACTGATTTACATGATTTTGTCTGAAAATAATTATCGGTACCAAACTGGCTTGAGTGAATCGGTGCATCGATAATAATCTCTTCTTTTGTCCGCTCCACGTAATTTATGATTTTAAGGGGAATCGAATGATTGTCAGCCCCTCTCGTCTCAGATGAAACAACGATATCCGCTCCATGCGTGTGACCACATGCTCGTATCTCATAAGCCTCATTTTCTTTTGACAGAAAATAAATATCCTGTGCACCAGAAGCCTCAATTAAAACTTTTATCAGTTCCTCAATTGAGGAATACGTTCTTTTTGAAAAATCTGGAACCACCGTCGTTATCGTCGTTAAATCAATACTTTCTGAACTCTTATCACTCGTGGAACGAAGCTTATTATCAACTTTGGATAGCGCAAATAAATCCTTATACTTGTTTTCCATTTGTTCTTTTTTCCCATCAGCTCCCCAAACTGTAAATGTGCGATAGGCATTTTCCAAATGTCGCATGGCTGTGTTATATACCTTTATTTTTGTAAAATGCGGAATTGCCAGCTCTGATAGTAACGCATAATAGAAAAAACGATTATTCTTTTTGGCTTCTTTGATTGCATTATTATATAATACGATTACTTCCGCACCATCTCCTTCAAGTGCTTTTATCTCAGCTTCAATCGCCGTATACATATGCAAAAAGTTCACTGGCGCATCTGCGGCACGTGCTTTTAACCACTGCTGATTTGATTTAAGCGTTTCGATCAAATGAACTCGCTCGCCGTTCTCTAAATCCATGCTTGAAATCTTTTTGCAAATGGAAAGCGAGTAAAAGAAGTTGTGCTGTGCTTCAACATATAAGCATAAGACATACGGAATAAACGGTGCCACAAATTCGGTTAATTCGTATGCCGTTTCATAATCGCAGTAAATAGCCGCCGCCATTGCTCTTAAAGTATAGTGATAGCATCTTGCCATCATATTATTACTCTGATTGTTTTGCTCTACATATGATTTCACATTAAATGAATCATCATCAAAATAACCCGCTTGAGTTGTTTTTCCTTTGACCGCTTGATAGAATTGCTTAAAGTTAACAAACACTTCAAAGGAGTGATTGTTCCCTACTTTTTTGGTAAAGGAAACCGCCGCCTCACTTTCAAGCTTTAAATCTTCAAGGTTGTTTGAGGTTTCCAATACTGCTTCTAAGGTTGTATAGTAGGTAAGGCTTGCATATTCAAAATCCCCGGCCTCTAAATTTCCCTTAAAAGACTCACGCGCATAGGGAATGCTGTTTTTCAAATCATCCATCCAGTGATTATAAAGAACTGTAAACTGATGATAAATCCGACATAGCTCATGATTTTTTTTGGCTTCTTCGGCTTTTGCCATACATTCTTTGACTGCTTGATGGGCCGTTTGGTAATCATTTCGATAAGCAATCAGGGTCATTCCGATAAAGCAATAGAGTTGCAGTCCATCCGCAGTATATCCATATTTTAAAACACGCCGTGCACCATAGATGCCTAACCATAACCCAATTAACGGCGTTTTATTATAGCTTGACGCATAAATCCGGTTGGCAATTTTATATACCGCTGCATCGACCGGTTCTTCTGTTTTCGCCACACCAGCCAGGCCTTTAAAATCAGGATTCTGTAAATCCTTGTAAAATTCATCGATTTCAAAATTGGTTGCTTCGGCCAAATTATCTTCTGGAAATTCAACGCCATAATTTGCAAGCATATTAAATGCCAGACTGATGACATCATCATATTGACCACGGTTAGAAAAGCTGACTGCCTGCTCACAGCAATTATCCGTTAAATCAAGTGGATTATCGGTCAGCTTGGTCAGTGTTTCATAAGCCAAATCTGCCTCTACATAGCGGGCCAACTGGCATAATATCAAATGATAGGCATGGTATATCTGAAATTCCAGCTTTGGCGCTTCTGCAGATACATCCGATAATTCATCTTTGATTTTTTCAAGTAAGCGTGCCGCTGTATCAAAGGCAGATAATCGTCCTGATAAAAGTGCTGCATTGAGCAAAACATCTGCTGTCTTTAATCTCGCTTGTTTTGATTCAATCAGTGAAATTGCTTTTGAATAATGCTCTGCAATCGATAAAATCTGTTCTACTGAACGTTCTCCTTTTGATTTTTCTTCGTAATATTGGGCTATTTTTAAATGAACGTTGTTTCTCTTGTCTTCAGGCATAATGGTATAATAAGCCTGCTGAAAACGGTCATGGCAAAAATCAAAATAAATTATATTTATATCACCAATTTGCTGATTGGATGGTCTGATAATTTCTTTATCGACTACCACCTTTAGCTCATCTATGATTGCATCTTCAGATTTACCTGATAAATATGCCAATGCATCCAGCGCAAATCCCTGCCCGATACAGGCACCATAAGAAAGAAGCTCTATTACGTCTGATGATAAGGCCTCCATATTATTCATTAAAAAATCAACTACATTGTCATTGAACGGAAGCTTTTTGATAGCTTCTATTTGCCAAATAAAACAATGCCGTTCAGCAGAAAACCGAATCATTTTTTTCGTATCACAATGTTTTAAAAATTGAATTAAATAAAACGGATTGCCTAGTGTTTTTTCATAAGCAATCGCTGCTAGCTCGTGGCATGCCCTCACATCTGCATGTGTGGAATCGGCAATTAATCGGGAAACATCGTCGTTGTTTAATCCCTTCAATTCTATATGCGTGATATTTCCACCACGCTGTTCCATTTTCTTAAACGAACGAATTAGCTGATGTGATTCATCCACCTCGTTATCACGATAACAAGCTACAATGAACAAACCATTGATGCCGTCATTTATCATGATTTCTTCTAATACTTCTAATGAACCCATATCTGCAATATGAATATCATCAATAAACATTACCAAGGGATATTCCCTTGAAGATACCGCTTTCATAAAACGCTGCAAAACATTTTTAAATTCAATTTGTTCTTCAAAAAATGATAACTCTGGAAGCTCTGGCAGAACCCCAACTAATTTTTCCAGCTTTGGAATTTTGTTAGTCAGCAGCTTGCCACCTTGTTTTAATCCAACTAAAATCTTTGTTTTCCACTCGTTCAGCACCTCTTCTGACTCTGAAAAAATGTAATCACATAATTGCTCAATCGCCCGAAAGAATGCATAGTAAGGGACATTTCTTTGATACTGGTCAAATTTTCCGCTAATAAATATGCCATTTGTATGAGCGATGTTTTTTTGCAATTGATTCACAAGTGTTGTTTTTCCAGTTCCCGAATATCCGCCAATCGTTACAAAGCACTTTCCTTGCTGAAAAAAGTCATTGTATAATGCGAGAAGCTGATGGATTTCCTCTTCTCTGCCGTATATCTTTTTTGATACTTCAAACCGGCCTGTATAATCATGTTCGCCAAGCACAAAATCATGTATCTCACCATTTTTCTGCAATGACAATATACATGTCTCAAGGTCATGTTTAATTCCCGCCGCGCTCGCATATCGTTCTTCCGGCATTTTTGCCATTAATTTGGCAACAATTTTAGATATCATCGCTGGAACTTCTTGATTGATCTCCGAAATCGGTTGTGGCATTTTGGCTAAGTGAGCGTAGATTAACTCGGTCGGACTTTCCGAAACAAACGGTAACGTGCCACACAACATTTCATAAAACATCACGCCAAGCGAATAAAAATCCGTCCGAAAATCTACTGATTGATTCATTTTCTGGGTTTGCTCTGGCGAAATATATTTTAAAGTGCCGACATTCAATTGAACTTCCTGAGGTTTTTCATAAGAAAACTCCGAAGCAATTCCTAAATCGATGATTTTTATTGACTGCTCTGCCTGATTGTATACGATATTTGATGGATTAATGTCCTTATGAATAATACCTTGCTGATGAATTGCTTCCAGGCCATTTACGATTTGAATCGCAATGTTTAGAAATTGCTCACAGGAAATCTGATTGTTATTCATGTATTGTGAAAGTGTCATTCCATCACAATATTCCATAACATAAAAATAGTTATCTTCATACTCTATATAGTCAATTGCCCGAACAACAAAATCGCTTTTTATTTTTCGTCCAAGCTTATACTCATTTCTTAATCTGCTTAGCTTTTGTTCATCATTTAATAGACTTGCATTTATCGTTTTTAAAACAACTTTCTCGCTTGTCTCGGTATCTTTGGCAATATATAAAATGCTATTGAAAGAACTATAAAGCTGTTTTATTATTTGATATTTATCTATTTTTTTCTTATCCATATGTCAAACCTCCATATGTATCAAATCATAACATATAAAAACTATAGAATCTATATTATTTATGAAAAAAAGCGCAAAAAAAGACTGCTTTTCAGCAGTCTGATTTGTTGGCACTGTTTATGATATACGCTTCAATCTGGTCTTTTTCCATATTGAGTGGAATTGCCAGTTCACCGTACAGTTGTTCTTCGGCAATGTGCAGATATTTTTCATCCACGGCAGTCACTTTTTTTCCTTCCAACAGTCTGGATTGTGTTCTCAAATACAAGGTTTTGATAATCTTGATTAGTTCTTTGCAGCTACCACTTTTTAGGGCTTCCCTGTAAACTTCTTCGCGGCGTTTTTCATCAGCTACCCAGAGCGAATCGATTTCATTGATATTTTCAATCAATTCTAACGCTTCATCCCGGGAAATAATCGGACGCATTGTAACTTTTTCATTGTCGATTGGAGTATATACTTTACTTCCTTGTGAATATATCGGTAATAATGTATAGTAGATGCGGTTCTTGGTAATCCCTTGGATGCCCTCCATTGGGCCTTTGGCCTCGACCTTGCATACTCCATTTGTTCCATAGACAATATAATCCCCTACTTCAAACATATTAAGATGCCCCTTTCCACCTATTATTTATAGATGTCTCTTAATACATTTTAACAGATTTTCTTCAATTTTGTAAGTAAAAGATTAATCACATGTTAAGCTACGCCTTATTTTCATATTTGCGGCTCGTTTTGCGTGGGCCCGGCTTGCAAGGTAGCCCACAGAAAATGTCAGTAGAAGCCAAATGAAATATGAGATTAAAAGTGAAACCACACTAAATGCTAATGGTGTTTCAAGAATCAGGTTACCAAATATATAAACGCTCAATATTCCAAGTGGTATCCCGAGCAAGATAGCAATTACCCAACTGACCAAACTGATAAATATACTCTCTGCCGTTATGATTCGGATGATTTGTTTTTTCGCAGCACCCATTGCTTTCATAATACCAATCTCTTTTATTCTTTCAGAGGTCTGTGCGTTCATCGTCGCCGCTAAGCCAAAGCCAGATACAATGATTAACATACATGCTACTAACAGGAATGTCTGCATCGTGATAGCATAATGCTCGGAAACAATAGCGTTAAGGTCCGCTTTACTCTGGCTTTGCAGAATTAAGATGTCCTGCTCTTTTAACGCAGCTTCAACACTTTCGTAAATTTTCTTTTGGCGTCCAGTCATATCCAGGCTCAATTTCACATTACTCAGTCTGCAATCCGTCGAAACATATTGCTGATATCCACTTTCACTTATATAAAATGTTGTTGTACCAAAATCTTTCATCGAACCGACAAGATGAAACTGCTGTGTCTGACTGCCGATTTGAATCGTAACACTATCGCCTACCTTATAATCTGGCTGATCAATAAAAAACTTATGACTTACAACGATTTGGTTTACATCTCCAGCTTCAAGCCATCTGCCCGCTATTATTTCTGGCTGAATCTTGGCACTGTCGTTTGGCGGTGACTGGATGGAATATGCTTTTACCATTTCCCCATTGTCATTTAAGAGCATCCCGGTACTACTGCCCCAATCCTCAAAGTCTTTCACCGCTGGAATTTTTGTCATTACTTCAGCCAACATTTCCTCCCCATCGGTGGTCGGGATTAGGATTTGATAATCAAACTTCCATGTATTAAGATTATCTGAGAGCGTGGATTTTGTGGACATCATCGATGTAATCACCGCCACAAACAACGCCCCAGCGATAGACAATATTGTGACATTGAGCAAAAAACGCCGTTTGCGTCGCAAAGCGTTACGCAGGGAAAGCAGGATGGGACGAGATAAAAACTTAGGTGCCATTAATTTTATGACTTGCGTCTCCGTGCCAACTCCGTAGTCATTAATTGCATCTTTTACCGAAATACCAATTCCCCGCCGAATCGGAATATAAGCGATTATCATTGGCACAATTAACGCCAAACCGCAGTATACAATATATAAATATGTCGGAACGGAAACATCCACCGGGCGCATATTGCCAAGACTCATCAACGCAGATGTGACAACCCCAGCAAGTAATGTCGATAATAATATGGAAATCGCTGTTACTATTACAATCAGGCTAAACAGTGCCACCATGTACACTGCCATTATTTTTCCTGTGCTTGCCCCAATCCCTTTTAGTATACCAATTTGTCGTGTTTGCCCTGAAATAATTGAGGATATCAGGCTGCTCATTATCATGCCGCCAAACAAAAAGCTGACAAAAGAAAATATCCGCAGTAAAAATAGTCCGGCCTCATATTCCTCAAGATGCATACTGATGCCTGGTGTACTAGACACCTCTAGTTCTGACACCACATACCCGTTTTGCTCCAGCAATTTGATGTAATCGTTGCTGACTAACAAAATATGTTCTCTGTCATATTGTTCTCCTGTGACAGTAAAATCAATTTGGTTGTTCACAAGTCCCAATCCGGAAAGCGTGTCATGCGAAACGTAAGCATAGACCGTATCGTGTATACTAGCCGGATGCCGTCCAATATCCGCGACAAGTCCCGTAATTGTAAAGTCCTTTGAACTTCCATCGGGAAGAGTGATTCTCAATGTATCACCGATCACAGCTCCAGCCACTTTAACGGCATCCCGCTCTATCAGTATTTCTCCCTCCCCCGGACGAAACGAGCCTTTTTCACTTCCAACTTTATTGATTTGGAGTGCGTCCAGATTCTCCGCTGAAGATAATTCAAGCGGTTTCCATTGGTTTTCACCTACTTGCGCACGAAATTTGTAGAATGCCTTTTGTTCAAAGGCTGTGATCCCGTCAAAACTATTTGTCAGCTCAATTAGTTTATCGTCAATCCGGTCAACTATGATGGAGCCGGAAGCAGGGTTAATTGCAGTATATACACCGTTAATTTCACGTGGGATAATCTGATAGGAAAAGGCGACAATGCCAAACGACATTGTACCGATTAGGATTGCAAATAGAGAAAACATCGTCCTGCGCTTATCCTGAAAAAAATCCCTTATTACTTTTTTAAACAATCTTTTCATTGCACGCTGGCCCCTTTCAGCTGATAATCATCGTATATCTCGCCATCCTTAATCATAATTTTCCGGCTTGCACCTTTCATAATCTCTTTTTCATGCGTAACCATTACAATCGTTTTTCCTGATTGATTCAGCTTGTCGAGTATATCAAAAACCATTTCCGCATTTTTACTGTCAAGATTTCCGGTAGGTTCATCGGCGATTATTAAATCAACGTCATTTGCAAGTGCCCGGGCGATGGCAACACGCTGCTGTTCACCGCCGGAAAGAGCTGACGGCATTTTCCTCTCATGCCCAGACAATCCCACCTCCGCCAGCAGTTCTTTTGCTTTTGCTATCCTGATTTGCTTTGGTATTTTGTTCATTAAATCCATTGGGAGCAGGATATTTTCTAGTATCGACAAAGTTGGAATCAACTGAAAAAATTGAAAGACAATGCCGACGTTTTCGCCGCGCCATTTTGTCATCTGCGCTTCGTTTAGACGAAGAATATTGGTACCATCTACCATAACATCTCCAGCCGATGCACTATCTACGCCGGTGAGGATGTTGAGAAGGGTGGACTTACCGCTGCCCGATTTACCTGTAATAAGAACATATTCGCCTTTTTCAATTGTAAAATTAATGTTACGCAAGACTGGATAGTCGTTGCTGCCGGTGTGATAAATTTTGCTTACTTTTTTAAACTGAATCATATGGACCTCCATTTTGTTTTTTGATATTGTCAGTATCACATATGATTCTTTGAATTGGGTTTGAAAAAAGGGCAGACCAAATAACGATACCCGTGTTTTTTCTAACGGCAAAACTTTGTTTTTACAATAAAACAGCCGCCTTTTTTCAAAGACGGCCAACTTCGGGACAATTTGCCCCGAAGTGAATAAGTAGAAAATGTACGATGTTACTAAGAATAGCTATCCAATATTTCTTTTGCAATACGCACACTGTCTTATCCTGTTTTTATGAACAATATTTGTTGCACCACAACCTAGACATTCTACAATTATAAATTCGTCATTAGGATTGTAAACAAAAATATTATTATTGTGTTCATTAATGACCTTTTTAACTATATCAGCAAGCAACAATTCAACCTTGCAATAAATATCTTTTTTATAGCTAATTAAAAATTCAATACGTTTATCTTCTGTGCAAAAAGATATATGACCGCCAGTTATTCCATTACCTTTAGATGAGATAGAATGTATATCCAAAAACATGATTTCAAGTGTTGTTGTCACATCGTAAATGGTACGATTTTGAAACAGAAACCGTAAGTTTGAAAAAAAAACTATTCCAGGAAGGGATGTCTTTTTTGAGGTTTTTCTATCCCATGAAGTAATAATAGTTGGTGCAATATAATAAAGAATCTCATCCGGTTGAATTTCTAATTCCAACATTTCAATATTGTGTTTATTTCCCAATGTTTTAACTTCATATTTTTTAGTTAATTCTATAACATCATTGCGCATGTTTTTAATTCTCCAATCGCACCTAATATAAATTTTATTGTCTAACAGCATTATATCACAGCACCGCACAAAAAAATAGAAGTGATACGACAAGAAAGTTGTAGTATACTGAAAAGTATTACAAAACGTATGGTGGTGAGTGAAATGCGAATATTACTTGTTGAGGATGAAATAAGACTGGCCGAAGCGTTGGCTCAAATATTGAAAAAACAGGGATATCTTGTTGATGTGACAAGCGATGGCAGAGTTGGTCAGGATATGGCGGAAACTGGAATTTATAGTGTTATCATTTTAGACCGGAATCTGCCAGGTATTGAAGGTGTTGACATCTTAAAATATATAAGGGCAAGAAAAATAACGACACCCGTGATTTTCCTGACGGCAAAGGACACAATATCTAACCGGGTAGAGGGTCTGGATGCTGGTGCCGATGATTATCTGGTCAAGCCTTTTTCTAAAGATGAATTATTGGCAAGAGTTCGCGCCCTTGCCCGTCGCTCGGAGAATTTGCAAATAAGCGATAAGCTATGTGTCGCTTCCCTTTGTTTGGACACACTTTCATGCGAGGTTTCTATTGATAACAAGAAAATCAAGCTAACGGTTACGGAAGCACAATTATTGGAATTACTCATGCGAAATCAAGGACAGGTTTTAACGAAGGAACAGATACTTGATCGAATTTGGGGATTTGATAAGGATGTGGAAATAAAAAATGTTGAGCTTTATATTTTTTACTTACGGAAAAAAATTGCTTTTGAAGAATGTGGTATCGTGCTTCAAACAGTTAGAGGCATCGGATATTGTCTAAAGGCTGAAGAATGGAGATTACAAGATGATAAAAAATCTTAGACGACGGTTTATTTTATTTAGTGTTTTGGTGATTAGCAGTATCATCATTATTGTTGGACTGTTTATTTTTATCGGGTCACACAGCACCCGGCCGGCACATGATTATATTATAACCCTATCACTTGCTATCATTATGGTTACTGTCGGCAGCTGGCTTCTGTCTAAAGCGGCAATCCGTCCCATTCAAGCAGCCTGGCAGAAACAGCTTGATTTTACTGCTGATGCCTCCCATGAACTGCGTACTCCTATTGCTGTAATTCAGACTAATTTGGAATTAGTTATGGACAGTCCTGAGGAGACGGTAGAAAGTCAAATGAAATGGTTGAAAAATATTGAAGCAGAAAACAAACGGATGACACATTTAGTTGAGGACTTGCTCACCCTTTCCCGGGCGGATACAAATCAGCAAACGCTTGAAAATGAAACCTTTATGTTGGAGGAAGCCTTATCTGAGGCACTCATTCCCTTTCAACCAATTGCCAATGCGAAAAGTATTGAACTTAACATCAGCGCAAATAGCAAATCCGCTTTCTATGGTGACCGAAAGCGAGTGAAACAGCTTCTTATCGTTCTTGTTGATAATGCATTAAATTATACTGATTCTGGCTCAGTCACAGTATCCATATTTCAAAATGAAAAAGAACTGACTCTGACTGTTTCGGATACTGGGCATGGGATTGAAAAGATTCATCTGGATAAAATCTTTGACCGCTTTTACCGAGTAGAGAAAACGAGAGCGCTGAATCAGGACGGCTCCGGTCTTGGCTTATCAATTGCCAAATGGATTGTGCAGGAGCATAAAGGGACGATTCATGTCGCAAGTACCATTGATGTCGGGACGACCTTCACTATACGTTTACCGAATGCCATCGGGTATTTTACTTAAGTATACACTGTCCGGCAGATGGCTGATGATATTGGAAGGTTAGGTAAAACGAAACAGGATACAGAAAATCTGTATCAAATCATGCAAGTTTATGGTACGATTGACCCGAAAAAGCATTATGTAGTGGCTGTAAACGACAGTGACTTGGACGATTTTTTTGAAAGGTTTAAGTGAAAAAATGGAACATACTTTATATAGTTATAGAATTGCTACTCTCAATGATTTAAATTATATCTGGGATAAAAATATATCTGATAACATTGATGACAATCGCTGGGTATCTTGGAAAAAACAATATATCGAAGATAACCAAGATGGAAAATGTAAAACATTTGTTGTTCTTTATAAAGACATTCCGATTGGAGAAGGAACATTATTGTTTTCACCTGATTGCAGTGCAATAAATGGACGAACAGAACTTGCGGATGGTAAAAATGTTGCAAATATTAATGCCCTGAGGAATGATAAAGCGTATGAAAACAGAGGCCATATATCAAAGCTTGTAACACTCATGGAAAACGATGCGATAAAATCGGGCTATAAAACTATAACCATTGGCGTTGAAGCCAAAGAAACACGTAATCTCGCTATATATTTGCACTGGGGTTATAATGTATTTGTTAAAGCTGAAGTTGAAGACGGTGAATTGGTTTTGTATTATTCGAAATCATTGATATAATGGATAAGATTTTCACTTGCCCTATCTTGTCGTAAACTCCTCTTCCAAATAAACAATATTGTCAATTTCAAATTTTCCTTCAACATAGCTCAGATAAACATCAAGTCCATAGTTCGACCATTTATCAAATAAATGAACCTTGCAAACGAGCTGCGACTGTCCATTGTTTTGAATCACATAATAGGACCAGACTGGTCGCTCCGCCACTTCGCCGGTCGTAAAATTGTTTTTATAAAAGGCCCCCTCCCACAGTTCCTCTTCAATCGGAATCACTTGGGAAAATGCTTCTTGTGGTACTACGACCTCGATTGCCTGCCCGTCTGTGCCATTATAAGCCAGTTCCAGATTTTGTGTATATCCCTCTTCGCTTTCGGCAAATGGTAATGTTGACATTTGATATTTATTATCTTTTTTCTCATATATCACAAGGTCGCCGAATGAACGCGGTTCGGTACTTGTGCCATAGCTTAAGGAAAAAATAATGTCATTTACCTTGGCACCGGTTAAATCCATGCCCATAATAACCGGCCATCCTATATCATAGACATCTTTGTCAAAATCAAGTATTTCTCCGTTTCCAAATTCAATTGCGTAATGGCAAAATTCGCCGCCTTCATAGGTACGATAGACCCTATCTGTTAATCCATCATTGTCATAGTCACAATCTACGAATGATTGATAGTCAATCCATTCTGTACATTCATCCATATATCCACTGTATCCCAGATAACCGATATAACTCGAATTGTTATCGGTATTGATTTCTGTTTCTGAAGCAGCTATGGTTTCTTCCTCGGTACTAGCTATATCAGCTGTATTTGCTGGGCTATCTGTTTGTTTCGTCGTTTTTGCTTTGGGATTTGTTAAAAAGCAGATACCTATCAAGATGCAGACACACACCGATAATGTGACAACCCAAAACTTTGGTTTTTTATATTTCAGGACCGATTTTATCCTTGCTTTGACACCTACTTCGCCAAAGGCAAGTGGATATGCAGCAATCTTGCTAGCATTTACACTACAAGATAAAAGCGTCTCTGAATATGCTTTCTTTTCAGCCATATTCATTTCATGGACGACTCTCTCATCGCAGGCAAATTCGATATCCCTGCAAAGGCATATATAGGCAATCCACACCAACGGATTGAACCAATAGACAGCGAGAAGTAAAAACGCTACTAATTTTACGATATGGTCACGGTGCTTCAAATGAGTCGATTCATGTGCGATTATATATGTAAGTTCAGCTTCATCTACTTTAAATGGGATGTATATTTTGGGCTTTATGATGCCCAGAATAAAAGGCGATATTGTATAATCACATTGCCAAATATTATCTCTTAAACGGACTGCTGTTTTCATTTTTGAGTTTAGAACTAACATACTTGCCAAGCAATAAATTAACATGACAATCATACCGCATATCCAAGCAATTGATGCCGCCATGAGAAGAATATTTTTGATAAGAGTATTATTTGACTCTGGAACAGATGAATCATGTGCTGTAAAGTTCTCTAGATTAAGATTGTCTGCATCTATTTTCTCTTGTGGAATCATATCCGATGTCACAGTCTTATTATTGGCATCAATAACCGTCTCATTCTCAATTCTTACTGGCTCGACATCTGGAATCAAACTTAATGCACTTTCAAATGAAAATGGTATCACCAGACGAATTCCAACTAGCAACCAGAGAAAACGATGAATTGATTTTGGTGCTTTCTTTAGGATAATTCGAAACAGCAGGATGGCAATAATTATCCAACTTGCCGCAATACTCATATTTAGAAAATTAATAAACATCGTTTCCATTCAATCAATCCTCCTCATAAGAGTCCAGCATCTTACGAATTTCAGATACTTCGTTGGCAGATAGTTTTTTGTTTTTGGCAAAGGCTGCTATAAATGCTGGAATGGAACCAGCGAATGTTCTTTCAACAAAATCATCCAGCTCAGCAGCCTGTACTTCATTTTTTGATACAAGACTTGTGACAATGGTTTTCTCATTTTTCACAATTCCGCGTTCACTTAGACGCTTAATTACAGTATATGTAGTTGTCTTTTTCCAACCTAATTCTTGCTCGCACAGTTTCGCAATCTCCATACTTTTTATGGGTTCATATTCCCATAGTAGTAAGCAGAATTTATATTCACTTTCAAAAACTTTTGGTGTATCCATAGTCGACCTCCGTTCTAATTCATTAGACCACTTTAAGTCTAACCGATTAGACCATTATATGTCAAGCACAAAAAATGTTGCCACCCTCCAGATTGGGGAGGTGACAACATTGTTAAGTTCCTTTTCTTTAATTTATGATAGTATCATCCAATAGAAATTCCAGCAAGCCTATATTAAGGATTCCATTATCATCATACCATCGCTTTCTTATGTCTTTTCTAACAATAATCTTTGGAAAACTATCGCCCGTCAAGTAAAACGGCCGCAATTCCACCGCCTCTTTTTCTGCTGTTCCAAGTGCAAATGCGGATTGAATATATGTCCTTTTCCCTCCGCTATTCACAACAAAATCAATTTCTCTAGGAACGCGAACAGAATTATTATTTTCATTATTTTCCCTGGAATACACAACGCCTACATCAACAGCAAAACCTCTGATAATCAGTTCATTGGTCTTCTTTTATTCCCTGTTCCAAAAGATAATTTTTGTATATAACTCCTAGCAAATACGATTTACCACATCGCCTGATTCCAGTAATAACCTTAATCTGGCCGTCCCATTGATAGTTAACAATTTGCTTAAGATATTTATCCCTTCTAATCTCCATCTATTGCCTCCATTGAAAACTTTAGCCTTTTTAGTCTTTACTTTATAGTCCATTTTATACTATAAACGTCATTTTAGCAATACTTATGGCCGCCTCTGTAAAACCTTCGTTCATCTGCTCTCCATTTTGATCATTAGCAACTGCCCGATTAAGCCTTTTCACCCATTTTATAAGCTCTTTGAAGTTCCGTTCTTGATCGAGAATACTAGTACCGTATTGCTCATTTTCCTGCTCTGTTATGGCAATTATCTGCATGGAAAGCCGCAGTTCTCCGGTTGTATCTGAGGCTTCCATCAAAATATCGGGACGCTCTTCCAGACGTTTTAGAAGAAATTGCTTTGCTCCTTGGATATCACCTTGGGCAAAAAAGTCTGCCAGACACTCTTTCATCTCTCTGGTTTCTGCTTTTTCGCCAAGCATACCAACCTTACATTCACAGACTTTTAGTTTTTCCACCGTCACCCATACCAGTAAAAGAAATTCTGAAATAAAACCAAATACTCTTTTATGATATGCATCCTCATTCGTATCCAAGTCAATTCGTTTCTGTACCTCAAAGAAGATGGAAAATAACCATTTGGCGTAGCGGTCAAACAGTGTTTTCGAGGTGACCAGCATATTTCCAAAATAAGTTTCTCTTTCATTTACCAGTCGTTCATATATTGGATATATCTGGGGATACATCTCATTTATCACTTCTGCTGTCGCATTTAGCACTTCTATATTATGATTGGTAGAAAATGCATCGTGATAAGAGTAATTTAATTTTACCCGCTTCGTCGTCACCAAATCATAGTGTGAGAGCAATACTTCATATTCTTCCCGGGTAAGTATCTGCTCCTTGGCATTGATTAAATACCGCCGATAATGGCATGTGCCAACATAGTCAATATCTTTTACATTTTTCCATATCCAGTATAATCCGGTCAGTTCACTGTAATAACAGTTTAAATCAGATATGCTATCCCCAGTGTCATCCCCCTGATAACCCAATTCGCTGCTGGAAGCTCTGCCAACATGCAAGGGCGAATACATGGTATCAACGGGAACTTCAAATTTCTTATGTGTCATAGTATAAATTTTTATCATATGCCGCCTTCCTATTTTGCAGATTTATACGATATACAAAATTTTATCTTCGCCAAACCGTCTGCCAATTTCCTGTCGTAAGAACATCTCTGCTTCCGCTCTGACTTCCTTGTTATATGTGTATTTGCCCATCCCACGTCCGGTCATCAGCGATTTATCATACAGCTCTACCGCTTCCGGAAATGCATCGTTATTGATCGCCCGGTGAATATAGCTGTAGGTCATAAAAATGACTTCAAGAAACATCTCTTGCTTTACTTTTGCCGAAAGCTTATCACTAAGCTGGTCCAAAAATTCAAAATATAATTTCTGCCAGCCTTCCACCATCACGATTGGCGCAATTAATATTCCGACTTTATATCCAGCCGCACACATTTCATTCACTGCCGTAATCCGATGATTCAGTGACGAAGTGCCTGTCTCCACGTCTCGAATAATCTGCTCGGGATTCACGCTGACACGGGCAATGGTTCGTCCACGATGGTGTAATGGTAAAATTGATTCAATCATGGAAAATTTAGTTGGAAACGTAATAAACCCTTTTTCCAATTTGCCAAATGCTTCAATGGTCCATTCCAGATTTCTGGTGATTGTATTTTCCAATACTAAATCACTGTTACTGCCAATCTCAAAGGTCAAATCATGTTCTCCCTGCTTTGCTTTTTTAAGCAGTTTTTCTAGCATTTGTTCACGATTCACGAACAAACGCAGATACGCACATTTATTATAGTTGCAAACCAGATAACAGTAAAGACACAATGCCGTGCAGCCAGAAGATGTATATGGTACAAGAAAATCTGAAACCTTCTCATTGGGGCGGTATACGTGTGTTTTGCGCGTTCCAATCACCAGATAGCGCTTCATCGCTGCAAATTCCGTATTGGGATTTTTCCGCATGCTCTCAATATTGTTGTGATTTTCTATTTCAATCCATTCTGCCTCCTGATATTGCTCTTTTAACATTTTTCCCAGCTCATAATCAAGTGACCCCGGTTCGTAAAAAATTCGTTTAAAATCCATCCCGCATATTCCCTTCCTAATCGTACCATTTGTACAATAATATACACAAGATAAAAAGAATTATACGGACAAGGAAACGGATTTTACCGATTGAATACCTCATCTATTTTTTTACCCAACGCCTGCATCCTTTTTGCATCAACCTTACACACCTTCCGGTCATAAGTATACAAGCCATTCACCTCGTCTTCGACATCACTTAACTGCGTATAAACACTGCCGCACAGACCATTTTTAATGCTGGTCATAACCATTTTTTCATAGGCATCCACGATATGATCCATTAACGCCTCCGAGTTTTCATGAAACGCATATCCGTGTTGCTGATACAGGCTGTAGCTATGCTCCTTTAAAACATAAGAATATCCGCCAAACTCGGATAGAATGTGAGGACGTTCGGTTTCTTCAAGCTCCATTTCTTTGAAATAAATATGGCTGCTTTCCACGTCACTTTTATTATGATGGAACCATCCGGAGGTTGTGTCGATAATCCGTGAACTATCTTGTTGCTTCACCATGTCATAGATATTGTCACTATCAAACTGCCCCCAGCCCTCGTTGAAAATTGTGTAGTAAATAATACAAGGATGGTTATACAAATGCTTTAATGTGTCCTTGGTATGCTGAATAAAAATCTCGCGGTGCTTTTTATTGTGGAAACGTCTGGTGTCTTTCATCTTGCTTAATCCCAGTGTTGGCAGTGCCGTGTCGCCCAAAAACGAATAGCGTCCGCTGTTCACCATATCCTGCATGACCAACATCCCCATTTTATCGCACAGATAATAAAAACATTCTGGTTCAATCTTGATGTGTTTTCGCAGGGTGTTAAAACCCAATCGTTTCATTTCCCTAATATCAAACCGGTAACCATCCTCCGATGCCGGCAGATAAATGCCATCACTGAAATATCCCTGGTCCAATACGCCATGCAGGAAAATCGGTGTTCCATTTAAACAGATGCGCTCTCTTCCCCCCACTCCCTGAATGTCGATGGTTCGCAGACCAAAGTATGACTCTACTTCATCGGTCCCAGCTTGGATGTGCATATCATAAAGAAATGGGTTCTCTGGAGTCCACAATATTGGTGTTATACCTTCTGCTTTTAAATCGATCCGAACCTTTTTATCCTGAAAATGTTTTTTAATTTCCTTTTTGCCAGTATCTATTGTCACTTCATATTCCGAGGCATTCGTTTCCACTTCCAGATAGATTCCGGTTGTGTCAGGTGTAATGCGAATATTCTTAATATAGTTTTCCGGCACGCTTTCCAACCATACACTTTGCCAAATACCGCTGATCGGGGTATACCACATTTCACCCCGCTTTTTACGCTGTTTACCATATGGGTACTTCGCGGATAGGGTGTCGGTGACTTTTACCACAAGCTCATTTTCTCCGGAGCGATATTCCTTCGTAATGTCTATTGTAAATGGAAGATACCCGCCTTCATGAGCACCTACTTTTTGGCCATTCAAATAAACCTCGGCAAGCTGGTCGACCGCGCCAAAATGAAGTAACAGCCGCTCCTTTACAAAGCCTTCTGGCAACACAAATTTCCGCGTATAGGTCAGTCTGTTTTTTATCCTGTTACGATATTGTGAGCATTGCGACTGCGGCGGAAAAGGTACCACGATACCATTGTCCCAAAGTCCATTTAAGCTAAAGTAAGAGTCTCTTCGCAGCTGTGGTCTTGGATACTCGGAAAATGGCAAGGCTTCTTGTTTGCCAAAATCGGTCGGCAGATTGCGATGTCCATTTCGCACCATTCGAAAAATCATCTGCAAAACTACCAGCAGAATCACCGCCACGACTAACGCCGCCATAAATATTTTGCCATTTGGTAAAAAAAATTCTGTACCGTCTGAATTGATAATCGTTTCCGCATCACTTAACACCCATGCGCCAATTGCCGGTCCAATTACACTTGGGATTAATACCTGCCCGAAAATGCGAATTCCTTGAAACAATCCCGCTTTTTCTTTGGGAATGTTATCACGAATCTTTGCCCCAAACACCGCCATTCCAGATAAGTAACCAGACATCATCAAGACCGAGCCAATAAATACCGGCAACGTGTTTCGACTAGCAAACAAGATTAAATACCCCACCATCAGCATCCATATAATCGGTGACACACATCGGCGAAAGCCGAGCTGGTCATACAGTTTTCCGCAAATCACCGTAACCACCGCTGCGATAATAATGGCCGGAGCCAAAACAATTACATAATTACTCATCCCTAGGCCCTGCTCATAATAGAGAATCAGGTAAGGCATAAAAATCTGAATCGAAATACCAAACACTGCAAATGCGCCAATCACTGCATAGAGAAGCTTATTTTCTCTTATTACATCAAGCCGAAAACTATAAACCAGATTTTTAAAGTAGGAGCGATTTTCTGCTCTGACACTGCTTCGTTCATCAATTAGAAAAATACCCAGAGTACCAATCAGTATTACACTAATTCCAATGATCAGAAAAATAATTGTCCAGCTCGATTCCTGCCCCAAATCAAAGGCCATGAAACCGCCAAAAACGACCAAGACTGCAATCAGCGGCATCATCGCATTGACCCCTTCAATGGCGCCGCGGTTCGTCTCATCGCCATTTTCAGTCAGCCAGGCATTAAAGCAGGCATCATTGGCTGAGGAACCAAAAAAGGTCATCACACAGTCTAGTAAAATTACCAGCGACACTCCCAGCGATGCTGCGGCAATTGCACTGCCAGTTATCCCTTCCAGCCACTCTAAGCGCAGCAGGCAGAAGGATAATATGGAAACACCCCAGATGATATAGCCGCCGCAAATAAAGATTTTTCGTTTGCCGATTTTATCGGACAAGGCGCCAATTGCCAGCGTTGTAAGACCTGCCATCACAGCGCTAAGCGCGACCATCCATGAAATGTCAGCGGCTGATGCGTGAAAAATCTTGTAGATAAAGACATTGAAATACATGCTCTCGACGACCCATGCAATTTGCCCCATCAGACTGAAAATAACGAGTGCCAGCCAGAATTTTTTTCCTAATGCTTTTTTCATATTGAGCCTCATCTCTTTCTAGTTTTGCTACCATCTATTGTCTTCTTAAATTATAACAAACTGGTACGAAAAAAAATAGAGAGATACAAGCTTTTTGACTTATATCTCTCTCGGACTTACTCTGTCACCAGGGCATATGCAGAGATTCTACGAATCCGCGCTGTTATCAGCATTGATGCGAGGTAAGACAAGACGATTAATCCAATGCTAAATAGTACAATCCAACTCTGTACAACAATGTAATTTGCCCTTGCAACCCCCATGCCGCTTTGTGCCACTGACATAATTGGGTTAACCAATAACGCACCTGATATACCCCCTGCAACCACGCCCATGATAATTGACGGCATTACGGAAAATGCAATCTGATTCATCAGTTGAAGGGTGGTATAACCGATTGATTTTTGAATTCCAAGGATACGACTTTGCCTAATTACCAAAGAATTTAGGACGAAGTACAACACTAAAATAATAATTGCAAAGGAAATACCAAGCATCGCCATACCCGCCCTTGAGATAATGCCGGTATATACACTCATGCCCTCTTTAAACTCCTTTTCCAAATCCGTGCTTGCGACAATTACATCACCATAGTCATCTAAGATAGCTTGTAAGCATTTCGGTACGTCTACCTTATCCTCTGTGTAAATATAAATCATATCAAACATATAATCCGGTTGAATCCGCAAGTAACCCTCATAGGTCATTGATGCATTCATTCCGCCAAAATTTACTCCTTGCTGAAACCCTGTTATCAAATATTCTTTTTCGATTTTCTGATTTTTAACAATTACAGTATCGCCAATTTTCTTCCCCATTAGCCCCGCTGCGCTCCCATTCAGTGCCATTTCATTGTCGTGAATCGGATATCGGCCTTCATATACGCTATTCGTTCTTCTTTGACTAAAGTCTTCCATAATAACGCCAAAAATCGCCAACCCTTCAATTGTAAAGCCCTGTGCTTCCGCTATACATTGTGCATATTCAATGCCCTCACGCTCTTTTATTTCCGCCAACAATTTGTCTGCATCTGTAACATTGGGATCAATGTCTAAAGTTATATTCGCTACCTCCGTCCCTGGCATTTTTGCCATAGCAGTCGTATCAAACACCGTATTGTAAAACATAATCAATCCGAAAACACCTGCAAAAGTAACTGACAGCGTAAGAACGAAAATCATTATGCTTTGCCTCATATTTTGCAGAATGGATTTCATACCAAGTACAAAGCTTAAGTTCCCCTTTGTTTTATCAAGCGGCAGATGATTCCTTTTAAAATTATGGGTGGTTATGCCTCCTCGAAGTACCGTGATCGGGTTAAGTTTTTTTATTTTTCCCGCTGTTGTATAAGAAATCAAAGCCACCAAAATCAGGATGATTAGTAAAGTTAATAACGCATAACTCACATCAAATCCCTGTTCCCATTTCAGCGCTGATTGATGAGCAAGCACATCTGAAATCATATTCAAGATGGTATAAGAAAGAGAAATCCCGATTACACATCCAATCGCCGCAATTAAAACAAATTGAAACGTGATGGATGAAATTATCTGCTTACTCGTATAGCCCATTGATTTTAAAGAACCAATTTTTATCATATCTTCTTCAATACTGTTCTTGATTCTGAAACGGATTACAATGATACAAATAATAACGATAATAAGAGATAGGGCAACCATCATGACGGCAATAAAATTCGCCATCATTGTTCTGCCGAGCTTACATAGGGGAATATGAATTGCTAAAATGGAATCCTCGACAAAACTGCTGTTGCCAATTTCTGCATTGACATTGTTTACCAAGTATGCTTTTAGATCAACCTCAACTTTAGCAACGTCCTCATACAAATTTGTATGGAAAACAACCCCTTTCGTTTCTGATATGGCAAACAGACGATTGTATTCATTGTCTGAAAGGTAGCCAGACAACTGTCCCATATTAATACTGTTATAGTAAACATCTTCGACGAAGCCTTTAATCCGATACTCCTTTTCTCCTGCTCCAAAGTCAAGGCTAAATGTGTCGTTCAGTTGATACCCCCACTCAATCTGAAAATAATATGCAACATAAACAGAGTCGTCATCAAGCGGAAGATATTCACCAATAAACTTTTTCTTAGTCAATTCACGCTCTCTATCATAATTAAAGAACAGCATTGATTGCTGTATTTCTTTGCTATCCTGCGTTTTTATCGTTGCACGATTCGAAATGAAATCCACTTTTTCAGTTTTCTTTACATTACTGTGATTTTTAATAAAATTAAAAACATTGTCATCATAACATGCAAGCGGAACTGTAATGTAGCAGTCACTGGTATTTAGTTCTTCCGCAGTTTTGTCAAAATAGGAATTGTAACCAAACAACATCAAAAATCCCAGGTTTAGTACCAAAGCGGCAATGATTATCATCGTTCCAAGCGAAACGGTATGGCCCTTGCTTTTCCGGATATTTGCCATTGCAAGCATAAATATTTTGTTCATAATTTATCTCCATTCTTCCAAAGTCTGGCGAATTTGAGCCAAAACTCAAATCGCTGTGTGAAAAACATGTTTTTCACGCTTACCACCCCATTTCAACAAGAAATGCTTGCAGCTTCGCCTGACGTTCTTGATTGCCGCTCTCATATTTTCCTAGTTCGCAAACTCCATTGATTACCCCGTCCTTCATATATAAGATACGGTTTCCACGTCTTGCTGATTTCAAATCATGTGTTACCATCACCATGCTCTGCCCCTTGTTATTTTGCTCGGTCAGCACATTCAGCACTGCCGTTCCCGCCGCAGAATTCAGTGCCCCAGTTGGTTCATCGGCAAAAACAACTTTCGGTTGATTGATTAGTGAACGTACCACTGCCGCCCTTTGTGCCTCCCCTCCTGAGAGCTGAGTCGGAAACTTCCGCCAGATATTTTCTTCGATACCCATCTGCGTCAACAGCTTTTTTGCTCGCGCTGTTATCTCACGCTTGTTTTTGCTGATTAACAGTCCGCAGACCAGAATATTATCCAAGATGCTCATGTTGTCAAGAAGGTACATCTGCTGAAATACAAACCCACAATTTTTACGCCGAAAAACAGCAAGCTTGTCATTCGACAGCTTCGAGATATCTTCATCCAGCACCTTTATTTTTCCTAAGGTCGGCTTATCCATGCCGGAAAGTGCATAAAGCAGGGTTGATTTCCCCGCCCCTGACGACCCCATGATAACAGTGAAATCGCCGTCATAGATTTCGATATCAAGATTTTTTAAAACGTGCTGCTGTACCCCTCCACTTGAAAATGTTTTGCAGAGCTTATCTGTTTGAATGATTACATTACTCATAAACGTTTCCTTTCTATGCTAAAAAATAAGACTGTACCAACTACAATCTTACTTTATCAAAATAGTTCTTAATGAGTCTTGAAAAAATCCTTAACCAATTCTGAATTAAAAATTATTCCATTATTTTCTTGTATATCTTGTCCTGATTATGTGATATTATCATCTTGTAACAAAGTTGTAACAAATCCGAAACATTAATGTAATCAAATCAAAAGGAGGACTTATTCAATGAAAAATAAGTTTATCGTAAAAGTAGCAACGTTAGCAGCAGTAGCATTCGTAGGGCTTACCCCTCTGACCGTCAATGCAGCATCATGTACTACGAATAATTGCAATCAGGGAAAACAAACTCCATGTGTGAGTACAGTGAAATCCAAAACCACATGTAAAACCGGAACCAGTAAGAAAAATACTTGTAAGAAAACAAATAAGAAATTAAAAGCTTGTAAAGGCAAATCTTGCGTTGTTAAGGTTACAAAGAGCACATGCAAAAAATAAATAAAAATGATGTTCTTACTCACCAGCCCCGAATATTTTTCGGGGCTGTGCCTTTATTTCTTTTCGGGACTGTCTTGGTTAAACTAACTTAATCATAAGTATCATTTTAAAACCATCTTTGGTGTTTTCACACCGAATGTCCCCCTCCATCTTGTTCATCAGATAACGTGAAATATATAATCCTAAACCGGCCCCGGATTTTCCTTCGGCATTCCCTGCACGGTAAAATTTATTAAATAAAAGTGGCAGCTCATCCTCTTCCACGCCATTTCCAAAGTCTGCAAATTCAATAATAAGATGTTCATTTTCTATACCGCAATTCAGTGTAATCGCTGTCTCTGCGTACTTATATGAATTACTGACAAGGTTATCAATCACCTGCGTCAGGCGATTCATATCCGCATAAATCAGGCACTCATCAATCTCGATCTTATCAATTCGATTAAAATAATCAGCAGAACGAATAATATCGTATAGTTGCACACTACTCTGTTCCATCGGGCAAACTTTCAATTCCCGCAATTCCTCAAGTGTGGCATTGAACATATTTGTTATTAGCGTATTAATTTGGTCAGCTTTTTTACCAACGTTTTCCAAATGATGGAGCTCATTTTTGCCGATTTCTTTTTCACTGATTGACTTGGCTATCAGCAGTTCTGAAATTGCTTTAATCGATGCAACCGGTGTTTTAATATCATGGCTGAGCTGTGCCACAAGCTCTTTTTTACTTTTATTTGCTTGCTGCTCTGCGGCCCGCGCTGATTTCAGTTCATCCCGCATTAGGTCAAAGCTTTCTGTAAATGCCCCGAAAATATTTTGCTTATCCATTTCCAGCGGAATATCCAAATCACCGGCGGCCACATTTCTCGCAAAATTTTGCAGATTATTAAATGGACGATAAATGACTTGATAAATATAATAAAAAAATAAAATACACAACAATGCAAATGCTGAAATAACAACAATGCAAGTTCTGTATACTTCCGCTTTATGCTGGGACAAGCTTTCGTTATAATCATTATATAATACCAGCTTGCCAAGCAGGATATCTTCATCGTAAATATCGACGATAGTATCACGATGAGAAATCGCCACGTTCAAATCGCCATTTAACGCCTCTGATGTTTTGGCAATCACTTGATTCTCGGCATCTAAAACAAAGTAATCAAGACCATATTGGTCGGCTGAAATGGATGTTAAGTTATCCCAATTACTCTTTATGGACTGTTTGATATCATTCACAATCACAATATCAAGTGATGGTGTCGTACTTCTATCAATCTGATGCAACAAATATACTGATGATATCGCAAAAACGGTAATCAGTACCATTAAAAATCCAAATATACTTTTCTTCATATTTCACTATCTTCCTATATCAAATAGATATCCTTTGCCCCAGATTGTTTTTATATATTGTGGTTCGTTTGGATTCTCTTCGATCTTCTCACGTAGTCGTCTGATATGAACATTCAATGTGCTATCTCCGGTAAAGCTATCCACCCAAACATTACGAAACAGTTCTTCCTTTGTGACAGTCCGCTCTTTGTTCTGCACAAGATAGGAAAGAAGCTTGTACTCCATTGTTTTTAACTTGATTTCCTGTTCACTTTTGAATAGTCGTTCCGAATACAAATCAAGTACAAACGAGCCAAAACCGACTGTATCAACTTTTTGAATACTGCATCTTTTTAAAACGGCTTTGACCTTTGCCAATAAAATACTTAATGAATATGGCTTCTGAATATAATCATCACCGCCGATGCCAAGCGCAAGCAAAACATCGTCATCACTCGTTCTGGCACTGATAAATAGAATTGGAACCGCCAAGGTCTGTCTCAGTTTTTTACATATTTCAAAGCCCGATGTTTCGCCTAAGTTAATATCTAATAGGATTACATCGGCTGTATGATTTTCTAAAAAGTCGTAACATGATTTTTGGTCTGATACCCAGTAGGTTTTTACATCAAACATATTAAAATATTCACATGTACTTTCTGAAAGCGCCGCTTCATCGTCAACGATTAGGCAATTGTAATGCAAAGCTATCACCCCCAAGATATTCTTATTTTATTTCATTAAATCATGTTTCATTATTAGTGTCAATTCAAGTAACGTAAACAACCACTCATCTGATTACTCAAACGAGTGGCCGCTTTCTTTTATGATTCTTTTATGCCAGCATGAATAATATCTATGATTGTATAAAAGGCCTGATCTAAACCAGCAAAATCCATACTAGGTACATATATTCCTTCGATTTTATCGTGAACCACCTTTTGAGCATTCATCATATCCATTGATTTTTTAAGTAGTTCCTCAAATATTTTTATATTATCGGCTTTTTCTTCGTTGTATTTTTCCAGCCAATCCATATCACAAAATTGCGCAAAATCAATAACTCGCTCTATTGAATGTTTTGTGCTATGGTAATCATTCGATGTAATATAAGCTAAATTTTGCTCTGGAATGATAAGATGGTCCATTTTGCCCGTATTTAATGTACACATGTAGCTTTCCGTGTAGTATCCACGGCTATTTGCCACATCTCGAATAGACATCAGCATCTGTTCCATGCCCATGCCATTTTCACCCTTTAAGGCAACAATCGTTTTTCCCTCAACCAGATTATCGAGATAGCTGACCATCCCCTGCGGAGAAACTGCACTGGCAAATGCGCTTCGATTTCGCCCTGGATGTTCTGATATTGCTTCTGCCTGAAATCCCTTTTGCTCCGCCTCGATTGCCAGCTTCAACTTTACTTGATTTAAGGCCTGATGATTGATCGCAATATTATTTTCATAGATTTTGTATGCCGCATTTAAATAACGATATGCCTTTTGATAATATGGCTTCTTCTCTTCTTGCAACTTTACCAGCTCATCCGCATATTTCTGAACATAATCCCGATTGATAAAATCTGCCAGATTAAATATCTCATCAATTGCAATTGGGACCGCGGGGTCGCAGACATGCGGGGCCGTTGCATCCACCATGCAAATACCCTTCTCACGAATACAAATTCCATCTAAATCAGTAACACTATTGGAACAATGAATATAATCAACCTCGCTTCCTTGTTCCTCAAAAACTCTTGCTACCTTTTTCATCAATGTGCTTTTACCGCTGCCTGATGAGCCTTTCAGGTAAATTATCTTCTTCGCTTCATCCAAAAAAATAATATCCTCAAATTTTTCATAAAAGCCATTCGGTGTATTTCCGCCAAAAAACATGTGTCTTGCCATCTAATTACTCCAAAATCATTTACTCTGTTTAATATATGCGAGAGGGCTCGAACACAAATCATAAAATCACATATAATAAATAATCTTTACTGATTCAATCTAATTCAACAATGGAGGAAAAACGTATGAAACAAAAAATAATTATTTTATTATCTATGCTACTGGTCACGTACCTGTTGCTTCCTATACATTTATCAGCCGCTTCGCCAGCGGCAACACTTACAGTCGATGAAACTTTGATTGGCAGTTATCCGTCGGTACAAGAGGCCGTTGATGCCGTTACACAGACTGCTGGAAGTCGGTTCGTTGTGGAAATTGCAGGGGTGACGCTCAGCGACCCACTAAATATTACCCAACAAACAGGGAAAGACCTTTCGCTCTACCCGCAGACTGGAGCATCCGTCACCGTCACCAATACCATAACCATTGATGGAAATGGCAATTTTTATGGTGCCGAAGGGGTATTACTGCAAGGCCTGACCTTCGACATGACGGCGAGCGATTCACCGGCAAATTGTATTTATTTTAATTTAATCCCGCCACGTACCGGATATTGCTACCCGCATAATATCACCATCAATAATTGTCAGTTCAATGGAATTGAGGACGTAACGGTTGCTGTCCAAAGCGTAGCCGGCGGGTCACGTAATATTGCCATCACCAACTGTACTGCCGATGGTATGCACAGCCTCGCACAATTGAAAGCGGTTGCGGGCTACGCACTCATTCAAAACTGCATCGTTACCAATTCCAGCGCCGGAGTTAACTTTTACGGCCCCGCTAATCTATTGGTAGACAGTTCTCAATTCACGGTCACTGGTTATGCCGTTCGTAGTGGTCAGGGCTCAGGTGTCATTTCCGATAACGGCTCAGTGACAATTAACAACAGTATTTTAGAGTCCTCATCGACAGAAGATGGTGTCATCGTACTGCGCGGGGACAGCACCAAAAACATCAACATTCTACATTCAATCCTAACCGCCTCTGCTACCGACGGTATGGTTTTGCAAAACCTCAATGCTGCAAGCAGTGCACTATACCGCATCACATTTTCCGAAACGGATATAGGCGGGCTCATTACTGGCATAGATGATGCTGCAATTACCATTATTGACGACCCCAATGTGCCAAATGGTCCGGTGAATATTGGTCCACAGCCCGATATTGAATGGATGATTATTCTGTTGGTGGTATTCGCCGTGTTGCTGGTTATCTTTGCATTTGCTATTGTTGTATTAATTATATTATACAAAAGGCTGCGTTGCCGTTGCTACTGTTGCTGTTCTGATTGCGCAGAGAGCCAGTCTTGATAATGTGTTTGTAAAAATAATGTGCTTTTAACTGAATAAAAATAGCCACTTATTTGATGTTAGATTTCTGTCAAATATTTGGCTATTTTCTTCTATTGTGATATTTTCCAATCGATATATTATTCTTTTGCCATTTCCTCTAGCTCAATCATAAATCTATCGTAATCTGACATAAATAATCTATCTTGAACGATTCGATATTTCTCGAACTCCGATTCGGCGTGCTCCTTGGCAATTTCAGCAGTTATCTTGCCTGCATTTACGAGAACTTCATGTTCGTCCGCCGCCAAAAATATATCAAGTCTTTTGGCCCAATCTTCCATTGTCATCGGAATGTGCCTTCTGGCTCTGTTTTCTGCCAAATCAAGATAGGCTGAAACAATGTATTGCAACGATGTCATTTCTTCCCCCGATAAGTAATTCTTAGCAATCGTAACATCACTTTTCATAATCTTACCATCAGGTGCTTCCTTCCACGATGTGAGTCCCATATGCGCTTTGGTTGCATCTGCACGTTCGTATATCACTTCTGCTGCCGTATGACCATGAATGGCGTAGTGCATCTTGTTTTGGACTTTTGCAAAGAAGTCTTTCGTTGCCTTAGCAGACTTATTATAATCAATGGCAGTTGCATAAATATCGGTAATTTTTTGATAGAATTTTCTTTCTGACAGCCGAATCTCTCGTATTTTTTCCAGTTGTTCATCAAAATACTTTTCCGTCAATGTACCACCGTTTTTATGGCGTTCCACATCAATTACCCAGCCTTTGATTGTATATTGCTGAACAATCTGGTTTGCCCAAACACGAAATCTGACTGCTCGTTGATTATTCACTTTAAATCCAACTGCAATAATCATTTGGAGATTGTAATGTTGGACCTCGCGACTCACTTCGCGATTCCCTTCATTTTGAACTATTCGGAATTTCCGAATAGTTGCCTCTTCTGTAAGCTCTAAATCCGAAAAAATTCTTTTAATATGCTCATTAATAGTTGGAAGCCCAATATCATAGAGTACTGCCATCATCTTCTGCGTCAACCAAATATTCTCATCCTCATAACGCATTTCCACACTCTCGTCACTATCCCCATTGGATGCAATAAATGTAAGATATTCAGCAGCAGAGCTACGCGCCGTTATTTCGTTTTTCTTCTTATCTTTAAATTCCATACCCTATCATCCCTCGCTTTACCTTCATTTACTAAACCGTAATATCTCTCTTCAAACCATCAAAGTCCAAATAATCTTCGATAAACTGCTTCCGTAGCAAGTTTAATGGAATAAATTCATTGTACTTTCCTCTTACCTCAACCTTTTCCGGCAATGGAAGCTCGTATAAGTTCAGCTCTGAGGAAATAATACTATGAATAATCGCTTCTAATTCCGCCTTACCACCATGAAAATTAACTTCCAGATACACGCAGGTCATCCACGGCAGCCGGCTTTTGATTCCTCTTTTTTTGAGGGCATAATGCAACGTCATCAGCTGTCTGGTTCCAAGCCAAGGAAATACCGCATATTTGATGTCCGACAACGGCGTTACCAGATGATTTAACAGCCCGCTATTTTTAGCAACGTATTGGATTTCGACAAGCCGTTCCTGACAACGGGCACTTAGATACGGATAGCTTGGCGCTCCCTGCAAAATACTGCGAATCTTCCGAACCAGGACGGTATGCAATTCAGCATCAAAATCAACATCCCAATCAACAACGGAAATACCTGGCACACTTTTGACAAAGATGACCTTGGACTTCACATTCACATCCACGGTTTCCCATGTCATGCCCGCTAAGGCAAAATGAATACCGACCGGATATATTTTATCAACGGTTCCAATCGTGCGATTTTCATCCTTGACCAAATAATACTCGGTTGATAAAAATACCGTTAGAAAATGAAAGCTATTGACGACCTTTTCCCCCGCCCTGCCAATGACCAAACCGCCATGCTCGGTGCGTTGTAAGTGCTCAATATCTAACAAATGTCCTAGTAACTGTTTATAATCCTGCTGTGAGATATGTCGGAAGCTTCCCAGCGTCAGGATGGTATGGGCAAGCTCTGCTGGTGACAGCTCGCCATTGCTTTTTAAGTAACTCATCGTCTGATGATACAACAGATTGTACGCATGATTATGCGGATAGATTGGTTCAATCCAATGATCCTTGGTATACAGCTCAATAATCGCAATTGTACGAATGAAATCCCAATTAATCGGGCCGAGCGTATCGCCTGGATTAATCTTCACATCCTCAACAAAGGTAAATAACAGTTGGGCAATCTGTCCGCGCCGACCGCAACGGCCTAACCGCTGGGCAAAACTGGATACTGAGTATGGTGTTCCGATTTGAACCGCTTGGTCTAAGGAACCAATATCAATCCCCAGCTCTAACGTTACCGTTGCACCGGTGACAATCTTCTCATCGGCAGATTTCATCTCGTCTTCGGTATTTTCTCTTAACAACGAAGATACATTACCATGATGAACACGGTATACATCGGGAGCTTTATGCTTTAATGCAATTTCCTTTAGATTGGCAATCACAAGCTCGGTCTCTTCACGGCTATTAGTGAAAACAATCGTCTTTTTGTCGAGCGTCATGCGAAATAAATATTCGTAATGCTCCCGTTCCCCAATGTTTCCAATCGTCGAAAAGGTGTCATCGCCGTCATCCTTATCAAACTTCTTTTCCGATTCTTCCTGCGTATTGGCAAAACGTTCCACATGTAGTTTGACCCGCTTTTTTCCCTCTTCCGTAATTGGTGCTGCACAGTTACGATTTGTTCCGGTATTCAGCCAGGTCTGTGCCAGTGATACATCCCCCAAGGTCGCTGACAGTCCGATTCGTCTTGGTACAACACCAGTTAATATCTGCAAGCGTTCCAAGACACATAAAAGCTGGACCCCGCGGGCATCACGCATAAATTGATGCACCTCGTCGATAATAATATAGCGCAGGTCGGCAAACATCTTTAAGCATGCACCACGCTTATTCGTGATAAGACTCTCCAACGATTCCGGCGTTATTTGAATAATCCCCTCCGGATGATTCATCAATTTCTCTTTTTGGGTTGGTGATGCATCCCCATGCCATTTGCAGACCACAATATTGGAATCCAAAAGTAGCTGCTCTAAGCGTTTAAACTGATCATTAATCAAGGCTTTTAGCGGTGAAATGTACATGATTCCAACTGACTGGGACGGGTGCTCAGATAAATCCGTCAGTACCGGTAAAAATGCCGCCTCCGTCTTGCCCGAGGCGGTGCCGGAAGAAAGCAGCAGATTATCATCACTGTCAAAAATCGCCTCACAAGCCGCTACCTGAATCCCTCGCAGCTCTTCCCATTTATTCTGATAGATAAAATCCTGTATAAAAGGTGCCAATCGATAAAATGCATCCATCTCTCATCCTCATTTCTGCTATTCTACTCGCTATCTTTCTAGCTATACTTCAAATTCCTGAAATTCGCTGTCAAGTTCCGCTTCGCTCACCCCACCCTTTGCCATTTCAAAGCTGTTACTGCCCAATATTTCGGCAATCGTTTTATGTGGATTTTGGTGCAAAATGTTAATTAGTTCGATAAAATCACGAATAATCTCACGTGGTGTGATATGGGTCTCGGCTCCTACCCGATTGTATTCTACAGTTAGGAAATAGAGAAAATCTTCATGCTGCATCACCGGTTCATAGTGATATAACTGAGCGTGGATGGATTGTATTTTCTCGACTAGAACATACATCTCTTCTTGGTTTAACATTTGCAGGCGAATAATTGGTGCTGTCAAATCCTTAATATCATCGGTCGCAAAATGTCCTTCTGCCAGCCTTGAGCGCAATGCCTCATAGCTGAAAACACCTTTGTATTTGTCCTCGATACATTGTGGTGTCCCACCCATTAAAAAGCCGATATGCTTTGCTTTACCTTGCAGGACATCATTATACATGGTCAATATTTTCTCATAGTTATTTGCTCTGGTGATAGAATTGGGAATCTTAAAAATATTAACCAGCTCATCAATAATAACTAATAAGCCCTGATAGCCGGCACCGACCAAAAAGGCCGCAAAGATTTTCAAGAAATCATACCATGTTTCATCATTAACGATGAAATTGATACCCAAGTCCGCTTTGGCTTCTTTGCGTGTTGCATATTCACCGCGAAACCATCTTAATACATTTGATTTCTGCGCTGTATCGTCCGCACGATACGCCTGCCAATATAGGGCAATCGCCTTGGCAAATTCAAACCCATTGACCATTCCTTCTAACGAACCGGCGACCGCATAAATTTGTTTTTCGACCAATTGATCAAATTCTGCACCTTCGGCATCTGATTCCATTTTTACCGTCGCTTGAATTCCCGATATCCATTTCTCCAGGATTAGTGGCAAGGCTCCGCCATCTGGTTTTGACTTGGTCGAAAGATTTTGGATCAATTCTTTATAGGTGGCAAGCCCCTGTCCTTTGGTACCGGCAAAGCGCCGTTCTGGCGACAAGTCTGCATCGACAACGGCAAACCCCTTCGCCGTCGCATAATTACGAATCGTTTGCAGCAAAAAGCTTTTGCCGCTGCCGTATTTTCCCACAATAAAACGAAACGACGCACTGCCTTCCGCAATCAATTCAATATCATGCAAAATTGCCGAAATCTCCTGTGCTCGTCCCACCGTGATATATTCTAAGCCCACGCGCGGCACAACTCCGCCCTTAAGCGCATTGATTAGTATATTAGCTATTCTTGCTGGTACTTTATTTTCCATTCTGCTTCACCATTTCCATTACCATTTCTTGATATTCCTCATAAATCATCACACTGTCGTCTAGTTCTAAAATGTTATCGCCAATACTATCAAAGGCCTTCTCATTGATGCTGTCTGCCAAAACCTCTAACATAATCTGCTGTTCGTCGGCAAACTGCTTGATATTCCCGCCTGCAAGAATTACCGCAAGAGCGTTACGTTCAATCTCTGTTAGGATGCTTTGAAGTGCTACCAAATCTTCCGTTGCCGAAACTACTAATTCCGGCTGAAACCTCGTATCCATTTCTCGACTTTGAGTTTTGACCTGATTTATATTTGCATCCATCGATGGCTCTTTTTTTATACCTGCAACCACCGCTGGCACTTTTACGTTGTCTTCTGCTTCTGGTACAATCAGTTTTTCCTGCGTATCATTTGCTTCTTTTCGAATCTGACTTAAGGATGACTCGTCGATGGTAACAACCACCTTATTGATTTCCTTATAATATTCCAAAACGGCTTCATCAATCGCCGTTTCCAGCGAAATACCATACGCTTTTAGCATTGGTACGACAGTGCCCTTAATCATACTGATATCGGCCGATAACTTATATTTGAAATTCGTTAACTGCCTAAGCGTGGACTCCATCTGCTTCATAATATAACCCACTACCTGCTTCCCGCTGTCCATCACAATCGAGGTGCTATATGACCATTTATTCTGGCGACAGAAATAGATCTCCTTATCGGAGAGAACTACCATCTTATCCGCTGGATAATACCAAGAAAAAAACAGTGCCCCACTAAACGGAACCCACACCGTTGATTTGGGATTCGTATAATATATCAGCTCATCAAAGTCTAAATTAGCAGCTTGAAAGCTGTTCTTCATGCACTCAATCACATAACGAAAGCAGCTTGGAATTAAATCGCTCTGTTCTTCCTCATAGGATTGATAAAAAGCCGATTGCTTGATATTGTATTTGGAGATATTACAAAATAATTCAAAATTATCCTCGCTGTTTGACTGATATTGCAGCATCCCAGGATAGTGCATCTGCAACTGGTGCTCAGCAATAAATTCCTGAAACGTCGTCGGTAAATCATAGTAAATATGGTAATCCTTCAGCCATTTCAACATATACTTATCAATTTTATCATCAAACTGACGAAACGCCTTCCAAAATGTCATTAGCTGGTCAAGCCCATCTTCTGGCGACTCAACACCGATATTATTAATCAGCTCATAAATGTATATGAATGCATATGACAAGCTTGTTCCTTCGATTTCACCTCTACGCATTTTGGTTCGCCATGTAAAATATGTTCGCAGCTGGTCATATCCCATGAGCTGATAATTCGCAAAATATGCCGAATAAGGAGCATTACCGTCAAAATCATCTTCGAAGTCTTTCATAAACATTGCTTGTTGATAAAAAATGGCTGAGTTACTGCGCTGTACATGCTTATGATAGAATTGGGATTGATTTGAAAACGGCGAAATCAAATCATCTCTGGCAATCTGCCGCATCTCATTAAATCGAATCCGAATTGGATCTGTTACCGTCGGGATACGCTGTGGGTCTGGAATTGAATTGGGAACTGCCCCTGCCACACCGGTGTCGATTTCAATTTCGGCAAATCCCTGCTCGTCAAATGATATGCCCGCTGAACCAGGAGTTACAGATGTTACCGATGTACCAGAGGTATCGGCATCATCAAACAAGGTATGTTGTCCCGGTATCTTCTGGGAATTGTATTTTTTGTTGTTTGTATTCTCATCCATTTCCACCCTGCTCCTATCACCGGAAAAGTCTTTTGTCTATCATAACATAAAAAGCCATGCAGAACAACTGTTCTTTTTGGTTTTTCAAAATACAAAGGGCCTGATGATTGATTGTTATCATCAGGCCTTGTATCTTTCTATTTTGCTTTTAATTTCGGAGCCATCGGATCGGTAAAGTCCCAATCCTCGGCATTGAAGTTTAAGGTATCGGTCCACCAAGCGGCGGTCAAATTAGTCGTCAACGGAAGTCTTGTTCCATAGTGCGAATATTGACCTCCCAAAACATAAGGGCTTCCATCTTCATACTGCACGCCAGGTGCTGTTTCGCCACGCGCTGCCGAACCACCAAATTCATAGTTATTCGATACGATTGTGCTAGCTCCGATACAACCGATCGCGGCTACATTTTTTTCGGTAGGATTCTCCTCATTGAAGTAAAACTCAATCGCGATGCAATTATTGACAAACGAAGTGCTATTTTCTGATTTTCCCTGCATACCTGCAATCAGCACTCTTTTACCGTTCGTCGTATAGATCTGCCCCGTTGCATAGCATTTTGTGATTGTTCCTCTGCTGTAACCAACAAGCAACCCGATACAAACATCAACTGCATTGTCTGGTAATTTTTGATTTATGATAGAATCCAAATCACCGACGTAGCAATTCTCAACGGTTCCATAATCGTTCATATAACCAACTATAAAACCAATATTAATTGTGCTAGTCGCGGTATTATTGTCATTTATTGCTGACGCCTTTTCAATACCGAGGAACTTAATTGTGGTTGTGCCAGTTGTTTTGCCAATAAACCCTGCATTTGCAAAGTTAGCACCAGTGGTCAGATTCATGTTTTTAATCACATGACCTTTGCCATTAAATTCACAGTTATTCATTGATGTAATTGGCTTCCATGTACCAAGATTATCAATATTCTCCGTCAGCTCAAACTTCATGTTCGTATAGTTTTGTTCCTGCAGGTTGTAAATATTTGATGCATTCACCGGAACTGCCACCGTCACACCGTCAGCAATGACAAATGGTATATCAACGTTATCTCCCACATAGTTACCAGAACTATTGACCTCTATTGTGATTGTTTTTGCGCCTGTTCCACTTCCTTTCGCGGGCGCGTATGTCAGTAAACTGCTGTTATACGTTACTGCATCATTATTCGACGTTATTGTCACATTTGCCGGATACCCGCTCACCTCTCCAGCAACTGTATAGCTTAAGTCTGCAACGCAATCGATGGTTGATAACGATCTGTTGACACTGCCTGTTATGGTAACCGGACGCTTCGTAACGGTAAGGGTACTGTTTTGGTAAGAAATCGTATATTTATCCGACGACAAATTCTCCACTGGGGTTATCGGATATTGACCAACATTGCTGCTGCCATTGCTGTTATACGTAGTCGTAAAGCTTGCCGTGCCTATTAGCGCACTAGCGGTATCACCATTGACAAAGCCCGTATATGCAGCTGTGAACGTCGGCGTATTTCCATAAACCACCGTACTATTGTTTGCCGAAACGGTCAATGGTGCTTTGCTAACCGTAATTGTCTTGTTGGTCGAAACAATGTCCAGATAATTATTATCTCCTGCCATTTTAGCTTGAATTACAACCGAACCACCGGCGGTAACATTTAACTTATTGCCGGAGTCGATGGTTGCCGGACCGGAGACCACACTATATGTTACGGCTCCATTTGTGGTTCCGCCAGTTGTTGACAGCGTCTTCGGCTCGTCACCATATGTAATAGTCAAATTGCCGACGGTCAGCGGTGCTTGCTCGCTCTTTGCAACCGTGAAGGTTTTCTCAGTCATAACATCTTTATAGTTTGCATCACCTAACATCGTGGCACCAACTTCGACTTGACCGGCTCCGGTAATCTTTAATTTGTTGTCGGATTCAATCGTTGCCGGACCGGAAATTACACGATATGTTACAGTACCATTTGTCGTTCCTCCGGTTGTTGTTAACGTCTTTGGCTCATCACCATATGTAATCGTTAAGTCACCAATTGTCAGCGGTGATTGTTCGCATTTGGCGACGGTGAAGGTTTTCTCTGCCACGGCATCTTGATAATTCTCATCACCTAACATCGTTGCACTTACTTCGACTTGGCCGGCTCCGGTAATCTTCAACTGGTCGCCAGATTCGATGGTTGCTGGACCGGAAATCACACGATATGTTATTGTTCCATTTGTCGTTCCACCAGTTGCGGTTAATGTTTTTGGTCCATCACCATATGTAAATGTTAAACTGCCAATTGTCAGCGGCGCTTGTTCGCATTTGGTGACAGTGAAGGTTTTCTCTGCCACGGCATCGTTGTAGTTTGCATTGCCCGCCATTGTTGCACTGACTTTGACTTGACCTGCTCCGGTAACATTCAACTGGTCGCCCGATTCGATGGTGGCCGGACCAGAAATCACATGATATGTTACGGTCGCATTTGTCGTTCCACCAACTGCCGTTAATGTCTTTGGTGCATCTCCATATGTGATTGTTAAATCGCCGATTACCAGCGGTGCTTGCTCACTCTTTGCAACCGTGAAGGTTTTCTCGGTCATGGCATCATTATAATTTGCATTCCCCGCCATTGTTGCGCTGACTTTGACTTGACCTGCTCCGGTAACATTTAACTTATTACCAGAGTCGATGGTGGCCGGACCGGAAACCACACTATAGGTTACGGCTCCATTTGTTGTTCCGCCAATCGTTGTTAACGTCTTAGATGCATCTCCATATGTAATCGTTAAGTCACCAATGGTCAGCGTTGCTTGCGCGCTCTTTGCGACTGTAAATGTTTTCTCTGCCATAACATCGTTGTAGTTTGCATCACCGGACATCGTGGCTCCAACTTCGACTTGACCGGCTCCGGTAATTTTCAACTGGTTGCCGGATTCAATCGCTGCCGGACCGGAAATCACACGATATGTTACAGTACCATTTGTCGTTCCACCAGTTGTTGTTAACGTCTTTGGCTCATCACCATATGTAATCGTTAACCCGCCAATTGTCAGCGGTGATTGTTCGCATTTGGCAACGGTGAAGGATTTCTCTGCCACAGCATCATTGTAGTTTGCATCACCTGACATCGTGGCACCAACTTCGACTTGACCGGCTCCGATAATCTTCAACTGGTCGCCCGATTCAATCGTTGCTGGGCCTGAAATTACACGATATGTTATCGTACCATTTGTGGTTCCACCGGTTGCTGTTAATGTTTTTGGTCCATCACCATATGTAATCGTTAAACCGCCAATTGTCAGCGGCGCTTGTTCGCATTTGGCGACAGTAAAGATTTTCTCTGCCACGGCATCGTTGTAGTTTGCATCACCTGACATCGTTGCACTTACTTTAACTTGACCGGCTCCGGTAATCTTTAGCTGGTTGCCGGATTCGATGGTTGCCGGACCGGAAATTACGCGATATATTACGGTTCCATTTGTCGTTCCGCCGGTTATTGTTAACGTCTTTGGCTCATCCCCATATGTAATCGTTAAATCACCAATTGTCAGCGGTGATTGTTCACATTTGGCGACGGTGAAGGTTTTCTCTGCCACGGCATCATTATAATTTGCATTGCCCGCCATTGTTGCGCTGATTTTGACTTGACCTACTCCGGTAACATTTAACCGATTGTCTGAATCGATAGTTGCGGGACCGGAAATCACACGATAAATCACTTCAGCATTTGTCGTTCCACCGGTCGTTGTTATAGCCTTTGGTGCATCACCATATGTAATCGTTACATCATCAATTGTCAGCGGTGATTGTTCGCATTTAGCGACGGTGAAAGTTTTCTCTGCCACGGCATCGTTATAATTTGCATTACCCTCCATTGTTGCACTGACTTTGACTTGACCGGCTCCGGTAATCTTCAACTGGTCGCCCGATTCAATTGCTGCGGGACCAGAAATCACACGATATGTTACTGCTCCATTTGTCGTTCCGCCAGTCGTTGTTAACGTCTTTGGTTCATCTCCAAAGGTAAGGTCAGTCAAATCATCAATTTTAATTTCTTGCTGCTCACCTTTTTGGATTGTAATTGTAATATGATTTGATTCTATTATTTCATGATATTTATCTGCCGCTATGAATGCTTTTACGACCGCCTCGCCTACACCATGCACCGTCACCACTCCCGACTCTGCCACGCCAATACAACTGCCTGAAACCAAGGAATATGTAATTGGTGCCGTGCACTCAGCTTCCCCTTCTATTTCTTCAAAGTCTGCTGATAAATGAAACTGGTCATTTGGGGCATATGCCCGTGCCGGAACTGCATTCAAAAACAGCGATGATATGTTTAATTCCACTTTAATCTTTAGCTCTGCCGTTGCATCTGTATAGTTTGCACCGCCGGACTTCGTTGCTCTAATGGTTGCTTCCCCCGCTGAATTTACCGAAACGGTATCCCCCAAAATAGAAATAGCCGAGCCATCTATCACCGCATATGTGACTTCACCACTACCAGTTCCGCCTGATGTCTTTAATTTAAATGGTGCCATACCTACATACAACGAATCAACCGGGTCAATTGATAAATTGTCCTGTGCCGCTTTTTGGATTGTCACCGTAATCGCTGTGGAGGTGGCTTTTTTATGGTTGATATCAGCGGCTTTTTCGGCATAAAGCGTTACTGTACCGGCCCCCAAAATGCTAAGTGTATTTCCTGAAATGCTTGCATATTTACTGCCGCTGTCAATTACATAAGATATCTCACCGCTGCCGGTACCACCCGTCGCAGACACCGTAATCGGTGAATCACCATACTTCAAATTACGGATGGAATCCACCGTCAAAGCGGACTGTTTTGCCTTATCAATGATAAATGTTGTTGCTTTTGAGCCTGAATAATTACCATTTGTTGTCGCCGTTATCGTTATTGTTGCGGTTCCGGCATTTAAATTGTTCGTGTAAGAGTATTTATAGTCAGAACTTTTTATTAAATTGCTATTCGAAACCTTATCTTCTACGCTAGGTGTCGGTGTTATCGGTGTGCCCATATAAATTGCATTCGTTGTCGCTCCGATTGCAATCTGAGCCAGATCGCGTTTGCCCACTGCGAGACTTAGTTCAGCTTTTGTCGCCTTATACTTGGAATCTGCTGCTTTTGATGCCCTCACTTTAACGTTGCCGCTAGCGAGAATCTTAATCGTTCCATCTGATGTTATCGAAATAGCATTACCTTCCACAAGCGAATAGGTGACCGCCCCAGTACCGGAACCGCCCGAAGTTGACAACCGAATGGACTTATCACCATATATCAGGCTGCCCGGGTCAACAATATGTAATGTCGCTTGACCGATGAGCTTGGGCGGTTCTGCTGGCGGTTCTGCCGGTTGTTCTGGCGGTTGCGTGGATTCATCCGCCGCCGCATTATTTCCTGCTGTGTCATTTGTGGCGTCGTTTGTGGTTGTGTTATTTGGCGTTGTGTTATTTGCAGTTGTGTTATCTGCGGTTGTGTTATCTGCGGTTGTGTTATCTGTGGCTGTGTCGTTTGTCGCGGTTGTGTTATCCTCCGCAACATGGAATGTTGCCGGACTATTAATATCAGCAATTGCCGCCGGTTCCGATGTCGATGTCGCAACCAATGGCGGTAACTGGATATTATTTTCTGGTGGCGGCAAACTATCCTTCACATCTTCTAAGTTAGAATCAAACACGATTGCTGTTTGCGGTGCCGTTTCTTTTTCTGTTTGAGCTGCTAGCTGCTGCTCTGCCTCCGCCTTTTTTTCTTCCAAAATCGCATTCACATTTGTTAATAACGACGACATTTTTTCTGTGTCACCGCCATTTTCATTCAGAATTGCTTCTAAGATGGAGAGATCAATGTTTTGCGCCGATGTTTCAACAATTGCTGGCTGATCAACCGTCACTGTTTTGGCATCGGTTGATTCCTCCGGTTTGGCGGCAATTTGATCGACAACCTTGGATGCACCATCTTTGGTTACCAGAAAATTTTCATCAACTGTTGTTTCGTCAGCGATTGCAAACGGAGCAACCGCGACTTTTACCGTTCCCTCCAAAACCAATACCGAAGAGTACGGATTATCCGTGGTATTTTCCAGATTCGGAACATTTCGCGAATATGCCACTACTTCTTCTGTTCCGCGGACACCAGCGACTATATTTGCCGTTACAATCTGGTTACGTGAATCTGCCGAGAGTTTTTTCCCGACTTTATTTTTGATGCTTCCTTCAATTAATGATATGTCTGAAACATCACGGTCGTATTTTAGCCACACTTCATTGATGATGACCATCGATTTGGAGCCAATCAGAAGTACTTTTTTACCATAAGAAACCTCGAGTGATGCGTCTATTCCTGTATAGACAGTATCTCCTTTCCCTAGTTTCATACCTTTATACACAGTAAATTCCTGCATTCCTCCTGCTTTTAAGATTTTTACCTGACCTTTAAAAGCAGTTACCACTGGTACTTCATAGTCTGCGCCTTCAACCTCAGTCGCTTGCACCGTTAGCTCGCTTACATTCGGGATGAACATCAGCATGGTTAAGAGAACGATGAATACAGCTATTGGCTTACGCATATCAGCACCTCCTTTCACGGTTGTCAGGGCTTCATTCCCATTACCTCATACACATGAATGCCCTCTTTTTTATTCTTCACACTGAGCAGTCCTAAATCTTTTACCTCAACATAATCTTTCACTGCCTGATAGGTGGAATCAGATATAATAATCTGACCTTTTGCGGCGTTGCTTTCTAACCGCGCCGCCGTATTTACGGTGTCACCAATCACGGTGTAATCCATGCGAAATGTCGAACCCATATTGCCGACGACTGCATAACCGGTATTTACACCTATGCCAAACTGCAAATCCACACCAAAATCTGCTAAGATTTCATTCCGCAATGATTCTGAACCTACTTTCATCGCCCATGCTGCTTTCACGGCACAAAGCGGATGGTCCGGCAAAGGATTCGGGGCATTGAAGACTGCCATTGTGGCATCACCGATATATTTATCAATGGTTCCGCCGGTTGACTGGATTGAGTTGCTGGTTAATTCTAAATATCGGTTAACCATTTCAACCACCTTTTCCGGCGGGTTTGCTTCCGAAAAAGCGGTAAAGCCTCTGATATCCACAAATAATAACGATACTTCTTTGAGCGTTCCACCAAGCGATATGCTGATATTCCCGTCAATGATTTCTTTTACCACTTCCGGCGATACGAAACGTCCAAACAAGCCATGAATATGCGCCTTTTCCTGCTGTGTATGTAAGAGCGTTAAAACTAAATTAATCAAATATCCCAACACAATATAGAGCAATGAATAAACACTGATGATGACAAGGTCCAAACGGTCATACAGTATTTTCGCCCCAAGTAACTGCAACACCACCATAATTACCGAAAGCAGCAATATCCAAACTGGCTTAAGCCGCCGATAAAAAATGATACTAAGAGCAAATATGATTATCAGAGGAATGATATTCCAATACCAAGCCGCCTCGCTTTTGATATTGTTTTCCAAAAAATTTTGAATCGTATTGGCATGTAATTCAATCCCGTATGTTTTATCGCCGTGATCAAGCGGTGTGTAGAAGCTGTCATTACCAACCCCAGGCGCAAATGGACCAATCAGCACAATCGCATCTTGAAACAACTGAGGCGGGTACTCGTCATGGAGAACACCCCAAAGCGAAACCTCGGTATAACTGCCTGCCGGCGCAACGTAGTCAATGACATACTGACCAAATTTATTTGTTGGAATTGACAGGCGCTCACTTATGCCCAGAGAGCGGCAATAGGTTTTGTATATTTCGATTGGAAATGAGGACACTGTTGTTTCACCATAGGAATATTCACGAACCCCTTTTCTAACGATGCCATCACTGGCATCGGGAATGACATTGATAAATCCGGTCTTTGCCACCTCGTAAAGCTCATCAAAGGGCACCACATAGTCCTCGGCAATCAGCGCCGCTTCTGCATCTCCGGAAAACACTCCCATGGTCGCTAAAATCACCTTATCGCTTCTGCCAACTGCATCAATTAGCTTTTGGTCGTATTCTTCATTCGCACCATATGAATCGTATAAAATATCAACACCGATTGCCGCTGCCCCCAAATCAAGCAGCTTATCTAAGGTGTCACTGACATAAATCCTTGGCCACGGCCATGTTCCGATTTCATCAATACTTCTCTCGTCAATGCCGACAATGACAATCTTTTGAGTTACGGCACGCTCTTGCTGCAAGACATTGTCATAAATCACATTTTCAACAGAATGTAACGGATCATAATAGAGCATGAGAATACAAATAAGAAGCAACGCAATCGGCATGATTGTCATCAATTTTTTAGTCATTATCGTCCCTCCGTTTCAATTGCGATTACGCTAAACTCTGGGTACCATTCCAGGGTATATGGAAATAAACGCATGATTTCTTCGGAGGTCGTGACCGCCACACCCTGTAATAAAAAGTAGCTTTCGTTTACCACCAACACCGTGTCGACTCCATCCTTGGTAATCGTGTAATCTTTTGTCTGATTGTCCAGATGAATGGTCGCCCCAATGGCTTCAAATACTGGTTTGATTGGAATATAGATTTTATCACTGGTGTTCCATGCCTTGACACTCTCTTGCTGCACTCTTTCGCCGTTTACAAACAGCCGCACTTCGCCATGATACGGGTACTTTTCATCGATTGTAATGCCAGTTTCTGCCAGCATCTGCGCTCTTGTCGTTCTGCCCGCTTCTAACCGCTGGGTAATTGGCACAACTAACACTGAATTATTTACCGAATCGGTAATGTATAGATTTATCCCTTCTGAGGTAATACCACTTGGTCTTGATAAAGTCATATTTTCTGCGTTAACGTGATATTTTCCGGCTGTGCCATTGCCAAGTACTGTTTTCGTTTCACCGTCTTTGATTTGGCGAATGGCGTGGTTTAAGGTATCGGCAACATAAATCGTACCATCCTCCATCACCACCAAATCTTTGGGAAAAGAAAATTGGCTCTGCGCTCCGTCAACATAGCCACCGGTTGGATAACTGGTCTCGCTGCTAATCGCTCCCGGCGCACCTGCCACCGTCGATACAGTTTGACCGGTTATTTTGCGAATGCATTGATTGGCACTATCGGCAATATAAAGGGCGCCATCGGCTCCAAATGCCAGCCCGCACGGTTCATAGAACATGGCTTCTGATAACCCGCCGTCTTGATAGCCTGCCGTCTCCGGCACGCCGGCAAATAGCGCGACATTTCCAGCGGCATCAATGGTTCTGATGCAGTGATTCATGGTATCTGCCACATAAATTGTGCCATCCTCGGCAATCGCAATCGACTGCGGTGAATAAAAACTTGCTTCGCCCTCTTTTCCCTCCTGATAACCTTTGTTTCCATTCCCTGCAATGGTCACCACTAACTCATTTGTTATCTTCCGAATGACATGATTGCCGGCATCGCAAACAATCAAATCGCCATTTTCAGCAATTGCAATATCACTCGGTTTTTTAAATTCGGCATTTGACAAATATCCGTCAACCAGTCCGCCGGCACTCGCATACGATACCGCACCGGTGCCCGACTTGCCGACCCGCCAGATATTTTCTTCACCGATAATCTGCACTCTGTCGTTCATCGTGTCACACACGATGATTGCGCCCTTTGCTAACGCAATTCCCTGCGGCTGATAAAGCTCACTGGCAAAATCATCTGTGCCGCCCATTCCATTGATTATTTTTACCTTTGTGGTCAGCACCGCTTCTGTGCCCGCCGTTAGCTCGGGAAAGCTCTGCTGACGCATTTTTATTATCACAAAGTGAATTACCCCGCCAGCTAATGTTAACGCTAGTAAAAACAAGGAAAATATAACTGTCCACCGTTTTTTGTTCACTGTATCTCACCTCATATCATAAATTTGCCTCTTAATATTATTGTAATTTTATAACTATGATAGTGCAACCAGCCCAGTGCTTAAAGTTTGTTAATCGAGGTCATAATTTCACTTGGATTAAATTTTGTTAATCCTGACAGATTCAAAAAAAATACGATAATTTTATGATATGATAAAAGGAATTATAGAAATAAAAGGACGGTTATTAAAATGTCGGAAAACAAGAGTATTGCACAGTATGGAAAAGTAAAAGAATTTAGCACGAATGAAATTGTCTTTTTTCAAGGCAGTATTGGCGAAGAAATGCATATTGTTCTGCAAGGTAATTTCGGGGTTTATCTTAATTCCATGTCGGACTTCCCGCTTCGAGTTTCAGAAATAGGTCCCAGCAGTTTTTTTGGCGAAATGGCATTGATTGATAACGAGCCAAGAAGTGCTACCATCATTGCGGAGGAAAATTCCAAGACGTTATGTGTCAGCAAAAAAGACTTTCTGCCGCTGATTGCCGAAAACACCCAAATAACGACCTCGATGTTAAAGACATTGGGGAAACGGTATCGCTCCACTTACGCACAGCTTGTTGAGCAGGGCAAAAACACCGATGACCTAAAGGAATATGACAATATTGATGACGAGATGATTGCTAAGATTATTGGTTTGGGTTCTGAGACCGCCTATAAATTTATCCACAATTTTTCCAAGCTACTGCGTGTTTCCAACGAACGGCTTCTGCAAGATTCGAGCACCGAACCAGATGCAGAATCAGAACTGCTAAAAGAAGATATCCGGCTGTTGCCTAGCAATTACCCATTTTTTGACAAAATGGCGCCAAAATGGTATACCAAATACACTTATGAAAAGGCAACTACCTGTTGGGTCTGCGGCCATCATTACAATTTAATTTTACCGAATAACAGTGAGCTGATTGCCGAGAAAACTGACTATGATACCCGGCCGCATCACAAACGTTTTGATTTACTTTGGTACTCCACCAGAGTTTGTCCTAACTGTAACTACGCAGCGCTTACTACGACGCAAAAAAATATCAACCCAGATGTATACAAACAGATTAGAAGTGATGCTTTCAAAAAAAAGGTTGAGAAATTAGGCGAAATTCCAGTTATCAGAAGCATTGACCAAGTGATCAAAAGCTATTATTTGGCCAAGCTCTGCAATCAGCTTTCCGAAAACAATGTTTTAACGAATGCTAAAATCATGCTTCGTTTATATTGGTTATATCAAGATTTAGATGCCGAAGAATTACAACTGGAAGCTGCCAATGAAGCGTTAAAATATTATGACCAATACGTTTCAACAGCGGCTGTTGTGTCTGATTTAAACTACGTTCAAATTAATATTATTATGGCGGAAATTTATGCCAAAAGAAACGATTATTATAAGGCAAGATCCTTATATCATAAAAATTTAATGCTCGGGCGTAAGGTTCATACCGGATTTTACGAACAAAGCTACAAAAGATTTCATGAACTTAAAATTTTACAGGAAGAGGTGGAGAACATTGGATTATCATAACTCAAATTGTTTTGAACTTTATTTTTTAGGAACCACTGGTTCCTGCGCCTTGATGAATCGCTCCAAAAAGTCTTCCAATACGCTCAGTCTTTTGGTCCGAGCTGGCGAACATAATTTAATCTTGGATGCGGGTACTGGAATTTGCAATCTCAAGCCTGAGATGTTAAATGGCAAAAATATCAATCTGCTACTCTCCCACTATCATGTTGACCATATTGAGGGGCTGCTATTTTGGGATTTCATTTTCAATCCCGAATATCAGATTGATATCTATGGACACTGCTTTGAAGGCAATGGCGTAAAAGAAATTTTAACTTCCTATTTCAAACCGCCTTTTTACCCCGTTGGAATTGAAAGCTTTCAAGCAGACCTAAGTTTTGTTACAATCACGAATCCCACCACCATTCGGTTTGGAACAGATGTTGAAATTGCAACCCTTCCTCTGTCTCATCCAAATGGATGTACGGGTTATCGGATTAACTACGGCGGTAAATCAATCTGCTATTTAACCGATATTGAAATCGCTTTGCAAAATGATATTGAAGCGCTCTACGATTTTGCCAAAGATACCGATGCCTTGATTTTTGACACTTTTTTTGACATGAATGAATATGTAGAGGGCTGGGGACATTCTACTTGGCAGCAGGCGGCCCATTTCGCCCATTCGGTAAATGCAGATATGCTAATCACGTATCATCACAATTTCCGAATGAGCGATGAAAAAAAAGCGGATTTTGTGAATCAAGCGAAACAAATTCATGCGAATACGATTTTTTCTGATGAAGGAACCTTCATTAAGCTAATTTAAAATAATATTCTATGTCGTGAGGGAATTATAATGGGTAATCGAAAATCGATAATATTGGTTGTACTGCTCTACATTTTTATTGTATCACTGCCGTTTTATTTTCTAAATCAAATGTCTAACCGTATCTCTACCCACTGGGTTGATATGGTTAATGGCGTCATGGATTTAACCACGTTTGATTTTAATGATTCGATTGCCCAAAGAGGTCAGGGACTAGAGTGTTTTCCCAATGAACTGCTCACCCCTGAACAGATTGAAAATCAAACCGGTACTATTTTCCCGTCATTACCAGATATCCCTAGTCTGACCAGCCGAATTGTGGTGCAGGTGCCGGAAGAACGTGAATATATGATTTTTTTTATCAGTTCTGATTTTTCTTCCAAAATATATGTCAACGGCAATTTATTAGATGAAATCGGAGTGGTTGGTGACAGCTATGATAATACAACACCCCAAACCAGGTTTTGCTATTATAGTGTCTATCCCGTTGACGGAAAAATTGAGGTTGTTCAACAAAGCGCAAATTACTATCATCGTGAATCCTTCGGACACCACATCAGCATCGGATTGCCGCAAACAGTGAAAGCATATGTTCTCAATTCACAGCTTTATACGACGTTTCGGATGGTCATTTTCTTTACCATATTTTTGATTCACTTAGGGTACTTTATGTTCTATCCATTGGTTCGTGCAAATTTATATTTTTCACTGCTTGCGCTGCTGATTTGTATTCGTGAAGGCCTAACCGGCAATAAAATGTGGGCGACATTACTACCGGAGCTATCTTGGTTTTTATTGTTTCGGGCGGAATATTTAACACTGCCTTTCATTGCTACCTTCCTGCTACTTTTTTTGAACGCCTTTTTTGAACACTTGCTTCCGAAAGCTTCCTTTGTCCTGATGTCAGCTTGGAATATTCTTTTTACCTTAATCATTTTGTTGACACAGCCACTTATCTTTACGGGACTGCTAAAGTATTATGAAATTGGTTTACTCGTTGGTATTGTTTTTATTGTTTTTCGGATGTTACGTACCATCAGACATTATGAAGTCGAACAGTATATCCTGCTTGCCGGCATCCTGGTACTCTTTTATGGGGCGATTGACGATTTCATCTTTTATCAGACGCCGATTCTGCGCACACCATTTTTGGGCGGCGGCACTGGCACTGGTATGATGTGCTGCATCTTTGTTCAAATGTTAGCACTATTCTTGCGGACACAACGTGATATTCATGAAGCCAAAGAAGCGACGCAGCATCTTGAGCTTCAAAATAGTATGCTTGACCGAGCCAACCGGATGAAGACGGAGTTTTTAGGAAATATTTCCCATGAACTGAAAACGCCTTTAACGGTCATTGCCAATTATGCTGAGCTGTCACGACTTCGGACCGAAAAAAGTCCCTCAGCGGATAGCTATATTATTCGCAATATGCAGCTCATTTCTTCGGAAACGGAACGAGTATCGTTGATGGTTTCTCAGCTTTTGGACATTTCCCGGATAGAAGATACGGACATCGCGTGGAATTTTTCTGAGCATGATGTTGCCACGCTGATTACCAAGACAATTACCAACTATTTTCCGGTGCTCAACAAAAATCATAATAAAATAGAAGCTTCCATTGCCGAGCAGTTACCAATGATTTATGCTGATGAGGAACGTATCATTCAAGTGCTGGTCAATCTAATTGTAAATGCCATCCGTTTTACCAAAAATGGAACCATTACAGTTGGCGCAGTGCTTGCCGACAACGAACATGCGGTAGAAATTTATGTCAAAGACACTGGCACTGGTATCAGTGAGGAACAGCTTGAGCATTTGTTTGAACGCTTTTACACCAACAGCAACGATGACAGACATTCATCCGGAACCGGACTGGGACTTTATATCTGTAAATCCATTATCGAATCGCATAACGGTATGATTCATGTCAAAAGTGAAAAAAATAAAGGTACGATTGTTACATGTACCATTCCAATAAATAACGAGAGGTTATTAAAATGAAACAAACCATATTGCTTGTTGAAGATGAAACCGATATCCTGCTTACCAATCAGGAATATTTAGAGATGTGTGATTATAATGTTATTACTGCGGAAAGTATTGAAGAGGCTTATAAAAAAATCGTCTACAAACCAGATTTGATTATTCTCGATATTATGTTTGCGGACGGTTCTGGGCTTGACTTTTGCCGAGATATCCGTAACTATCTCACCACCCCGATTCTATTTCTTTCCTGCCTAAATGAAAAAGATCATGTCATTGCCGGGCTAAAAGCTGGCGGTGACGACTATTTGACCAAGCCATATCGACTCGACGAGCTTGCCGCAAGATGCAGCTCACTGCTCCGACGGGTCGATATGGATAAAAGAGAATTACCGAGCAAAATCGTATGTGGTTCGCTTATCCTTGATTGGCTTCAACGCTTAGCATATCTTGATGGTGAAGCCATCTTACTGAAACCGAAGGAATTTGCGCTGCTGCTGTTTTTAGCGCAGAATGCCGAACGAAGGTTTACGGCAGCAGAGCTTTATCTGGCAGTTTGGGGAATGCCAGGCAATGATGACGTTCGCACTGTCAATGTTCATATCTGCAACTTACGCAAGAAGCTTCGCTTCGACACTGACAGTACACTTCAAATTGCGATGGAGGAGCGGAAATATTACGTTTTGCATAAACGTGACTAAATCTTTGACATTTTCATCCGATTCACAATTTTTTCTAATGACTCCAGCAGAACTTTTGCCTTCTCATATTCATTCGCCCGAAGCAACTGCGCAATTTTAGTTTCCGCCTCTTTTTTCTCCTGCTCAAGCAGCAGATAATCTTTGTCAAAATAATTTGCGTAAATCATCTGCCGAAATTTACGATTGCTCATTTTACGCACCGTATTATTTTCAACCAAAAGAACATAATCGACGCAGTTTGCCACCGTGTAGTAATCATGGGATACCATCAGAATTGCCCCTTGATACTCCAAAACCGCCTGTTCTAACGCAACCTGCGCATACACATCCAAATGCCCGGTCGGTTCATCTAGTAGCAGGAAGTTGGCTTTTCCTAACGTAATCACAGCCAATTGAAACAAGTCTTTTTCGCCGCCAGATAATTCACTGACTCGCTGCTCCAGTGTCTCTCCTTCAAAGCCAAACTTCCTCAAATAATCCGCTGCTTCACTTTTCTTCTCAAACCCTTTTTCTTCAAAAATTTCATACAATGTCTTGTCATCGTCATACAACGAATCTGTAATCTGGCAAAACATGTTAAGCTCTGCATCTTCACTAATTCTGATGGTATCTTTTGCATTTGCAAAAATCTCATGAAGCAAGGTTGTTTTCCCGGTTCCATTATTTCCGACAATCGCGACATGCTCATTTGGCTTCATTTCAAAATCAACATGCTCCAATAGCTGTTCATCAAATGCAACGCTATAATCCGTCAATGTAAGAATCGTTTCATCGGCCACTTCTTTTCCAAGCTCAAAATGAATCTCTGGCTGCTTGATATCGACAAACGGAGCTTTCGTTTTTCTGGCCTTGAGCCGGTCCACCAGGGTCTGTCTGGCGTGTACAGCTCGGCCAAGCGAAGCATTATCCATTACCGTCGCTTTGATTCTGGCCTTTTCTAAAATTTTGCTCTGCCTGTCAATCTCTGCCTGTTCTGCTGCCGCCGCTTCTTCTAAATCAATCTTGGTCGCCAGAAGTTCGTAATTATATTCCATATAGGTTCCGTCAAATTCCTGAACATCCATATTTTCCATATGAAGGATCTTGTTGAAGCAATGATTTAGTAAATACCGGTTATGAGTAATAACCAGAATCGTTCCTTTGTGAGCATTGATGAGATTTCTTAACGCATTGAGATGAGCGAAATCCAGAAACACATCGGGCTCGTCCATAATCAGAAATCTTGGGCTCAGCATCATTTCCCGAATGACCTGAATCAGCTTAAATTCGCCGCCACTTAATTCACTGAGCTTTTGATGTTCCAGCTTTTCTAATTTTGCTACTGCTAACTGTTTTTTGATATTGCTTTCGTAATAATCACCATCAATCGCATTGAATTCATCTAATACGTTTTGATAGCCCGCGAAGATTTCGTCCAAATCCGTTGCCGTCTCCATTTGCTGGCAATAATCAGCAATTTTTTGTTCCAGCTTCACAAATTCTTCGCTGATATACTCAAAAACAGTCAACGCCGTCCCTTTTTCCAATTGTGAAAACTGACTGACATATCCGATTCTGCCAGTGATATCACTTTCTATTTTGCCCTCATACAAGTATTCTTCGGTGTGCATCAGCATGTCCAACAAGGTACTTTTTCCAGTACCATTGGTGCCAATCAGGGCACAATGCACATCATCTTGAATTGTAAATGAAACCTTTTTATATAAATCCTTCTGTGGATACGAGTAGGATAAATCTTGAACCTTTATCATAGTTACCTCCGCTTGGCTGTTTTCATCCATAGTAACACAAAAAAACACTCCAAACAATTATTTATGAAAATGTGCTGTATTCTCAGCTTCCAATACATGTATCCCAAAACGCCCCGCCATAACAACCGGAACCAGCCGCCAATATCCCGCCACAGTCCATACACCGGCACCAGCTAATGCCAGCCAGATCAAGACCTCCAGTCCGACCACAATATAAATCAAACGATAGCCCTTTTCCTGACAAAGATATGGCAACACCAAGATTGCCCCTAAACCAAATAAGAGACCACCGCCAATTGCAAACATTCCACTCGCTGTCAAAAGTTGAAAATAACCGCCCAAAAGTGCATCTTCGGCATGTGATAAAAGTAATCCTAACTGTGCCATTTGACTCTGCCATAAGTCTCCAAAAAAGCTTAAATCAGACCACCGGGTCGGAATAAATTCCGCCGGAATACTTCCCCCGAAGCCCATGCCGCTGACCAGAAAAAAACAAGTCACGGCCGTTACCAGAAGCACCGCGCCACGGCGCGGAAATCCCCCCTCGCGCTCGGCGGTTTTCAGCCGCCTGGATGCTTTGAAACAAGCCACCAGCAGCAAGCCAAGCGGCGGTAATAATAATAGAAACAAAAAGAAACTGCCAACTCTTTGATACATCGAAACATCTAGCTGTTTTGCCTCAAACAGTCCATTTTGACTGATAAATCCATCCACATTTCCAGAAACCGCGAACCCATTTAACTGTGCTTGTGACGATTTCTCAGCTTGAATGGCTAAAATCAAATCCTTGCTTTCAAACACTCCCCGCACGGTCAGTTGCTTGTTCCTATAATTTAATTGGCAGCCGGTACTGTTCAGGCTTCCAAACAGTTCATACGAAAGCTGGTCGGATAGCAGACAACCATCCTTATCCGTTGACAATAAGGTCGTGGCGTTTCCCAACAAGTTACTGCCTTCACCAACCAGATAAAGAATGCGGGCTTCGCGGGTTCGGTATAAGGCTGGGTTCTCTACCTGTTCATCATTGACCCATGCCCATGCTGTGAAGGTGGTCTGTTTGTCCCCCTTCTCCATTTCATTGCGTATGCTCCAGGCATCGGCCGCACTCATCTGATTGTCTTCCATAAATAAAATTGATACATCCGGCAGCATTTTCAATTGCTGATTTTTTTCCAGGCTAAATCCAATATAGACCAGCAGCAGACATCCAATTAGCAATGTGAATATCTGCCGTAAATGCCACCTCATTCTTCCTCCAGGCGAACATAAGCACCGGATTTGATTGGTTTATTGGAAGTGGTAATGATCAGGTCCTCCGAAGTCAGATTTCCATCGACTGCTGCCATTGACTCGTTCTGATCCTTTATTACGACATTGACCCGTTTGGCAATCTGCCGGATTCCCAAAATAGTGCTTTGCTCTGACATAATATAAACACAGAGATTGCCACTCTCCATATGCAGTGCCGAAAGTGGTACGCAAACTGGATATTTCTCACTGCTTTTGATAACGGTCAGAAAGCTGCTGCCGCCCTTCTCCAATTCGCCGTTTATTTCAGCCGAAACCTCCAACAACTCCTCATTTTCTTTTGCCGAACCGACCTCCGTGATGACCACATCCTCTAATGTTTCACTGCCTAGCTGAAGGGTGGCACAGTCACCAACACTTAAATTCTTGCCCTGGTCCCTTTCAATCTGACCATTGAACACATAGCCCTCCGTTGTATCTGCTGCCACTGCCGCCATTGAGGACGTTGTAATCATGCCCATTTCGAGATAAATCTCGGTTAACTGTCCGCTTTGGGGCGTGGTTACCTTTCCGTCATTTTCCTTGACTTCGGTTAATAGCGCTAATTTTTCCTTCAACTTATTCACTTCCATTTCCTGCGACTGGGTCGAGCTTGACGCATCCGGCTGTGCCTTGGCATCCTCTAACACTCTTGCGGCTGACTTAATTGCACTGTCCTTTATTTTCACCGCCGCCTCGTAAGCAGCATTCTTGGCGTCACAATCCGCTTGTAATTCTGCTGTTTTGGCATCGTATGCCGCCTGTTCCTCCGCCTCCGGGGTACTGCCCTGATGCTCCGATAACTTTTGATTGGCTGTCTGCAAGGCCGCATAGGCCGTATTTAGAGCCTGCTCCTGCTCATTTACTGCAATCTGGTAATCCTCCGTGGCTCTGGCAATGCCCGTATTTTTCTGCGCCGTTTGGAATGACTCCTGATTCTTCACCTCTTGGATTTGGGTATTTAACAAATCAATCTGACCGTTTAGTTCGGTTATTTTTTCATCGAGATACGTTAGGTCGGCGGTAAAGAGAACCTCCCCGGCCGCAATTACATTGCCTGTTTTTACATCAACATGCGCGACCCGCAAATCCGCTGGGACATAAATGGCCACTTCCCCGGCCGGTATGATTTCCCCTGATACCACAATGTCATGGCTGATGGATGCATATTTCCCGCTGGTCAGTTCGACTCTGGCATAGGTCATTGCCGCTGCCCCTCTGGAAACTAAGGTTAAAACCAGCATGATTACCACAAATTCCACCAGCATCAGCGCCGCCTTCTGTTTCCCGCTTTTTTGTTTTTCTTTCATTTTCATTCTGCCTCCTTAATCCCTTGCAGCAGATGCGGAAATGCCCTGCTCTAAATACTCCTGTCCGGCAAAGAATACAATTAACGATGGTAACAGCACCACGACCGCGGCTCCAAATGCCAGTCCCGCCTTATCCAATGTGATTTCCGGTAAATAAAGCGACAACGGCCACATCGATGGGTCTTTTAAAAAAATGAGTGGCTGTTCCACCAAGTTCCAATACTCTAAAAAGCCCAACACACCAGCAGAAATAATTCCTGACTTCGCTAGCGGCATGGCAATCCATAGAAAGACCTGTAAGCGGCCAGCACCGTCGATGTTTGCCGCCTCCAACACCTCCACCGGAATTTCCCGAAAGAAATGATACAGAATAAAGACCGGAAAGGTTGAAAATACTGCCGGTAAAATCACCGCCCACTGGGTATTCATCAATCCCAGCTTATCGAGCGAAATATAATTTGACAGCATCATCACCTGAAAAGGCATCAGCATCAAGATGATATATAACTGAAACAACAAATTTTGAAATCTTGATTTTAGTCTCGCAAAGCCCCAGGCAGCCGGTACGGCCATCAGAAACTGTCCCACTAAAATACCCACCACCATTTTGATGGAATTCCAGAACATCATAAAAAATTCTGGTGTATCAAGTAATAATTCAATATAATTACCAAGTGTCGGATAGCTCGGAAACAGTGAAAATGTCGCGTAGCTTCCATTCTGATTCAAAATCGGGCTTAAATATATCTGTAATTCCTGCTGCTCCATCAGCGAACCATCCAATAACAGATAAAGCGGAATGCAGAAAACAATGCCGATACAAACCAACGCAATGATTGCGATTGTCTTCCCTTTCAAGGCTATTCCTCCTTTACTTTCCATGCCAACTGCAACAGTGTTATTAATAAAAACAATACCATTGCCGTCACCACCGCCCCCGCCGCTAGCTTATCCAGCGATAGCTCACGGAACCAGTTATTGAAGGTGTGCTGTAGCATATAGATACTTTTGTCGGGATAATCACCAGCAACCAGATACGCTTCCCGGTAGATTTTGAAGGAATTTAAAATCGCCAGTATCGTAATGGTAAAAAACATCCCCTTTAAATTAGGAATTGTGATAAACAATAATTTCTTCCACCAGCCTGCACCATCCAGCGCGGCTGCTTCGTAAACCTCTGCCGAAATAGCAGATAACCCTGCCAGCCACAAGACGATGTTGTAGCCCAGATTCTTCCAGATATAACTGCCGCCTAAAATATAAAAGGAGTATTTTGTATTCATCCAGTCAATTCCGGTCAGTCCCAGCGTTCCGGTAATGGCATTTACCAGTCCATAACGGTCAAACAGCAGCCGCCAGACCAAAACCACACAGGCCACCGGAATCGCCATTGGAATCAGGTAAATGCTCTTGATGATTTGATTCCCAGTAAATTTTTCATTTAACAGAATTGCCGCTAAGAGGGACAACAGCAGGAGCAGGGGAATACAGGTGAACATAAACCGTCCCGTATTTCCCAGTGCAATCTGGAAAGCTTCATTACGAAAGAGCGTCGCATAATTTTTAAAGCCGACTATCTGCGTGCCAACGGTATTGGTAAAGGAACGCCTGATGACGTCCAAAAATGGGACTAAGACAAATACGCTGACTCCCAGCAGACTTGGAACGATAAAGATAAACTCCCGCCAGTTGCTTTTTTTCCCTTTCATACTGCCTCCATCTTGTTATTCCGCCAAGTAAAGTTCAAATTTCTGGGCGACGGAATTGACATATTCATCTAACGTTGTTTCACCCCGGACAAATGCCTTACTCCCTTGTTCTAATATCTCTAAAATAAATTTATCTTCAAACGAAACTGTATCTAGCTTCTCTACCCAGGATAAAAATTCTTTATACTGCACCTCGTTTAACCATTCCATCGGAAACATTTCATCATCACTAAATCTTTCCACTAACTCCGGATCTGGGTCCGTCATCATCTTTCGAAAAGCAGCCCGATTGACCGGAAATCCATTGGCCAATTCCTTGGCCTGCGGCTCTTCCTGAAAGAGATAATCAACAAAGATGGCGGCATTTTCTTTTGCTGAAGACAACGCGTTGATGCCAATGCTAAGTCCTGGTTTGAACTCGTTTTCCCAAGCTTTCACTAATCCGAAGGTAATATCGGGATTCTGGTCAGCTACAGTATATAATTGCGATACAGCAACAAAGTCACTGATATATCCCATATCCAATTGAAATGATCCGTCTACAATCGAGTAACCACTATAGCCACAATCAAAGTTATAGATATCATTATCAAATGTATTCACCTGCTCAGGAGTATCCTGTTCTAGCTCTTCCATCCGCGTCATCGCACTCTCCGCTTGTTCGCCCTGCTTCTCCATGACTTCCCATTTACTGTCGCGAAGCACCTTGATATCTTTTAGAAAATCGGATAACTTTTGTTTGTCAATTCCGCCATCCTTTAGCCATTCTGTGCCAAATAAATTCGTATATTGCCCAACTGCATAATCTGCCCCGAGATAGCACCCAGCTTCCTTTCCCTCGCTGGCACTTTTTTTTGAATACTCTGCATAATCGCTAAAATTTTCGATTTCCTTTAATGCTGATTTTTCTCCCACAATGGTCGGAACGCGGAAGCAAATCGGGGCGGCATACAAGCCACCCTCATTTTGATAGCATTGGACAATATTTCTAAACACTTCATCTTTTTGCAGATAGGAGCCTAAGGTACCACTCAAATCCTCTAAGATGCCTTTTTCAATATAAGATTTAAACGGCAATCCATTCATGACAATCACATCCGGTCCATTCCCCGCCATAATTTCTGTATTCAACTGCTTGACTGCATCTGACGTATTGGTAATGCCGCCCTCGGTCACACCCTTCTGGTAAACAACATGTAACTCGGGATGTTCCTTTTGAAATGCGGTAATCATTTTGTTGATAATATTATTTTCCCTTAGTGAGTATACTCGCAGCTCCGTTGTCGGTGAAGTCGGCATGGTTTTATCGTAACGGAGATTGACCAATATTTCTTTCGTGCCACTATATAAGATTTGCAGGAAATCGCCATTTTCTTTCTGAATAAATTGCCCTGGCTGATACTCGATATTATTTAAACTGGTTAAGCTGCCATCGACCAGTCGTTCTAATACATTTGCTCCATACGCATAACGATAAATCCCGGTTTTGTGAGCAAAATAGAGTTCTTCTTCCGACTTTCCGGCTGTAAGTGCCACTATATCTGCTGTCTCACCATTCTTCACATATTTCGCCAAGGCATTTTGTTTTTCTGCGCCCTCTTCGTCAAAGTCCGGAATGCGCTGCACTTTATCGCCAGCAATGCGAAGGATATTGTCGCCGATTACTTCTAACCAGTCACCACCGCTCTCTAAGGTGTGCTTTATTTTGCCCTCGACGATGTGAACTAAGTCTGTTTGCATAACATTGCCATACAGACTGCCGTCGGTACCAGTCTCACAGAAATTTACACCGGAGTCGCTATTTAAGGTAAACGTTTCTGCCTGACCGTCCGCATTTATCTTTTGATACATGTATTTGTCGGCATCACCGCCTTTGTTGCCTAAATCCGTTCCTTCCTCGCAATAGGAAACATAAATATTTCCCGCCGCATCGCTGACAGCACTACTGACGATATACCCCTCCGGAATTGCCTGCGCTGCAACTGCTTCATTTGTTGTATATGTGCTGCCATCCGCTTCTAAGGTGTATGCGAGCAACGTTTTATTTTCAGCGGTTCCGATAATTTGCACACCGCCTTCTGCTAAGTTCTTCATATGAAAAATGTGCTCGATGCCTTCTGGCATGGGATATTCTTCCTCGACATAGCGACCCACTCCACCGTCGAAGCTAACTACATCTGGGTCAACCGTATTTCCTGTAATTACTTTATTTTCATTTGTTTCGGTATTGTTATCGGACCTCGCCCCATTATTGCAGCCTGCTGTCATCAGCATGATTGTGCATAACAACAGCAATGATAAAAACCGCTTTGTTCTCTTTTTCATAATCTATCCTCTGCCTTTCATTTTCTACTGCAAGTATAGCACTATGAATTTCTAATTGTCCTCTAGGGAATCTCTAATTGCGCTCTAAAAATAGAGGATAATTAGAGGAAGAAATGATATAATAAATGAAACTGTAACGTAAACGAAAGGATTTCCCGATGAAAATTTTATTAGTCGAAGATGATGAACAATTATGTGAAACGCTCTCCTTTGAACTTGAATGTGACAACTTTACGGTGGAATGTGTGCATGATGGCCGAAACGGATTAGAGAAAATTCTAAGACAAGAGCATGATTTGATTTTACTAGATCAGATGCTGCCGTTTGTAAATGGTATTGATATATTAAGACAAGTACGACAACAAGGAATTCACACACCAGTCATTTTTTTGACCGCCCTTGGCAGTCGGGAAAATAAAATTGATGGTTTAGATGCCGGTGCTGATGATTATGTTGTCAAACCCTTTGATACCGGCGAGCTGGTTGCCCGAATCAACAGTATTACCAGACGAATCAATACAGTCGAAGATACAGAGGTTCTGCACTTTGCTGATATTAGCTACCGTCCATTGGAAAATACCTTGTTTTTTGATAAGCGGCCCTTTATTCTGACCAAAAAAGAAGGCGAGCTGCTGGAGGTTTTTCTTAAAAATCCCGGAACGGTTCTAAACCGTCAGCTCATTCTTTCGCGCGTCTGGGGCCCTTATGCTGAGATTGAAGACGGCAATCTGGATAACTATATTTATTTACTGCGAAAGCGGTTAAAAGAAATTCAATGTCAGATATCTATTTCTACGATTAAAGGGATTGGTTATTGTCTTGTCGATAATCGTTCCTGAAAGGATACGCTATGTTCAAACGCCTGCATCTTAAAATGACTGCTATCAATACCTTTTGCGCTACCATTATTGTCATGGCCATTACCGTTACCTGTCTCTATGCCTATGAAAACGGTTTGGAACAAAAAGAATATGCCTTATTTATGAATCAAGCTTCGAATGCTTTTTCTTATTTAAAATCAGAAAGCCTTCTGACCTTGGATTGGTATTCTGCTTCAAGTGAGAATGTCTTGCTTGCGATTGAAGACAATGGTCTTCCACTTCGCTTTGTTGAAATGAGCTTATCGGAGCATCAGCAGGATGCCGTTGCCGCGGCAAAGGATACCGCCAGCCGGGATTATCAGTTTAACATTTCCAGTGCCAATACTGCACAGGTGGTAACAAGGCAGGTGGATTTTCCGTATTCTTTCCAAGGTGAGAACTTCTATTGTGCCGCCGCCTTCATCCCCAAGGAGTATGGTTTTATGAGTGCACTGCTGCTATATCCGCTTGCGCCGATGGAGCAGTCAATTCGCGAGCAGCGGATTTTAATTGCTTCGCTGACATTGTTAGCCGTTCTGCTGTTAGGATGTTTCTCCTATTTCTTTACCCGGGGCATGATTCATCCGATTGAGAAAAATCAGCAATCCCAGAGTGAATTTATTGCCGCCGCTTCACATGAACTGCGCTCTCCGCTAACCGTAATCCGCTCGAGCATGTCGGCAATTAAAAAAGCGGACCGCCAAAAATCGGTCCGCTTTGAAGAAATTATTGATTCCGAGCTGAAACGGGCCAGCCGGCTGATTGACGATATGCTTTCATTGGCTAACGCCGATAACCATAATTGGAAGCTATTGGTTCAGGAAACGGATGTGACGGAGCTAATGCAATACGCACTGGAAACGCATCTTGCACCAGCGGCCACGAAAAATATTACGCTTCGTCTTGCGACAAGTGATAACGCAGTTATTTTCTGTCGCATCGACCGTCAGCGGATGGAGCAGGTACTTGATATTCTGATTAACAATGCCATTACCTACACACCCACTGGCGGAACGATTACGCTGTCTGTAAAGGGTGAGAAAAATCGCTGCCGTATTTTGGTCACCGATTCTGGCATCGGGATTGCCGATGAAGATAAAGCCAAAATCTTTGAACGCTTTTACCGTGTCGATTCAGCCCGCAAGGACAAAGAGCATTTCGGTCTCGGGCTGAGCATTGCATTTGAAATTATTAAGCTTCATCATGGCTCGATTCAGGTGATGGATGCGGTTGGCGGTGGGACGGTGTTTGCGATTAGTCTTATATCTCTTAGTTAGATATTCTTTTCTTTCTATATATTACTACGCTTGTCCCACCACTAACAACTGCAATTACCAACAGCCACATCCATGATGCGCTTGCATCACTGGTTTTTGGTACCTTTGTTGTTTTTGTGGTTGTCCCTGAAGCTGCTGCATTTGCCTGCCACTTCGCATATAATGTTGTATTACTGCCAATGGTAAATGTATTGCCCTCGGTATAATCGGTTCCGCTGCCATCAGCCGCGGTATTCCAGCAAGCAAAGGTATAGCCATCTTTTGCTAATCCGCCGCTATTGCCTAATACGGTTGCGGTTGCGTCTTGTCCATATGTGGTTCCGTCAGTCGGTACAGCACCGGCGGTATTGCCATTGCCATCGTAGGTGACGGTATATGCTTCGGCTGGCGCTTCCCATTTCGCATATAGTGTGGTGTCATCTGACATGTTGATTGCATCGCCGGCGGCATAGTCGGTTCCGCTGCCATCGGCGGCAGTATTCCAGCCTATAAATGTATCGCTGTTCCGCTCTAATGCTCCGGTATTATCGAGTACCGTTATATTGGAAGTAATAATCACAGTTGTTTCTTCTGCCGGTATACTTCCGCCGATGTTTCCATTTCCATCATAAGTAAGTGTGCAGGCTTCACCCACCATAGCATCTGAAATTGCCGCTTCTGTATTATCCTTTTCAACCAACTTTCCTGAATTAAAAGCACCCAGAATAGTGTAATTGCCCGCTGCATCTTTTCCTAACACCTGATTGTCATCATTAAATTTCGTTGCCGGGGCAAACAATGCTGATTCCGAGCCGAATGAACGAATCACACTTTTGCCGCTTACTTTGAGCTCTTGTTCGGCATAAATTCCATAATCATTTCCCGGACCGGTGACGAACGTATTGATGGTCGCACCATCTATATGCACGTTATTTCCTCTTATTCCGTAACTAATCTGGGAAGGAATTGTTGTACTTGCATTCGTCTGAGTAACCGTAATGGTGGCGTCTTTTACGGTCAGATTATCAGTCCATATTCCGCCAGCCCTCAGTGTACTCTGTGCATTCGATATAATCTTTAATTCTCCGGTTCCCATTATATTAACATTGTAGCCAGAAAAACCAATCGAATAATTTGTTTCTTTACAGATACACGTAATTGTATTGGTTCCTTTTATGATTACATTCAGTTTATCAAAGTTCGAACTAATGCAGGCGTTGACCGGGGATGCTATATTCACCTCTAGATTGATTCCATCCAGCACCAATGTCATTGGTTCATATCCCAGCTCGCTGTTGCCATTTAAGTACCATTGCCAGCCTTCCGCCGAATCGGTTATATCACTGTTCTCTGGACAAGCCGACTTTTCTGTTCCATCCGTTGACATATAGTTCACATCCTGCGCACTTATCAAAAGTCGCTCTGTTCGTTTTACCACACCTTCTGCCTTCACTGGTTTTGCCATTACTGGGAATAGCATTAATAACATGCACATTGTTACTACTAAGGATAGTATTCTTCTTTTTTGTCTCATTTTAATTTCTCCTTTAAAGTTGATAAATCAATATTAGCTATCAGTTTGATTGTTTTACCGTCAAAATTGATACTTTTTTCTTTTATTCATGTTCATCCTCCTTGAAATAATCTAATGAAATGATTATATCAAAGCACGTGCAACCGAAGCGCAACTGAATAGTAATCAAAAAAAGGCATGGTTCTCTACTATTTAGAAAACCATGCCCATCATTTATTCAGTTCGATTGCTCAAAAGTGCCAGCATCGGCTCCGCCCAACTGTATTCATTCATAAATTCACCATGAAAAGTGTTATCGTACTTCTCTTTATCCAACATATAATCATAGTAATCACAAGATATTTTTTCCACATCAACCGCAATACTATTTCTTTCTTTTCGGATAATATCCTCAATTCCAACATCCCGCAACACTTTTAACAGACGTGATATTACATTTCGAACATTAGACTGGACACTAGGAGTATTGGTTTTATCCTCCCACAAAGCAGTTATAATAGTGGTAAGGTTTACCGCTGCACCTTGCTTATACACCAAAAAGGCAAGCAGCTCCTTTGGCTTCTCACGAGTAAATAGAAGCGGCTCTCCATCTACAAACACGCCAAAACTGCCAAAACACTGAATCCGCACCCTTGGCGGCTTTGTATTCGCTGGCTGGTTACGCAGGATGGACAACTCAAATTTTACCGCATCTACTGTGACCGGCTTTTCCAAAAATCCGCTGGCATGAATGCGATAAGCACCCAATGCATATTCACTATATCCAGTAACGGCAATAATATTGATTCTGGGGTTTAACTCCTTCAGCTTTTCAGCCAGTCCTAAACCGTCTAACTCTGCCATACGCATGTCCAGAAAAGCCACATCAACCCTTTGCTCTCTGGCATACTGCAAAGCCTCTTCCACTTTGTTATAACCGGTCAGGCAAGAATCCGGTGCGGCCTGCTCAATCGCTTGCATCAGATCATCCAATGCTGTTTGCTCATCATCTACCGCAATAATATTCATTCATCCTTGTCCCCCTTCGGTATTATCATAGTTACTTTGGTTCCCTTCCCAATCTGGCTTTCAATGATCAATTGACCGTTACACAGGGTTTCCAGCCGGGAACGGACATTCTCAATTCCCACATGGGTTTTTCCCTCCCCCAGCGGTGCTGACTGATCAAAGCCATTACCATCATCAATAACGGTGACAATATATGCCGCCTGCGTTTCATCGGTTTTGATGATTAGTTTACTGCCGCCTTTCCCGATTGTCAGACCATGTAACACTGCATTTTCCACAATCGGCTGCAAGGTTAGAGGGGGAATGAAGAAAAACCGCTCCCCAATATCATATACTACTTCAAAGTGATTTTTAAATCTCTGCTGTTCAATCGACAGATATGTGTAAACATTACGCATTTCGTCACGGAAGTAAATCAAATCTGGCATATCAGGTGTGTTTATCATGGTTCGCAAATGAGCGGCAAAATCATCCAGGGTTTTTTCCGCCTGCGCTGGGTTAGTCTTATAAAGTGTTTTGATCGCAGTTAGTGTATTAAATACAAAGTGGGGCTGAATCTGGCTTAATTTAAGCGCCATTTGCTGATTTTGTAAGGTAAGCTCCTGTTCCTTTCGTTTTCGGTCCCGCTGCATTTGTATGTTGACAAAAATAATAAGCAGGGCGATAATCATCGCCGGATAGACAATAATCACCTGATAAAAATAGATATTTACCACATCGGCCAGCAGCGGAATTACTGCATAACTGGCATAGGAAAGAGTGGCATAAATTCCCAGCCCTTTTTCGTTTTGGAGAACTGCCCACAAAATAAGAATATTCCAAATAACCGCCATCGTATGGGGTATCCAATACATTGGTCCCCAGTGGAACAGATTATTCCCATCTATATAGTACACAATACCGTTAAACTGATTGACAACTACAATGACCATAAAAAGAATGGTTATTACCTCCGCCACTCTATATGCAAACCTTTTAGAGTGGCCAGTCAGTGGGATGCTCACTCCAATATAGTGCATATAGAAATACTTGATGAAAATGCTGGTAAAATAAGCCCCAAAATTAGCAACGTGTGCCAAGGCAAGATAAAACCCTCCTGGCTTTTCATCAACCATCCATGACACGGCATCAAACGCCATTGAGGCAAATAATGTGCATAGTACCGCAAGGAAATAACGGTTTGCCTTTGTATGCCGGTCTGTATCCAGCCATTGTGATACAATGATAACCAGCAGAACCATCCCGCTGATTATTTCAATCGCTAAATTTAAAGCCAAATCGTTCATGGTAACCTCTCAACTTTTTTTATATTGTATCTTTCTTGTATGAGTATTGTCAATTTTGCTATTTTATATAATACTCCACCAATTGCAACCAAACCGCAACCGGTGCACGTAAAAATAGCATGGTTCTCTACTATTTAGAAAACCATGCCACAGACCGTTTGCCCATTTGAAAAATAATTAGGCCGAATCTTAGAAACGTTTAAGACTCGGCCTCGTTTTATTTATCTCTTAATTTGATGTTCTTTTCTTTCGATACATTACTGCGCTTGTACCACCACTAATAACTGCTATTGCGAGTAACCACATCCACGATGCGCTTGTATCGCCGGTCTTTGGCACCTTCGTGGTTTTTGCGGTTGTCCCTGAAGCTGCTGCATTTCCCTGCCACTTCGCATATAGCGTTATATTACTGCTGATGGTAAATGTATTGCCCTCGGTATAATCGGTTCCGCTGCCATCAGCCGCGGTATTCCAGCACGCAAATGTGTAGCCGTCTTTTGCTAATCCGCCGCTATTGCCAAGTACGCTGACCGATGCCCCTTCTGCATACCCTGTCCCATCGGTTGGTACTGCACCTGCGGTATTGCCGTTGCCATCATAAGTGACTGTAAAAGCTGCGGCTTCTTGCCACTTCGCATATAGCGTGGTATCTTCAGAAATCGTAATCGTATCACCCGCCGCATAGTCTGTTCCGCTGCCGTCGGCCGCGGTGTTCCAGCCCAAAAATGCAGCTTCACCACGTTTTAATTCATTGGTATTATCCAATATGGTGACTTCTGATAATTGGAAATACGCTGCTTCGTCGGCTGGCACAGAACCACTGGTACTTCCATTTCCATCATAGGTAAGGTTGTATGCCTTATCTATTTTGGCATCTTGAACCACTACTTCCGAATTATTTTTTTCTACCAAGAAATCATTGCTTAAATCGGTCGCAACAGTATAGATATCTGCTTCCTTTTTTCCAAGTACCGCAAGACCATCTTTTAAAGAGATTGTCTTGGCAGATAATGCCGATGTTGTTCCGATACACTGTATATGTGAATCGCCGCTTACCTTTAGTTCCTCTGTTGCCCGAATACCATAATTCAGACTTGCCCCGATGGAACTGCTTGTTATGGTTGTATCTTCAAGATATACATTTTTTCCATAAATTCCAACACTTGCATCGCTAGATTCTGTTGTCCCTAATATGTCCTGCGAAATATTAAGTGTCACACCCTTTACTGTAAGCGTTGCATCTGTGTAAATTGCTCTCGTCCTAGAGTAATCCATTTTAAAGTTAAGTGGTGCCGACATTACAAAGGATAACGTACCATCTCCGGTAATGGTAATATCTACTCCCATTTGGTAAATACCAGATGCGGTAGTAAAATGGCTAGCCGTACTCTTAATTGTGTTTGTTCCCTTAATGACAATTGTTGTTGGAACATCTCCACCAACAGCTATGATGCTACTACCATCTTCATTTGCTTCGATATCTATACCATCCAAAACTAGTGTACTGGGTCCATAGCCAAGTTCACTATTGCCATTCAAGTACCATTGCCAGCCCTCCGCTGAATCAGTAATGTCGTTTTGGCTGGAATCCTGAACTTTTGTTGTTCCATCTATAGCAGTATACGTCACATCAACACCCCACAGTAGCTTAAGAGCACTTGTCCGCTTTACGGTTTCAACCGCCTGCACGGGTTTAATGGTTGGAAGTAGTAAAAACATCATACCCATCACTGCGAAGCATAATAATACTTTTCTTATCTGTTTCAACAATAATTCCTCCTAATTAAAGAATTTCTTCTTTCTATATATTACTACACTTGTCCCACCACTAATAACTGCTATTGCCAGCAACCACATCCATGATGCGTTTGTATCACCGGTCTTTGGGACCTTCGTGGTTTTTGTGGTTGTGCCTGAAGCTGCTGCATTTGCCTGCCACTTCGCATATAGCGTGGTATTACTACTGATGGTAAATGTATTGCCCGCGCCATAATCGGTTCCGCTGCCATCAGCCGCGGTATTCCAGCACGCAAATGTGTAGCCGTCCTTTGACAGACCTCCGCTATTACCTAATACAGTTGCGGCTGCGTCTTTTCCGTATACGGTTGCATCAGTCGGTACCGCTCCTGCAGTATTGCCGTTGCCATCGTAAGTGACGGTATATGCTTCAGCCGGTGCTTCCCATTTGGCATATAGGGTGGTGTCATCAGACATATTGATAGCATCACCAGCGGCATAGTCTGTTCCACTGCCATCAGCGGCAGTATTCCAGCCGGCAAATGTATCGCTGTTTCGCTCCAATGCTCCGGTATTATCAAGTACCGTTACATCTGATGTAACGATTACAGTTATTTTTTCTGCCGGTATACTTCCTCCGGTGTTTCCATTTCCATCATAAGTAAGAACACGGGCTTCACCCACCATAGCGTCAGTGATTGCCACTGAATTATCAGCCTTTTCAACTAACTTAGACGAATTAAAAGTACTCAGAACGGAGTAGTTGCCTGCTGCATCTTTTCCTAAGACCTGATTGTTGTCACTTACTTTTGTTGCTACTGCATACAATGCTGATTCCGAGCCGAATGCTCGAATCACATTTTTACCGCTGACCTTGAGCTCTTGTTCTGCACAAATTCCATAATCATTTCCCGGACCGGTGGCGTTGGTATTGATGGTTGCACCGTCTATATGCACGTTATTGCCTCTTATTCCGTAACTAAGCCCGGTAGGAATTGTTGAACTTGAATTCGTTTGAGTAACCGTAATGGTGGCATCTTTTATGGTCATATTACCACTAGCCCATAGTCCACCAGCCCTCAAAGTACTCTCTGCATTCGATATAATCTTTAATTCTCCGGTTCCCATTATATTCATATTGGTGCCACTTAAACCTGTTGAATACGCTGTTTCTTTACAGATACACGTAAGTGTATTGGTTCCTTTTATGACTACATTCAGATCTTCAAAGGTCGATATAATGCAGGATTTGAGATCTGTATTCACCTCCATATTCACTCCATCCAGCACCAATGTCATTGGTTCATAGCCCAGCTCGCTGTTGCCATTTAAGTACCATTGCCAGCCTTCCGCCGAATCTGTTATATCACCGTCCCTGATAATAGCCGACTTTTCTGTTCCATCCGTTGACATATAGCTCATGTATTCGTCACCCATACCAATTATAAGACGCTCTGTCCGCTTTACCACAGCTTCTGCCTGCACTGGTTTTGCCATTACTGGGAATAGTATGAATACCATACACATTGTTACTACTAAGGATAATATTCTTCTTTTTTGTCTCATGGTTGTCCTCACTTTTTCGCTATTGTTGTCTTTTTCACACCGATACAAATACCGCCTGCCAATGTCAAGGTTAGTAACCAGAATATCGTCATTGATGCATCACCGGTCTTCGGTACCTTGGTGGTTGGTGTTGCGGCTTGGGTCGGCGTATCCGTTGGTGTGGCTGGATCAGTTGGATTTGTTGGGTCGGATGAATCGGCTGATTCCTCCTTAACCGTTATTGTAAAATCTTGCTGATAGTCTTTATCTTCTGCTGCACCGTTTTCAATCGTTGCCGTGATAACTACCGTTCCTGCTGCCGTGGTAGTTAAGTAATTACTATTGATAGTGGCACCGGTTGTACCAGCATCCTTTACGGACCAGACAATCGTCTGATTGGTTGCTTCTACCGGTGTAACTGTTACGCTTAGGCCTACGTTCTGGCCGGCAGTCACTTCACTTGGCACACCTTTAATTTTGGTTACTGCTACAAATGTATTTAGCTTGTTAACCGTGTATTCACTTAACTCTAAAAATCCCTGATTATTTCCATTGACATAAGCAATGCCGCTCTTATCGTCTTTAATTGACCAATATACGATTGCATCAGATGGTGTTACGGTTAAATCCGTGGTTGTCTCCATATCGTAAACTGTTTCATCCGTTGCTTTGCTAATAAAAATTGCCTTATCCTTTAATACTACCGTTGTATCTGGTTGGTCATTTTTCTCAAACACAAGCGCTTTTCCGCCTATTTCCACGGTTCCTCCGCCACTATTTTGCAGTGCTTTGCCGTTAGGATTAATAATCATCCCGTTCGTAAAAGAAAAAGGTTGTTGTTCATCCAGTATCACTGGAGCTCCAGTAAAGGTACTATCAGATACCGTTAGGACACCACTATTCCACACTGTAGACATTAGATTTCCGGTAGCTTGCATCGTAGTTCCAGTGATTGTTGCACCGGTACCGGCTCTAATTAACCCTTCAGAAGGTGTATCAGCGGTATAATTCCCAATAAACTCGCAATTTTCGATAATTAATTTATTTGCTGTATCAGAAGTGAGTACTCTAATTATATATTGAAAATTACCTGACACTTCAAATTTTGCATTGGAAATTCTGTATGTTCCGACATCATCTACGCTTTCAGGACGGAATTGGAGCAGTCAACCACCGCTTAATGTCGCTTTAATATTTGCTTGCCAATTTATCTCTACCCCATCTGGGATAGCCAGATCCAAAACTGTGGTCATTGAATCATTACTTCCCGTTACAGTCAGCACTGGGTCATTCCAGGTAGCGGTTAGACCCGGGACACTTTCAATTGTAGCTTTTAAAGCCGTTGGTTCGGCTGCCGCCTGAACCGGGATTGCTGCCGGAAGCAGCAAAAACATCATACACATCATTACTAAACATAATATTACTTTTCTTATCTGTTTCATTTGAATTCCTCCTGCTTGAAATTTTCTTTACTTCACATTATATAAAACCAAATATACCGAAAGTATACCACCTGATGATAAAATTACTGTCTGGCTCTCAGTAACCGCCAAACAGCATAAAAATGAAACAGGTTGAAATCTCAATCTTTTCAACCTGTTTCATTTTTATGCTCATGCTATTTTTTTTTGCCGTGCAAATACCCGGCGACAAATTCTCCCCAACTATATTCGTTCATGTACTCCCCGCTATTGATACTGATGTAATTGTTATCTTCCTTGAGGTGCTCATAAAAGTCACAAGAAAACTTTTCAACATCTACTGCCATACTGTTCCAGCCCCTTTCGACAATATACCCGATTCCTGCATCCTGTAATAACTTGAGCAGGTTACCAATTGCCTTTTGTGTCTGCGTTCGCACGGAATGTGTATATGCCTTGTCCTCCCATAATACAGCCGCGATTTCGGCAGTATTGGCTACTGCGCCCTGCTTATGCACCAAGTAGGCCAGCAATTCCTTCGTCTTGACCCGCGGGAACAGAAGCGGTTTCCCATCAACGAACACACCGAAGCCGCCAAAACATTTTATCCTGACCTCCGGTTCTGGGTGACGCTTGACCCCATAACGCAGGTTGTCTAGTCCGGCGCTAATGTCCTCCGGTTTCGCCGGTTTCATAATATAATCACTTGCCGCCAAGGCAAAAGCGTCTAGTGCATATTCCTGATACCCAGTCACAAACAGGATGTTCGTCTTTTGGTAAATTTCCCTCAGTTCTCTGGCCATTTCAAGCCCGTTTTTTCCCGCCATTCTAATATCTAAAAAGGCTACGTCAACCCGTTCTTCTTTGGCATACTCAATTGCTTCCATAGCTGTCAGAAAGCAGGTCAGCGAACACTCCGGTTCTGCCTGTCTAATTGCTTTTTCCAGCATCCGCAAAGCTGGGCGTTCATCATCTACAGCAATGATATTCATTTGTGATTTCCTCCCTTCGGAATCGTTATAACCGCAGTAGTACCCACCCCCGGTATGCTGTGGGTCTCTAGCATTCCCCCGCATGTGGCTTCTAGCCGATGCTGCACGTTTTGAATGCCAACATGGGTATGTCCATCTGCTTTGATCTGTTCTGGGTCAAAACCGACACCATTATCTTCGACCGTAATCCGCCAATGGGTGGCATTCTCTTGTGAATGAATGATGACCTTGCCCCCTTCCACGCGCTGCGTCACTCCGTGCTTAATAGCATTTTCAACAATCGGCTGTAACGTCAGGGCGGGCAGCATGAAGTTCTTGGCCTGGATATCGTATTCTATTTGCAGACGTTCTTCAAAACGTATCTTTTCCAACGACAAATAGATTTGCACATGCTCCAATTCTTTTTCAAATGAAATCGGCTCTTTTTGGGTCAGCGCGTCTAAATTGCCGCGCAGATATTCGGAAAATCCACCAATGGTTTTTTCCGCTTGTTCTGCATCCTGCCCGCATAAATCTTGGATTGCCAGCAGCGAATTATATAGAAAATGTGGCTGAATCTGGGTTAGCATAATCGAAATACGGTTTTCGGTAAGCTCCAATTCCAACTTTTTTTCCTGTTCTTTTTGCACATCGACATAGATGAGCAGCAGAGCGACTGTTGTGGCGGGATATATTACCATTAGCTTCGGCAGCCCAATCGTTATAATTGCCGCAATAAACGGCAGCAGTCCATAGGATAAAAATGCCCGCAACTCTTTTTTATTTAACGACTTGCGGCAATACAGTACAACAATAATCAGCAATACGGTTTCTACCATAAACATAAAGTAAGGTAATGTTTCCCAGTCGCCCCAATGATAGTGATTGTTTTCATCAATCCAATAATACATTCCATTCCATAGGTTTAAAATGGCGGTCGCAAATGCTGTCACGCTTAATATCCCAACCACCCAAACACACCATTTCATGAGCCGTGATGCTTTTACTTCTTTTGACGTACTCGGAATCAGATATAACCAAAATAAAAAAAAGGTAACCCCGCCAACTGCTTGCAGCAGAAAATTGGCTATATGTGTTGACACTAAGGCAATGATTCCAGGTGCACCGCCAAGCCACCATGCGACGACATCACATAGCGCTTGTATTATAAAAAAAACCAACTTCAGTGCAAATATCTTATCCTGTCGTGTCTTGTTTTGTTTTCCCATATGTAAAAATAATATAGTTAATACGACTAATACACATACGAGTTCGATGCTGATGTTAATTGGTGAATATCTCATTTGTATTGCCTCCAGATTGAACCAGATTTTTTTAATTATCAAATAAATTCAGTACCAACTGATTATCATACCCTTGCCGTATCCTGTGATTGGATGCCCTCATATCACAACTGATGGTTTTACTTTTCTGCGCAAATCATCCCGGATTATCTGAAGTGCATCCTTTTTGGCTCTAATGCAGTCGAAATTTCCGCCGAGGTTGCCGATTTTATCATAGTAATCGCTCCTGGCATAACAATAAATACAACCGTGATTACAGCCCCAATATATGTTCATACTATATTCAAAGGCCAGATAATTCCAATTCAGGCTCTTCGTGTTCATTACAATTTTCTTTGCATCTATGTATTCCATAATTCAGATCACCTCCAAAATATTATACATTAAGTTTATTTATTTTGATATATCTAAAAAAAGCCATTACAGAGTTTTCGCTCCGTAATGGCTTAAATTTGCATTAGTCAGAAATTTTATATAAACCAAATTCATCGATGGTTCCCCAACTTGCTACGTTTGTTTTGGCACGTATACCGATTGTAAGGGTTCCGTCGGTTACCTTTATTTCCGGTATGGTCGGATTCTTCCAATCAATGTATGTGGTCAGCATAAAGTCATCTGTCAGTTCTTCTCCATTTACAATGGCATAGAGTTCAAATGAACCTTCGATGACAGCACCACCTTGTGAATATGCCGTTAGATAATAAGTTCCCGGTTCCAAATCGGTAAATTCCTGTTCAATCGAAAATTCCATATCTGAGGTATCTGAGAAGAAGTGGAATGAATAATCTCCCGAATAAGCATCCTCTGCTTTTTCAAAGAAATCGGTCGGATTCTCTTCACCAACATAATCGACCTTCCACATTGAGGTATCTGTTTCTTCAAAGCCCGGATTCTTGACCAGATTGGTAAATCCGGAAACATCTAGTTTATTCTCGTCTTCCTCATTATTTCTTTCAATTGGTGTATATGCAATTGCTGATTCCAATGTTGTTCCATATTTCAAATATTTGAATAAATTTAACGATGCCAGTGGGTGTCCTTCAAAATCGAAGAAGGCCTGATTGTCCCAAGAGCATCCGCCATAATATAATCCGGCATCCTCTGGGTCATAGTCAGATGCATAACTGCTTGCCCATCCACTTCCGTATTTTTCCCATATTGAGGAATTATCATCAGTTGCTTTACCAACTGGAAGCCATGTTCCTTCCCAGTAAAAGATGCCCTTTGCACCGGCTTCACTGGCAGCCGCAATCACGTCACGAATCATGCTTGCCTGTCCTTGAACGGTGGCTTCATATCCTTCGACTAAGTCATGAATACCAACTAAGCTATTTGAGGTTCCATCGCCATCCTCTGAGGTGTAACAGTAGGAGGTTTCAGCAATCACAACCTCTTTGCCATAATCCGCTTGTATTTGTTTTACAACGTTTTGCATATTACTCATGCTTCCATCCCAGAATGGATAGAAGGACAAACCAATCACATCATAATCAAGATTTCCTTCTTGCAAGTAGCCAACAAGGTCAAGTAATTTTGCTGCCTCTGGAACTCTGGTATAGTGAACAACAATCTGAATATCCTTGCTATATGTTTCTGCTATTTCACGAACTGCCTTGCTTCCTGATTTTAATAATTCCAGTACGTTCGCTTGAGAGGTTTCGCCTGACATTCCGAAGTTGATTTCGTTACCAATCTGGACCATGCCAACGTCCACACCGGCGTCAATCATTTCAGCAAGGCTGTCTTTGGTAAATTCGTACAAGGCTTCTGATTTTTCTTCCAGACTCATGCCTTCCCATGCTTTTGGCGCATGCTGACGTTTTGGGTCTGCCCAGAAATCAGAATAGTGAAAGTCAATATTAACCTTCATGCCATATTTTGTGGCCCGTTTTCCTAACGTGATTGCGGTCGCAACGTCATTGTTTCCGCCGCCATATCCATTTCCATTTTCGTCATATGGGTCATTCCATACACGAAGCCGCATGTAGTTTACGCCAGCTTCTGCCAAGGTGTGAAATACATCTTGTTCTTCGCCGTCGAAGTTGTAATATTTAACTCCACTATTTTCCTCTACCAGAACGATGGATGCATCCATTCCGCGGATAAAATCATCGGAAATATCTGGTATTGCTTCGATATATACATCAGAATCCTCTGGACCCTCTGGCAATGCAAAGGAAAATGCACTTCCGTCATCTTCCGTTATATCTGCTACCTCTGTTCCATTTGTTTCTTTTGCATCATCATTTTTTCCGCATCCTGCCAAGACTGAAGCACAAAGGCAGATACTAATCCCCATTACTATTAACTTTCTTAAGTGATTTTTCATTGATACCATCCTCCTATAATATTATTATTTTATCAGCATCGTTCTTTATTTTCTATAAATAAAGTTGTATAATATATGCACATTCTTGTCAAAAGATAGGAAAGTAGAGGTAAAAACAGGCGGCGGAAAGTTGAGGTCATATTATGTTTTTAAATTATGCTAATTCTCCATATCCAGAGGGGAACTCAAACAAAGATAACGCTCTGATTATTAATAGCTGTGGTACTTATCGACTATACTCGCGATTAGAACTTCCGACCGGTAGACCAGATGGAAGAAGTGATTATCAATTAATTTATATTGCTGCTGGGAAGGGATATTTTTACTTTGATGATGATTCACCAACTATCGTTAATGCCGGAAATATGATTCTTTATGCTCCGCGTGAAACACAGAAATATATCTATTATGGAATCGACCAACCTAACATCTATTGGATTCACTTTTCAGGTCAAAATATTCCTGAGTTATTTAGAGCGCATAACATTGATACAAGTACACATGTGATACCGGTCGGTACGAACTCAAATTATGCACATTATTTTGAGAAAATAATTTTAGAATTGCAATTGCAAAAAGATTTTTATGAAGAATCTGCTGCGCTTTTTTTCACTCAATTACTTATTATGATGGGGCGATTCGATAAAGCATTTTCGCTCAACAAAGAATTCTTTTCTTTTGAGGATATTGATCATGCGACAACTTATTTTCATGAACATTACCGTGAAAATATTAATATCGAATCTTACGCCACAAGCAAAGGATTTACGATTAGTTCTTTCTTTCGTAAATTCAAGCAATACACTGGCATGACCCCGCTGCAATACCTTTTGGATATCCGTTTGTCCAATGCTAAAATACTACTTGAGACTACTGATTATTCGATTAATGAAATTGCTTCTATTATTGGATACGAAAACGCGCTTTATTTTAGCCGGTTATTTCACAAGCATATTGGGGTTTCTCCGAAGGAATACCGACGGGTGGCTGACTGTTGATTTATGTATGTGATTGCGCCAATTTGGAGCTATGTTTATATATTGAACCTATTATAACATGCACGTTCGGTAAAAGGCTTCTTTTTAGTTTTTGTAGTCACGTTTTCGTCAGCAATTCCAACAGGCAAAAGACACACTAAATCATAATCATCTGGAACATCAAGGAGCTTGGCATGTGAAAATTAAGACTACCACTTGATTTAACTTTTCTTTATGGCTATCTCTTGAAAAATATCATATACATATCTAATACAATTTACAAAAAGTTCTTCTTCGTTCTCTAATATAATTCCATAAATCTGTTTTTCTAATTCTTCTAAATCTTCTGCCCCTAGCTTGGTCTTTAGCCAATCAAGATTAATTTCTATTGATGAATCATTATAATATTCACTAGATTTAAAAGTTTCAAAAATCTGTACTAGTTTATCCATGTGTCTTCACCCTCCAATAAATTTTTTCAAATTATTTTATCATTCTGTGATTATATCATGTTGTGATTATCTCCACAATGTTTATTTCCACAACATCCTCATATAATTTATATAGTACAAAAAAGGTTGGTGATTTTTATTCTTGATTATGGTCCGTTATGGAAAACAATGAAATCAAAAGAAGTTTCTCAATATCAGCTACTACAATCTGGTATTGATAATAAGACACTTGATTCTCTAAAGAAAAACAAAAATATTACGTTACTTACAGTTGAAAAGCTATGCATCATATTAAACTGTACTCCAAATGATATTGTACATTTCACAAAATAAAAGCGTGGTTACACAACGCACGATTTAATTGATGCGAAGCGTTCCACGCTTTTTATTTTTAATCTGTATCACAATTACGCACAGACGGTACCATCATACATAAGAATGAGGCCAGCAACACCAGCCCGCCGGCAATAAGAAACCATTTATCAACACCATATTTCTCTGCCAAAACTCCTGAAACAGCTAATCCAATCGGCCCACTGAGTAGCCGTATACTGCTGGCTAGCGACAGCACCCGACCTAGATACTTCGCTTCAAAATTACTTTGCAATAACGGGGTATACGCTCCCCAATAAAATGGTCCGGAGACACCCATTAACCAGGAACAAATTACAAATACAAAAAAACCACTTGGTGGCAGAACTCCCGAAATAAATAAGCTAAAACTCATCAGCAGATACGAACCAATGATGGAATAGACTCTATTCTTTGTTCCGCCCCATTTTGCTATTATTAATGAGCCAAACAAAAGACCTACTGAAAATACCACTTCTACAACACTTGCATTTGTACTGGTACCATTGAAATAAGACATACTCATCAATGGAAATAATGCGCTGGTTGGCATTAATGCTATCGTGTATATACTGCCAATTAATACCAATCCAAGCATTCCCTTATTCATCCGGAGAATTTGAAATCCTTCTTTCGCTTCTCGTAAGACCTGAACCTTCCCGCTATTTCTATCTTGATGCAATTCCGGTATTACGGTAATCCCCAATGTGAATACCGCAATGAATGCTCCGATAACATCCAGAAAAACAATCCGGCTTAAACTCCACGAACTATATAGTACCGCCGCAACTGCCGGACTTAAAATCTGCGATACAGACTCCACTGCCTGCGAGTATCCAGAGCATCTAGTCAATTGGTCTGGTGGCACAATCTGAGGAGTCACTGCCTGTAGACATGGATTATGAAATGCGGAACCAATGGATCGAAGCATTAACACCACCAGAATCAGTTCTGTTGATAGCATCCCCATCCATCCAGCTATCACCATGATTAAACTGGCCGCCGCGATAAATGAATCCGATATCATCATAATACGCTTTCTGCTATATCGATCAATATATACACCTATAAACAGACCTAAAATGCCCTGCGGCAAAAATCCCATCAGCATGGCAACAGATAAAACCATTGCTGAACCGGTTTTATCTGTTAAATACCATACGATTGCAAACTGTAGGACAGAGCTTGAAAATTGTGAAAATGCCTGCCCTGTCCAGATAGTAAAAAAATTTCTTTTCCAATTATTTGATGTTATCATTGTATTTTTCCTTATTTTCGTGCATTGCTATATCATTTAGCACCTTATCTTGATGTGCTTCAATAATAATAAGGATTAGCAGAGTAATAAACACACCCCCTGCTAAAATAAAGAGGATAATTGATAATGGTCTCCACCCGACTGCCCAAAGAAAAACGCCAACGCAAAGCAACACCCCAATGACTTTTATCATGACAAGCCCCGGTTCAAGCATATTTAATTTGTGTTTATAGCGGTTTTCATAAGAGATGTCTTTGTGTTTCATTATCCATATCCTCCTCATTTTTCTAGCTATTTATTGAAATTCTTCCGAAGAATAAGATCCGTTTGAATATCATCTCCGACCGGAAAATCATGGCTACTAATTTGATAAAAACCATACCTCTGATAAAAATCCTTTGCCCGCTCATTGTGTTCCCACACCCCGAGCCAGATATAAGCTTTTCCAGCTTCTCGAACCAACTCTAAGGCTTGCTCCATCTGAAAACGCCCAATTCCTCTGCCCTGGAATTCTTTTAGCACATATATCCGTTCCAGTTCACCTGCTGCCGGGTCATGAATCTCAGTCTGGGCACCTCCCAAATTGATTTTAAGATATCCCGCCAGTTCACCATCCACATAAGTAAAATAAAATGTCGAATCCGGATGTTCCATTTCCTTCTCCAGCTTGTCCGTTTGATAAGAGGCTTTCAAAAAATCCTCCAGATTCTCCTCCGAGGTGGTTCCACGGAATGTATCTGCAAATGTTTTTGTTGAAATTTCTGATAAAAGAAGAATATCGTCTTTTGTACAAGTCCTAATCGTAATCATCTTGAAACCTCTTTCTTAAGTATCTACTTGATCGGATGCCGAATAACCGTTTTTAACTTTTCTGGCGCTACTTTTCTAGCATCACTTAAATAAATCTCATGATGCAATCGACAATCATTTATCTCTAACTCGTAGCCTTCCGCCTTCATATATTCATGCATCAATGCGACTGTGGCCGGTTCTTCATCATAAGAACCAATGTGCATACATTGAACACATAGACCTTCATCATAAGTCATAAACTCAACTTTTGAAAAGTCCGTTTTCTTTTTCTCGGTTGCCTCTTTCATCGCCCATTCAAAATCCATCTTTGTTACAAAGTCAGGCAAACGAATTACGGATATAAAATTAAAATTTTCTTTGTGGGCATAATCCACACCAGCAACACCATCCTGCCACCAAAAACCTTCTAGTGGCGGAACAACGTAATCAAAATATCCCTCTATTTGGTGATTTCCCTTTTTGCTCATTTTGATGGTGTATGCAATACCATAGAGTAATTCGATTGATTTTTTATACTCGCTGCCTTCTATATTCGGGTCGCCTTTGCCACGAACAGCGATATAGTTCATCGGTGGAATTTCTACAATACCCGGTTTATTTTTTGGCAGATAAAATTCTTTGTATTCTTTTTTGAAGTCAAAGCTCATGTTGGTTCCCTCCATTTTTTATGTTGTCTCTAACCAAACATTTTCTCTTCCCACTGCGCTTCCTTAAATCCAGTAAGCACAGTCTCATCATCTACAATCATTGGCCGCTTCACAAGCATTCCATTCGTTGCCAGAAGCTTTAGTTGTTCTTCTTCGCTCATGGTCGGCAGCTTGTCTTTCAGTTGCATTTCTTTATAAAGGATACCACTCGTATTAAAGAATTTCTTAAGTGGTTGTCCACTCCGTTCATGCCATTCCTTTAATTCATCATAAGTTGGATTGTCCTCGACAATATGCCGCTCTGTATATGTGATATTATGTGTATCCAACCATTTTTTAGCCTTTTGGCAGGTTGAACATTTTGGATATTCTATAAATAACATCTATTCTTCCTCCTTCAACCTTCTGCATTGCATCATATTTTTTTCTGACGATTAATAAATGCTATTATTAATAAAATAATTCCGATTGTAATTCCTGTAATGAGCGTCAGCAACGAAATATTTGCATTGATCAATACATCGCTGTTCCATGTTCCCAGATTGGCATGTAATATAAATTGTATAGCTGTTCTAAATCTGTATCCAAATCATCGCCCTCCTTTCTTGGTTTCATAGATTAGACGGTTCCGTTTGATTTTTGTTACAAACTTTTTTTATTTTATCACAACCAGTCTTGCAAGTATATAAATCTTGGTAAAAAAAGAGCAGGTTATGTATTTCTACAAACGCTGCTCTTGGGCTTCATGCTTATCTAATTGACATTGCCTTATTTACATCAACGCCATTCAAAACAATCAATTGTCACATAACAATCCGAAGCATTTTCGTTCTTCTGCCCGGTGACTACTATTTTTAATGTATGCAGACCATAAGATAAACCTGATTTGTTGAACAGTAATTTCTGCCATTCTACATCTGGGGAATATAAATCCATTCCTTCTACTTCCAATACTTCATCAATATAAACATCTGCTTTTCCTAGGTTATAATTGGTTGCTCCAATCCAACTGATTTCTGTACCCTCAAAACTATATTCCACATATGCATTTTCTTCATTGGAATAATGTTGATCTCCTTCATATAAGTTGGAATTGTCCATATGATACAACCATTTTCCGCTATAAGAAATATCTGAATTATCATCATTAATCTTACTTTTATTCTCAGGCTTCGCATAACTCACATATTCAAAAGCATCAATGGTCAGATTACAATCCGTGGCATTTATATTTTTTTGTCCAGTTACTACAATTTTTATTGTATGTATATCATATGACAATCCTGTCTTTTTGAATAATACCTTCTGCCATTCTACATCTGAAGAATACAAATCTAATCCTTCTACTTCCAGAACTTCATCAATATATACATCTACTTTTCCTAAATTATTATTGGTTGCCCCAATCCAGCTAATTTCTGTACCTTTGAAACTATATTCCACATATGCATCGACCTCATTTGTATAATGCTGATTTCCTTGATATAAACTCGGATCATTGCTATAAATCATCCAATCTCCGTGATATGTTATATCTTTATCATCATCGTTTATTTTATATGTTACTTGTGCGGCAGGTCTTACCACTATATTAACCGTTTTACTCACAACTTTACCCGCACTGTCCGTTACGCTGAATACTGCTTGCCATACACCTTCTTCTTTAAATGTATAATCTGCATTTGAACCTTCTCCTATTTCACATCGAAGCGAAGTATCTGGGGCAAATACTGAAATCTGAATTTTATTCGTAATATTTCCTTCCTCAATGTCAATTGCAGATACACCTTCCATTAGATTTATCTGTTCATATTGGTCAATTGTACGATTATTTGCACTGATTACAATCGAGAGTTCTGGCAGCGTCTTATCTATATTGTCTATGCTTTGTATCAATTTTACCGTATTTCCCACATTATCTCTTACATGCAGATTAATTGTACCATTTTCTTCTGCAACATACGTATTATCTGATGTCCATGTTATACCATCATCCCATGAATATGCTTCTTCAGGCAAACCGGATAGATTATCAATTGCAGTTACTTCCAATGTCACGAACTCCCTTGCCCAAATTTTACCATTAATAATATGCGCACCATTAATGCCCATTGATAATGCAACTTCTGGAGCAACTTTATCTATACAATCGACTTGTTGTTTTATTGTTACTGTATTTCCAACATAATCTCTTACGTTAACACTTACCATGCCATTTTCGTGAGCAGTATATGTGTTTTGTGATGTCCACTCGCCATTATTCCATGAATACGCTTTCGTATGCAGACCAGATTGATTATCCTCTGCCACTACTGTAAGGGTAACAGAATCTCTTGTCCAGTCTTTCCCATTTACATCTTGTGGGCTAATGACTTCTATAGACATTAATGCCTGTGGCAAGGTTTTATCAAGGTAATCTATTTCTTGTGACAGATGGATCTGGTTGCCTACTTTGTCTCTTACAATCAAATCAATTGTTCTGTTTGCCTCTGCAATATAGGTGTTATCTGATGTCCATGTGTTACCATTATCCCATGAATACGCTGTTTCATGAAGGCCTGACTGACTATCAGTTGCTTTAACGACCAATGTCACAGAGTCTTTTGTCCAAATTTTACCATCAACAATTCGAGCACCATCCAATTTCAATGAAATAGTTGCCTTTGGTGCAGTTTTATCGATGCATTCTATGTCTTTTGAAATTGATGCTTGATTTCCTACATTATCTCTTACGATAACTGTTACCGTTTCATTTGCTTGAGCTATGTAGGTATTTTCTGAGGTCCATGTTACACCATCATCCCATGAATATGGCTCATCAGGTATTCCTGATTGATTATCTACTGCTTCCACTTCCAATGTCACAAAATCTCTTGTCCAATCTTTTCCTTCTGTTGTAATTGGGTTGTCGAGCACTATTTTCACCGATATCTCAGGTGGGGTTTTATCAATACAATCTATATTTTCTGATAGTGGTATTGTATTTCCAACATGATCTCTTACTTCAACGGTTACCGTTTCATTTGTTTGAGCTATATAGGTATTTTCCGAGGTCCAGCCTCCTCCATTCCATGAATATGCCTTTTCATGTAAACCGGATTGGCTATCTGAGGCTGTTGCTTTCACCGTAACAGAATCCTTTGTCCATTCCTTTCCATTTACTAGTACAGGATTATTAACCGTACTTGTTAGTGTCACTTCGGGAGCGGTTTTATCAATACAATCTATTTCTTCTTTATATGTTGGTGACTCATTTCCTACATTATCTCTTACGATAACTGTTACCGTTTCATTTGTTTGAGCTATGTAGATATTTTCTGATGTCCAATCTCCCCCATTCCATGAATATGCCTTTTCATGTAAGTCGGATTGGCTATCTGAGGCTGTTGCTTTCACTGTAACAGTATCCTTTGTCCATTCCCTTTCATTTACAAGTATAGGATTGTTAATCGTACTTGTTAGTTTCACTATTGGAGCGGTTTTATCGATACCGTCTATTTCCTCTCTATGTAATGGTGAATTGTTTCCCACATTATCTCTTACGATAACTGTTACCGTTTCATTTGCTTGAGCTATGTAGGTATTTTCTGAGGTCCAGCCTCCTCCATTCCATGAATATGCCTTTTCATGTAAACCGGATTGACTATCTGAGGCAGTTGCTTTCACTGTAACAGAATCCTTTGTCCATTCCTTTCCATTTACAAGTACAGGGTTATTAACTGTACATGTAAGTGTCACGATTGGAGCCGTTTTATCAATACAGTCTATTTCCTTTTCATTTGCTGGTGACTCGTTTCCAACACTATCTCTTACTTTAACTGTTACCTTTTCATTTTTTTGAGCTGTGTAGGTATTTTCCGAGGTCCAGCCTCCTCCATTCCATGAATATGCCTTTTCATGCAAACCGGTTTGGCTATCTGAGGCTGTTGCTGTCACTGTAACAGTATCCTTTGTCCATTCCTTTCCATTTACAGGTACAGGATTATTAACCGTACTTGTTAGTGTTACTTCTGGAGCGGTTTTATCAATACAGTCTATTTCCTTTTCATTTGCTGGTGACTCGTTTCCAACATTATCTCTTACTTTAACTGTTACCTTTTCATTTTTTTGCGCTATGTAGGTGTTTTCCGAAGTCCAGCCGCCTCCATTCCATGAATATGCCTTTTCATGTAAACCGGATTGGCTATCTGAGGCTGTTGCTTTCACTGTAACAGTATCCTTTGTCCATTCCTTTCCATTTACAAGTACAGGATTATTAACCGTACATGTAAGTGTCACGATTGGAGCCGTTCTATCAATACCGTCTACTGTAATTGAACTTGCATTACTTACGTTCGAAACACCGTCCATTGATTGAACTGAAACTGTCACATTATTGCTGAATGTATAATAATCTGTAACTACCGTATTATTTGAAGAGTATACAGCATTTCCTGTTTTTCCCCATGCTTGAAGACTTCCATTATTCCATCTGAAAGGAGTTGCTGTATGTGGCCTCGATTCGGTATCTGTTGCTGTTGCTGTGACCCTTGCTTCTCTACTCCATGTTTGTCCTTTGTTATCCGTATAGGCTGTTCCTATTCTTGTAAGTGATAAACTCAACGTAGGAGCGGTAATATCCACATCTGCCGGATATGTAATCGCAGTGCCCTTTATTTTTTTATAATATTCTACACTAGACTGATTATTCCATAGGCTGAGATCACTTTCAAAATAGGTCCAGCCTTCTCCAGGTGGCATTCTGACGAATGCAATATAATTAGGTATACTGGCTTCATCCGCGACTTTAAAGCTATAACTGATTGTTCCACCTATATCACTTGCCTTTTTTGTAATGTTTCCCTGCAACTTTCCATATTTCTTATAGTTATCTGTACCCGCTCCATTCATATAATATCTATATGTTCCGCCACCGGTAGCATTTACTTCATTGGCTGTATAAATGTGACCTGTTTGCGTCCCTCCTATCGTAACACCAGACCACTTAACTGTATACCCGGACGAAGCATAATACCCATTTACAGCAGAACCTGTTTTTGTTGGCGTAATCGTTATTTTTCCGCTGGAAGTTGCTACATAGACCATTGATATTGCTAATACTGACAAGGCTAAGGCACTCGTCATGATTAAAGCACATATACCTACCACAATCGGTTTTTTTAACTTTTTAAAAATACTTTTCATAAGTTTTCTCCTTCTCAATCAAAACATTTATAAACACTCTTTAGATATTATATCGTTTTATGTTCCTTTCGGTTGTCGAATGCTGTCGACAACCGTTCAGAGATTGTGAAAATCGAATTAATCTTACCCGATAGCAACAGCCCGCACATGGCGGCAAAACAAAAAAAGACCGCCCATTCTCAGAATAGCAAATTTATAAAAAACTCTGAAAATGTACGGTCTTAAACCTAATTCCTATTTTATTATATATGCTTATCTGCCATAAACTTCAAATTCCCAGAAAGAATAGCCCCAAGAACCAGTTTTTTCATCCGCTGTAAGTTTTACATAGCGAGCATTTGTAGCTGCAAATGATGTTTCAAAATCCTTAATCGGATCACCACTGCTTTTTGTGTAAATTGTGGTCCAAGGACCATTTTCACTTGCAGCAGTTTCAATTTTAAACTTTGTCGCTGCTGTAGTTGTAGCTTCCCATAAAATAGCTATTTTATCAACAGAGAATGTGCTTCCTAGATCGACTGTGTAGGTTAGTTCATAATTCCCACCATGTTCGGATTCGAAGCGAGTATTCCTGTCGCCATCGATACCATAGCTGGCAGAACTGCTGCCCGGCTTGTTGGATACCGCAGTTTTGCCCTTTGCAATGTTTTTCGAAGCAGCAGCCTGCCCCCCTGTGCCATAAACTTTAAATTCCATGAAAGAGTAACCCCAAGGGCCTTCCTTCTCGGTCGCTGTGAGCTTCACATAACGTGCTGTGACTGCATGAAACGTTGTGCCAAAGGTCTGTTCCGCTGCGCCGCTATTCTTGGTGTAGACTGTAGTCCAAGGACCGTTTTCGCTTGTAGCAGTTTCAAGCTTGAACTTCGTGGCGGTGGTGGCTATTGCTTCCCAGTCAATTTTAATCTGGCTGACTGTGAAATCAGCACCCAAATCAACGGTATAGGTTAATTCATAGTTTCTGCCATGCTCGGATTCAAAGCGAGAATTAGCGTCGCCATCAATACCATAGCTGGCCGGACCATTGCCCGGTCTGTTTGTTGTCGCCGTCTTACCAAGTGCAACGTTTGTCAGATTCTCAGAGGTGCCCTGATTAACATAGGAACTTGGAACAGCGTCATCAGAAACGGGACGCCTCGCGGGATTGCCCTTATCTCTGTAAAGTTGGCCGAGCTGGGTCAGCTCACCAGTTGTTCGTTTCGTCAAAGCCGCATGACTTCCGGCACTCTCACCATATGGATTACCGTCCGGATCGCCAAACGAAAACCATGCATAACGCTCAACGTAAGGACAGGTATCCAGATAGTCAATGAGCTTATCCATATAGTCATATACGTGCTGCTTGGTGTAACCCCACGATTGCACATCATCCTGATTACTTGGCCAGTTTGCTACCGCAAACTCAGTAATCCAGATTGGTTTGTGATAGCGGTTCCAAAGTTCCTCAATCTGTGCCTTGAATCCGGCAATCTGATCTCCTCCGCTTGTATCTCCAGGCCAGCCTGGATAGTTATGTACTGTTATAAAATCTACCGGATAGGAACCATCCGGCTGCTTAATAAGTTCCATAAAGTCATACAGCCACTGACCGGATTCGTTTCCATATTCCCAAGCCGCCGCCGGTGAACCGATGCGCTTGCCAGAATTAACAAAGCTTGGCCACCAATCGCGGGCAACCGTAGCTGCAGATGTGTTAACTTGTCCAGTGTGATCTGGCTCATTACAGCCAAGTACTGTTTTGTAGTCAGCAATTTGATTTGGATTACATTGACCGTTCCAGAACATCGGGGTAAAATCAAGGTTCGCTACCGCCGCTTGATTTGATTTGTTTGTACTCCAAGTGTAATACCAGCTTAAATTCATATTCTGCATGTTTGAAAGATCGTCAAAAAAACCAATACCTTTCTTGCTTACATAAAATGTTCGCGGCTTGGTCAAAACCTTTTGACCATTTGCCAGCTCAGCCTCAATCCAAATGGTATGCGTATTTACATCGACAGTATATACCTCATACTCCATTGTGTTACCAGATGTTGCATTAACCGTTTCGCCTGGTTTGTCATCCAGATACACGGTATACCTAACCGCATTTTGTACCGCATTCCATTTGACCCAAATAGGGCCTCCAGGGATTAATTGCTCCTGAGCAGGATATACAATTGCATTGCTTTGCCATTGGGTTACAGACGCTGTGCCCTCCTCAGCTGCAGAGATTGGCATGGCTGTAAATATATTAAACAGCATGCACACTGCCATCGCTAAGGATAGAATTTTTGTTTTCTTCATACACTCATTCCTCCCATAATTGTTTATTGATTCAATTGTACGATGTCAATGTATATTTTTCCACATACTATTTTCTTATATCGTGTAATTTTTTATGATTTGAGCACACTATATGGTACTTTGTCTTCCCACAAAAGTGAATATGGAACAAATTTTTTATAGCCTAATCGTTGATGCAGCTTAGTAGCAAATACTTCATTAAAAGGTTCTTGCATGTATGGATTACTACCCGCTTTAATTAAACAACGCTTTCCATCAATTATCTTCCACTTCTTTTTGAGCCATCCATCTGATGTGTTACATGGAGACATCAAATCTATATTCTCTTTTGCTGGCTGGCCAAATAAAAGATCCCCAACATCATCAGAAAAATCATTTTCAAAAAAGTTTATATCAGACCAGGTTATGATACTTTCAATGGGTTTCATCCAATATTGGTCCGATAAACTTAATCCATAGCACTTAATCAGCAATTGTTCCGTATGTGCAACTTCTAATTTTTCTAATGCCTCTCTTATTCCCGAACGACTTGCTGGAATAGAACGACCATACCACCATTCATTTAATTCTTTCTTATTTGGTATTCCTGTCTTCTTATCAATTCCGATTGGAAGGAAATCAAGATTATGGGCTTTTATAACTTTAATGATAGCTGCAGTATCATCATCAATGTTTAATTCTACAACAGGATTGTTTTTATTCATTAGAGTACATCGCATTGTAAATCCACCTCTCCTTCCCCAAAAATAACTATTGGTATTATATCACGGGAATATTATTATTACCATTATATTTATTTTTCTATCACCTAAGACGCGATTGACAAATTAGTACTATATGGTATAATTTTATATAGGAGTGGAGGTGAACCTATGGAAAACGAAACACAAGGTGGCTTTTTAATATCACAAATCAAACAGATTAGCGGCAGAATATTTGAAAAGTTGCTTGTGAATGCCGGTATTGAGGAGTTTAATGGAGCCCAGGGGCGAATTTTATATATTCTGTGGCAGGAAGATAGCATTCCTATTGTTGAGCTTTCTCGAAAAACAGGACTGGCAAAAACAACATTAACGAGTATGCTTGACCGAATGGAAAACGCCGAGCTTATTATTCGTTCCTATGATAAAACTGACCGGCGGCAAATTCGTATCTCTCTCACCGAAAAAGCGCACGAATTAGAGGATGCATATCATTCCGTATCACTTGAAATGAAGCATAATTATTATGCCGATTTTTCGGAAGAAGAGATTGTTACATTTGAAAATACGTTGAAACGAATTATTAAAAATTTAAATGAAAGTGAGAATTCATTATGAAAAAATCGATACCAATTTCAAACAGCTTTTGTCCTCAAACATTATTTATGTATGGCACATATAACGACGATGGTCAGCCTGACTTTGGCTTGTTCTGTTGGGTTAGTTATTATGGGGACGAAGGTCTTGGCGTAATGGCCGCAATCTGTGAAGATAAAAAAACGCGCGACAACATCCGCCGTGACGGAGTTTTTTCAATGGGCATGGTTACTGAGGAGCTGTTACCTTTAGCAGACTATTTTGGCACCACTTCCGGTTACAACACTGATAAAATGAATATCCCATTTGACATTGAAAAAGGGGAGTCTTTAAATGTGCCGGTGTTAAAAAAATGTCCTTGGACGTTTGAGTTGAAAGTAGATAAGACCTTTCAACATAATGGCGTTGATATCTATCTGTGTAAAATCCACAATTTACTGGCTGATGAGGCATTATGTGATGATTCTGTATCAAACGAGGAAAAGCTTAACATGCTTCGACCAGCACGTACCGTCGGAGCAACATATTTTTCTTGGGATGGTCATGCCCTCGGAAACTGGGGAGAATTGAAAAACAAACTATAGGAAGTAAACGAATCGTACCACCTCATTCCTTTCTTGGATTAACAATAAATTTCCCGGTTTGTCGCATTTGTGCACTAGCCAGCACTTCGCTAAGCTGTGACAGCGGAATCAGCGGATTTACCATCGTAGTTACATCAATTTTACCGCTGTCAATCAGTGAAACGGCACGCAACATCGTATAAGGATTAATGAATGATGCTTTTAACGTAATTTCTTTTTGAAAAAGCTCAAACGGTCTAATTGAAATTTCATCATCCGGTGCCGTCAGTCCGAAGAACATCACCGTGGATGCCTTGCCAGCAATGGCTATTGACTGCTGCATTGTTTCCCTGCGACCGACACACTCAATCACCACATCGAGCTGCTGGATGCCGTTTTCTTGCAGCACCAGGAGCGGCTCCTGCGTGATTGGGTCGATTACCAGATCAGCCCCCAGTTGTTTCGCGACATCGCGTTTCTCAGCTACCGGTTCAAGCAGCACGAGTGTTGCTGCTCCTGACAGCTTCGCTAACTGGAGCATTATTAATCCAATCATACCACCGCCAATGACCGCTACATTCATCCCTGCTTTCATTTCGCACAAATCGATTCCATGCAGACAGCACGCCACCGGTTCGGCCATTGCCCCCTGGGCAAAGCTTGTCGTATCGGCCATCCGATATGCCTGCGAAGCAGGTACGGCAACATATTCGGCAAATCCGCCGTCTGTGGTTGTGCCGATTCCAACCATATTTTCACAGAAATGACCCACTCCATTCCGGCAATAATTGCAATTACCACACAATACATTTGGGTCCACCGTGATACGGTCGCCTACTTTAAAATCGGTTACACCGGTACCAACTTCTGCTACAACGCCCGCAAACTCATGTCCAAGAATCGTGGGCGGCGTTGTAGCCGCCGCGCCCTTGTCGCCATCAAAAATATGCACATCGGTGCCGCACACGCCGCAAGCGTGTACCTGCACCAGTAATTGCCCAGCCTGCGCCTGCGGTTTTTGGCATTCTTCCATTCGGACATCATATTTCCCATAAAAAACTGCTGCCTTCATACTGTCTCTCCTTCATAGTTTCGCTTCTTTATTTCACCATCGAATCCAGCAGCGCCAAACCCAGTGGCGGTGTTTTTAAGAATCCATAATTGGTGAGGATTACACAGGCATTTTTACGTTGTTCATCAAACCCAGCAAAGCAGCTAAATGCGCCGGCAGAGCCATCATGCCATAGATATGGCTGATTCCGCTCCCGCCGCCAGGCCAGACCAAGGTCACACTTCTTATCACCGCTGCCATGTTTTTGGTGGGTAAGTGCAAAATATGATTTTTCATTTTCAGCATGCATCACCGCATATCGCAGCAAATCCTCGGCATTTGTGGAAATCGCCCCTGCTGCCGCAATCAAATCGCTCGTTTTCCATTGCCAGTTGCGACACGCTTTGTTTTTGCTGCTGTAACCGACAATTGACCCCTTTGGTCCCAACCAAGTATTTTTCAAGCCTAACTCGTTTTGTAGAAAATCATTTGCCGCCGTCCAATAATCACTGCCAGCCGTTTTGCCAACGATGTAGCCGAGCGTTCCAAAAGCAAAATTTGAATAAGAATAAGGATAGTCCTTGTCCTGCATTGGATGTTCCGTCAACACCTGACGCATAACCGTTTCATTCACGCAATCATAATAGGGATTTACATTGAGCAGTCCATCCGGCTTGTTCATTTTCATTAATAAGCTAAGTGCCTCCATTGTGGTATGAGGCAAACCGTTGTAGCCCGACACATGCGTGGCAAGACGGCGTAAATTGGGATAATAACGCTGCGGCAGGCCGTCAATATAATCTGCCAGCGAAGCATCAAGCGACAGTACCCCCGCTTCTATCTGTTTTGCCAGCATGCTGGCCGTTACGGTTTTGGTTATTGAGCCGGCATCGTAATGCAGTAAATGCGTTTCCAATGGGTTACCGTCTGCATCCATCGTATGAAATGCCGTTTTCCCATTCTGATAAGTACCGATTGTCAGTTGTAAATGCGTTTTCCCTTTGCAGGATTTCTGTAACAGTGTATCAAATTGTGGTGAAAATGATTGCATAATTTTCTCCTTTCAAAGCTGCAAAAACTTTTGCAAACCATGTTTCTATATGTTATTATTATGATAGCATTAACAATCAAACATTACAAGCGAAATACGTATAAATCATAGTTTTATTGACTCGGAATTTTAGAAAGGAATCACATATGGAAAAGGCTACCACCGCACAATTAAAGCAGCAGAATCGGAAAAATGTTTTTGATTTTATTTACAGACAGAAAAAAACCTGCAAACAGGATATTGCAGGGGCACTTGAATTAAGCCTTCCGACCGTTTCACTGCTGCTGAAAGAATTGCACAGCAGCGGTTTAATTGAAAAAAAAGGCACCTTTGCATCATCCGGCGGACGCAGACCGGATGCCCTCTGCGTCATATCAGACGGCCGCGTCGCAATTGGGGCAGAAGTGACCAAACATCATTTGCAACTAGTGTGTGTGGATTTATATGGTCTGGTGGTGACCCAAAAACGCATTCGCCTCTTATATCAGAATAATACTTCCTATTATGAAACTGTTGGCCAGCAAATAAACACATTTGCCGGCTCAATTAAAAATGCCAATCAACGCATCTTAGGCGTTGGCATTGCCATTCAAGGCGTGATATCAGCAGATGGGCAATATGTAACCTATGGTAAAATTCTGAACTGCACCGGCGTAAGTGTATCTGATTTTGCGCAGTTTATTGACTATCCCTGTGCCCTCCTGCATGATTCGGAATCGGCAGCCAAGGCAGAATTATGGTATTCCGGCAACATTCAGGATGCGATTTATATTTCTCTCAGTAAGCATCTTGGCAGCGCTGTAATCATTGGTGGAAAGCTACACAAGGGCGAGGGCACCGGCAGCGGTTTACTGGAGCATATGATTCTTCAGCCCGGCGGACGGCCCTGCTACTGCGGCAAATGTGGCTGTTTGGAAACCTATTGTTCTACCAATGCCCTATTCGGCGAAGAAGATGCCGAACGCTTTTTTCAGAGTGTGCTAAGCGGAAATGAAAATGAGTGCCGCCGCTGGGACAACTATCTTGATATCCTATCCTCCGCTATCGACAATCTTCATATGCTGATTGACTGCGAGGTGATTTTGGGCGGCCATATTGGACCGTATCTTACCACCGAAGATTTGCGCAATTTAAATGATATGGCACGACAAAAATGTGCTTTTCCGGAACAGCGCAGCTACATCCGTGTGGGTCAATGTCCGGCCGCAGTGGTAGCCATTGGTGCCGGTCTGCGGTTTATTGGGGATTTTTTGAGTGAAATATGATTTCTTTTATACCCTATTCCAAGAGATGGTATGTTCCTTTGGTGCCTCAAACTCTGCTGCATACCCAAATGAAGCACATAATAACGGATGAAATTCTTCAGGAATTTCAAGTGCTTTCTTAAGTGAGGCTTCTTGCTGAACCACAGCCGCCGCACCTCCCCAAATAATACTATCCACTTTCTGATCTGTGGCTGCAAGAACCATGTTTTCAAGTACGCAAGCAGCATTTGCATACTCAATTCCTTGCATCATCGCAGATGCCCCGGAAACAATGATTAGGGTTTTAGCCCCAAAATCCATATTCTTTTTTACATTTAGCATTTTGTATACCATATCTGAAGTAGCAATCGCTATTTGCTGTAATATCTCAGGGCTCTGTACGATTGTTATATGCAATGAATCATATTTATTCGATGCTACAGGGGCCCTAAAGCCTGCCTTTACAATGATATCTAATACTTCGTCTGAAATCTGTTCCGGTTTATATGACCTAACAGACTTTCTAAGTGAAATTGCTTCTAACGTTTCCATATTTTATTGTCTCCTTTTCTTTTACGACGGCATGAATTATCTTAAACAACTATCTTTAATACACAATCATTTCCCCCGCGTAAAAAGCTCTCAACAAGCTCCACTTCTATAGGCTTTCCAAAGAAATTACTCCAAACAGCTTTTTCATGACCACGGGTACATTCACATAACATATCTGCATTTTTTCGTGCTGCACATCCCTTTCCACAACATTCAATCATACGAATTGCCTCAGGGTTCTGTGATTCTTTTGCAGCCCCTAACATATCCTCAATCCATTCTGCACAATTACTCATAATTATTATTCTCCATCTTTTTTTCAAATTTCTTTTATATTTTTAATTGTATATGATATAATCTATTTTAAAAAGTACGATATTATTTTATAGGTACTATCTTTTACAATAGTATAGGAGAATTCAAATGAATGATTTAGTTTTTGATACTGATAACTGCCCAATTGCAAGAATATCTAAAGTAATCCAGGGGAAATGGACAATGGTAATCATATATCTGTTATCTGAAGGTACTTTGCGCTTTAGTGAAATCAGACGAAAGCTTCCGTCTGTTACTGAGGCTAATCTGACCAAAGACCTTCGACTTCTTGAAAGCTATGGTGTGGTGCATAGAGAGGTTTACCCAGTCGTGCCGCCAAAAGTTGAGTATTCACTCACAGAAATGGGGCAAGCCTTTCTTCCGGTCTTGGATTCGCTAAATGAATGGGCAAAAAAATACACCGCAGATTAAAGCTGCTGTGTATTTTTTATACTTTATTTTATTTCAAATAATTTGAGTATTGCACCTTCGACACATGCAAACTTATGATTTGCGTTCCTTAATGAATAACATATTTAATATACTTAAAACAATCGAAGCCAAAAATGCCGTTCCAAAACTGCTTACCACAAATCCACTCACAAATCTGGAAGTCAGCATTAGCATAAGAGCGTTAATTACAAGCGAAAACAAACCAAGTGTTAATATCGTAACCGGCAGGGAAAGCAGGCTGATAATTGGTTTAATAACTGCATTTACAAGACCTAAGACCAAGGCTGCGATAAGTGCTGAGCCGAAACTTTCAAAATGGATACCATGAAACAAATAAGATAGAATGTATAAACATACAGAGCTTAAAACCCAATTTACTATTATTTTTCTCATAATATTAATCCGTCCTTTCTTAGAAATATTATGTTTTTTTACAATATTATATACATTAGATTTTAATAAACCGTTGTATTCGGATTACAATACTGTCCATGTTTTCTGGTATTCTGACCATACTGAATCGCAAATTTAGGACATCTGTGCAAACATCCCAGACACATCTCACACCGTTCCTTTGTCCAAACAGGCTTTTTGTCTCTTATTTCAATCGCCTTCGCTGGACATTTCTTTGCGCAGAGGTTACAACCGATACAACTGTCTTCTACCGTAAAATTCTTTGTCTGTCGCATCCATCCATAATATGGCTTGTAAACCACAGCCGTTATACGTGGTATCTTATTTTTCATAAAATTGCCGCATGGCATTTTCTGAATCTGGTTTATTACTTCATTAATTTGCAGCTCAGCCTTTTGATTGATTTCCAACACCTTTTGACTATCTGAAAGATTGAATATCGGCGTCCATGTATCTGGCATTTTCACATCATAGAATGCATCAAACCCTATTCCGTTGTGACTTTTAAGGTATTTGTCAGCAAAATATCCCGCATTTCCGGAAGTTGTACCGTAAGTCGCAACAAAATAACAGTAAGGTTTTTTCTCGTAAGAAAGTTTTACCGCACTCAAAAAATCAATCATTATTGATGGTATGCCCAAGGCATATGTTGGTGAAATAATACCTACCGTCTCACCTTCCTCAATTCGAAAAGTATTTGTTCCTTTATCCAAAGCTTCCACAATGGACATGACCTTGTCATTTTTTTCTTTTGCGATACGTTCTGCTACATATTTACAGTTTCCGGTTGCGGAAAAATAAAATATCATTATTGTTCGCCTTTCTTGAGTTTTACAACCATATAGGTGTACTCGTAATAGTCGTCTGCGTCCTCCGCTTATAGTTACGTAAAATTAAGCGTTTTGTTTCTAAATTAAACATATGGGATTCACCTCACTCAAATGCTAAAGTCCTTATCTAGCACAACATAAAATGTATATTCTGAATACAAATTGCTCATATGATTTACAATTTTTTCCTTTATTATTGATGGTTCTGAAACAGAAAAATCAACTATCAAATCAAAGGTTACAACCTTTACATCATTTTCCACGTAAAATCCATGCATCTGCAAAACCTCTGGAAAAGATGCAATAACATTTTTTAGATCATTCTTCATTTGAGCAAATTCATTTGTATCTGTATTGGAAGCATAGATACCAACGGTAAGCACTATTGCATAATTCATGTAAACATCTGTTGTGATGGCGCGTGTCAGTTTATGTATTTCTTTTGCCGTCAGGTTGTCATCAACTTCAATATGAACAGAACCAATAAACTGCTCTGGTCCATATTGATGTAATACTAGATCATATACGCCATCTACCTTTGGATAAGATTGTATTTTGGATTTCAAATTTTGAACCAATTCACTTTCGATGCGCTTTCCAATGATACTGCCAATACTATCCATCAATATCTCCGTACCAGATTTTACTATGACTACTGCAATAACTACTCCAAGATATCCTTCTATGCTGATATGAAATGCAATGCTAACAAATGCCGCCAATAAGGTCGACAGTGAAATAATGGAATCAAATACTGCATCCGTTCCTGATGCAATCAGAGCGTCTGAATTATATCTTTTCCCTTGGCTTTTTACAAATCTACCAAGAATATATTTCACAAAAACGGCAGCTACAATAATGAGAAGAGACACAGGGGAATAGGTCGCAATGGAAGGTTCCATAATCCGCTCAAATGACTCTATAAAGGAGGAAACACCTGCAAGGAGCACAATTACAGCAATGGTTACAGACGTTATATATTCGATTCTACCGTATCCATAGGGATGTTTCTTATCTGGGGATTTTCCTGCCAATTTTGTACCAAGTATTGTGATTACTGATGATAATGCATCGCTTAAGTTGTTAACCGCATCCATGACAATGGCAACAGATCCAGTTATCATTCCTATGGTTGCCTTAAATGCTACTAATACTAGATTTGCTATAATTCCAACGATACTTGTTTGTATTATTTTCTTACTTCTATTCATCACTTTTCTCCTCGTTGTTGCTAAAGTACCAACAGCAATCGTTCATTCTATTTTATCATATCGACTTCATATTTACCATCTTACCTTGTATCGCTCACTTCTTTTCTGTAGCTTGAATACTTGATTTTATTGCTCTAATCAGTTTGAAATGGTATAATATAGGTCATTGGGAGGGTAAATATGCGATTTATAACAAATACAAAAAATTTCATCTTTCAAGATGTGAAAAATGAGAACGAAACAAAAAAAGCGGCGGTTGTTCTTAGGATTAATTCCTTATTAATGATTCTTTATTTTATTAGTATGACAATCTTTTTTGGTATGACAGGTAATGTTCGTTTTATCTGGTCTTGTCTTGCTTGCATTTTGGGCTACGTATGTTCTTTTTACTTTACATACCAAAATAACACTAAGTTTGCCATTGGCTTTGCACAATTGCTAACACTCGTATGTGTGATTGGGTTTGTTATGACGTTGGGATGGGATTTTGGTATCCAGCATTTCATTTTTACCTTGTTGGTACTGAATTTTACCACAAATTATGCGTCCATGAAACAGAAGGCTCTGATTGCCGCAGGACTATGCACGGTTCGCTTGGGACTCTATTTTTATACCAAGTATGTCGGTACTCATTTGATTATAACAGAATCTTCCACCATCACCATGCAAATCATCAACACAATCTATATGTTTTTGACGATAACGGCAGCATTGGCCTTTTTCAGCAATGACTCGATGGAGATGGAAAAGAAGCTCATGCAGTACAACCAAAAAATGCACCATTTAGCTTCCATTGACCCTCTAACAGGACTTTCCAACCGCCGCAGTATGATGGAATATCTCTCCCATTTAGAGGCACAGCATCAAAAGGGACTTGGTGCCTATATCAGCATTGCATTAGGTGATATTGATTTCTTTAAGAAGATTAATGATACATATGGACATGATTGCGGTGACGTGGTGTTAAAGCATTTGGCCGCCTTATTCTTAGAATTTATGGACGGAAAGGGCGAAGTTTGCCGCTGGGGTGGCGAAGAGTTTCTATTCGTATTTTATAACTGCAACGGGGATGATACCTTTCTTTTATTAGATTCCCTGCTTTCGCAGATTCGTGATATCGAGATTGAGTATCAAGGGCAGGTGTTAAAGCTTACTTTAACGTTTGGACTGGAGGAAGTCAATCTCGCGCTGGGTATGGAATCTGGAATCAATGCGGCTGATAAGAAATTGTATATTGGTAAGGAGAGGGGACGGAATTGCGTTATTTATTGACATACTATTTTCAAGTGGGGCTAAACACATTTATTCAATGCGGATAGCCCCAATCCTCAGCCCACTGCTGAGGGCGAAACTGACGTGCTACTTTAGATAAATTTTACTGACTTACCTTCTGGTAGTGTCAAAAAAGTTAAGCCTTTACTTTTTTGATTGGAATCACACATAGGCATTGCCTTAAAAATTGCTTCAAGTTTACTAATTGACATTCTCGATACCTGCTTTCTCACGTACTTCTTTATATATTATATTGTGTATTCTTTTATCCCACTTAATTTTGCATAACTCCACATTCTATTCAGTAAATCCTCTGTATATGTAACAAATTCTGTTTGAATTACTTTGTTCTGTATCAACTGGATTTTTCTATTTCTATTCTCTATTTTTATCAAGTAATCTTTATTCGGAACACGATTATTTTTCTTAACATTACATGTTGGACATGATAAGACAACATTCCATATTTTATCATCCTTAACAAATGACCATGGAATAAAATGATCCACATGCATGTTCTTCTGTAACTTTTTTCCACAATAAAAGCATGTATCCTCTTCAAATTCTCTTCTAAGGATTTCTCGATATACTAATAGATTTCCCCTTCGTGGTGTTGAAAGTTCAAGTTTATCAATTACTCTTAAGTGTGTTGTTGGTGCGCTATATGATGATTTTGATGGAATCATATATTCGTTTGACTTGAAGGATGATGGAGTAATCCTCAACTATTGTGTATATGAATTTATGTTGAAATATAACGAGCCCAAGAATAGTAATTCAATCGCTCCAATTCTGCCTTCTTACACTCTGATGTCACCTTTTTGATAATTACTGACTTTGTGTTTTCATCAATAGTTTCAAATTCCAAAATTGCTAAATGTTGGATTTTCCGTAACTGCGAACATCAATATGCTTTCAACCTTTGAATATTTGGATTTTCCATCTTTCCTCATTTGTCTGAGATCATATTTTATTACTAAATTCCAGTAGTTTTCAGCAAATCTCGAAAACAACTCTTCATAAGTATACTTGATACCATTCTCTGTACTCTGCCCGTTGATTGCATTATCAATCAATGACTTAATCAGTCCAAATTTATAAGTATTTCTTTTTCTGCTCGAATCAGAAAAAACATAGTTAAATAAGGACCAGATTCTGTCTTCGCCAACACAATATTCAGTTATTGAACCATTTTTCAGTTCCCATCCAGCCATGTCTTCTCCTCAAAACACCAATCCTTTTGCAATATTTATAAGTTTCGTTAATTGACTCGTTAATTCAACTTTGTCTGTCTTCGCTCCCCAACTCAATCGTATGGCAGAAGAAATTCTGTCTTGATCTAGCCCCATCGCTGTTAATACATAGCTTTGACTATAATCTTTTGATGTGCATGCAGAACCATTAGATATGCCACAGTATTGTTTCGTAGAAAGCATAAGTGCCTCTGACTCTATTCCGTTAAAACTTACATTTAAAGTATTTGGCATACAAGATTCTTGACTGCCATTATACTGAAAAGAAAGACCGGATTCTTCTATCAGTTTTTTTACTACTTCTTTCTTTTCTATTAAACTTTCCATATTGGTCTCATATTCCATTTCTGCAAGTCTGCAAGCCTCACCTAGCCCTGCAACCAATGCAACTGGTATCGTTCCGGGTCTGATTCCATGTTCCTGCTGTCCCCCATATGTTATTGCTTTAACTGGTGGAAGTTTATATCTTTTCTTTTTTAGAATCAAAGCTCCTATTCCTTGTGGTCCACATAGTTTATGTGCGCTTAGAGAAAGCATATCATACTTCATTTCTTTCAACTCTGGAACTAACTTCCCACAACTCTGAGTCGCATCCACATGAAAAAGAATTCTTCTTTTAGATAATTCTTCTCCAATTGCTTGAATTGGTTGAATTGTTCCTGTTTCATTATTAGCATGCATCAGGCTAACAAGTAATGTATCATGACGAACTAACTGCATAATATCTTCAAAACGAACTCTTCCATTTTCGTCTGGATCAACAAGGTCAATTTGAAAGCCTTCGTTTACCAGACTCTTGACTGTTTCCAACACAGCTTTATGCTCAATCGTTGATGTAATAACATGCATCTTCCCGGATATTTTCGCATATTCTAGGAGCCCTCGTATAGCGATATTATTACTTTCAGTTGAACCACTTGTGAAAAACACCTCTCCTGAATTAACATCTAATAACGATGCTATCTTTGTTCGAGCTGTTTCCACAATCTGACGAGCATGATCACCATACTCGTGCGTTCTGCTATCTGCATTACCATATGTATTTCTATATATATCCACCATTACATCTAATGCTCTTTCATCTATTGGTGCTGACGCATTGTAGTCCAAATATATTCCCATTTTTATTCCTCTATCGATAATTTCATTAGATCATCCAGATTCTTAATAAAATTTGTTCCTGAAAGATGTGCAATTCCTCTTTCAACATGAAGCTTAAAATATTTTACTAATGTTTCTTCGTCTATTGGCAGGCTCATTTTTTTGCACCATGCAATCATCAAAGCATCGTATATATCACTATATTCACCACCAAAAGTAAACCACGACATTTCAAGATTACTATCTGCTACTATTGGTACATCTGTAGGCATTGTGTTTTCAGAAAGTGAATAACAAAGCGCCCATCTGCACAGTACATTCCAATTCCTTATTCCAGTTTTTCCTTTCAATCTTCCCAATCGTTCTTTTGAGATGCTGGATAACTTTATCTGTTTTACAATCATGCTTCACTACCTCCCCATCCGAAATATCCTGGAGTAATTGTTGTATTTTTCGTATCATCACTATATTTCAATGTATACTCATCACCAACGCTTGTTTTCATCAATTCATAATAGTTTTTATCAATTTCTGAATCTGTCGAAAGTATTATGGTCTGGTCGCTTGCTTTTGGGAAATAGATTTTAACCAGTGCCTGTCTATGGGACGAATCAAGTCTAGATAATGGTGTATCAATAATAACCGGAAGCTTCTTCTTTGAGCAAATTGCTAATGCCCATAATAACGATATTACCATTAACTGTTTTTCACCTGCTGAGAGTCTCTTCTTTGTTATTTCTATCCCTTCAGTATTCATGTAGTGCAAATCTAATGATTCTGAATCCATTACGATATGATCAACTAGGTTCTTTTTATTCGCCAATTTCTTGTAACACTCTGTCATTGTCTGTGCTAACACAGCTGTCTTTCTTTCTTGTAAACGAACTCTGTAAAGTTTAATGATTTCAATTGCCATATGAGCATACTTTATAGTTCTTTCATTTGAATCTACAGATTCAAGTACTGATAAAATACCTTCGGCATATCTTCCGAATTCAGATTCTGCCATAACAAATGTTCCATGCAATGACGTTCTCTCTTTCTCAAGATTATCAATTTCTATTTGCTTACGAGTTATCTCCCTTTCCTGATTCCTTATCGAATAAAACAGTTCATTTAGCGATTTTTCATCGATATCAACGGATAATGAATTATCAATCTCATCTACCTTTTTCTGATAGTTATCTCGCTTACTAATTAAAGATTTCGCTTTATCTGAGCACTTTTGTAACCCATCTAAATTAAGTGCATCAATCTGAAACAAATTCGAATCTGAAAGACTATATACCTCTTCTTCCTGACTAGCACCTATTTCGTTTTTCATAAATTCAATAAAACTTGTGATTTCAGCAGACTTATCTCCAAATTTACCATATGAAGATTTTACCTTGTCCAATGCCATCTTATTAAGCTTTCTCTCGTGTTCTATCTGACCTTGATTCTGAATATCCTTCAATAAACCTGAAACAAGAATTAACGGCATCTCACCTGCTACTAACTCATGTAATTGCTCCTGACTATTAGCAACTGCCACAATACTTTCCGTTCTTTGTTTTAAAAGCATATTCTTCTGTTCAAGAATACCTCCGCCTTTTACCGAGTATTCCACATTTAGTTTTTCAAGATTTAGCTGCATTTCTTGTATTTCAATATTCAGTGCCTGCATACGTTTATCTACATCATTCAAAGCCGTTACTGCATCTTGTTTTGCTATTCTTAATTCCTCTAATCTCTTTAAATCTTGATTTCCACTATTTTCTTTACTGATCTTACTAATTATTCTTCCAATATCACCTTGCAGAACATCAAGTATAGTAATCCCCAGCATTGCTTTAACGGATTCTTTCATCTGTTCACTTGTTTCTTCCACTGCTAGTTCAGCTATCTTTTCTCCATCAAAGAAAAAGAAACTCGATAGTGCACTTGGCAAAATATTTTCAACAAACATTGGCCAATTGTCGGTAAGAAAAGTATTTTCTTCCCCATTCTTTTTAACAAGAATTTTTTCCCTTACTCTCTGACTAATTCCTTCCCATTCTCGATAGACACAAAACACTTCATCATCCGAATCATCCATAGAAAACTCTATTTCTACAAATGACTCTAATGAGGCGTCTGCCTTATTCACATATGATTTCAAATACTGACCATATGTATTAAATCTGCTCTCTTTATATGCAAAAGAATTCGAACCATATAGTCCTAACAAAACTGCTTCTAGGATTGTTGTTTTTCCTCGACCATTCATTCCGCCAATTAAGACTACTGGTTTATTTCCTTTAAACTCTAATCTATTTGTACCTGCATAAACACCAAAGTTATGCATGATAAGTCTTTTTATTCTCATTTACCAAAGTCCTCGTCTTCGTAAGATTCTTCGTCTTCTGTTGGCTCGTCATATGTGTTATCTAATGCCTTTTCATTATATTTTCCACCTAAATCTTTTTTACGAGCCATCTGACTTAGGTAATACTCTGTTGCATCTTTTTCATCTTTATAAAAAGTTCTCTGAATGCAACACTCCAACGCATCCGCAACACCTTTTCGTTGATTTAAGCTATTTGAATGATTTTCAATATCTATAAGGCTATATGCCATTTCAAACGCTAAATCATCGTTTGGATATAATTCTTCTACAACAGATTTCAATATTTCCCATTCCTCACTCTTAAATGCTTCAGGGGCAATCCACTCTGGATCATCAAATTCTTTTCCCATAACCTCTTGATAAATACCTGGTAAAGAATCATCAAATTCGTGTTTATCATTTACCCATATTCTTCGTATATGTCTAAGTTCTGGTATCGTGATCAACTCCAAATCACTGAATTCATCTGGTCCATTTTCATTAATATCTTTTTGAATTTCAAGTAATTCTTTAAGCCACTCTTCACGAATTTCTTTTTTGTAAGGTCCATGATGAAGCTGCTTATAACTTCCTTGAAGATATCCTTGCATCTTACGGAATGATCTTCGTTCTCTATCATGTTCCTCGTCACCAAACTTATTACGAAACTCTAATAATGCGGACATCCAAGCCTTTTCATTATCATTTGATATCATAGCTTCCATTGACTTGTCTTTTTCTACCATTGTACAAACCCAACAGCCAAATCGACTCTTACCACAACTAGGGAGTCCTTTCTCAACCATCATTGGACACTCATTATCTGCTGTTGCACCTTTATACAAGGTGAGCAATTCTTTATTAGAATATCCCCATGGATTCTTATACTGCATCAGGAATACCCATACATCATTGTCATTCCAATCTTCTAATGGAGAAAAAACCAACTCATTCACCATAGATTGATTTGGACTTAATAATTCTCTTACTCGTTTCTTCTCATAATAAGCCATAGTTTTGGCTCTACGTGCACTCTCTGCTTTACGAGTGCCAATAACCATGATGATTTCACCATGTTCTGCAATTTTCTCTTTAACAAACGTATTCACCGGCTGTATTTTTAAACGATCTGTACACCAACGTAATTTCTTTCTTGGGAATGGATATCCACGACCAACGAAATTCACCCAAAAGGTATTATCCATTGCTGGTGTAAGCCTATGAGTAACAAATGGAAGTTCTTGAATAGACGCAGCTTCATCCATTATATGTAATGAATTCTGTACCCACTTAGATATAATTGGTGATTCAACCATTGTATCTGTATTTATAATGTGAACTTGCTTCTTTAATTGAGCCATAGGTAAGTCTGATAACGCAAGCCATACAAGTTGTAATGTTGCTGTACTGTCTTTTCCACCTGAATAACCAATTACCCATGGAATATCATCACACAGGTATAAATTTCTTACTGTTTCCATCAATCCATCAATAATCTCTTTGGTAATGGTTACTTCTTGCCTATTCGCTTCACAGCTCTCGCACTTTTCTGCCATGATTAGTTCTCCTAAATGTTTATTGAATTGATAAATTGATTTTCTTTCAATTTTTCTTCATCGGTCAATTCTAATCCGATTTTCTTCTTAATCTCTATTGCTGTTAAATTTACAGCTTTATTGCTAGTAATAATTTTTCCGTCTACTCTAATAACTCTCAATTTCCAATGGGATGCACTTCTCTTCCAATCAATCTTTCTTAGATTGCTCAGATATTTTTCCATGTCAACTTTACAATTTTGGTAAAAATATGATCCTATGACTCCGAATGCCTGAATTACTACGCCTTGCGTCACAATATATTTTTCTCTTAAATCAACTTTTGAAATCTCATGATTCGTCAGTTCATTCCACTGTAAAATATTCTGAGATACAGCAGTCCAAAACTCTGTTAAAAATTTCTCTACATCATCAGATAATTCTGCGTTTCCAACAATCTTCCTATTTGCCATGTAAAAGGTATTTAAAGTGAATAAATTTGAAGAAAATTTACCCAGGTTGTCTTTTTCCTTATCTGTATATTCAGATAAGAATGCAACATTTGATACTACTGTTCTATTAAGAACCGCTAACTCATCCCTAGAATCATATAATTCGGAAATAGAATTTGATGTTTTCACTGCATGCTTATTCAAGTCAGTAAAAATCTGCTGACTGCGCGCCAATCCTAAATCTTCATAAAACACCACCGAAATTGTTTCATTCATCAATGATACATCTTCATTAATTGCTTCAAGAATAGCTGCTTTTCTATGCTGTCCATCATTGATTAAAAAGCGTGCATCCATTGATATTTCCAAGACACCTGTTCCCATTCCATCTTTACTTTCGCGAAATTCAAACTCACCGTCTATAGAAGCTGCTAATGCAGAAAAAACATATGAATCTCTGTTTTCTGTAATATATCTACTTATTACTGGAATTCTTGCTTCATTTAACTTTCTTTGAGCCCTGTATTCAGGAAGTACATACTCATCTTCATTTGGAAATATTTTTGAAAGCATTTTGAGCGGTACCATCGCTATAAAGTACTCTCTTCCTGCTTGGTTCCCCCTTACTACCGGAAATTTATATGCGTAATCCATAATCCCTCCATTTTTAAATGCTATACTTAAGTATACTACTTAAGTATAGCATTTAAATTAAAATAGTCAATGTAATTCTTTGTATAACTCCCAAAAAGCTTTGTCCTGTACATAGACTGGTTTGTTGTTTCCAATCTTGATAATACTGTGATGTTTTGTAAGTCCTTTTATTGCATTATACAGAACTTGATTCTCTTGACTTTTAGATTCAGCGTTAAAAACAAATTCCACATCTGAATTTTTAAGATCCGATACATTATGCACTACCCAAGTTAAAATATATTTTGCATAATCATCTTCTCCACTTCCAAAATGTTTCAAAAACTGTGTAGAAAGGATTGTTCCAACTCCAAATTCTCTTCCTTCTTTAAGTATCTTCTTAAGTGAAGAGAATCCCTCACTCATAAAGTTATCTGCTTCATCAACTAGGATCAGTTTCGTTAACTGACGGTAGTTTCCTCCCGTTTTACTAGAACCAGACGCCTGCATTTGCGTATAAAACAAATCTAGTGTTATTGCTACAATAAGGCTCTGTATATCTGAGTCATAACCAGATAAATCGATAACAACCACACCATCAAGAATATCAAACATCGATTTTGTATTACTTGGATTTGATTCAAACACTTCAAATTGATGCAATTTGTTCATAGCAGCTGCTAAAGAATCATTCTTTTTTATGTCTTCATCATTTGCATATCTTTGGTACACTTGGTCAAAAGTAGGTGCATCGTTCTCCCATGAAGATGAATTTGCAGGAGCAATACCACAAGTTTGATATGTTTCTATGATGCACTGTAATAATGCATCCTGCTGTTTCGGACCTAAGCCATATACTTTTGAAATTGTATCTTTAAACGAATTGGCTGTGTGTATTGGTAACAACGGCTTAAATACGTTAGATTTTGTAAGTGCTAATGGGTTAAATGGCAAATGATATGGTTTCAAGATTTTTGCTTTAGTTGTTTCAACAAAATCAGCTTTACTTTCATTATAATCACCCTTGTAATCAAAGATTAAAATACCAAGTTGTTGTCCGTCTACATTATGGTTTTGCTCTTGATACAATTGTGCTATCAAAGATTTAGTAAACTGCGTTTTACCAGTTCCCATCGTACCAATGATTCCTGTATTGGTATGGAAAAGTTGCGTTGTATCATTTGGTTTCCATATTACCGGTTTTCCATCCTGTTCATTTATACCAAACAGAATATGCATACTTCTAGTTTCTTCTACTTTATCATCTTCTGATTCCACAATTTCTGTACTATCAGAACCTAGTTCTACATGATTTTCAGGTTTATTTTCTTCCGGCTTATCTTCTTCGCCCTCTGACTTTTCCTCTTCACTTTCCGGTTTGTCCTCTAGCTCCGTTATCACAATTTGGGTCAAATCTCCTGTAAGGTAATCGACCATGCAATCTTCCAAAATAAGTAATTCCGAATTCCTATTATCATGAATATCGTCATGAATTTCTGTTACGTCCTTTAAAATCAAGCCGAATTCATCGTGTTCCGGTACTTCAATAAAATTAATAGAATCTTCCTTGAACGATGTTCTTCTTGAAACCAATGCTTTTCTAAAGGATAAAACAGCACCTTTTCCCATTAGTTCTTGAATATCCTCTGATAATATATACTTCTCGTTCAAAAGAGCCTCTCTGAATTTGTCGAGTACTATATTCCAATCCTGTGTGTCATCTACATGATATACCTCCATCTTTTTGCAGCTTGTAACAAGCATCTGCATTAAGAAATTGCGGTTTACCTTATAAAGAATAGTATCCATGATTTCTCCACCAAGATTAAACGCATCATGTAGTCCCTTTGCTGTAGCAGATGCCTGTTCAAATGCTTTCTTTATAATAGCATTATCATTTATCCCAGTCTTTACTTCTGTTGGATACAAATATATTTTTGGATTTTCGCCAATATAATCTAAACCAACAAATAATAAATCATCACTTGTTGGTCCTTTGTCGAATCCTAAATTTTTAGCAGAAAGAATCCCTTCGTCCTTGGATAAACCAGCTCCTCCTGATACTCTAAGCATTTCCTCTAACGAAATTGGAATCCATACAATATCCTTATGTTTCAAATATGCAAGCATAAACTTAATTGCTGCAACAATACTAATCTTCTCTCTACTAAATGTAGAATCCTTGCCTCCTTTCTTAGATGACACCAGTCTTAATAACCAATCTCCATTGACAGCATTAAAAAGATTAATAATCTTATGTATATCTGTTACATTAGCATCAACACCTTTTACTTTTAAGTATTCTTGTATAACCATGGAATACTGCTGCGATTTATTTGTTACTGTAATAGCATCATATCCACTACTAGATGTGTACTGATCACTGTAATGAATTATCAACAAATCGCTGGTTGCTTCTTTCTCACTAAAAAAATCTAAATCCACTTTCGGATCAACAAAAACAACCCAATTCGAATTGGCATAGATATAATCCATCTTATTTTCTGCAAGTTCATCTATCTGTGTTGATATACTTGTACCAGAATGATATGGATTACCCGATTTTTCAACCTGCATTAATGCATTATACATCGATGCTAAATTAGTCAATGAATTATCCTCGGCATATCTCACACCATAGCCAGTTCTATACTTATGTCCATATTTACTTGAAGGAATACCCGAAAGGATACCACTTAAAGAAATACCCGTTTCAATTTGATTCATTGTAGCCTGTTCAGAAGTAATCTCTGATTCCATTTCATAGAATGAAACATGAGCATACTCATAGTTTCTTCCATTATCTTTATGAAAATAACATTCTATATTTTTTGATAAAATGCCTTCCAAACTATTCATAGAAGTTCCATTTACAACATATAACTTCTGATCCTCTAAAAATCCTTTTAAAAGCGTGTATTCTTTCAAATAAGAAAATGCATTACCTATAATATCATCTGTATAAATATGAAGTTCAAATCTTGCAAGACGATCCAAATCTGCATTTTTACTAATTGAATGGATAAAAAACTGAGCCAATCCAATAAATACTTCACTACAATCACCCATATTAATTAAGTTAACTCTGATTTTCTTATTGTTAATATCATCAAAGATATATCTGAAATGAGAAATAAACTCTGTAATTTTCTCTTCAACCAGTTTTGGCACATATCTGCGACTGCCTCGGTACTTTTTATTCTCTACTGGTGCATAGTATTTCCATTCCTGCGAATATAATTGTTCTGAGACTTTATATATTTTTCTAAACCTCTGGATATAAGGAAGCAAATTGATAGAATTCAATCGTTCAACTACAATATCTGACGCATACTCTATTCCATTTACCTTTAAAAGCATCAATTGATATTTAAGGTTAAGTGGGTGGAATGGCGTAAACAATATCTCTTCACCATTTCTACCGACTGAAATAGTACCCACGAATAAAGCATTCTCCTGTTCTTTGGATAAATTTTGACCTTCATTCAAATTAGAAAAACACGCTTCAAAGGCATTCAGATATTTTTCGACAATATCTAACAAATCTCCACCAAGATAAGCAAGTGTTGGAATTGTTTTATGTTTCTTAAATGCAGATAACAAATTCATGAATGCCTCTTTTAATTCGGGGGAAATCACTAACTCCTTGGCTTCAATTTTCACTGATTCAGTAACATAAAAATTCTTAATGTTACCGCATAGTATACCTTGTTCGATTATTGCTTGTTCATTACGTAATTCCCTCAACAAATTTGCTTTGGCAAAATATTCCTGCGAATCACCCAATATCGCACTATCGTCAAATTCAAAGCTCTTTTTGCTCGACAACTTATCTCTTAATATTTTTCTTCCAGTGATTTCTACACTTTTCACTTCATCAGGATAGAGTACAAACGGTACAAGGACTCCAGAGAAATTTACATCAATTTTAATGCCACTTCCAAAATTAGAGATCTCTTCTTCTGATGAATATATTAGTAAACGTTCTCCGTATCGACAACTATACACCTCATTATCATCTAATCTTGCTGAAGAAAGCTCTGTCCCATTACTATTGAATATAAGATTGATTCCAACTCCTGCTAACTTAATTCTGCTGTTCTTTCTCGTCTTCTTGTAATCTATTGAGAAACTGGTTTTCACAGTAGAAAACATGTAATCTGCAGAGATATTGATGATACAAACTTTCAAAATATAAGTTATATCATTTGCCGTATCATTTATTTCGAGTTTATGGAATGTTATTCCTTCCCTATTAAAAGTAAAAATAATATTCATTCCATCTTTTACATATTCTGAATCATCTGGCATTATACCACTATTCGATATTTTAGCATTACAAGTTACTTGAATATGAATTTCAGAATATTTCTCCGTATTAAAAATCAAAAGATTCTTTGTTCTCTTCTTTGTTGTCTGAGAACCCTCATTTCTAATCAAAAGACCTTCATCAATATTAATTGCATTTAATGGTAAATCTCCATAAACAGAAATGTCGTCATTTTCTATCTTTAAAGGGTTTTCCATCTTAGCTTTCTTTCGTTCCATAGCAACAAGAAGTTCTGCATATGTAAACACTTTGCTCCAATTCTCAGCATCATCTTTATGAGCTTTTTCAATTTGAAAAATTACTTTTTCTTCAAATATCTTTGATAGCTCGATTTCGAAATTTCCAAATCGTATTCCTCGATCTATTTTTTCAAACAGATCATTGTTTTCCTTTATTTTCTTATCAATCTGACCATTGCCATCATTCTGATACTCAACCTTTCCATCTACCTGAAAGAGGCGAAATCCTGGATAATTATTTGCGTCAATCTTTCCGCTACTCATTATGGACAGTAAATCTCTGTATTCATAAATCGATGCCTTATCACTGAAAACATCTGCATCTCTTCGTTTCAATTCAAATTGAAGAATTCGTTTCTCGGTATTTGTAAGTTGAGTACTATCATTTACCATATTTCGAATTTCTTGCATTAATTGATCCGCATAGAAAGGCATACCTCTAGAAGACATGTCCCTAGATCCACTCTTTGCACTATCTATTGGATTGGCTGATATCATTAATAAAGGCTTTTGAGCAGCATTTGCAGCATTTCTTAATGTGGCGCATAAGAAATCATTTGTCATCCCATCAATCTGAGAAGCAATAATCACCTCGTCATCTATAAGTCTCAGCGTATATGTGCTATATATTGAGCCATCTAAGCATTGATAATCATATTGTCCAATCGACTGACGACAAATTGCAAGAGATTTCAAAGCTTCTGTTACCTTGATAACCATTTCTTCATCATCAAGTTTTAGACAGAAACTCTCTCCCTTGAGTAATGTTCCTTCAGATGCTGCAGTTTGGAAGAAACTATCTATTTTTTTTGCTATAAAATCATAAAATTCGTTTAACATACTGTGCATCTCCACTATCACTCTTCTTGTCAATTAGGTTCAACTTTGTAAAGAAATCTTGTAAGTACTCTTTTGATGTACTATCTAAGAATATTCCTCTGTGTTCATATTCTTTATATAAATCATTTAGTCTGATTTTCTCTTCATTTCTCAAACAAATCTTTGTAAGAAAAATTACATCTCTCTCTGTCAGATTCAAAACTAAACCTGATTTTTTTCTATTTTTCACCCAGCGTGCCTTGCAAAATTCCGAGAATTTTTCATTGTAAAATTGATTAGCTCTTTTTCGATCCGTATTCATAAATTGCGCTTCAACACATCGATATAAATGACGAATATTCTTCTCTGTTTCATTTATTCCCTGCTGATAGGAAATAGACGCAAAATCTTTATAGTCTCCAACATAAGAACAATATACTCTTTCAGCCAATGCCACCTGTTCTGCTATATTGCAATCACTTTCATCATCTTCTTTTGCGAGATTACCAAGTGAAATATAATCAAACATCTCTTCTGATGTAGTCTGATTAAGTATCTCAAGTGTAATCGCATGACTAAACATATGATTTATGCTTTCTTGAAGTTTATCCCAGCCTTCATTACAACACTTTCGATTCTTACTTACTTTTTCCCAATCTAACGCATAGTAGAAATTTACTTCTCCATCTCGATCTCCATAACAATAATGATCCAAGATGATGCATGTCTGTGAAACATAATAGAAATAATAAATTGCAAACAAGTTAGCAATATCTTCTAATGAGGTCAGCCCTGCTTTAAGCATGAAATAGAAATCTTCTCTAAATTTATCTTGAATATCTGTTTTTACAGAAAAATATGCTTGCTTTTTATCAGCTTCCGTTACTTTCTTAGACTCGATTGTTTTAATTACCATATCTTCTAGCACATTGAAATTATATTTATCTTTGGCAGCAACTATAGCATTACAATCACTTTGATTAACACCAAATACTGAAAACAAAAAATGTGCTAAATTATCTGCACTCTTATTATTTGTCGTTAACTGATATGGATACAATCCTATATTCGTTGCAATAAAATTTTCTCCTTCAAAGAATAAGCTTTGTAGCATATCCTTGAAATAATCCAAATCATCATCATCCACTTCTATCTCATCAATAATTTCATTACACAAGTCTTCGAATTCTATCAAATCCGTCTTCTTATTAAGTGCCTCTCTAAAAAATCCACTAACAACATCCTCTAATTCTGTTACTATTGGTGCCTGTGACTTCCCTGATGCTTTATATGGAAATAATTTGAATCTGTTGTCTGCCCTATGCGTAAGTCGCATCGAATCAATCGATTTTATTTCACTTGATTTCGCATTAAAACTTTCAATAAACTTTACTTCATCAAAAATATATTCCATTATTTCACCACCTTAAATTTATATCCAAACATACTCTTGGAAATGATTGCCTTTTTCCCTTGTTTTGAGACAATTGATATTGTTTCAGTCAATGTGCCGGTCTGCAAGATTCTATTAACAAAACTAATAAAATCAGCATGGTTATTTCGGTCATCTGCAGTTTGAATATATCCATGATTTAGTTTGTGCACCAGCTCATATAGCGAATAATCAATATCTAATGAAATAGTATTATTTGATGAGTCTTCAAATGCAGCTACAACAAACGGTACAAATCTCTGTAAATCATCCGTTCCAGGTGGATATGGAAGATGAACTAAATTTGCTTTAAAATCTACCTTCTCATATAGCAAAAATCCTTGATGCTTATCATCCAGACAAAGAATATCGTCTTCATCGCATCCACACCACTGTTTTGCAGCTTTTTCTACCATGGTATACATATTCCCAAGTTTTTTTCCTACTCCTGCGTTGTAAAAATACAAATCAGATAAATACTTTCTATATACCCCATTTCCTACTACACCTTCGCCTATCGCTTGAATCCTGACCACTAAATTAAATGCATTTGATTTCAATGTCTTATCATCATTCAATTTATTCAACATAGCAGAATCACATACAATGGTACCATATGAAACGCTACCAAATACTTTATGTATATCATTCGAGATATCAGAACTTACATAATATGAAATAGCCAATTCATCTGCTTTTTCGGATCTATTAAGCAGCGGATCATATTTCTTTAGCATATTCATAAGTACGGTAACATCTGCAGAGTCAAAAATAAGTGCTGGCGTAATTTGTCTCATGAATTCCTTTAAATACGACGCATCATCTACCAACAATCTTTGGAATTTGGTAAAACTGAAATTTTGAGCAACTAAAATATCATAAATAAAGTTTAATATCTCTCTTGTAGTAAGAATCACTTTGTCCTGAATAATAGTCTCAACTAAAAGTTCTGCAATATATTTTTGGCGATTCACATCCATTAGAAACTCATAATTCATTTTAACTGGACATTTTTGTACTAATGGGCAGTTTGAACAATCCTTTTTGTATGACCGATAAAACGGATTTTCCTCTCTGTCGCTAAAAACCTTATCAAAAATATCTTCAATATATCCTGCATGTACTCCATTCTCTGTCAAACTGAACATATGATAGTCTGAAAAGCTAACATGATGGAAATAACTTGCTTCATCAAACTCATTATTATTAACTTGTGAGGTCAAGATATAGCTATCTTCAACATAACTTCTTAACTGGTTAAATTCATCTCCATACTCAGATTCTATAAAATTGCTTAATACACCAAGATTTATTGCCAAAATAACATTCTGCCCCGGCAAATCTAAATTGCTATCCTTAAATGCAGATAACAGCTCATTTAAAGTTTCAATTGCAGTCATAGAAGGCGCACTACTTTCTGTAGCATCATTATAAACCACATAATTTTCTATCAGTTTTTCTTCATCTAAATTTCTTAAATATGAAAGAAGATGAGATTTTCCATCTCCTGCACTGCCACATAGCAATACGAGCGTCTTCTTACCACAATTATTTACCGCTCTTAGAATACTCATCAAATCTTCCTCTACCGTTCTTGTTACATGCATGTACTCTTTGAATCCATCGAATTTTTCCACATTGTCAATAGAATCACTTGAAGATTTTCTTAATCTTTTTAGTTCGTTTAAAAATTTACAATTTCCCATATGGCAATACCTCACTCACCCTTTTTATTTACCGATACCACTTCTTCAATTGAACAATCTAAAATCTCACATATTTTCAGTATTATAGATAGTGATACAGGTTCATTTCGCCGCATCTTAGCCAATGTACTGCTACTGATACCTGTCTTCTTACATAGTTCTCCTTTTTTTACCTCTTGATCAATTAGCGTTTTCCACAAATTATTGTAGCTTATATACATAAACTGCCTCCATCTACATCTTTAAACTGATTAATTTACCTACTTTCCATTATATACCTAATCCCTTCAAATTCAACTATCTTTCTTTGATTTCTCGCATTTTTCTTCTTTTTTAGGTATATTATTTTATATTTTTAAACGTAAAAGATGAATTGCAATCCGAGATTCCCATTTGTAACCCAAGACTCCCATTTTGTAAATGAAGTTCTCGTTTTGTAATTATTTTTCCCGTTTTGTAAATGAAAATCCCGTTTTGTAATCATCCTTCCCGAGTTTACAAGATATCA
>JAVBTX010000038.1:0-31924 GCA_031555935.1 Lachnospiraceae bacterium | reverse complement strand
GACCAGAGGTTTGCCATCCGACTTCCTTCAGATTCCATCTCACGATGGACACCCTTGTCATTGGCTATGTGTTTCCTACCACTAAGGCACACTCGAGACTTTCACTCGTAAGAGTTCGCCCATGCTGGGCGAACAAAAAATAGCATTCCATCAACATTGTGATATGGAATGCTATTTTTGTTTAGTCTAAAAGCTTTCTTAACAATTCAAGTGTCAGTTCGCTCGTTCCATCAAGCTGCACATCTGCCGCATGCATCTGTTCTGGTGAACCAACCCCCACCGCGACCATGCCGGAACGATGAATCGCTTCAATTCCCGCCTCAGCATCTTCGATGCCGACGCTATCTGCCGCCGCAACCCCGAGATGCTCGATACAGTCCAAAAATATATCAGGATATGGCTTACTTCGTTCCACCTTCGCGGCATCCGCAATGTAGTCAAAATATTCTGCTGCCTGAAGCTGCCCAATTATAAAGTCGGCATTTTTGCTGACTGATGCTAAGCCCGTGCGAATCCCCGCCGCTTTTAGCTCCTGCAAAAGTTCCTGAATACCCGGCAGCATATCCTGCGGTGTGATCTGTTTAATCAGCTCTTTGTACTGCTCATTCTTTTCCGCCGCCAACTGTTCCTTCTCCGCTTGGCTATAACTATCACGTCCATTGCCATTATCCAAAATCAGATTTAATGATTCCATCCGGGAAACGCCTTTTAACTTCTCATTATAGATTTCATCAAAGGGGATTTCTAATCGGTCCGCAATTTTTTTCCAAGCCTGAAAATGGTATACCGCAGAATCGGTAATCACCCCATCCAAATCAAATATCACTGCTTTTAACATCCACCGTCACCGCCTTTCCTGCCTGCATTAAATATGTTTTCCCATAAATCGATACTTCCAATTGGGCGCCTTCTTCCAAGCGGACAGTTACCTGTTTGCCGGTCACTGTCACTTGGATTAAATTCCCCTGATAACGGAATTTAAAGCGATAGCTCTCCCAAGCATGTGGCAGAAATGGTGCTAATGCAACTCCCGCCTGATTTATATGCAATCCGGCAAAACCATTGACAATGGCCATATAGCATCCGCCCATATTGGCCGTATGTATTCCGTCTTTGGTGTTATTATGTGTATTTTCCAAATCTAGTTTCGCTGAATCACCAAAGTAGTCATATGCTTTTTCTTCCATTCCAAGTCTGGAGGCAACAATGCTAAACACACAAGTTGATAACGAAGAGTCGTGAGTTGTTATTTTCTCATAATATTCATAGCTGCGCTTCATCACTTCTTCTGACTGTTCATCTGCAAAAAGGAAGTATGCCAAAATTGTATCCGCCTGCTTACACACCTGATGACGATATAAATGCAGGGGATGATAATGCAGCAATAATGGAAATTTATCCGCTGGTGTTTCTGCCAGATTCCACACCGGTTTGCTTAAGAAAGAATCATCCTGTGGATTTATTTGCTGTTTTTCATCATAAGGCAGATACATTACCGACGCGGCCTGTTTCATCTGAATAATTTCATCTTCGGTAAGACCGATTTTTTTTGCCAGCGGTGCCAGCTCACTCTTGTCGTTTAGCAGTTCATATGCTACCGCGGCCCATTTCAGATTATATTTGGCACAACAATTCGTGTAATAATTGTTATTGACCATGCAGGTATATTCATCTGGTCCGGTCACGTCATTGATCACAAATCGGCCATCACTGTAATTCCCAACATCAAGCCAGAGTCTTGCCGTTTCAATCAGAAGCTCTGCGCCTTTTTCCTTTAAAAATTCATAATCACCAGTTGTCAGGTAATACTGCACTACTGCATAGGCAATATCACCATCAATGTGATACTGGGCTGTTCCTGATGGGTAGTAGCCCGAACATTCCTCACCGGTTATCGTTCGCCACGGGTACAGTGCCCCCTTCTCATGCCCCAACAGCTTCGCATTTCTTCTCGCCGCATCCAAACTGTCATAGCGATAAGACAACAGCATTTTGGCCAGCTCTGGATTGGTCAGCGTGAAAAATGGAATCATAAACATTTCGGTATCCCAGAAATAATGTCCTTCATATCCTTCGCCGCTAAGTCCCTTGGCTGCAATATTACAATTGCTGTCCTTCGCCGCTGATTGCAGCAACTGATACATATTAAAGCTGACTGCCTGATTCATTGCTGCGTCACCAACAATTTCCATCTCTGACTGATGCCAGAAATGTTCCAGATATTGACGCTGCTTCTGGTAAAAATAATCTATCCCCTTGTCCCATGCTATCTGCATTTGCTCTTGTGCTTGCTGCGGCGGGTTGTCATCACGAATCGAATCCGCAAAGACCGTGTATTTCTCCAGTGTTACAGCCTCATCCTTTGATGCCATTACGGTTACCTGATAAATGGCTGTGGTTCCATCCTGCCTGGTATTTTCACGAGTCGTCTCACCATTCACTCGGTGCACTACCACCGTGCACATGTTCAGCTCACTTTTGATTGTCTGGCTTAACGACATGCTCTTGCCAGACTCAGCCAAAACAAGCTCGGAATTTAAATACTTTTCACTTTCCGCTGCCAACCGCGGGTCATTCGGATTGGCGTAATTCGAAACATCAGAGATATGAGCAGATTCCCATGTTATCTCACCCTCAAAATTAAGTGGTGTCACCTGATATTCAATGGTAAAAAGTGAAAGCTGTTCAAAGGAGGCCATGCGCTTAATTAAAATCGACACTTCCTTCCCCTTTGGTGAACGCCAAATCACCTCCCGCAGAGTAATCCCCGCATCCATATCAAGGGTACGCTTCTGTTTTAAGACTTCCCCTTCTGTCATCGCGAATTTCTCATCACCAATGTATAAATAAATCGTCTGTGTATCTGCCACATTGAGCATCGTCTGTTTTTCTTCGACGAAGTTACAGAGATTTTCCGCCTGTTTCATTGGAACAATATCGTAGAATCCATTGATGTACATTCCACGCATGGTATCAACCCCGGCTGGTACCCCTTCTTCCAGGCAGCCCCGAATTCCAATGTAACCATTGGCATTGTGAAACATCGTTTCGTTCAGACTATTAAACGCTTCAAAAACGTCCGTTTCTTCTTTTACTATTCTTCTATCCATCACTTTGCCATTATCCTTTCACCGCGCCTGCTGCCACGCCTTTGACAATATATTTCTGACACACCAGATAGAAAATCACTACCGGTATAATTGTTACAACAAGTGCCGACATCGCCTCATTCCAGCTAATTGTATACTGCCCGAAAAACTTTGCAGCGGAAATCGGAATGGTCCGATTGGCCGTCGATTTCAGCGTCAGCGATGGAAGCAGATAATCGTTCCAAATCCAGATAACATCGAGAATTACAACGGTCATCGTCGTTGGTTTGAGGACCGGAAAAACAATTTTCCAGAACACCTGCCAGGTATTGCATCCATCAATTGTTGCCGCTTCTTCTAACGACAGCGGAATTGAGCTGATAAAACCGTGGTAAAGAAATACCCCCATTCCAGCACCAAAGCCGATGTACATAAAAATCAGTCCCGGGATTGTATCTGTCATTCTGATGCCAAAGCTGTTGCCAATCCAGTTCATTTCCTGCATTAAAGGCATCATTATCGTTTGAAATGGAATTAACATCGTTGCAATCAAGGTGCCAAACAAAATCTTGCTCAGTTTATTGCCACTGCGGACAAACATCCATGCCGTCATCGAGGCCAATACCACAATCAATACAATCGACAGAATTGTCAGCAAAATGGAGTTACGCAATGAAATCGAAAAATTCATTTTTCCCAGTGCGCTACTGTAATACTGCAAAGAAAATTTCTGTGGCAACGCAACCATGCTCTCAAACATTTCTGAACGGTTCTTAAAAGAGTTCGTCAAAATCAGGTAAATCGGAAACAGATAGATACAGCAGATACCAACCGCTAAAATATTAAATAAAATTCTTACTTGTTTTATTTTTCCTATTTTTGTCAACATTACATTGCCACCTCCTTCTTCTTTGTCATCGATACCTGAATCAGTGTAATAACTGCAATAATCAGGAAGAAAATAATTGCTTTTGCCTGACCATAGCCAAAGTTGCTAAGACTGAATATTTCATTATAGATATTCAAGGAGAACATCTCCGACTGATTGTTTGGTCCGGCGCCAGTCAATGAAATATTGACATCATAAATTTTAAAACAGTTCGACAATGCTAAAAATAAACAGATTGTGAACGACGGCATCAGCAGCGGAAATTTGATCCGAAACAGCGTCTGGAAATAATTCGCTCCATCCACCTGTGCCGATTCCAATACCTCCTCTGGGATTGCCATAATTCCCGTGATGTATACAATCATCACATAGCCAGCTAACTGCCACGTCGTCACGATAATCATTGCTACAATTGCCTTGGTGCTATCGGTCAGCCAGTTTCCCCAGCCAATCGAAAGGAAAAATTCTGAAAATACACTTTTCCAGATATAACCCAAAATTAATCCACCAATTAGATATGGCATAAATAACATCGTTCTGGCTATATTTCTTACTTTTAATTTTGTTGTTACAAATAATGCAAATGCAAGTCCAAACAGGTTTACGCTAAGCACCGCAATAATCGTAAAGATTGTTGTCCGAAGCGCGGAATATAAAAAGCGTGTATCAGAAAATACCCGTATGTAATTCTGGAAGCCTACATAGGTTGCCTGATGCTTTGCAAATCCATCCCACTCTACGAAAGAGTATCCTATGCCGATGATAAATGGTATTACTACGACCACGAAAAATATCAGCATTAAGGGCATTGTGAACACCGCGTACCATCCTTTTTTTATTTTCATATTGACCTTCCTCCTTAATTTCGGGTTTTCCTGACACCGCTACGTTTCATTTTTATTTTGCTGCGACAAATGCATCATTTAATTTGTTGATAAAGTCCTCTGCGGACATATCTGTGGTAAAGAATTCTTTGGCAATTGGTGCTAAATCGGTGGTCACAATACCTGCTGGCCAGCTAGACATTACCCAAGGAATTGTATTTCCAGCTGCTACTGCATCTGCAACTGACTGTGATACTGGGTCTAAGTTCGCCGATGTCATTCCATCTACCGTTGGAATAAAGCCAAACTCATCCATCAGATAGCGGGTTCCGGTCTCACTTGTGTATAACCAGTTCAAGAAATCTTTTGCCAGTGCTTTATCTTCATCAGCTTTATCCGTATTGATATACCAAGCTGCTGGAACGCTGACAGAAACCTTATTATTGCCATCCACTGGAACGGCTGTAATGCCCATATCAAATGTCACATCATAGTCTGCGAACATTGAGTAACACCAGTTACCCTGATGAATCATGGCCGTCTTTTCGGTTGCAAAGGAGCCACAGTTATTGTCATAAGTAGTATCAACTGGATTTGTTGCATTTGCCCGGATTGCTTCCATAATCGTACCAAATTCCTGGAATGCTTTATTATCTGCCATTCTCTCTTCGCTGTTCATGACATGCTGGAAATATTCTTCCGGGTCATCCTGTACTGCAAATGGTGCATTTAAGATATGGGCAATCAGGAAATAGTCTTCCTGAGAAAGTCCTAAACCATTCATGCCATCTGCCTTGCTGTTTTCCAAGAAGGAAACAAGGTCGGCGGTACTTGCGATATCAGCCGGATTCACCAGATTGCTGTTGTAGACCAAGCCAAATCCTTCGACTGTGTATGGAATACCAACAACCTTTTCATGTACCTTATCAGCCATGCCAGCGCCGATTTTATCAACAAAGGATAAATCGCCTAAGTTTTCGAGATAGTCAAACATCTCTACGGATTCTGCACCCGGCTGTAAGGAAAATATGGTTGGTCCTGCTCCGGTAGACATGCCCGTCTTTAAATCAGAGTAGTAGCTGTCTCCAGTCGTCTCCCACACCTCAACCTCAACACCAGTTTCTTCGGTATACTCCCTCGCCAGTGCATTGAGCTGATCCATAATTTCTGTTTTTGACTGGTAGATGGTGATTTTACCGGTTCCTTTTGGTGCTGTCGCGTTCTTTTCCTCTGTGGTGGTATTGGCATTGCTCTCCCCTTTTGGGTCCTCTTGTTTGTTGTTTGTATTTCCGCATCCTGCGAAACACAAACTTGCTGTTACTACTGCTGCCAGTGATAATGCTGTAAACCTCTTCATCTTTTTCATAATAATTTCTCCTTTCGTTGTGTGTCCCCGTTTTTGTTTTTTGTTTTTGTAAATCGTTGTACCTTTATTGTAGACCCATCTCCTTGACATGTCAATATTCCCAATTATTTTCGATATATTCACTGATTTTTTCTATTGTTTTTAGGTTGTTTTCACATGTTTTCGGCTTTTATTTAGTAAACCACTGTTTTCATTTTACTAAAATACTCGTTTTTATAATAAAAAGAGAGGTAAATTTTTCTTTTTTACCTCTCCGCCTTGTTAAGTTATAGCAATATTTTGGTTGATGCCCGCCATTTTACCTTCGCTGCAATCTTAAATGTATCGTAATTGCCGGCGCCATCAATATTTTCAATTAAGTACTGCGCCGCTAAATAACCACGCTCATAATTGGGAATTGCAACTGTCGTCAGTCCCATTACCTTTGCCATCTCTGTGTCATCAAAACCGCAGACGGCAATATCCGTTGGCACCCGCACCCCATTTTCACGAAATGCCTTCATTGCACCAATCGCCATATTATCATTGGCACAGACTAACACATCGGGCAGATTCTCGGTTAGCATAATCAGCTTTGCCGCCTGATAGCCACTCTTTTCCCGATAATCGCCGACAAAATAATTCTCCCTGCGAAAATGAATGCTATGTTCATCCAAGACGTCCTGAAAGGCTTGAAAACGCTCCCGATTATCTTCACTTTCCAAACCGCCAAGGAAGGCGTATTTGCGATAACCCATTTTCACCAGCCCTTCCATCAGCTCATGCTGCGGTGCATAGTTGTTGACAATCAGGCTTTTGATATATGGCATTTCTAACAACCGGTCCAAGACAATAATGGGATACTGCTCGGCGGCCTTCTTAATTAACATTCCATCGGTACATGCGCCATCTAACATTATGCAGCCGCAGGTAAACGTTCTGTTCATAAATTTTCCGCAGCTTTTATTGGTACAAATAATTAAATCATAGTCTTTTGCATAAACATAATCGCTGATGCCCTGAATGATCTTCAAATAGAATTGCCGGTCAAAATCACTGAAATTAAACATAATGGTTCGATTTGTTCCAGTCTTTAAACTCTTACCAATAATATTAGGTTGGTAATTCATCTCCTTACACAACTGCAAAACACGATTCTTCGTTTCTTCACCCATGTTCTGTTTTCCATTTAATACATTTGAAACAGTTGACGGCGATACTCCGGCAGCTTTGGCGATATCTTTTATCCCTATCATCCTGTCACCTCTTCCATCTTTTATATAAATTTACTAAATTAATTATACTGCCCTTTTGCGCCTTTTTCAATGTAATAATTATTAATAGAATTTTCTTTACTTTTTCATACGGTTATGGTATCCTTTTTATGTTGCAATAGTGCAACAATATTAATTATTTATATTTAGTGGAGGTACTAGCATGAACGGTACAGTAAAATGGTTCAACAACCAAAAAGGATACGGATTCATCTCTGATTCAGAAGGCAATGATGTTTTCGTACACTACACAGGACTTGCAATGGATGGTTTCAAATCCCTTGAAGAAGGCGCAGCAGTAGAATTCGACGTAGTTGATGGCGCTAAAGGTCCTCAGGCAACCAACGTAACAGTAGCTAACTAATCTTATCGTTGCCTAATTAATCATTTTATTTTCTATGTACCTTTCTCTGATTTAGAATTTCGATTTTTTATTTAGATAAAGATATACTACGAACTTGAATATGATTAACAAGAGAGAATCTCTTTTATGAGGTTCTCTTTTTTTTGCTTTAAAATCTTTAATAATCTTAATTCACATTTTTTTCACACTTTTATCACGTAAATAACAAATTTGCATCACGATGCAGGCTTATACTACATTATGAAATCAAATATAATTACGAAAGGAGACATTGCATGAGAATATCTTCAGACTTGGCCACATATTATGCATCTAGCATTAGTTCTAACAATTATTCGAACTATGCCACAGATATATCTGGTCAATCAACTCCCGCAAGTTCTTCCACTGACACGGTAGAGTTTTCGCCGCTTGGAATGGAACGCGCAATGGGAACACCGCCGCCGCCTCCAAGCTCTGATGAGCTGGTAAACATGACGGATGATGAGTTTATGGATTACTTATCGGAATATCAGGAAAAAGAAGGCTCTATTCCGGGTGTTTCAAAGAATACCTCCGTGGACGACTTAACCGAATCCGAGTTAGAATCGCTTCGCTCTAACTTTACCGACATGGCTTCTCAAGTGGAAGCTTCCCGAACCGGAAGTGGTAATACTCCACCACCGCAGCCGTCAATGGATATTGAATTTGACAGCAGTGAAGTTAATGGAAACTCAAATGATCTTTTAATGCAGACTCTCAGAAACAAAACGCTGCAAGCTTACGAGAAAAATTATATGTACCAGGTATCGTAACTAGTGCGCAGTGTGCCATGCTGGCACACTAAAAAATCAAGGAAAATCCACGGATGGAGTATTCCTTGATTTTATTATTTTTTTCCAAATATCACTGTTATGATGCCGCCCAAAAAGATAAATAAATCTGAGATATTAAAAATTATATTTTTTAGTTTTTTCCATTTGACGTTAAAACTAAAGTAGTCCACAACATGCTTTTTCGTTATCCGGTCATACAGATTGCTTAGTCCGCCACCGAGCATCATTCCGAGACCGACTTTCAATCCGCCTTCTGCTTTTAAGCGTAATATCAATGCATAGCCAACAGCTAATACACCTAGAATCACAGCATGTATCGTTGTTACAAGCTTCGGCTTTTTCGCCATTAAATTAAGCGTTGCCCCTTCATTATAATACTTCTGCAAGATGATTTTCCCATCACAGATTTCTTCGCTCTCGCCAAGTTCTTTGGTTTTATCTACTCTTCTTTTTACCATGTAATCCAACAGAAATATTCCCGCTGGAATTATCAAATAAATCATACCCATCCTCTTTTCGATTGATTCGTTATCTTGTTTCTAAGTATATTACACTATGTCAAATGCTTCAAGTAATAACCACGCTATTTATGCACTATTTCTCTAAATCTTTTTGAAACAACTTTCCCCTTATTGAATAGGATAATATAAAACATATCGAGAGTGAGAACCAATATGAATGTAACTATTTTTATTGCGGTATTAGCTGTTTTCATTGTAGCAATTTCCATCGCAATATTTATTATAAAAGTAAAAAGATTTAAACCAAGCAACGATAAGAAAGCACAATTGCAACAAATAAATCGTGATTTAGAGCCTACCGGTTTTGCCTATGACCCCTCCGGTGACTACTTTTATTCCCTGATGAACTGCTGGCAGCGTGAGATGGGCTACTGTCGGCTCTATGATGAGGCGGCTCCGTTTTTTAACATGATTATGGATTGTGAACCAATCACCTTTTCCTATGGTGGAAAACGTTGGTTAATTGAACTATGGAAAGGCCAATATGGCATTACCTCCGGTGCGGAAATTGGAATCTATAATACTGCCAAAGATGATATTTTACACGAAAAATTTACCGGTACTTTTTATGAACCTATTTCAGAAAAAGAACGACTGCCAATGTCCTTTGTTTTGAAAAGACACGGACGAACAATCCTGGAACGGCGAAATGTGCATTGGTGGCTGACCGGATTTATTCTCGGCAAATTTTCATCGCAAAAAAGCCTGACCATGATTGTTATGATTGATTTTCCTAATATAGAAATGAGAGATGCGTTTGTTCATTCCCTGCGCGAATTAGGCTATCGCAGAAGAGAATTTCGAATTATGGGCACAATGGTGGAAATTAAATATACCAAGCCTCACTCCACGCAGCATAGTAACAAATTACAAAAAGGGCTGGTTCAAAGTGTCAATAAAAATAATTGTCGCATCTATCGCCAGGCCACCAAAAAATATCCCGATACACTTGATAAACTCGAATATATCAAAGCTGTTATGCCAGAATTATATGAAATATTTATTCATTCCATCTACGCCAAAGGGCTATACGATGCCTTTGGATGGATTAAGCAGCCGGTGTCACCAGTACCACCGACGCCACCGTGTCCGCCACCTACTCCTCCTTGCCCACCTACGCCTTGCCCGGATGACCCATGCCAGCCTTGCTGTCCACCACCCCCATGCTGTGAGGATGAGGAGGAACAGGATAATTGTCGGGACTAATTTGATGGCGTGACCAATTGATTAAATAATAAATGGAGCTGATAGCCTAAGCGCTGTCAGCCCCATTCATCAGAACATTACGCCATACCAACAAACCGTGTCCGTTCCGGTTTATTGCTCTGATACCATTCATCAAATGCATCACCGACATGATTTGCAATAGAATCATTTTTATCCTGCTGGTATATCTGTTGATCATATTTCATGTAATATTGCAAAATATCATCTAACTTATTTAATGCCTGTTCTTCATTTATCATCCGTCCTCCAAAGGACCATTTGTAAGCATATCCAAAGGATGCATTCAGCAATTTTTCATAAGCGGCGGCTTTATCCTGATATCCTGCCCCACCGGTAACATGGACTTTTCCGTCATAAATACTAATACAGTATATTTCATGTGTCAGACTCTTCTCCTTGGATGGGTCGTAACACTCCATTTTACAACAATTGTCCACCCCGTTATTGATGAAATCTCCGAGAATCGTTCGTTCTTTTTCACCAATATCCGCGATACCCTCCCGTCCATACACAACATCCTGGTAATCCTCATAATCAATGTCAATCGCCGAATTGTTCTCCGTCTGGTCTTGGGCTTTCGCGGTATCTTCTGCCGCTTCTTTGACATTATGATTGCTATCGATACGTTCATTATATAGGGAATAAGTATCGTTGTTTTCTACTTGTATTGACATCTCATCTACCTCCACACCATTGATTAACCCCAAAAATCATATTTGTTACTATTGTACGCGGAATAGGCATTTCCATTTTCACTGTACTGACTGCCCAAACTATCAACGGTTGCCTCAGCATTGTTTGATACTTTCCCTGATATATACCCTACTTTTTGCATAAAATTTGAGGATGCTCCCAAAGCCTTCTCAAGCGTTGCTGAATCTGCCGCTTTCAGCGCATTTTCATTGATGCTGATACTGCCATCTTGAGCAACCGAAAAACCAATACTTTTTAACGCATCGCTGCTTTCAAGCGTCGCTTCCTTCATCATCTGTTTATAGAAACTATTTAAACCGGATGAATTCTTTGATAATAATTTCAATGTTTCATTATAATTGTCGGCAAAGCTTTTTGCTTCACTGTAAATCTCTTTGCTATCACCACTTTTGATCGCCGCCGCCAGATTATTTTTTGACTGCTTTAGTTCATCTGACGTTTTCGCCAGCTTTTCAAAGGAACTTTTTTGCGCCTGATTCGTTCCGCTTCCTTTGTTTAGCGCGCTTAGTAATGAACCATCGGAATTATCCTTATTGAGATAATCCAGTAATGAGTTGCCAGGTAACGCTATTCCCGCTTTCTTTGCTGATTGATTTAACATCTGTGTCGTTATTCTCATAAATAACCTCCATTTTTTTCGTTTCCTTGCAGCATGACAATTGCCAAAAACTGACTATCTGCTGCCGTAAAACGAATGCTTCCTAAATATTTATCTGCTACTGTTGATACATTTTCTAAACCGATTCCGTGAATTGAGCCGGCCCCCGGCTTCGTTGAATGCGGCAGACCAGTTTTTTTGTTAAACTTAATGGTTCCTTCCAGACTGTTCTTGACCTCAAGCAAAAAGAATTTTCGTTTCTTTTTACCAGTAACCTGAATCCATCTATCCTCACTGTGCTGCTTTTCACATGCTTCAATGGCATTTTCCAAAAGATTTCTGAGCACAATGCCCATATCAAAGGCTTCGATTCCCATTGTGTCTTCAAAATTGAATCCAACCCGAAAGTCTATGTTCAACTTATCCGCCTTTTTTTGAGCATCATTTATGATTACATCGGTAACCGCGTTGCCAGTTCGAATATCAAAATCAAATGGCTCTAGTCCTGACTCGATTTGTTCGATATAGCCATCTGCCTCATCATACGCTCCCCTCACAATCAGCCCCTTCATGGTCGTTACATGATTGCGTATCTCATGCTTCATCTTTCTGGCGGTATCATAGAATTGCTCGACCTCTTCCATTCGATATCTCAACGCCTGAAGCTGCTGTTCTTCAACAAAATTCTTTTTCTTTTGTTCCTGCAAATCCATCATATCGCTATAGGCTGATAACGAAAAGAGAATTGCCAGATAGATTAGGATTGCCACTGCTGGGATAATCCATAAAAACATCGGAAACTGCTCATACAAGCTAAAGTAGGACTCATCCTTAATCACCAATAGCGTTTTTTTGATTATATTTCCAAACAGTACACCCGCCGTCGGTGTCAGAAGCAGATACACAACTTCTTTTCTCTGAATGTTTTTCATATGGTGATTGATTCTGAGTATTAACAGGAACGACATTACATAGAGCAGCACAATCCGCAGTAACATACCAACCAGATAGACCAGCATGACCCGCTGATGAATAGCGTTCCGGGTCATCACTCCTGCCAGAACCCGGTCCGCTAAAATCGTATAAACACTGTTTGCTAACAAAAAGCATATATTTATAACACAATACCAAGTGATAATCAGAAATGCAAAGAACCTCAATCGGAAAATCATCAGCATGACAAATGCAACAAAAAAAATAGTCCAGCCAGGAATATCCCATACGGTTTGGCGCAGTAAATAAAATCCGGCATAGATTAGAAAAATACTGGCACTCACGATTTTTCGCTGATTCCCGTATGTCTTGCCAATAAACCAGACCAGACAGAAGGCAAATAGCAAAATCTCAATCACCGTGACGGCATTTTCGATTATGTAAAATGTTGTTTCGCTCACATCAATCCTCTTTCTGCATAAAACTTAAATATGCTTTTACAAACTCTGCATATTTATATTTTGAAATTAGCAGTTTTATTTTATTTATTAAGGTCACTTCACTCTTGCTATATTCATCGACATAAGCCAGATTGACGAGGTAACTCTTATGGCAACGGTAAAACTGCCCTGCCAGCTCTTGTTCGAGGTCGCTTATCTTCGCGTAATACTCTATTTCTTCATGCTCCATGTGCAATATAATTTTATGATTATAGCTTTCGATATAATGAATTGATGCAATCGGTATCATCTTTTTATTTCCCGCATAAGGGGCGATGATAACCTGTTGCTTTGGCTCCGCTTGGAGCTTCTTTATCTGCTGCACAGCACGTTTAAAGACTTCAGCAAACCGTTCTTCATTTACCGGCTTAAGCAGATATTGAAATGCTTCTACGTCAAAAGCATCATAGACATATTCTTCAAAGCCGGTCACAAAAATAATCATTGGCTGTATATCAAACTCCTGGCGGATTTTTCGTGCCAGTGCCAATCCATCCAATTCCGTATCAGCATATGTCATTCCAATATCTAAAAATATTAAATCATATGCTTTCTGACCCATCAGAAATTCGTTTGGAGAAGCATACTCGGTGATATTACAATTGATATTTTGTTTATGAATAAATTGTGATAACAAATGTCTCTCTTCTGGCTCATCATCACAGATTGCAATTTTTATACTCATGCCTATCACAAGCTTACCCTCTTTTTTCTTGTTGCTGTTATAGTGTTAATATCGGTAAATGAAAGAAATGACTTAAGTTATATTGCGCAACTGGACATTTTTTTGACGTGACTGGCAATACAATAAAAGGCGGGCTGCCTCGCAACCCGCCGATATGGTATATATTATTAACTGCTACATTTTATTTGTTCTGTTACATCGTTTTTCCCATCACTGCAACATCCCACAAGGAATAACCGTAAGGCAATGCTCGTTCCACTCCTTGGAGCTTGACAAATCGTGCATTTACCGGTGTCAAATGAATGGTTTCCTGACCACCTTGTCCATCATTTTGGGTATACACTTTGGTATAATCGGTACCATTTTGCGATACATAGATTTCGTATTTCTTACCATAGGAAGCCTCCCAGTTCAAAAGTACCTGACTGATTTTACAGTTGCTTCCCAAATCCATTACAAACCACGCATCGTCAGCAAAATTAGAAGACCAACGGGTACCACTATTATTATCGGTTAGGTTCTCTGGTCCAAATACTTCATTTTCGGAACCGGAAGCCGTTACACTTTTTCCAGCTGCTAAATCAATGACATCGCCAGTCTCTTCGCCTGGATTTTCCAACGGATCAACAATACCGCTGGTGTTATCGGTATAAGTGCCGTTGGTGCTGCCCTCTTCCTGATAAACACGAACATACTCAACCTGCATGGTTGCTGGCAGTACACTTTCATCCACTGCAACACCGTTATCAAACCAGCCGCCCAGCGCAAGGTTCATAATAATGAAAAATTCCTGGTCAAAAGGTGCATTTACGTTGCCATCTGAACCGGTTGAGAACCATTTCTCGCTTGTCGTTAGATAGAAGCATTTGCCATCGACATACCATTTAATAATGCCCTCTTCCCAAACCACACTGTACACATGGAAGTCGGTATCAAATCGTTCACCATTTTTAAAAGCATTGTCTTTTCCAACATATTTATTATCTGGCCATACACCGCCATAATGTATTGTTCCACTTGTCGAACCTGGCAGACGTCCTCTGGCTTCCATAACGTCAATTTCTCCAGAGGCTGCCCATGTGCCGTAAGTATCATCATTTGGCAACAGCCATAATGCTGGCCACAAGCCATCTCCTGATGGAAGCTTTGCGCAGAAATCGATTCTGCCGTATTTGAATGTAAAATTGTCTCTTGATACTACTTTACCAGACGAATATGGAGCTACCCTATTTGGGTCCTGCTCAAATGTAGCTGGCTCATAATATGCCTTTAGATTCAGACATCCATCGGTAACAAAAATATTTTTTGTGCTCTCTGTGTAATATTCCAGCTCAGCGTTGCCCCAGCCCCATGTGGTTGGGTCATCGTTAATAAAATATCCTGGGTCGTAGCTCCATTTGGTGCTATCGAGTGTCGTTCCATTAAACTCGTCATTCCAGATTAAGTTCCAGCCTTCAACATTGGCATCTGTCGGCGTTCCCAGTTCAATATCGTAAGTTGATGGTGGTTTTGGACGAGGTGCTGCCGGATTGCCAATAAAGGTATAAGTCACATAGTTGTTACCGATTGTTCCACCCTTCACACCATTTGTTGGATAACCAATCCGGAATTCCATATTCTCCTGAATCGGTTGGAACCAAAGACCATAAATATTGTCTACCCAGTAGCCCCACTGATTGTCATCGGAAAAATCATCATAGCCATTTCCCTGATAACTGAATCCGCTTCCTGCATAGTCGTCAATTGCAACCCAGTTTCCGTCTACCTTGACTTCATAGACAAAATTTCCCAGCTCGGACTGTCTTGGATAATCGCCATCAATCATTGGCAATGGTAATCCAATCGCACCCGTTTGGCCCGCTGTATAGCTCGTAGTCTCTGCGGAAAGCTTGTACTGCGTTCTGACTGGCTCATTGTAAATAATTGTATAATCGACATATACATTTGGTGAAGATTTTGATGCTACTCTGACAATGGTCGTCTTGTCCACCGTAAACCAGTAGCCGCCACCACCATCCCAGAACTGACCAAAGTTCTGATCATAAACCCAGCCGCTGGCTGCATTGTTATCAAGATCAATCCAGCTATTCGTCTCTGCTGACCAAACATATGCTTTTAAATCCTCCGCTACCTGCTCATATGTTATGGATGCATCGCCATTAAAGGTTGGATAGGTGAATCCTGCACCGCCAGTAATTCCAGCGTTGATCATCGGTCCCTGGGTTGCTGTCATTGAAGTGATTGCCAGCTTGGACAGCTTCGTAAAATTAAACGTATAATCCAAAGTAACACTTGGATTCGCTTTGGAGGCCAGCCGAAGCTGTGTCGTTTCGGAAACGGTAAACCAATAGCCGTTAAATCCGCCATCACTCCAATAGCCCCAGTTGCTATTGTAGGAATACTTACTCAACGTATTGATATCCTTCCAAACACCGTCGACCTTAATACTAAGACTTAAATCACTTTGTACCTCTGACCATGTATTGTTACCGCCATTGAAAACCGGCATAACAAATCCATAGCTTGCATTACTTACCCCTGAACCATTAATGATTGGTCCATCGTTGGTTGAAAAATAGCTCATTGATGATATTCCTACTCCGGATGCTGCTTGCACATAACCCATTCCTCCCGCTGGTATGGCAAGTCCTGCTGCAATCATCGCGATTGCCAGCAGTAAACTGATTATTTGGTTACCTCTTCTTCTTTTGTTCCTTTGGTTTTTCTTCCACATATTCATGTGCACTCCCTTCTGTTTTTTTGGTATTTTCTACCATAATTACCATACTATACTTTCTCTACTCTTTAAAAGTGTACTTTTTATACAAAGGTGTGCTTTTTTTATTGTTTATTTTGTATATGTTTTATGTTTTACGACAAAAAAATTGCAGATTCCCTTGCCGGAACCCTGCAATTTCTTTAATTATCTAATACTAATTACATTCGGCGTTAAATTGTGGCAATAAATATGCTATTAATCTGCTATACTAAGATTATCATATTTCGGGAGGTAATCTATGTCAATTACAGGAGCTTTTGTCTTACCACATCCCCCTCTGATTCTGCCAGAAATCGGCAAGGGTCAGGAAACCATTATTCAAAATACGGTGGATGCCTATTTGGAATGCGCAGCCGAAATTGCTCGCTTACAGCCGGATACGATTATCCTGCTCTCACCTCATACGACCATGTATCTCGATTATTTCCATATCTCACCAGGTACTGATGCCGAGGGAAATTTTAGCAATTATGCCGCACCACAAGTAAAAATTACTGCTAACTATGACAAAGAACTTGCTAGTGCGATTGAACAGCGGGCAAGCAGCCAGGGGATTCCCGCCGGATTCCTCGGTGAACGAAATCCAGCCCTTGATCATGGCACAATGATTCCACTTTATTTTGTCAATCAATTTTATCAAAAATACCAGTTGGTTCGAATCGGACTGTCCGGATTATCACCTTCGCAGCACTATCGATTTGGAATGTGTATAGCTAAAACAATTGAACAGTTAAACCGCAATGTCGTTTTGATTGCCAGTGGTGATTTATCTCATAAATTACAAGCCGAAGGACCTTACGGTTTTACCCCAGAGGGCGTCGAATTTGACCAACAGCTTACGGAAGCCTTGGCAACTGGTAATTTTCTAAAGCTGTTACAGTTCCCTGCCGATTTTCTCGAAAAGGCCGCCGAATGTGGCTTGAAATCTTTTCAGATTATGGCTGGTGCTTTGAACCAAAAAGAGGTCGTTTCGCGCCTGTTATCTTATGAAGGTCCGTTCGGTGTCGGTTATAGTGTGGCTTCATTTTTGCCGCTTGCAGATAACCCGGACCGGAATTTTCTGGAACAATATCTGGAGTGGGACGAGGAATGCCGAAGGCTTCGACTAGCTCAGGAAAGTCCCCATGTGCGATTGGCCAGACGAACAATTGAAAACTATATTAAGACCGCAGAGGAACCAATGCTGCCGAAAGATTTACCAGAACATTTTTATACCGAACAAGCTGGTGTGTTTGTATCCCTTAAGAAAAACGGCAGTTTAAGGGGTTGCATTGGAACCATCTTGCCGACGACAGCTTGTATTGCTGAAGAGATTTTACAAAATGCGATTAGTGCCGCAACGAATGATTATCGTTTTGATGCAGTTACGGCCGAAGAACTGCCATTGCTTGAATACAGTGTTGATGTGTTGACTACTCCCGAATCAATTGGCAGTGCTGATGAACTTGATGTAAAAAGATATGGTGTGATTGTGACCGCTGGTCATAAAAGAGGACTTCTACTACCGGACCTTGCGGGCGTTGATACGGTAGAGGAACAAATCAGAATTGCCAGACAAAAGGGCGGCATTGGGGATGACGAACCGATTTCGTTATCACGCTTTGAGGTGGTGCGTTACCGATGAAAATGCGCTGCCAGGCGCACATAAAATGGGGCTGTCGCACGAAATGAACTGCTCCCCATCAGGTAGACTCATAAAATAAAATTTTTGCACGGAAGTCTGGGCTATGCCAAATTGGCAATTATTTTACTTGTCTACCTAGATAGGAGCATATCTCTTTCTGTTTATTTAATCCTTTTCTAATTTACGTTTTTTTCTTACATTATAGATAACAGTGACGGTCAGCCCAATGATTAATGTTACTGATAACACAATAATAACCCGTAGCCAGAAAAATCCAATATGAATATTTGCTTTTTCTGCGATATTATTTGCGTTTCCAGCCATATCATCAAGTACAATTCCGACGTTATGCCAACCTTTCTCAAGTGTAAACTCTAAGTTGTTATCTGCGATTGAATATTCAAATCCAACTTCCTTGCCATTGTCATATACACGGCACTGATTTTCATCAATTAACTCGCTAATATTAGAAACGGTAATTGTACGATCATCCTCACCATAGTACCAACACCACGATTTGAATTCATCCGGTATCTCGCAAGTTGGCGCAATATTATCAATATGTAGTTTACCTAAATCAATCTTATCTCCATTATTTTTCACTGTTAGATGCAGCTCAACATCGATATCATCCTGGAAATTCTCTTTGAAAAAATTAGCTCCAACCGTGTAGTTGTAAATTCCCACTCCATAAATACTATCGTCAGTTGTTGCTTGTGCATTTGTGTTTATTTCATCCGCATTATTGTCTCGTAACACAATATCGATATCTGTGTCCTTCTTCGAAAGTACAGATATCTTTATATCGCTGAAGTTATCAGGTCTTTTGCTAATTGCATCTCCGTTTTCGTATTGGAAAGAATATACTCCTGTTTTTTCTGTCAAATTGCTTCCCAAGATATATGCCAAGATATCTTGTTCAATCATTCTGGCATATGTATTTAAGTTCAAAAGACTTTCATTTCCTGCCACATCGACAGCAATTAACTCTAATGCATAGACACCATCTTTTACCAAATCCGGCATCGTGAATATATTTCCCATGATTTTGCCCGATTTATCAGTGTCTTCCTCAAGATATACCTGAACCGGTTTAATAGCGGATAATGCCTCTGGGCTGGTATTATCTGGGGTGTAAACAGTCAAAGCATAATTAATATGGTCAATATTTAAATCATCGAATTCAATCGTTGGCGCAGGTTCATCTTTTCTTGCATATGTATAGACATCTACAAATTCTATATCGCCATCATAAACTGAACTACCGTTTTTAGCCGTAACAACCGGCACGGTTTGATCAATTTCAAATACTGCTGTACTTCGATATTCAGAACTATTCTCACCTAAATCTAACGGTGTCATTTCAATTTGATAAACGGCATCTCGATATAATGTAAATGATATTGTATGAATATCTCCATCTGATTCCCATTGTTCTACGCTAAATTCTGCGGTTACATCTACAAGACCATCACCAGTATGACTCTGACCCGCTTCCTTCATTTTGATTGTCAGATTCATCAATTCAGGAGCGAAGTTATGTTCCGTTACCTTTATCGTGACGATTTTTTCCGTATTAAAACTATCCTCTGTCTCATTCATGCTAAATGTAGCGAAATTATCTTCTACGATAGGACTAGTTTTATCTACATAGAACAGCGTTTCATTGCCGCCGCTGTAATTGACCGTTGCCACATGATTTCCTAAATCCGTGCCAGTCACATCGAAGGTATAATCACCCTCATCAAAATCAATCACCGCGACATGCTCCGTCTTTGATACTTCTGTAAATGTGACAGTTGGTACTTGGCCAAAATCATTTTCTATCGTGGCGATTATCAAGTCCGGGTCAAAGTTTCTATCAATTACGGTTATATCTGCAATTCGATTTGAGTTGTAATAATAGTCATTTTTGCTTTCATCACTGCGAAATACAACATTAATGATTGGCGAAGTCTTATCAATCGTAACCTTCTCACTCTGAATGTTTTCCAGCTTGTTACCAGAGCGGTCGGTTGCATCGAACATCAAGACAATATCATTATCATCAGAATTGAATAAAAATGTCTTTGTCACTTTGGTAACAAGATTCGAGTCCATTTCTAAAACTACCCATCCATCCTCCAGGATGTCGCCAACACTGTAGCCAGTATTATTAAGCAAGATATTTTTTCTTTTAAATGGTTCTTTTTCAGCACTTAGGGAATATCCAATTTCACGAATGCCCGAACCGTTATCAGACACAACCACTGTGAAGCTCATATCAGAAACATATAGCTTATTGCCATCCGCGTCATGATTGCTTGTGGAGTCATTATTTGTTATGGAAATTTCCGGACTAGTATGATCAACCACAATTGCCCTTGATGTTTTTTTACTTGATTTATTTCCAGTATTGTCAAATGCCTCCACATATATCTGCCCTTTAAATCCCTGAGGAATTGTAATTGCTGCCATGTCATTCACAATATTCTGTGTTCCAGTTGTCGTACCGGTTTTCTTTCCATCCTGATAAGTTACCAAACGATATTTCACTCGCTTAAGACCTGACGATGGGTCTGGATCAGAAACCTTAATAACAGCGGTAAATTCTTTTTTAAAATAGTAACCATATTCCAAATAATCAATAAATTCAGATGTCTTACTGATGCCATCAGAATCTGCCGGGATAAAATGATAACTTGTAATGGAAGGCTTACTAATATCCTTATATACTTTTTCGCTTGCGGAATACTTGTTTCCAGCGTTATCAACAATGTTGACTTCGATTAAATAGGAACCGTCATCCGCACAAACTCCCTGACGCGTATTGACCTTGAATGTTTTCTTATTTACTTCGGTTTTATAAAATTGGGCATTGATTGCTTTACCATTCGCATCCGTTAGGATTTCCTCATTATTTAGCTTAATCTGGATGGAACGAATGCCAGAATCCACGTCTGTCGCTGTGACGGTAAATTGAACATTGCCAGAATACCATTTTCGCTTGTCACTGTCAGTAAAGACTGGTTCCGCATATGAAATATCAACCACTGGATTGACTGTTTCTATCATCATTTTATCGCTTTTTAAGTCGGCGTTTACATTTGTCGGCGTTACCGGAACACCTTTCGGATTGGCACTGTTTTTTCCAGTAATATTTCCGACATTGTCAGTCGCAACCACCGATAAATCAACATCTAAAATCTTTGCTTGAGGAAGTACCTTTTCCGGCAAAACAAACTCCGCTTTATAAGTTCCGTCACTTAAAGCTGTTACCGCTTTGGGTGAACCAGCGATTGGCTCTCCATCCGCATATAGGGTAATTGTACTAACTCCCGATGTGGCGCCATAGCGGTCATCGGCAATTACTGTAATTTTCACTTTTTTATTATAGAAATTCCCAAATGTTAAAAAATTAAGTATCTTGCTGAGAACGTCATCGTTTTGTTTAGTTATACTAAAGTCGGCTATTTTAGGATTGGTTGTGTCTATATATACCGCTTCGCAAGCAGTTGCCTTGTTCCCATATTTATTATAAACGGTAACCTTTATCTTATTTTTTCCGTCCGCCGCATTCTGGGATGTATTGATATCAAACTTTGAATTCAAGGTTTCAGATTTAAAAAACTCCGTGTTGATTGCATTCTTATTCATATCGGTTTCAATACTTCTACCATTAACCTTTATCTCCACCGAATAAATACCGCCACTCTCAGTGCCAACATCTACTGTAAATCCAACGTTACCGTTATACCATTTTTCATTATCCCTCGTATAAATTGCTTCACTTGTCGGAGTAATTGAAACGGTTGGTTCTTCGTCATTAAGACTAACAACATCACTAGATGCGTTGGTGAATACATCTGTTGGCTTCTTCTCGTCGGACTCATTTCCGGCATTATCTTTTACCGATGCAGAAATTATATTATTGGCAAAGTCAGCAAGACTAAGAGTAAATGTTGCTGATGACCCCGTAACAGCTTTTTCTTCAACCAAATTCCCGTCACTATACAAAGTAATTATATTAAGCCCGGAAGATATACCAATGTCCTGAGCGGTTACTTCCACCTCAATTTCCTTGTTATAAAAGGTCGCATCAGCTAGGAAATTAATTTTTTGTGAGTCATCTGCTAGTTCTTTGAATGTAAAGCCAGTGATTTCTGGCAGTGTCTTGTCGATTTTTACGTTAACAGTTTTTGCTTCAGATACATTGTCAGCGTTATCAATCGCATATACATAAAAGGTTTCATTGTCTTGCTCATCACTAATGGTAAATGAATACTTTTTACCGTCAAGATTAGCTATATTGGTTGTTTCTGCTAGTGCCTGTTCATTATTTAATTCTGTTTTGCTATAAACCACCTTTGCCAGACCGGATGAAGGTGCTGCAGTCGTATCTTCATCATCTACCTCTCCTTCAATGGTTGCATCCTCTTTCGTCCATTCCATCATCTCGGTAATCTTGACTACTTCTGGCGCTGTTTTATCAATAATTATTTGAATGGGTTCCATATCAACTTCCACCCATCTAGTCTTTTTCAAACCAGGTTTACTGTACAATTGAATTTTCGTAATCAATTCTGAACTGGTAATTTCCTCCAAATCTTTTCCGCCGCCTTTTCCATTGATACGAATTTTGGTATATGGCAATTTGGGTGAAAACGTTATGGAAGCGCCATTATTTGAAAAATTATATACTCTTGTCCCGTCAGAGGATGTTCGTGGATAATCACTTATAAGATTGACTGAGTCAATCTTATAACCATCTAAATCTTCCTCATCCACTTCTTCGATTAAGCTAAACGTCACTTGGATACTATGAGTATTTGTGATTGCTGAAAGAATATAGGTATAAATTATTTCCTCTTCCGAATCCATGAGACTATAATTATCAATCGGTGATCCATCTAACAAAATCTCCTCGACATCATAACCTTCATCTGGTGTTAATACAAAAGATAGTTCCTCATCATAACTAACCGTTTGCTTTGTTCCGGCAGGCGTTTCGCCAACCATAATCGTACCATTTCCGATGGATGTAATATTGACATCAAATAAGTCTATCGTAAACGAAATAGACACGTTATGTTCAACGGTAACCTCTTCAAATTCGTAGTAAAAAAAGGTTCTGGTGGTGTCACCAACCTCGATTTGCTCTTCATCATCAACTTTGAGACTTTGGATATGGTAATGGCTATCTGCTACCACAGTAAAGCCAGGCTTATCGCCTTCGTTAACAATAACTTTGCCAACTTCGTCAGATACAACATTGTCCCAATTTACCGTGCCATTTTCACCAACCGAAAATGAAATCTCGTATGTCTTTCTAATGAACGTTACATCAATGATAACATCGGCCGTAATATTATTGAGTGGATATATGTATTCCTGTTTACCCACCGCCTCAGAAATCTCTGCTCCATCAACAGTAAATGCCGCAATTCGATAATTTTCATCTGCGGTTGCTTTGATACTTCGATCCGAGCCATATTCCACATCATCTAATGATAGTGAATTTTCCTCAGCCACAGCACCATCTGCACCTGCACTTGCCACGATTGAAAAGGTCTTAATTTCAAGCTGAGCATTTAAGTCACTAATGTCAATATTGCTATTCACTGTCCCCAAATTAACAGGGCTTTTGTATTTGATATTTGTCGGAGAAAAAGTGAACGTATACTCTTTGCTCTTATATATAGTTGCCGTAAATGTACCATCTACCGCAAGATTAACCGAACCACTATCGTAACCGGAATACGAAATTTCTCCACCTTCTGTATATGAGGTTCCATTTTCATCGGTTATCTGCCCAGAGACTTGGATCGTATCTAATTCATCAAAATCAGCGACGGCATAAGAGACTTCCACTGTTTCACCAGTAATACCAGACTCAGAATAGTCTTCGTAACCAATCATACCTTTGATTTCGAGTAGATATAATTTGTCTGAATCATAAAAATCATTAAATAATGCCTTGCCATCCGTTACAGATACTTGTAATGTATCATCCGAATCGGCTTCATTTGTAAGTGTGGCAACAATTTCACCGCGAATCGTATTGTCTATTTCAACTGTGAATGCTGATGCGAACGCTGAAACGATACGAAGCGGTGATGATATTGGAATTAATCCAGCTACCAAAATGATAGCTAGCAAAATAGCCAAAAACTGTTTGGATTTCGTCGGGAAAAATTTACTCATTTTTTAAACACCTTTCTATTTATACTAGTTTGCTCTCATTTATTATGTTTGAAAAAGTTTTATAAAACGTACCTTTTGTCTTGGACCGTTTGTATTTGTAAAAATACATTAACAATCCAATAAATAAACATAAAAATGACAACCCTATAAATCCATACAAAGGAACTAAAACAAATGGTGAATTGTATTTCAAATCCAGAGCACTTTCAATTCGGGCATACAACCCGGAAAATGCAAGAACTGCAAATATTGCCATAAAAATTGCCAAAGAACCTAGCAAACATTTTATATACGAGCTAACAATATATTTAAAAATTAAGTATTTTTCAAATATTTTTTTCATTCCATCTTCTCCTCTGAAGTAATACTTTTAAAGAATTCTTTTATCTCTGGTCTGCTTAAGCCAGTCTCACTTGCAATTAATTGAATATTTTCATCGTTATCAAGGATATTTTTGAGCTTAATAACAGCGTTACTAAATGCAGCATTCTTCTGGTATTCTATTAGCGTTTCATAAGCTGATAGAATCTCGGTTTTACTGACTTCAACATTAAAAATCGCAATTGCCAGATTATATCCGATACTCTCCGTGACAGCATCAAGCTTGACAATCTCAGTTGAAATCTCCTTGAACTTTCTTGTATTCGCTTTCTGCATGATTTCGTCAATTCGTTCCGGCAGAAGGTTCTTATTATTAATCTGGTCTAATAGTTCCACGAGCATGGTCGCCTCATACTCAGATATATCACCATCCTTATATGTAAAGCTGGCAATTTTTTGGTAAGTTTCATCCACTCTGTTGGTCGAAGCAGTGGTGATTAAGTCTTCCGATACCTCTTCTAATCGATAAAATTGTGTATCATTATAACTTGAAGTAAGATTATCCCATTTTCCTTCTGCAATATTAAATGCCATCATGTGATAGATGAAATATATGCCGAGGAAAACGGTGAACAGCGAAAGCATGCCGCCGCACAGGCTAAAAGCATTTTTTACTTTTATATTTTCTTCCTTTACAATCGTTGGTGCGGAGTCTTGCGCATTTTCTATATCTTTTCTTAAATCCTTATAGGAATGATAATATGCTTTTTCATCCACATCGGTATGATGTTCCGTCCGTATTCTTGTGCATTTCTTCAGAATATTTTCAAGCTTCTTATGATAGAATATTGATGTACAGGATAGATCCCGATTACAATAAGCATCATTGCTCAAAAAATTATTTCGATAGAAATCATGTGCATCATTTGAGAATAATTCACTCTTGGTAACTAACTCAAAAATATTTAAGCACTCCCAAAAGGTTGCACCAAAAGAAAATATATCACTTTCAATCGACATCTTTCCTTGTCCAATGTTTTCGTTAAAAGGAAATACCGAATTATCGGTAGCTTTGGCATAGCATTCTGGTGCTGCATAGCCTAATGTTCCGTATTGATACATCTTTTCCAAGGTTTCATCCTCGTTATAATCGACCGCATCGGAATCGTTTTTGGCAAACCGGTCCGCTTTTGTAACTTTTTGGGAACGGCCAAAGTCAATCAGAACCAGCTCTTTCCCGTATCTGGTTACCATTATATTTTCCGGCTTTATATCTAAATGCAAAATATTTTTCTGCTCTGTAACAAACTCCATAATTTCGCAAAAGTTTATCATAAAAAGTAAAATCTGATTTTGATACTTCAAAATATTGTCATAGTTGTAGCTAAAATTAATGGCTTCTTTTTCGTCGTTACCAAAATCCGGATAATTAATAACATTGTTTAAGCCATTCCCTAAAGGTTCTATTCTCCTAAGTTTCCAATACTCTTCCCGGCAAAACTCCTCAAGTGACCAGCCATCAATAAATTCCTCAATAACGCAGAAATACGAAGTGCTATTGATTACTCCACCGGAAATTTTATTGCAGAGTAAGCTAAAATCTCCCAAATCGTCGACCACGTCATCAATGCGGACAATCGAGCGGCACTCCCTCAACTCTTCAAAATTCTTCCACTCTTCCGTTTTAAATATTTCTAGCCGATCAACTACCTTCTCACCGATTAAAATTGTCTTTGGCTTAAATTTTAAGACGCAGGAAAACTGCAGCCCGCCGCCACTTTTTGTCTTTAAGCCTTTATAAACAATACTCTCCGTACCAATGGCAATAAAGCCATCTTTATTTATACCATATGATGTGTCAATGATATATTTGTATGAATTACCAATAATTTCACTACTCATTTTTCCTTCTAGCTCCCATCTTTTGTATCAGAAAAAATCAAATTATAAATTGATTCTTTCGAATTATATTCAAGTACTGTAAGTTCTTTGATTTTCTTTTTCTGGTTTATTTCGTCTTTCAGCGCTGGAGTGACGGCAGCGCCTATTGATGGCTTACTCATAACCTTAACCTCCTTTCACCTCTTACTGCCTCGTCCCCTACTCTGCTGACTGTGGGTTTCGGTTGAATGTGCCAAGTTCTTCATCTAATTTCATGTAGTTGTCCTTTACATCCTTAACGACCCCATTGTTGATTCCATCTAATACATCCTTTATGCCGCCGATTTGCTCAAGAATATGGTCCGTTTCCTTCTTGTACTCTCCGGACCCCTCGCCTTTCCAGGTTTTCAATAAAGTTGCATTGATTTCATTGAATTTTTTTTTGATTGCATCAAATTCCTTAATCGCTTCCTGACTCTTTTTCTCAAAGTTGGCGATTTTTGCAATATCTGCTGATACAAATGCTGTGTCTGCCATGATTGTTTTCTCCTTTCGTTATTTAACTTAAGTTTACTCATCCTCAGTTTCTATTAATTGGTATTCAATTCAATTTCTATTGGAACCTCTGAAAATTGTTTTTTTAGTTTTTTATTAAATTGTAATAATAATTTTTCAAACTTCTTCTTTGGTTGGTATTTCACGAATACAATTATTTTGAAGCTACTGATTCCCTCTTCATAAATATTCTTATATTCTTCATTTAAAATGTAATTTATATAGTTGCTTAATTTTTCTTGTAATAGGTATAAATGCTCCCGTTCCAATTGCCAATCCAAATGATCCGAAATTGAAAGTACTAATTTCGATTTGTTATTTTCATCTAAATCCATAAAATCTACTTTTTCTAATTCATTAATCATTATTGCACCTCAAAGTTTTTATTGACTATTTCCTCAATTCTTGGTACAAAATCAAGCTGGCTATACAATTCTGAGTTATAGGTTATCAGTAAAACATTTTCATCAAACATTATTTCAAAAATGCAATCTGTAATCTCTTGCACAACAATTCTATCATTCATAGTATTTTGGATAGCATCCTCAAACTGCACAAATGGTAACCTTGTGATATGAAAAATAAGAATTTCTTTACATTCTGTAATTATAAAATTAAATTTACTATTTCGTCCCTTTTGTGTTTTTGTGCATACTGTAGTGCGTCCATATTCCACATAAATGGGGTTGAATACTTTATATTTTTATCCACTTTCTTGTCAAGCAGCAATTTCACCGCTTCAATATTGTCAGACAAAATTGCTGTAAAATACGGATTAAATTTGGGGTCGGATAAATTAAATATAATTTCTTTAGATAATAAAAATTTTACTATCTCATTTTTACCCATCTTTATAGCATAGTTCAATTCAATTGAATTAAGTTTATTGAAATCAAAACCTCTTTCTAATAATTCAAAAGAAATATCAGTTGCATTAGCTATTATTGATGCGTTAAGCAAGGAGCCATCAGATGTTATTGTTTCTAAAGAGTCTTTTCTGGCATCCAATATTTCCATAAAATCTCTTAAATCCTTATTTTTAATTGAATGTAAGATTTTATTTGCATATTCTACGTACTCATCATCTTCTCCCCACAGATATTGAGGCGAGTAACGTCTTGCAAACAATTCATATTCATCGCACCCAGGCTTTGCACCTTCTATTACCGCAGAGATAAAATCTTCAGTCGGATGATAATTTCGATTTAGTATATCAAGCATCACCGCGTCTGAGGCTGCATATCTTATGCTTTTACCATTTTTATTGGTTATTACCCTAATTTCTGCCATGCCAACTTTGATTGTTTCATTATTGAATGTCAACTCTTTTAATGGCAAACCTCTAATTTTATTAAAAGTTTGCTTCGTATAAAGCCACAGATTTTCAAGGAATCTTGAATCAAGTTCTATGGCATCATTGACTATTTCATTTTCTTCCCATCCTATATTTAGTGCATTTTCATAATGCATGTGAGAATAGTATGTAAAGTCTCTGTATTGTTCCATATAAATCTATCTCCTTTTTAGTTAGACTTTTGTTAATTGATAAAGTCTTCGTTTTAAGCGCAGTTAGCTCGGATTTATAATCGGTTACAGATTGTTTGATGTCTTTTATCAAATCTGGCATCTGATTAATTTTATTAGCATATAACGCAATTGTTGCCATATGTTTCTCCCCTCGTTTTTTATATATTTGAATTTATCATTTAAATGTGTTAAATAAGTTTAATAAACTTTCACCAATTGAACCTAGGCCCGACAGTATTGGTCCCGGTTGAAAAACCTTTGGTGTAAACTGTGATATAACCCCAAAAATTTCTTTTATTCCTGTAACATTGGGATTAATATTTAATAATATTTTTTCAGTAGTATTCCATACACTTCCTGCCCATGGAGATGAGCCAACTAAAGTTTTTACTTGCCCTAATGATCTCATCGCTAATGATGCAGAAGCTTCTCTCCAAGCTTCATTTGTAAGCGGCCGTAAAAAGCCCTGCTCGCTCAAAATTGTTTCTAAAGAGGAGCCACCGTACCTCTCAATGTAATTTTTAACTACATGTTCACCTCCATTATCCTTCATTCCTGTCCAGAATGTTGAAGAATTCGGATTCAGCGTAAATTTAAAATTGTCAGCTCCAGCGATTGCATTTCTAAATCCTGCTTCACTGCGCCACGCTTTACTATAATCACGCAAACTCGAATTAGAGATTCCCTTAATTCCATTATATATTGAGCCAATAGAATAAAGGCCGTTTGAAATCATGCTCGTCCAATTCATTGCAGTTTTCCAGGCTTTGAAGGTTGGGTTGTCAATATTAAACCATGTATCTGCAATATTCATTATTGAGGATATGGCAGTAGATGTCACGGCTATCACTGCAATTGTCAAGCTGATTACCGATGCAATCGTCAACGCCGTTCCGGCAGAAACCCCCAAAGCGGTTAATCCTGCTGCCAGCAATGGAGCAAGTGCCATTCCACCTGTAAGCACCACCGCCGCTATTGCGAGAATTGCCCCAATAACAATAACTATTGTGATAACAATTTCTTTCCAATGCTCTTTGCACCACTCGCCAGCCGCAGTAAACCAATCCCCGACATATTCTAACCAGTTTTTCTCACATTCCGTTTTTAGATAAGAGTACTTATCATAAAAGTCATCTTTGCGTTTTTTGATAACATCCGCCACATCACTGTCGATGTGAGCAACGTCTGTTATAAATTCTTTATTTTTCTGATTAAATGTATTAAGCGCTGTGACTTTCTTCTCCTGTGTCTGCGAGGAAGTTTGTATTGCGCTGATTATATCATCCAAATCACATACGCTTTTGTTAATTGATAAAGTCTTCGTTTTAAGCGCAGTTAGCTCGGATTTATAATCGGTTACAGATTGTTTGATGTCTTTTATCAAATCTGGCATCTGATTAATTTTATTAGCATATAACGCAATTGTTGCCATATGTATCTCCCCTCTATAAATAATACGATGTAAACATATCAGTCTTCTAAGTTCGCTAGCTAGTCAAGCTTGATTTCATTCCCTTTATCGTCTACAAAGAAAACACGATCTTTAATATTTGCAAAATGGTTATTAACTGCTTTCATCCATTCATTGCGTTCCTCCGGTGAAATCTGTTCATCACTTTTTGGCGATATCCACTTCATCGTGTTTGCAAATGCCCGAAAACCGACAAGACCAAGGTCACCAAAAAATCTTGCCTTTCTTCCATTTCGTTCTATATCAACATGTCCTCTGCTATATTCAATCTTCATTGTTCTCTCTCCTTACAATTCGATATAACATATTCATTAGAAATTTACATAAACAAAAGTCATTCCATTATCTCCATAAATGTTTTCAATCCCTTTCGAGATTACTTTGATTCTATTCTTTGAAGTTGCATTCTTGCATTGTCTCGTATAATTTCATTGTTATTTTCTAATAAGCTTCTCAATTTTTCTTTTGCTTCGTCATTACCAATATCTCCAAGTGCCCATAGGCATTTTACTTCAAGAGCATAGGTTTCATCAAATTCCAAATAGTCCAAATTCAAACCTATTGTTTGGTATAGATATTCAACACTGCTGGCATTTTTTGCGTCCTGTAATAACATTGCAATATTCTCATGCTGTTCATGCCAATCGGATAATAATAACCGATGTAATATATCAATATAATCTTCCGGCAACATTTCATATTTAAAAACCAGATATATTGCTATTTCTGTCTTTTCGCCACATTTTTCGACAAAAGAAACCTCCAACAATTCTTCAATTTCTTCTGACATAGTCATGTAATTTACTCCAATTAAACTAAGAAATTTTATCCATAATTAGTTTTTTAAAATATTCTCTTTTTATATCCTTCATTTCTAATCTATCCTAAACTTCCAATATTTGAATTAAAGATTTCTAAAGCACTCCCTTGCCCTAAACCAATATTAATTTGACTTCCTTCTCCTTTGAAAAACGCATCGAATAGAGACCATCCCATATTCACCACTGGCATATTGTAAATAGTTAAAGCACACAATGAGGACAAACTATTTTAAACCTATTATAAAATTCTGCCACAAAATTTTTCATTTCAGATATATCTACAACAAACCTAAACCCAACATCATATCCAACAATTTTACCTTCTGGATATTCCGCAACGATAAACCACAATTCTACATTGAAGCATTCATCCGCATAAAGATAATCAAAAGAAATCTCAAAAAAACTCTCACTGCTGTAGTGTGTAAATCGACTGTCCTTTTTATCGCCTATACTTTCAAGCAGATTTTTTAGTTCATTATAAATTTTCTCAACTTCATAGATTGTCATACTTGCTTGCATATCCTCAGTAATTGCAATAGTTCTTTCTGAGGTAGAAAAATTCAAAACAAAAGGCACCCATTTTTCAAACTTACTATTTGCTATATCGAAATCATCTGGTAAGTTGTTTATGAAATTGAACCCCAATTTCACATTGGCATCTAAATTAGTTAAATAAATCATTATATACTCCTCTCCTTTAATTAATTGGCAGTGGAGAATAACCGCCATTATTATTGAGCATCTTTATAACTGCATTCCAGCTTGGCAACGATTTGGTATTTCCCCCACACATGTTATAATCTCTCCTTCCGTAGTAAAAGTAGAGTTTTATATATCTGCCCCAATGAGGTGTTTTTCGATTTTAGTTTCTGTTAAATCAGAATTGCTACCCGATAATAATATCAAATAAACTTTCTTATCTATTGTAATAAACTTACCTCTTAAAAAACTATATTGTTGGTTACTCGGATGAAGTATAAC
>JAVBTX010000009.1:0-73104 GCA_031555935.1 Lachnospiraceae bacterium | reverse complement strand
AGAAATTGAGAACGGGCAACTTCCAGCATTATATTTCGAAAGAGATTTTTTAGAAGTGGTTGAAACACTTAGAGCAACTATTCAATTTGATATGTATATGTATTAATATGTAAGGTAGTGGAAAGTAGTTTATGAAAAAATCGAGTACATTCCTATCCCAGTACATTATTGCCGAGAATCCAAACATATCGGATATGCTGAAAAGACAGAACAAATATACGAAAATTATCGATAGGGAATTTTCAGAATTTGGTTTTTTACAAATTTTGAAATTATGGATAAAAGCTTGAGATTATCAGGTAATCCAAATCTTGAATTGGGTGACACTCACGCAAAACTAGAAGGCCTAAAATTAGGTGCTGGGTTTGTAATGTTTATCAGAGATGGATTAATCAAAACATTGGAATGTTATACATATGATGAGCCTTGGCCCATAAGCATTACCACTTATACCTTTGACTAAAATTACTTATCTTGCATCCGGTAAAGAAACTGACGGACACCGGCAAATTGCTCCAAAATCTGCTATCTTGAGATGGACGCGCGGAAATCTACTTGGCCATTGAGGAAAACGTCGTTGAAGAATATAACAAATTTTGTGAAGGGGAACTAGAGACCAAGGCAAAAGTGGTAGGTTATTTGACTGTGGATATTGTGCTGATTGTCGTCCCAGTCAGCAAAATCGTAAAGGTGTCCAAGGCATCCAAGCTGAATAAAGTGCTGAATAAGACGAAGGCCGTTGGAAAGTTAAAAAAAGGGACATCAAAGGCAGCGATTAAAAGTGAGATGAAAGCAGCCATTAGGGGTGCGGGTGGAGCTAGTAAGTTCCTTGACGATGCTCTTGCAAAACTCTATAAGAAAGTTCCGCTAGGAAAAGGGAATACAGGACGTATAATTCCCATTACTCTTAACGAGCAGTTGGCGATGAAAGAGGTGTTGACTAATCCATTGAAAAATGCAAAAGGATTTTAAATTTAAATAAAAGGAAGAAAGATATGAGACAAGATATTATAAACTTAAAGGAACAAGCATTACAATTTGAAACATTGTATGTAGTTGAGGGGTATGCAACATTCAGGGTGTTTGTTAGGTCAGGTGATTTTTCGGGAGCAAATAATTTCTGTGCTTCACTTGAAAAAATCAAATCAACCATACAAAATTTAACAATAATGTATCAAACTCTGAAAGGTGAGTGTGAAATGGATGACTATGATTCTGATTCGTTTCTAAAATTTGAATTAGACAAATATGGTCATTTGCATATCAGTGGTCAAATTGGTGGAACTTATGATGACCATTATATGAAGTTCAAATTTTCGTCAGATCAGACTGTTTTAGAGCAGTTGATTAGGACGCTGAAATCCATATAAAATTGGAAATATATTGTCATATGGAAAGGCACGCTGATTATGGATGAGTGGAAAAAAATAAAGTTTAAAAATGTTAAAATTAAAAAATGTGTTGCAGAATTTGAAATTTGGGAACAGTTATATAGTCCATATGGAAAATTCAAGATAAAAGTGTATGAGGATGAGAATGGTGATTTCAATGCATATTCTAATTTGCTAGTTAAAGATAATGTAGGTGGTTTTTATTGTACAGTTGGACATGGTGATTCAATAGAAAAAGCACTAGAAGATGCAATTCACTATTTCTTTGAAATGACTTCAATAAAAGAACCTAAAGAATGGAATGAAAGCGATTTTATGTGTTCGGATAGCTTTGATTTTTAAAAAAATTCTAACTGGTAAAGCGAATGGGATTATGAAATATGAGTAGCAAAGAAAATTTGTTTTTTAAGTTTAGTAGAACTTAACATTCTCGTATATAATAGTGAAGTTGAGGATTTCCATACCTACTATGTGTGTTGGTACATTAACCTATAACCTGTCCAATGGTACGAAAACGCCGACAAGAAAGGAAGTGGCAGGGCAACTGTGTGGTCCGAGGGGATGTCGACCAATCTGGCTACGCATAGTAAAAAATGCAAATAACAATTTTCTGCAAGAAAGATTCATATGCACAAAAATATGCGACAGAGAATAACATTTATTTTGTTGCAGAGTAAAAAAAGAATTTAAAAAACTAGGGAGGTTGGTATCATGGAAACTAAACAGATAATTAAAAAAATGGGGGCAATGGCTCTGCTCTTGACTCTGCTTTTGGGACTGAAATGGGCGTTGCCATCAGAGGTTCAGGCAGCAACGGATGAGGATTATGAGTATGAAATAATTCTCGAAAAAGCAACTATTACCAAATACAAAGGAAAAGCTTCCGAGGTTATAATTCCAGATACATTAGGCGGCAAACCTGTTGCTGAAATAGGTAAGGGAGCATTCTTCCAAAACACAAAGCTGAAGAGTGTCATTATTCCTGATAGTATCACCTCTATTGGCGATGAGGCGTTCATGTATTGCTTCAGTTAAACAGTATAACACTCTTGGAGGGAGTGGCGTCCATTGGTGTATTCTCGTTCGCTCATTGCTATGAACTACAACGAGTAACCATTCCAGACAGCGTAACTTTTATTAACGATTCGGCATTTTATTGGTGTGAATCATTGACGAATTTCTCAGTAGGTGATTACAATAAAAAGTATTCAAGCAAGGATGGGGTTTTGTTTAATAAAAATAAAACAACTCTCATTCAATATCCAGCAAAAAATCGGGTAAATATGTAATACCTGCTAGCGTGACTAAGATTGGACAGTTTTCATTTGCGGATTGCAAAAAGCTGACCAGCATCTCTGTAGTCACAGGCAATAAAAAGTATTCAAGTAGGGATGGTGTGTTGTTTAACAAAAATAAGACGACACTCATCCAGTATCCAGGAGGGAAATCGGGCAAATATATCATTCCAAATAGTGTTAAAAATATCGATATGTATGCGTTCCGTTATTGTGATAAACTAACCTCGGTTACCATTCCAGGCAGTGTGATTAAATTTGAATGGACATTTATGAGTTGCACACGGTTAAAAAGCGTTGTCATCAAAGATGGCGTCAAATCAATTGGTAACAACGCATTCTCAGACTGCACAAAGCTCTACAACGTTATCATTCCAAATAGCGTTACCCAAATTGACAAGGGTGCATTTGACGGTTGCAATAAACTAACCATTTTCGGCAAGAAAGATTCATATGCGAAAAAATATGCAAAAAAGAATAAACTCTATTTTGTTGTAAAGTAAAATCTATAATTAAACTGGGATGTAAAAGCAGTTTCAAAAATACAGATGAAAAGAGTCAGTAAATGGAGGAAAACATGGAGAAGAAGAAAACAAATTTAAAACGTATCATATACTTCAGCGCGTTTGTACTACTTACTCTTTTAGAAGTATACATAGCCATATATGTGCATGACACTTTTATTCGTCCATATTTAGGGGATGTTCTGGTGGTGATGGTGGTGTACTTTTTTGTGGGAGCTATCCGGCCAGAAGGTTTCAAGCTGTTGCCGTTATATGTATTTCTGTTTGCGGTCTGTGTAGAAGTCTCACAGTATTTTCACCTTGTACGACTATTAGGAATGGAAGATAATCGTGTAATAAGTACTATTTTGGGTGGGGTATTTGACTGGATGGATATAATATGCTATGGAATCGGGTGTGCAATAATTTGGATTGTCTCGCTAGTAATTAATAATGCGAATAAGAGAAATAATATCCTAAAAAAACGAATAATATCATCCATCATTCTCATTGTCATTACCGCCGCAGCGATAGGCAGTATATTCATTTTAAAAGAAGAAAATGGTGAAAGCTATGTATTACAGCTGGATGGCACGTTGATTTCTCCAGAAATTTATAATGCCTACCTTATTCAAAAAACCATCCTTGCCAGCGATAAATTTATGGATTCATCCGCGAATCTGATGGAACAAGAAATTGACGGCACCCCTATTCCTGATTGGATCAAAGCGGAAGTAGAGGGCCAAATTATATATGATTATGTGATGAAAATCGAATGGGACAAGCAAGGAGTCACGGTCAACCAATCTGAACAGGACCGGTTGAATACATATCTGGAACAGCAGTGGGAAATAAATAAGGAAGTTTTTGAAGGCAATCAATGCGATAGAGACGCTTTTAATGCAGCGTATCAAAGCTTTTTATATAATGATTTGGTGTTTGAGGCGTACTTGACCCAAAAACCAACTGAAGAGACTGAAATATCGTCATCCGTTGAGATTGCATCCGCGAAGTATTTTATCATCAACAAATATAGTCTTGAAGGCAAAAAATACACCGAGGAAGAAACGGACACGCTTATAACATTGGTGGAAGATTACATAAAAGAGCTAAAAAGTGAAAAGTCGCTCGATGAGATATATAAGAATTATTTAATAAAAACGAGTGAGGACACATCCACTTATCACCCGATTTCCACATCTATTATTTCAAGTGATAACACAGAATACACCTCTAAAGTGCCGAATTTTGTTAACGCACTGATGAAAGCTCAAATCGACATTCCGTTTTATACCGAGGACGAGTATTATATCACCATTGGCATCAGGCAAGAGGACGAAAATCGACAAATTGTTCAAGAGGCATACGCTGATAATGCAGTTAAAAAGATACAAAAAGAGAAATTCGAAGAATCTATAGAAGATATTATAAAAAGTGTTAACGTAAAAAGAAATGCTTATATTATTAAAAAATATTCCCCTACTACAATTAAATTGTCTGAATTAAAGGAAGGAGAAATTTAAAGATGAAAATTAAAACAACTATTATTTTTTGCATATCCTTTTCACTGTTATTCGTTGCCCCTATGATTACGAATGCGGCATCTATTCCAGTTCCCATCAATAAAAAAGAATTCCCAGACACTACGTTTAGGAAATATGTTCAGGAGGAATTTGATTCCAATCATGACGGGGTACTTTCGGGCACCGAGCTTGCCAAAGTTAAAAGGGTGAATGTAAATTATGATTATATCAAATCGCTGGAAGGAATCAAGTATTTTACCGAGTTGACATCATTAAAATGCAAGTATAACGGACTCAGCAAATTAGATTTGAGTAAGAATACAAAGTTAGAACGTCTAGACTGTGAAAAAAATAAGCTGACCGAGCTAAATTTAGGGAAAAATACTAATCTGAAAGAGCTGAAGTGCCAGAACAACAAAATCATTAAATTAGATGTAAGCAAAAATATCAAACTGGAATGGTTGGATTGCGAAGAAAACAAGATTAGTAATCTGGATGTAAGTAAAAACAACAAGTTAACATATATTAATTGTTCTTTTAACAAAATTAGCACACTGGATGTGAGTAAAAACAAAAAGCTGAAAGTATTGAATTGTCCAGTTAATAAAATCAGCAAGCTAGATGTGAGCAAAAATACCGTGCTGACAGGTTTAAGTTGCTCAGCTAATAAAATTAGCAAATTGGATGTGAGTAAAAATAGAAATCTGGAGTTTCTGGCGTGTGGGTATACAAAAATCAATAAACTAGATGTAAGCAGTAATAAAAAGTTGACAGATTTGTACTGCGACTCAAGCAACATTCATGAACTTGATCTAAGTAAAAACAAGATGCTAAAATACCTGAACTGTGAGGGCAACAACCTTAGCAAGTTGGATGTAAGTAAAAATAAGAAACTGGTAAATTTGATTTGTGGTTATAACAAAATAAGTGATTTGGATGTGAGCAGGAATACTGAACTGAAAAAATTAGATTGTGTTAAAAATAAAATAAAAAAACTGGATGTGAGCAAAAATGTTTTATTGGAAACATTAAAATGTGATTCGAATATGGAACTAATCGGATGGACAAGGTAGCAAATGAGTCAAATAAAAAATATTCAAAAAGGGTATTGACACCATCACGTCACTGTGCTAAACTCAATTCAACTTAGTAACTAAATTAAATAAAAACAAAATCAAAGAGCAAAAGTAGTACTCCAAATGAATCTTTACAGAGAGCTGGCGGTGGTGGAAGTCAGTAAGATAGTTTGATAGGAATGGATTTGTTAGATGCAAAGTGAACATTAGTAGCGGATGCCGTATCCCCACGTTATAGGGGCCAGATATCGAATCATTATTTTCCGCCTGCGCACAAGTGCGCTGCGTACAAAGTGCGCTACATATAGTGAGGGGGACTTTCCATGATTCCGTATCAAGAGAGCTTAGATTGAATTGGTGGCAGATATTTCCGATTAGAGGGAGTATCTGCCTTTTATATTATCAAAAACCATCAATTCACCTAAGGAACAAGGGTGGCACCACGACTTTTATCGTCCCTGAAGCAGAGTTTTTCTGTTTCAGGGACGTTTTTTATGTGCACCTGGCGGCGCACATTTCAATAGGAAAATCTCATAAAATCAGGAGGAGAACAGATGAAACGAATTAGAAGAGTGTATAAGAAAACAGTGAGCATTGTAAATGAGACAGCAACCGGAATGTATGAGAACCTAGTCGGCAATGAAACGGGATTTTTACTAGAAAGCTACGATAAGAATTATGACCGCTATACCTTCTTCGGCGTACATCCCGAAGAGGTCATTACCTCAAAAGGAAATGCACTTGTAATTAAGCGAATCGATGGTAGTGAAGAGATTCGCGAAGGCAATCCATTAGAACTTTTAAAAGAATATTACAGCGAATTTGAAATCAAAAAGGACAACAGCGAGCTGAACTTTTCTGGTGGCTTGGTTGGAAATCTAGGTTATGATTTTATCCGCTATGTGGAGGAATTACCGGACTGCAATCCAGACGAAATCGGCATAGAGACCATCCAATTGATGCTGATGACGAAATTTATCATGGTTGACCATGTGGCTGAGACAATGACCGGAATTGTGTTAGGTGAAGATAATGAAGATGGTCGAAACAAAGCCTTAACCGAGATAAATACAATGCTAGAGCAGGCGCGGGCGAAGCGAACAGATAGCGATACACCACTCATACGGGACGGAAAAATTATTCGAAAATCAGATACGCTGCAAGAGTACAGTGACAAGGTTGAGCAAATCAAAACCTATATCCGCGAAGGTCATATCTTTCAGACGGTGTTGTCACAGCGCTGGACAATCGAAACAAGTCAATCGGGATTTGCATTATACAAAGAGCTGCGGCAATTAAATCCATCTCCATATCTGTATTATTTTAACTTCGGGGATTTTGAAGTAATCGGCAGCTCGCCAGAGATGATTGTAAAACAGCAAGGCAATCGGGTTTTTACCTGTCCAATCGCCGGAACTAGAAAACGGGGCATAGATGCAGCGGAAGATGCCAGATTGAAGGAAGAACTGCTTCATGATGAAAAGGAACGCGCAGAGCATGTGATGCTCGTCGATTTAGCCAGAAATGATATGGGCCGGATTGCTGAGTTTGGCACCGTCAAGGTAACACAGTTTATGGAAGTACAAAATTACTCCCATGTGATGCACATCACATCACAGGTGGAGGGCAGAAAAAAAGGCGAGTTTCATCCGCTCGATTTGGTATCATCCTTCCTGCCAGCCGGAACACTGAGCGGCGCACCGAAAATTCGCGCAATGGAAATTATCGAGGAATTAGAAAGCAGCCGCCGTGGCTTATATGGCGGGGCGACCGGATATATTGATTTTAGCGGTGATATGGATTTTTGCATCACGATACGAACGATGATAAAAAAGGGCCGAAATGTATATTTACAAGCAGGGGCAGGAATTGTTGCTGACTCTGTGCCGGAAAGTGAATATCAGGAATGCTGCAACAAGGTGATGGCACTGGCTAAAACATTAGTGGAGGAAGAACAGCTATGATTTTATTGATTGATAACTATGATTCATTTACCTATAACTTATATCAATATATGGGGATTTTTACCGAGGATATCAGGGTGGTTCGAAATGACAAAATTACGATTGAGGAAATAAAAGCAATGAACCCCGATAAAATTGTTCTATCCCCGGGACCGAAAAGCCCTGCCGAAGCCGGTATCTGTATGGCAGTGGTGCAGGAGTTTTATGACCAGAAGCCATTGTTAGGAATCTGTCTGGGACATCAGTGCATCGGCGCAGCATTAGGCGGCACGGTGTCATATGCCAAAGCCTTATTTCATGGTAAGCAATCGCGGATTAACCACAGTAGCACCGGTATTTTTGATGGCATTGATACGCCAATTGAGATTGCCAGATATCATTCATTGGCGGTTCAGCGAGATGATTTACCAGCAAGTCTTACTGTTATTGCCGAAACAGAAGATGGGGAAATCATGGCGATGCGCCACCAGAAATATCCCGTTGTTGGATTGCAATTTCATCCTGAATCTATTTATACCGAGCATGGCAAACGGATGATTGAAAATTTTATTAACGGCAGTATCTAAAAAGCCCACCTTAGAGACGGGCGACGGAAAGTAAAGGAAAGTCCCCCTCAGAGACAGGCGGCGGAAAGTGAGAGATAATGATTTTAGATAAAATAGTAGCAGATAAGAAAATCAGGCTCGTTGAGCATAAAAATAACATATCACCAACACAGATGCGTGAAGCTGCCGAAATGAGAAAGAAGCAAGAGCAGCAAGACGGCAAGGAGCGTCAAAGCTTTTACGAAGCATTAAAAAAACCGGGGTTATCCATTATCGGAGAGTTTAAGCAGGCTTCACCGAGCACGGGAGATATCAATAGTCAGATTACATTAACCGAGCGAATGACAGAATACAATGCCTCGATGGATGCGATTTCCTGCCTGACCGAAGAGGACCATTTTAAGGGCAATATCGATTATTTAAAACAGATTCGAAGCATGTCGAACCTGCCGATTCTGCGTAAAGATTTTATGATTGATGAGTATCAGTTTTACGAAGCAAAAGCGATTGATGCTGATGCCGTTCTGCTAATTGCAGCAATCCTTGACGATATCCAACTGCGGGACTATTACCAACTGGCCAGAGCACTGGGGTTAGATGTCCTAATCGAAACCCATGACGAGTTGGAAATGGAACGTACACTGCGCATTAATCCACGGATTATCGGTGTAAACAACCGGAATTTAAAGGACTTTTCCATCCATTTAGAGACTTCAAAGCGGTTATCCAAAATGGTTTCAGCGGATAAGGTGTTTGTTGCAGAAAGCGGTATTGTTAGTGACGAGGACGTTCGTTTCTTGAAGGATTGTCAGATAAATGCATTTCTAATTGGCAGAGCCTTTATGGAATCGGAAAATCCACAGGCATTATCAAAACGATGGAAAGCCTTGTAGCTGGCAAAGAGGTGGAAGCGATGACAAAAATAAAAATCTGCGGAATCACGATGGAACATGAAATTGCCACATTAAATGAAATGCAAGTCGATTATGCCGGATTTGTATTCTACGAAAAAAGCAAACGAAATATCAGCATGGAACGTGCCAAAGCGCTCAGGCAGCAATTATTGCCAGGGATAAAAAGCGTGGCGGTAACTGTTACTCCGGATGCAAGTCAAATTGCCCAGATTGTGGCGGCTGGATTTGATATTTTACAGATACATGGCGATTATGGAGAGGATGTGCCGAATTTTTTCGCTCAGCTATCAATACCCATCTGGCGGGCCGTTAATATTAGTGATGCAGTACAGGCAGGTCAAGTATTAGCAGCGATAAACAGACAACCGGGCAGCGATAAAATCACCGGCTATGTAGTGGATGGAAATGAGTATGGTGGCGGCAAGACCTTTGATTGGGAAAAAAAATCAGCAGAAATGAAGGCAAGTATTCTTCGTTTTGGAAAGCAATTTATTCTGGCGGGAGGCTTAACAACGGAAAATGTGACGAGGGGAATTACTATTTTTAGTCCTGATATTGTGGATGTCAGCTCCGGCGTGGAAGGCGCGAGCGGAAAATCCCCAGATAAAATAAAAGCATTTGTAAGAAAGGTGAAGGAACATGGAGAAGAATCAAAGTAACAAATATTACGGTCAATTTGGCGGCCAGTATGTGGCAGAGTCATTGATGAATACATTAGGGGAGTTAGAGCAGGCCTTCGAGGCGGCAATCGCTGACCCGAAATTTATCGAAGAATACCAGTATTACCTGCGGCAATATGTCGGCCGTGAAACGCCGCTTTACTATGCCGAGCGTATGAGTGCAAAGTATGGTACCAAAATCTATTTAAAACGTGAAGATTTAAACCACACTGGAGCCCATAAAATTAACAACGTGATTGGCCAGATTTTATTAGCAAAACGGATGGGCAAAACAAAAATCATTGCCGAAACCGGAGCCGGACAGCATGGCGTCGCAACTGCCACCGGAGCAGCCCTTTTTGATATGGAATGCACAGTTTATATGGGGGCTGAGGATATGGAAAGACAGGCGCTAAATGTAATGCGAATGGAGCTGCTTGGTGCCAAGGTTAAGAAAGTCACTTCTGGCAGTAACACCTTAAAGGATGCAACCAACGAGGCCATTCGGACCTGGGCAAAAACAGCCGAGGACACATTTTACATTATTGGTTCAGCGGTTGGACCATATCCATATCCGAAGATGGTCAAGGAGTTTCAAAGTATTATCAGCCGCGAAGCCAGACGACAGATACTAGAAGTTGAAGGGCGCTTGCCGGATGTAGTGATGGCATGTGTTGGCGGAGGTTCGAATTCAATTGGAATGTTTGCTGAATTTCTTGACGATTCAGAAGTAAAGTTAATTGGTGTTGAAGCGGCCGGACTTGGTGTTGATACTGATAAACATGCCAGTGCAATGGTACTTGGTAAACCGGGAGTATTACACGGAATGCGTTCCTATCTATTGCAGGATGAGGACGGTAATGTACAATTGGCGCACTCAATTTCGGCTGGTCTGGATTATCCGGGGGTCGGTCCCGAGCATGCATATCTGCGTGATAGTAACCGGGCAGAGTATGTCGCAGTTACCGATATCGAGGCAATGGATGCATTAATGGAATTAAGTAAAATTGAAGGCATCATACCGGCGATTGAAAGTGCCCATGCGATTGCTTATGCAATGAAACATGCCAGTACAATGACCAAAGAGCAAGTAATGGTAGTGTGCTTGTCAGGACGCGGCGACAAAGACGTTCAGACGATTGCCGACTATCTGGCTGGCAAAGGCTATTTAAATTAGGAGGGGAAACATGAATCGAATCGAAGCAAGATTACAGCAATTGAAAACAGAGCAGAAAAAAGCATTTATCACATATATGACCGCCGGACTTCCTGATATGGAAGGAATGAAGATAATTATTAAGGCGCAGGAGGAAGCGGGAACCGATATTATTGAGCTGGGAATTCCATTCTCCGATCCCGTTGCCGATGGACCTGTTATACAGGCAGCATCTTATCAGGCCATCTGTAACGGTGTTAACCTAACCAAGGTATTCAAAGCAGTGCAGGAGCTGCGCTTAGCAGGAACTCAGGTACCGATTGTTTTTATGATGTATTACAATACGGTTCTTTATTATGGGGTTGCTGAATTTGCCAGAAAATGTCAGGCGGTTGGGGTCGACGGACTGATTATTCCCGACTTACCATACGAAGAACAAGGCGAGCTGCAAAAAGCGTTAGAAGGAACAGATGTGATTTTGATTCAGCTAGTATCACCAGTTTCAAAGGAACGGATTCCAATGATATTAGAAACGGCCAGAGGATTTGTTTACTGTGTTTCCTCAATGGGCGTAACCGGTCAGGAAGCAACGTTTCATAAAGAAGTGGTTCAGTATCTGACGGAAGTGAAAAAGCATTCCCCAGTGCCAGTCATGATGGGCTTCGGCATTCGGACCGCAAAAGATGTCGCACCAATGAAAGAAATTATTGATGGTGCGATTGTGGGCTCCCACTTTATTAACTTAATGAAAGAGAATAATTATAATCCGGATGCAGTAAAAGAATATGTAACCACCTTTAAACAGGAATTGAATGAAACCAAATAAAAAGTTGAGGGAGAGATAATCATGAAGGAAGCAATTGCAAAAGTAGCAGAGGGTAAGAATTTAACCGAAGAAGAAGCAAGAAATGTGATGAATATAATGTTAAGCGGAGAAGCTACACAGGCACAGCTAGGGGCAATGTTGACCGCATTGCGGGCCAAGGGTGAGACTTTAGATGAACTGGTTGGGTTTGCTTCGGTACTACGAGATAAAGCCGATACCATTTCACCAAAGGTTGACAATTATGTAGATTTAGTTGGAACTGGCGGCGACCAGACTTTTACCTTTAATATTTCCACAACCTCGTCGATCGTTGTGGCAGCATCGGGCCTGGCGGTGGCAAAGCACGGCAACCGTTCGATTTCTTCAAAGAGCGGAGCAGGGGATGTCCTGGAAGCGTTAGGCGTCAACATTATGGCGGAACCAGCTCAAGTCGAAAAATGTGTGGAAAAAGATGGTATCGGCTTTATGTTTGCTCAGCTATTTAACAAATCAATGAAGTACGTGGGGCAGGCGCGAAATGAAATGGGTATTCGAACGGTATTCAATATCTTAGGACCGCTGGCAAATCCTTCACGGGCAAAGAAAATGGTGGTAGGTGTATATGATGTGAGCTTAACCGAGAAAATAGCCCAGTGTATGAGTCGATTGGGTGTGGAACGTGCATTTGTGGTCTGTGGCAAGGATAATATGGACGAAATTACAACCACCGAAGAAACGGTTATCTCAGAAATTAAGGACGGAGAAATTCATACCTATACGATTACACCAGAGCAGTTTGGCATGAAACGGGCATCGCTGGAAGATTTGCGCGGCGGTGACGGAGCGGCAAATGCCCAGATTACGAAAGATATTTTAAGCGGCAAAGAGCAGGGCGCAAAACGCGAAATCGTTTTGTTGAACGCTGGGGCAACACTGTATATTGGCGGAGAGGCTGCAAGTATTGAAGAAGGTATTGCACTGGCGGCGGCAACCATTGACAGCGGAAAAGCAATTGAACGTCTGGAACGATTAGTGAAAACTTCAAATGAAAATTTTCCAGCAGCATAATGAAGATAAATTGTAAACCTACAAATTTGAAAGGTTGACAATGAGAAAATAAAACGTTAAAATAACCCATGACAACTATATTCATGGGTTATTTTGATATAAAGAAAGCCCGGCCGATTATTTTTTGGGAGGTTAATATGAAACAAAAGATTACAATTCAGCAGATAACCGTGATTTCGGTAGTTACAGCAGTCTTATGTATCTGCGCACCATTTACGATACCAATTGGAGTGATACCATTATCAATGGCAAATCTGATTCTTTTTCTAGGTGTATACGTACTCGGACAAAAAAATGCTGTCATTAGCTGCTTCATCTATTTATGTATTGGATTTATCGGGATACCAGTTTATTCGGGATTTGGCAGTGGGCCGGGGAAGCTGTTCGGACCCACCGGCGGCTATTTTCTGGGTTATCTTTTGATGGTGTGGATTGCCGGATTTTTTATTGATCGGTTTACAAATAAAATATTTCTGTGTATTATGGGAATGATATTGGGACATTTAACATTATATCTATTTGGAACGTTGTGGCTGTCATATCAGTCAAAGCTTACCTTTGGAGCGGCATTAGCACTTGGTGTTCTGCCATTTCTGATAGGAGATTTTATCAAAATAATTGTTGCCGCATTTGTCGGAAGAACACTGCGAAGACAGTTGAAAAGGAGCGAATAAAATGACAATTGAAGAACGTGTGAAAAAAGCAAATGAATTACATCATCGGGGATATAACTGTGCCCAGGCTGTGGCTGGTGCCTACAGTGATGCGGTCGAACTAGATGAAAAGACATTGATGAAGGTTTCCGAAGGATTTGGTGCAGGCATGGGTGGATTGCAGGAAACCTGTGGAGCAGTGACCGGAATGGTTATGCTGGCGGGTCTTAAAAATAGTGCTGGTGATGTAGAAGAGAAGATGACGAAAGCAGCGACCTTTGCAAAAGTACGTGAATTGGCGGCAGAATTTAAAAATCAGAATACGACGATGAACTGCCGAGAGTTGAAGGGCGTGGATACGGGGAAGGTTTTGCGTAGCTGTGATGACTGTATTGCGGATGCAGTGAGAATTGCGGGAAGGAAATTATTTGAGCTGCCACAATAGCTTTTAAAATGGTGAAGATGTGAAATGGGCATCTTCACCATTTTAATTTTAGCAATATTGCATAAAAAATCAAATTAAAAATCATCTATTTGTACAAAATCCAAAAAACATATTGCTATTTTTTTTCAATAGTTATATACTAAACCTATCCACTGAAAACGTTACCGGAAACAATTTCGGTAAATGCGTTTTCAAGAAGGAAGCACATATTATATTAGGAGGATGTACTATGAAAAGAAAGATTGTATCACTCATGTTAGTTGTCGCAATGACAGCAGCAATGGTAGCTGGATGTGGAAGTAACAACAGCGGCAACAATGGTGGGAATGACAACGCTTCAGGAGACAATACGAAAACTGAAGACCCAGTCGACAACAAGGATGAAGAGAGTGAAGCAGCACTTGGGGACGGCTCTGTTTATTACTTAAACTTCAAACCAGAACAAGATCAACAGTGGCAGGATTTGGCAAAGGCTTATACCGACGAAACCGGTATTCCAGTAACAGTATTAACCGCCGCAGCTGGTACATATGAAGAAACATTAAAATCAGAAATGGCTAAATCAGAAGCTCCTACCTTATTCCAGGTAAACGGACCAGTTGGTTTGGCAACATGGAAAGATTACTGCGTGGATTTATCTGATTCAGATGTATATTCACATATTAAGAGTAATGACTTCGTTGTTAAAGATGGCGATTCAATTGCCGGTATTGCATATGTAATCGAGACTTACGGTCTGATTTACAACAAAACAATATTAAATGCATACTTCGGTATGGAAAATGCAGTTGTAACCTCAGTTGATGAAATCAACAGCTTTGATACCTTAAAAGCAGTTGCTGATGATATTCAGTCTCGTTTAGATGAAGTAAGTGAAGCTGCTGGTCCTGATTATGCATTAGAAGGTGCATTCGCATCAGCAGGTATGGATGGTTCTTCTGACTGGAGATTCAAAACCCATTTAGCAAACCTTCCAATCTACTATGAGTATACAGCAGATGGAATTGGTTCCACCGATGCAATCAAAGGAACCTACCTTGATAACTACAAGAAAATCTGGGATTTATATACCACAGATTCTACTTGTGACAAAGCAATGCTTGCAACCAAGACTGGCGATGATGCAAATGCTGAATTTGCACTTGGTAATGCAGTATTCTATCAGAATGGTACCTGGGCATATGGTGATATCATCAATGCTGGACTATTAACAGATGACGATTTGGGTATGATGCCAATCTACATCGGTGTAGACGGCGAAGAGAATCAGGGACTTTGCACCGGTTCTGAAAACTACTGGTGTGTCAACAGCAAAGCATCTGCTGAGGACATCAAAGCAACGGAAGATTTCTTAAACTGGGTAGTAACCAGCGATACTGGACGTAACAGTTTAGCAAATGATATGGGCTTTGTAACACCTTTTGATACCTTTGATGAAGGTTATGTAACCAGCAATCCATTCGTTGCACAGGCAAATGAATACATTGCAAATGGCAAGACCGCAGTAGCTTGGTGCTTCCCAACCATGCCATCAGAAGAATGGAAAAATGGCGTAGGTTCTGCATTAACCGCTTATGCAGCAGGTACTGGCGAATGGGATGCAGTAACAACAGCATTCGTTGATGGCTGGGCAACGGAGTATGCAGCATCAAATGAATAATTGACAGAAACTTGGAAAACTAAAAAAAGGGGCAGTATAATGCCCCTTTTTTACAGGAAAGGAACATGCTTATGGAAAAGTCAATTAAAAAATATTTTCCACTTTTTGCACTTCCAACACTAGTTGCGTTTACAATTGGTTTTATAATTCCTTTTATTATGGGTATCTATTTATCCTTATGTAAATTTACAACCGTTACGGATGCAAAATTTGTTGGTCTATCTAATTATGTGAAAATATTCAGTGATAAAACCTTTTTTCATTCACTCTGGTATACAGCACTGTTTACGATTGTTTCGGTATTAGCGATTAACTTTTTTGCATTTGTAATTGCGATGCTTTTAACAAAGGGAATTAAAGGAACAAATATCTTTCGAACCGTATTCTTTATGCCAAACTTAATCGGCGGTATTGTGCTAGGATATATCTGGCAGTTGATTTTAAATGGTATTCTGGCAAATTATACCCGAACCCTTCTATATAATGAAGCATATGGTTTCTGGGGGCTGGTCATTCTAATGTTATGGCAGCAGGTTGGTTACATGATGATTATTTACATTGCGGGAATTCAGAATATTCCTGGCGACTTAATCGAGGCTGCTAAAATTGATGGCGCAAATAGCTGGCAGGTATTAAAAAGTGTTACCTTACCAATGGTAATGCCATCGATTACGATTTGTACCTTTTTAACGCTGACGAATGGCTTTAAGCTCTTTGACCAGAACTTAGCCTTAACCGCAGGTGAACCTGCGAAACAGTCACAGATGTTAGCATTAAATATCTATGATACCTTCTATTCTCGAACGGGATGGGAAGGAGTTGGTCAGGCGAAGGCCGTGATATTCTTCATTTTGGTAGCAGTGATTGCGATATTGCAGAACTATCTGACTCGAAGTAAGGAGGTGCAGCAATAATGAGTACAAGAAAAGCAAAACATGGATGGGTATTAACACTATTCTTTTCGATATTAAGTGTAGTCTACATATTACCAATCGTAATTGTAATCATGAACTCCTTTAAAATGAAGGCCTATATCAATAAATTTCCATTTCAATTAGGCGCGATTCCGCTGTCAGAGGGATGGGAACGTTTCGTTGCCGGATTTGAGCGCTCCTTTGTTGGACTTGAAAATTATGCAGAGGGGATAAAAAGGATTGATTTCTTCCGGGCTTTTGGGTATTCTTTATTTATAACAGTTTGTTCGGTTGCTGTAATTATACTGTGTACCTCAATGTGTGCATGGTACATAACGCGAGTTCAAAATAAAATTACAAAAGGGATTTACATGCTGTGCCTGTTTTCCATGATTGTACCATTCCAGATGGTAATGTTTACGTTATCAAAGCTGGCAAATATGATGCATCTTGGTAATCCGGTCGGCATCATCTTAGTGTACTTGGGATTTGGCGCAGGTCTGGCAGTATTTATGTTCTGTGGGTTTGTGAAAAGTATTCCGCTCGAGATAGAAGAGGCCGCCATGATCGATGGTTGTAATCCGATTCAGACCTTTTTTCAAGTAGTTTTGCCAATTTTGAAACCAACCGCAATTACAGTAGCTATTTTACAGGCGATGTGGATTTGGAATGATTATTTACTTCCGTATCTGGTATTGGATATCCGTAAATACAAGACAATCCCGATTGCGATTCAGTATCTCAAAGGTGGATATGGTTCGATTGACTGGGGAGCAATGATGGCTATGCTGGTATTAGCAATTATTCCAATTATCATATTTTATATCGCCTGCCAAAAATATATTATTGAGGGTGTTGTTGCCGGAGCAGTAAAAGGCTAGACATCAGAAGGATGAAAAATGACGATAAAAGATATTGCCAAGGAATCAGGTTATTCTGTAAGTACCGTATCACGGGTACTGAATAATCGTCGGGATGTAAGCCCGGATGCAAAAAAGAAAATTGATGAGATTGTTGCGACCCATAATTTTGTGCCGAACAACAATGCGAAGCAATTGAAGCAGATTACTTCAAAAACGATTGTGGCACTGGTAAAGGGTCATTCCAACATGCTGTTTTTTAACATTGTGGAGGAAATTCAAAAGGCCGTTGAAAAGTCCAAGTATTCGTTGGAGGTTTCTTATTTAGATGAGGATGAAAACGAGGTTGAGCAGGCATTAATATTGTGCCGGGAGCGTAAACCATTAGGAATCTTTTTTCTAGGTGCGAATCCAAAGCTGTTTCAGGAAAACTTTAATGCAATTAAGATTCCGACTGTACTGGTAACAGCCAACGGTGAGCGATTGCACTTTGCAAACCTTTCCAGTGTTGCCACCGATGATATTACCGGGGCTGAATGTGCAGTGGATTATCTGATTGAGCAGGGGCATACCCGGATTGGAATTATCAGTGGTGATAAGTCTGATGATAATACAAGTGGTCTGCGTTACAAAGGCTGTATGCGCAGCTTTGAAAAAAATGGCATTTCATTTTTACCAGAAAAAAATCTGGTTAACGCTAGATTTGCGTATGATAGCGCATATCGGGCGATGAATCAATTATTAAAACAAGCCCCGGATATTACGGCTGTATTTGCCATGAGTGATGTAATGGCCATTGGCGCAGCGAGGGCAATCTATGATGCCAAATTAAGTGTACCAAAGGATATTTCTGTGATTGGATTTGATGGAATTGACATTGCCGATTACTATCATCCGAAGCTGACAACGATTCGTCAGCAGTATCGGACGATTGCAACAAGGAGTGTGGATATTTTATTCCGAGCGATTGATATGAAGGCATCGGCAGTCCATGAGATTATTCCGTTTGAATTGGCATCAGGAGGAAGCGTAAAAAAAATAGATATTGCAGGAGGAGAATAGTATGAGAACAAGTGGCATTTTAATGCATATCTCATCACTTCCGTCACCATACGGAATCGGAACAATGGGAAAGGAGGCACGGAAATTTGTTGATTTCTTGAAGAAATCTTCCCAGACCTATTGGCAGATACTGCCAGTGAATCCAACCAGCTATGGCGATTCACCTTACCAGTCCTTTTCCAGCTTTGCTGGTAATCCGTATTTTATTGATTTGGAGTATTTGTGTAAGGATAAATTATTAACAAAAGCAGAGTGTGAAAGCTTTTCATGGGGCGGTCATCCGAATTATGTTGACTATGGTACGCTATACGCGAATCGGTTTCAACTGTTAAAAAAAGCATATCAGCGATTTTTAAAAGTAGTACCAAAAGATTTTGCGGGATTTTGTCAGAAAAACGAAATCTGGTTAGAGGATTTTTCACTGTTTATGGCGTTAAAAGATGCCAACGGCGGAGTTTCCTGGTTAGAGTGGGAAAAGGAATTGAAATTCCGTGAGCCGGAAGCAATTGCAAGCGCAAAGAAGGACTATGCGAGTGAAATAACCTTTTGGAAGATGCTGCAATATTTGTTCTTCAAACAATGGAATGAGCTAAAAGATTATGCGAATGCAAGTGGCATTCAGATTATTGGTGATGTGCCAATTTATGTGGCAATGGATAGTGCTGATGTATGGGCGAATCCAAAACAGTTTTTCTTAGATAAAGATCTTGACCCAATTGATGTGTCAGGATGTCCGCCGGATGCATTTTCCGAGGATGGACAGCTATGGGGCAATCCATTATTCCGTTGGGATGTGATGAAAAAAGATGGCTACGAATGGTGGACTCGCCGAGTGGACTTCATGTCCAAATTATATGACATCGTGCGAATTGATCATTTCCGTGGTTTTGATTCCTATTATGCGATTCCGGCAAAAGACGACACTGCCAGAAACGGTGAATGGCGTGAAGGTCCAGGAATGGATTTATTCCGCAAGCTAGAGGAGAAGTTAGGCAAGTTAAATATTATTGTTGAAGACTTAGGTTATCTGACCCCATCCGTAATTAAACTGGTTAAAGATTGTGGCTTCCCAGGGATGAAGGTCTTGCAGTTTGCTTTTGATTCTCGTGAAGATGGCGATTATTTGCCACATAACTATTACAATCATTGCGTTGTATATACGGGAACACATGATAATGATACAATTTTAGGCTGGTTTAAGACCGCACCAAAACGAAGCACAAAATATGCCAAAGAATACCTTTGTATGAGTGAAGCAGAAGGCTATCACTGGGGCATGATGCGTGGTGCGTGGGCGAGTGTCGGCGATATGGCAATTGTAACGATGCAGGATATCTTAGGTGTCGGTAGTGAGGGCCGGATGAATATTCCGTCAACCTTGGGGATGAACTGGAAATGGCGGGCTGGTCAAGGCGACATTACAAACAAGCTGGCCAAGAAAATATATAACTATATGGAAGTATACGGACGTAAGTATAAGGATCCAGAAAATGAAGAAACAACAGAAACAGAAATAAAAGAAATAAAAATGAAAGAAGAAAAGCAAAAAAAGAAGAAATAACATATCATTTTATAGGTCTAAGCGTTGTACCCCCAACATACAATATATCAAAATAGCCATGCACGTTAGTGGGCAAATATTGTGTGGAAGGGGTATATTTATGGATAATTTTAATACAGGCACGTACGATATGTACAAAGATATCAGTGCCCGTACCAATGGTGAGATTTATATTGGTATCATTGGTGCAGTCCGCACTGGCAAGTCCTCCTTTATTAAACGATTTATGGAATTAATGGTATTGCCATTTATGGAGGATGAAAACAGCAAAGCGAGGGCCGTAGATGAGATGCCGCAGGCAGCTCAGGGAAAAACCATAATGACAACGGAACCGAAATTTATACCAAAGGATGCCGCCGAAATCCGGTTAGGCGATGATACCAAAGTAAATGTAAGATTAATAGATTGTGTTGGTTATATGGTGGATGGTGCGAGCGGACATTTGGAAAATGGCGTTGAGCGAATGGTCAAAACGCCGTGGTTCGACCACGAAATACCATTTACCCAGGCGGCCGAAATTGGCACCCGGAAGGTTATCAAGGATCATAGCACGATTGGTATTGTTGTCACGGCTGACGGTTCCTTTACCGATATTCCGCGGGAAAGCTATGTTAAGGGCGAAGAGGAAACCGTTAAGGAATTAAAGAAAATCGGGAAACCGTTTGTCATGCTGTTAAATTCCGTTAAGCCATATAGTGATGAGACGGTCAGATTAGCCGACGAGCTGAAGGATAAATATCAAGTCAGCGTCTTTCCGGTTAACTGTGAACAGCTTCGCAAAGAAGATGTCAATAGCATCCTAAAAGGAATTCTCTATGAATTTCCGGTGGTAAAAATGGATTTCTTCCTTCCAAAATGGGTGGAGATGTTAGACAGCGGAAATGCCATCAAGGCAAGCGTAATTTCCAATGCCAAACGGGTGTTATCGGAGATTACCCGCACCAAGGATTTGATGGAGTATGACTTTACTCCAGATGGTGAATATATTACCCGGATGAAGCTGGATAATATGAGCCTTGAAAAGGGTAACGTATCAGTACATATGGACGTTGATGAAAAATATTACTACGAAAATATGAGTGAGATGACCGGCATTGAGGTCAAGGGCGAGTATCAGTTGATTTCAATGATTAAAGAGCTGGCAGAGAAGCGCAAGGAATATGAGCAGGTCGCGCTGGCGATGAATGCAGTCAAGATGAAAGGTTACGGTGTTGTAACGCCGCAGCTAGATGACATCCGGTTAGAAGAACCAGTGCTGATTAAACATGGCAACAAATTTGGCGTCAAAATGAAAGCACAATCGCCGTCCATTCACATGATTAAGGCCAATATTGAAACTGAGATTGCGCCAATTGTCGGCAGTGAGGACCAGGCCAATGATTTAATATCCTATATCAGAGAAGGTCAAAGCACCGCTGATGGAGTTTGGAATACCAACATTTTTGGCAAATCAATCGGTGAGCTGATGGAAGATGGTATTCGCAGTAAGATTTCGATGATGGATGACGAAAGTCAGCTGAAGTTACAGGATACGATGCAGAAGATTGTCAATGACAGCAATGGCGGACTGGTATGTATCATTATATAATTATAATTTAGATTTTGAAAAAGGAGACCCAAAGCATTATGATTCATCCCTTGTAAAGTAGATATCTGTCTACTTTAGGGGGATTATATCATTATGCTGGGCCTCCTTATTTTTTACGTGCGCCTGGCGGAGCATATTCATTCAGTAGGAACAAATTCACTAATCTCGGCATTTCCGGCAAATGGCAAACGGTAACAAGTGGTGTCATCATGAAAGGTATAGAAATATACATAATCGCCAGCAATATTAATGCTGGTGTAAATTCCGGCCATGATTTCTTCTAAGTTGTCGCCATCAGTCGTAATGCGGCAGAGTGCTGGATGATTCGTGTCACTGCGCTGATAGTAGATATAGCTGCCAAAAACATTAAAACAATCGACACGGTCAGTCGAAAGGGTCGTCGTTTCACCAGTCGAAAGGTCTGCCTTCGTCAGTGCGTAATTATTTTCCGCGGCGAGAAAATAAGCGATTTCACCGATAACGACCGGCTGCCAGCAGTTACCCTCATAAAGTAACGTCTCGGAACCAGTCTGAGTATCAAAACGATAAATATTATGGTCGCCATCCAAACCGTTATAATAAAGATAAGAGCCATTGGTACAGCAGGTGAAGTAAGGATTTATATTAACCTGTTGTTTTTCCGTGCCATCAATTTTGATTTTGTATAGTGTCGATGCACTTTCTTTATCATAATGAATGTAGTAAATATAATTCCCCACCAAGGAAGCATAAAGGCAAGGGTCATTATCTAAGATAGTCACCTTACCGCCACTGCGACTAATGCGGCACAAGCTGTTGCTGCTCCATTTCAAAAAAGAAAAAGCAGTTCCATTATTATTGTTGTCGCGAACATAGTAGATATAATGTTCATCCGCATTAATATAGGAAACCGTATCGTCAGACAACTTTGTTAAGTTATTACCATCAGTTGTCATCGAGTATAATTTATGTTGGTCCTTCGGGTTGCTGAAAAAAATCAAGTCATCACTTTCACAGAACAGACCAGCGTTGTATAGATTTCCCGCCTGATTGCCATTGACAAAGGAATCATTGAATTTTGTTTTAGACAGTTGATGCTGAATCAGCGTAATAGCCGCAATAATTAAAATGATAAGTGCTAAGATAATAATATTTCGTTTATTTGATTGCGATTTTGTCATGTCAAAACCTCCTGCAAAGTATCGGTAAATGTTATGTAAAAAATTATAACTTTGTTGCTAGGAACTTGCAACCAAAAAAGGAATAGTATATGATAGAAAGAAAAAGGAATTGGTACAATTTATGAAGGATTTACTAGAGATACGTGATGAAATAGATAACGTGGATGCCCAGTTAGTGGCATTATACGAAAAACGAATGCAGTTAGCGGAAGAGGTGGCTGAATATAAAATATCAGTTGGGAAACAAGTCTTTGATAAAGAACGTGAAATCCAAAAATTAGAAAAAGTAACTGAATATGTGGATGCAGATTTTTTGAAAAGCGGTGTCCGGGAATTATTTGAACAGATTATGAGTGTTAGCCGTAAACGTCAATACCAGCTCTTGACGGCACACGGAATTGTTTCGGAGATGGATTTTAAAGTAGTGGACAAGCTACCAGATGAGCAGATAAAAATTGTTTATCAAGGCGAAGAGGGTGCCAATAGTCAAATGGCAATGAAAGAATATTTTGGTGCTGATACCGAAGGAATCCACGTTGAAACATGGCGTGATGCGATGGAGAAGATAGCAAACGGTGAAGCCGATTACGCAGTCTTGCCAATCGAAAATTCATCAGCGGGAAGTGTCTCTGAGAACTATGATTTATTAGTGGAATATGACAATGTAATTGTTGGGGAACAGATTATTAAAATTGACCATTGTCTGCTGGGCTTGCCAGAAGCGGAACTTTCAGACATTACACGCGTCTATTCTCATCCGCAAGCATTGATGCAGTGCAACCGTTACTTAGAAGAACATCGTGAGTGGGAAAAACATAGTGTGAAGAATACCGCCGTGGCAGCGCGAATTATAAAAGAAGATATGCAGAAAAATCAGGCCGCCATCGCCAGCAAACACAATGCCGAAATCTATGGCTTAAAGGTATTAAAGGAAGATTTTCAGAATAATGTAAATAATAAAACCAGATTTGTCATTGTTACTGGGAAAAAAATATATACCAGGAATGCAGGAAAAGTCAGCATCTGCTTTGAAATCCAGCATGAGAGTGGAACATTATATCACGCCTTGTCTCATTTTATCTATAATAATTTGAACATGAACAAAATCGAATCCCGGCCAATCCAAAAGCGCAATTGGGAATATCGGTTCTTCATTGATTTCGAAGGAAATTTAAATGACAGCGCCGTACAAAATGCCCTGCGGGGATTAGAAGAAGAGACAACAACATTAAAAATATTGGGAAATTATTAATAAAGGGAAATTCCCCTCGCACCGACTGGGGAAAAGTGGAGAGAATATGCAGGATACGAAAGACTTGATTTTATATAAGCATTTTGAAGAGGAACAATTGTTTTACGATTTTACCAGTGTCATTGAGTCGTGTAAAGAACGAAATCTGCTTCAACAAGATATTCGCAATTTATATTATAGCTGCCTCAGCCGGTTAGTTGAAATGGCAATTAGTCATGGCTTTGAAGGGAACTTGTGGCACTGTTTTTTAGCGTATGTCCTAGTTAACCATGAAAATGCATATAGCATGGCCTGTGAGATGAAGGGCAATGTGGACGGCACGATAAATCAGGTGGCATTGCATGATTTTACCATTATCAAGCAGTTATTTGAAGTAAAGGCGTTGGATTTAGAAAAGGTTTTGGGTGCCGAAGAAGTAGCAATGATGACCGCATTTTTAAATGTCGATGGCAATGGTAAGGTCTTTAATCAGCGGATTCGTGACCGTATTGTCGAGCTGGCGGTATCGTTAAATAAGGCGGCAACCGTAGCCGAATTTAAAGACATTGTGACTACTTTTTACCGTGACTTCGGAGTTGGCCGTTTTGGTCTGCACAAAGCTTTTCGCATTATTCACGATGAGGCTGGAGCGGCGGATTTTGAGCCGATTACCAAGGTGGCTCATGTTCATTTGGATGATTTAGTTGGCTATGAGATTGCAAAGAAAAAGTTAATTGATAACACGGAAGCATTTGTGAAGGGAAAAGTCGCGAATAACTGCTTGCTTTATGGTGATGCTGGAACAGGTAAATCAACGAGTATCAAGGCAATTGTTAATCAGTATTATGGAGACGGTCTGCGTTTGATTGAAGTCTATAAGCATCAGTTTCAAGACTTGCAGACAGTCTTGTCACTGGTTAAGAATCGAAACTATAAGTTTATTATTTACATGGATGATTTATCTTTTGAAGAATTTGAGATTGAATATAAATATCTCAAGGCAGTCATCGAAGGCGGACTCGAGAAGAAGCCGGAAAATGTTTTGATTTATGCGACTTCCAACCGACGGCATCTGATTCGGGAAAACTACTCCGATAAAGAGGGGATTCGTGAAGATATGCATACTTCTGACACCGTTCAGGAAAAATTATCTTTAGTGGCAAGGTTTGGCGTCAGTATTTATTTTGGTGCGCCGGAGAAGAAAGAATTTCAGGAAATTGTCAAGATACTGGCCAAACGTCATCAGGTTCAAATATCAGAAGCGGAATTATTAGCCGAAGCGAATAAGTGGGAGCTTTATCATGGCGGCTTGTCCGGCCGGACGGCACAACAGTTTATCAACTATCTTCTGGGCAGGCAGGATTAGCGGAAAGGAAAAGTCATATGAAAAGTTTTGCGGCAATTTATATTGGTTCTTATGAACTAAGTTTGAAAATATTTGAGCTGGCGGCGAAAAAGGAAATTCGTGAAGTGGACCATGTCAGACACCGAATTGCCCTTGGACGTGATGTTTATGCCAGTGGGCAGATTGGCTATGAGCTGGTCGACGAAATGTGCGAGGTATTACAAGGATTTGCAGGCATTATGCAGGAATACCGGGTCGATGATTACAGTGCCTGTTGTGGTTCAGTCATTAGTGATGCCAGAAATGAGCTGTTTATTTTAGACCAGATTGCATTACGAACAAAATTAAAGATTCAGGTCTTAAGCAATTCCGAACAGCGTTTTATCAGCTATAAATCAATTGCCGCGAAGCCGGAATTTAACCGGATGATTGGGGAGAGTGCAGCGTTGGTAGACGTAGGGGGCGGCAGTCTGCAAATTACCCTATTTGTCAAAGGCAATGTCGTGACAACCCAGCATTTGATGTTAGGCACGATGCGGGTACGTGAGAAGTTAGCGACAATTGAAACCGCGGTTACTCATGTTGAAAATCAGATGCAGGAATTGGTTGATAAGGAATTAGAAGTATTTAAGGCGTTGTATCTGGAAAATCAGGAAATTGCCAATGTGATTTTGATGGGCGATTATATTACTGAGGTGATGCGGAGAATTGAAAAGAATCAGACCATTGCCGTAAAAACAGACCGCTTTATTCACTATATGAACAAACTCAAACGGAAGCATATCGAGGAGATTGCCGAGGAACTAAATCTTTCCAACCAACGTGACCCGTTGATTGTGCCTGCGATGATAATCTATAAGCGGGTTGTTGAGGAACTTGGCGCGCAGGAAATCTACGTGCCCGGAGTTAGTATCAACGATGGAATTGCTTATGATTATGCTGGCAAACATGGGATTGCCAAACCACAGCATGATTTTGATGATGATGTATTGTCGGCGGCCAGAAATATGGCGGTGCGCTACTGGGGATATGCCCAGCATATTGATGCGCTTAGCGAAATGTCACTGCAAATTTTTGATGTCATGAAGAAGATACATGGCCTTGAAAAAAGAGAGCGTCTGCTGCTGCAAACGGCGGCAATTTTACATGATTGCGGAAAATACATCAGTCTGGTCAGTGGGGCCAAATGTGCTTATGAAATCATCATGCAGTCAGAGATTATGGGACTTAGTCATTTAGAGCGGGAGATTGTTGCGCGAACGGTGCTTTATAATTCAATGCCGCTTGATTGTTATGAGGACATTGCAGATAAATTAGATAAGCGCAGTTATATGATTGTTGCCAAGCTAGCGGCAATTTTACGAATATCAAATGCAATGGACCGCAGTCACCGTCAAAAATTTAAAAATGTGAAGGTTGCTCTAAGTGGCAAGAACTTAGTGATAACCATTGAAACAACCGATAATATTGTGCTGGAAAAAGGCTTATTTGATGCTAAATCAACATTTTTTGAAGAGGTATTTTGTATTAAGCCGGTGATTAAAGAAAAACGAGTGTATCATTAGAGGAGAAGAAAGCATATGGAAAAAGCAAAAGATTTTACCAATCCTCAGTATTACGAGAATCGTGAGCTGAGCTGGTTAAAATTCAATAATCGAGTATTAAATGAAGCCCGTGATAAATCCATTCCATTGCTGGAGCGGATTAAATTCGTCAGTATAACATCTTCTAATCTTGATGAATTTTTTATGGTTCGGGTTGCTTCGTTAAAAGATATGGTGCATGCCGGCTATAAAAAACGTGATATTGCCGGAATGACCGCCGCTGAACAGCTCTTGGCGATAAATGGAGCAACGAGAGAGCTGGTGGAATTGCAGTATTCAACCTATAATCGTTCGCTGTTGCCACTGCTGAATAATCAGGGGATTCATATTGTTGATGCCCATGAGGATTTGACACCAGAGCAGGAAATGATTGTTGACCGGTATTTTGAAGAAACGGTATATCCAGTATTGACGCCGATGGCAGTTGATGCATCACGTCCATTTCCACTGATTCGAAACAAGACCCTGAATATTGCAGCTTTAATTTCTAAGAAAAAAGAGGCATTAGTGTCAGAGAGTGCGGATAAAAAAGAAAAGAAAAGCAAGAAGAATAAGCTGGCATATGAGTTTGCGACGGTTCAAGTGCCATCACTATTGCCACGTTTAATTCAGATTCCATCCGGAAAAGATAGTGATGTAACATTTATTTTATTAGAGCAGATGATTGAACGGAATATCTCGAAACTGTTTTTAAATTATGATATTATCTGTGCCTATCCATACCGGATTATGCGAAATGCTGATTTGACAATTGACGAGGATGAAGCCGAGGATTTGTTGAAGGAAATCCAAAAGCAGTTGAAAAGACGGCAATGGGGAGAGGTGATTCGTTTAGAGGTCGAGGATAAGATTGATAAACGTCTATTGGATGTCTTAAAAGAGGAACTGCATGTTGCAGTTGAAGATGATATCTACAAATTAAACGGCCCGCTGGATTTTACCTTCCTAATGAAAATGTATGGCTTAGAAGGTTACGACAATCTGCGTTATGCTGGGTATAAGCCTCAAAAATCACCACACATTGTTCCAGGCGAAAATATTTTTGAGACAATCAAAAAAGGTGATATTTTACTGCATCATCCATATCAGACCTTTGACCCCGTGGTTGATTTTATTCGTCAGGCATCAAAGGACCCAGATGTTTTAGCAATTAAGCAGACCTTATATCGTGTCAGCGGTAATTCACCAATTATTGCATCACTGGCACAGGCGGCCGAGAATGGCAAGCAAGTGTCGGTATTAGTTGAGTTAAAAGCTCGTTTTGATGAGGAAAATAATATTGTCTGGGCGAAAATGTTAGAAAAGGCCGGATGCCATGTAATCTATGGTCTGGTCGGATTGAAAACACACAGCAAGATTGCACTGGTGGTACGTCGGGAAGAGGATGGAATCCGTCGTTATGTTCATCTGGGAACAGGTAACTATAATGATTCCACCGCGAAGCTCTATACCGATTGCGGAATGTTTACCTGTTCAGAAGCAATCGGTGAAGATGCGACAGCAGTCTTTAATATGTTGTCTGGTTATTCTGAGCCATTAACATGGAATCGTCTGGTGGTGGCACCAATCTGGTTAAGAAATAAGTTTTTGCGCTTAATCAGACGCGAGATGAAACATGCCTCGGCTGGTAAGAAAGCGCAGATTATTGCAAAAATGAATTCTTTATGTGACCCGGAAATTATTGCAGCGCTATATGAAGCGGCGGCGGCTGGTGTCCAGATTGATTTGATTGTCAGAGGAATTTGCTGTTTAAAGACAGGAATACCAGGGATAAGTGAGAATGTCAGGGTTCGTTCCATTGTTGGAAATTTCTTAGAACATAGCCGGATTTTCTACTTTTACAATGATGGTATTGAGGAAATATACATGGGCAGTGCTGACTGGATGCCACGAAACTTAGACCGACGGGTTGAAATCACCTTTCCAGTTGAGGATGAAAAGCTGAAAAAAGATATTAAGCACATTCTCGAAGTAGAGCTTGAGGATAATACCAAGGCGCATGTACTAAATGCAGAAGGAATCTATGAGAAAATTGACAAGCGCGGCAAGGTTTTGGTTAACTCTCAGGAACAATTCTGCGAAGAGGCTGTGGCGATGGTGCCGAAAGAAGTAAATGGGTTAAAGGAGCATGTTTTTATTCCAGCCGAACCCGTAGAATAGTCTGCAAAATCAAAAAACACAAAATGTTGTATGTTAGGGGTTAAGTAAGCACAAGAAGTAGCCGATATAAATAGTGAAACCAGAGAAATATGCATCCAAGGAGGGATTGTCGCAGCATACGGATATGAAGCACTACTCAAGGTTCCATCGGTAATTGTTATTACAGCTATGGTTGATGCAAAAGCTCGTCAAAAAGAACGGGAAGAGCAGGAACAGGAAACAAAGAAACGAAACAGCAATGGTTTTGACTCGATTTTCCAAGAGGCTTGTGAGGATTTACAGACAAAAGGCAGCATATCGTATCACACAACTGGTTACACAAAAGCAGCAATGAGTTTTAACGACAACTACAAGAAACGTGACTACCTATAAGAGAATCACTATACACAGCGAACTGCCCCCACGAGATAGATTTTAGGTCTAACTTTTGAGGGCAGTTTTTCAATTTAACGAATATATCTTTTGATTTTTTCAAGGACTTCATAAGGGACATAGAGACGTCCCATTCCATTGCCAAGCTGGATATAAGGCTTGTTACTGCCGTGAAAGTCGGAACCACCGGAAATCAATAGCTCATATTTGCCTGCCAGCGTTTTCATATTACGCTCATCACCGGGCTGATAAGTCGAGTAAATTGCTTCAATGCCATCGAGACCAGCAGCTTTTAAATCCTGAGTCAAAAGATGGAGATTCATAGTGCTAAGTCGATAGAGCAGTGGATGTGCTAAAAAAGCCAGTCCACCAGCTTGATGAATGAATTCAATTGCTTGAAACGGGGAGATTTTTTCACGTGGGACAAAACATCGGCAATCATCACCTAAATATTTTGTAAATACGGTATTTAAATCCTTGACCATACCGTGGTCAACTAAAAAGCGAGCAATATTGGCACGAGTAATGACACTGTCCTTATTTTCACATAACAGTTGTTGATAAGAAATATCGAAGCCTTCCGCTGCTAGCAGAGCCACCATTTGTTCATTGCGCTGGTTACGAACGCTGCAAAAACGTTCTAATTGTTCACGAAATTTGGCGTCATCAGGGTTGATATAATAGCCTAGCATATGAACCTCTCGGCCATCATAGTCACAAGAAAGCTCAACACCGGGAATTACTTCAAGATTATATTTTTTGGCCATATCCATCGCTTCGGCAACGCCAGATACTGAGTCGTGGTCAGTTAGTGCGATGGCAGCAATTCCCTTTGCATCAGCTAGTTCAACAAGCTGTGAAGGGGTACAGGTGCCATCCGAAAAAGAGGAATGAACATGTAGGTCGATTAGGCGGTTGTCAGTCATGAGAAAAGTCCTTTCCGATATCATCTTTATTAACAGTATAGCATAAGAAAAGAAAATATAAAAAAAACTTGCATCATCAAAGACTTATGCTATAATTGTGTTATTACAATAGTACACGGGAGGTTTAAAATGTCTAAAAAATATAAAAGTAATGACAATGGGGGAACAAGTCTTGTAGTGATGAGTGTAATTTGGCTGTTGTGGGTTGCGCTGATGTATTATCTGCTACTACCAGCAATTAATATTCATTCAGTGGGCTTGTGGCTGTATTTAATCTTTGTATGCTTTTTACCGGGATGGCTGTTTTGTATGCTGCGCCGTGTGTCCTTGAATTTTAAGTTCCGTCATACGGCATATCAGCGGACGGGTAAGGTGGAATACATCTATTTAAGCATCGCTGGCGGTCTGTTATTAGTTTTATTGATATTAGGAATAATTGGTTCAAAGATGTTTCATGCTTCAGCATATTCATCGATATTGTCAGTCGAGGAATATAATTTTACGGAGGATATCGACCAGTCTTCGGCCTTAAATAAAATTGCGCTGATGGATACGGACAGTGCGATTTTACTTGGTAATCGAGAAATTGGTGGCTTATCCGAGGTAGTCAGTCAGTACAATGTATCGGCAGATTATACGCAGATTGATTTAAATGGTTTACCAGTTAAGGTATCGGCTTTGAATTATGCTGGATTTTTTAAATACATGGGCAATAAGGATGATGGGGTACCTGGATATGTCAAGGTTGACCCAGTTAGACAAAATGCCGACTATGTAGCATTTGAAGAAAACATGTATTATGTTCCGTCCGCATATTTTGCCAAGGATTTACACCGTCATTTAAGAAGTAAATATCCGACAAAAATATTTGGCAATATCCATTTTGAAGTGGACGAACAAGGAAAACCATTTTATGTAGCAAGTGTTTATAAATATACCATCGGTGTATTTGGTGGTGAGACGATTGCCGGTGCGATTGTCTGCAATCCGACTGATGGCAGTTGTGAATATTACGATGTGTCAGAGATTCCGGTCTGGGTAGACGATGTCTTTGACGGCAATCTGCTCGTTGAACAGTACAATTGGTATGGTCAGTTGTCAAATGGTTTCTGGAACAGCATCTTCGGTAAAAAAGGATGTAAAAAATGTACTGAGACGGTTCAAGTAAATCATTCCTCTGATGAAGAAGAGGAGGAAGAGACTTACGCACCAGACTATGGATATATCGCCAAAGAAGGTGATATTTGGATTTATACTGGTGTAACTTCGGTCAATGATGATGCTTCCAACATCGGTTTTATTTTAGTCAATGAACGGACTTCTGAGGCACATTATTATGTGATTTCCGGTGCGGATGAAAGCTCAGCGATGGCGGCGGCCGAAGGTGAAGTGCAGGAAAAGGGTTATCGGGCCTCCTTCCCATCACTGGTTAATGTCGATGGACAGCCAACCTATGTCATGGTGTTAAAAGATGCCAGCGGCATTGTCAAATTATATGCAATGGTGAATGTTGAATCCTATAATAAGGTAACCACTGCGACTGAACTAGAGGATTGCTTTGCAAAATACCGCAAATTGATTGGCACCAATGTTGAAACCGAGCCGGAGGATTTGACGGCAGATACTAATGAGCCAGAGGAACCAATCGGAGAAGTTAGCCAGACGACATTTACCATTCAAGAGATTCAGTATATTGATATTGATGGAAATACGTTTGTCTATCTTGGCGGCGACGATGGAAAGCTCTACAGACAAAAATTTGCTGACAATGAGCAGTTGATTTACTTAAATCCAAACGATACATTAACCGTGAATTATATAGAGGGCAATGATTCGGCAAATTTAATTGTTGATTTTGAAGTGAAGGTAGTTAATGAATCGGAGCAGGTGCCGGAAACAGATGAGAATCGTGACATAAGTTCTGAACCATAAGTTAAAAAAAGTATTGACGGAATGAATCAGTGTATGTTATTATATCAGAGTTGTGAATAAACAAAGTAGAGTATCCACTCTCACCTTAGCGCATTAAGCGACTAAGCGTCTTAAACAATCATTAAGTGTAAGCAAATGATGAAGTGGATAGTCTGTCTATCCACTTTTTTTATATTATATTTTGGAGGTGCACGACCATTAGCGATTTAATGATCAATGAACAAATCAGAGATAAGGAAGTCCGCCTGGTAGGTGAAGACGGAGAACAGCTTGGAGTAATGCCAGTAAAAGATGCTTTAAAGCTCGCACAGGACGCAGAACTTGATTTAGTCAAGATTGCTCCAACTGCAAAGCCACCGGTATGCAAGATAATTGATTACGGTAAATACAGATATGAGCTGGCAAGAAAAGAAAAAGAAGCCAAGAAAAAACAGAAAACTGTTGAACTCAAAGAAATCCGTATGTCACCAAATATCGATTCGAACGACTTGAATACCAAAATGAATGCTGCTAGAAAATTTCTTACCAAAGGTGATAAAGTGAAAATAACCTTACGTTTCCGCGGTCGAGAAATGGCACATATGCAAAGTAGTAGGCACATCCTAGATGATTTTGCAAAACAGTTAGCAGATATAGCAGTAGTGGAAAAAACACCAAAGCTGGAAGGAAGAAGCATCAGCATTGTGTTGACAGAGAAAAAAATCAATTAATTTAAGGAGGAATATATCATGCCAAAACAGAAAACAAACAAAGCAGCTGCAAAGCGTTTTAAAGCAACAGGAACAGGAAAATTAAAAAGAAATAAAGCTTACAGAAGACATATCTTAACGAAGAAGACAACCAAGAATAAGAGACAGCTTAGAAAAGCTGGACTTGTAGATGCTTCTAACGTTAAGAGCATGAAGAAGGTATTACCATATTTATAAGAATAGGTTAAGGAGGATGAAATCATGGCAAGAGTAAAAGGCGGATTAGGCGCTAAAAAAAGACATAATAGAACATTAAAATTAGCAAAAGGATACAGAGGCGCAAGATCAAAACAGTACCGCGTAGCAAAACAGTCTGTTATGAGAGCCTTAACAAGTTCTTATGCAGGTAGAAAAGAAAGAAAAAGACAGTTCAGACAGTTATGGATTGCACGTATCAATGCTGCTGCAAGATTAAACGGACTTTCATACAGCAAATTTATGTATGGTCTGAAATTAGCAGGCATCGAAATGAACCGTAAAATGTTAGCTGAAATGGCTGTAAATGATGCAGAAGGATTTGCAACATTGGCAGAATTGGCGAAAGCGAAAGTAGCTTAAATAAAGGACAAGCCCTTATAATTCGAAGATTATAGGGGCTTTTTTAATGAAAAAAATGAAAATAAATTGGTAGTAAATTTACATAAATTTACAAGTAGATATATAGTGATTTTAATGTTACGATAGGTAAAGAATACTTATTGAAATGAGCGGAAATAATTATGCAAAAGAGAAAACGACTGTTTACAATTCTTGCAATTGTGGGAATATTATTAGTAATCATATATTTTGCAATTTGCAATATTTTAATAGACCTAGCCTTGGTTCCATCTGTAATGGAGAAGACCGAAGCATTTGGCGAAATTACCGAACAGAGTATAGAAGCCTTGGTACATACAGATGATATTGCCCAGAACAAGGCTAGCGCTAAGAGTGAAATGAATGAATGGTTAACGTGGGTAGATACGGAGAAGCTTGCGGTAACAACAGCAGATGGATATCAGTTAATTGGGCAAGTGTTTTATCAAGCGGGCGAGAATCATAAATGGGTCTTGTTGCTGCATGGTTATACCGGCTGGAAGGAGGAATTATATCCAATTGCCTATCAGTATTATCAGAGGGGCTATCAGATTGTGTGTCCAGATATGCGGTGCAGTGGCGAGAGTGAAGGCGATTTTATCGGTATGGGCTGGACGGACCGAATTGACAATCAGTTGTGGCTTGATTACATTCTTGCTCAGGATGCCGAGGCTCAGATTGTGATTCATGGGCAATCAATGGGAGCGGCTTGTGCCTTGATGATGACCGGTGAGGATTTGCCGGAGCAGGTCCGGGCAGTTGTTTCGGACAGTGCTTATACGGATGTTTATGCAATTTTTCAAAAGCAGATTAAGGAATGGTTTCATCTTCCGGGCTTCCCGATTCTTGACGGAGCCAATTTGGTGTTGCAGTTACGAGGTGGCTATAATATTAAAAAAGCGTCAGCGTTAAATGCAGTGAAAGAGAGTCAAGTGCCAATTCTATTTATTCATGGGACGGAGGATGCTTTTATTCCAGTGGAAATGGCAGATGAGCTATATCAGGCGGCTAATTGCGAGAAAGAAATTCTATTGGTAGATGGTGCTGGACATGCTCAGGTGCAGGATAAAGACCCAGAGATGTATTATGGAACGATTTTTTCATTTCTGGATAAGTGTAATAAAAAGGATTAAAGCTCCTTATTTATGTTCCCTCTGCCGATAATCTCTCGGCGCCACCCCTTTCATTTTATGAAACGTTTTTGAAAAGTATAAACTATTATCAAAGCCAACTGAATTAGCAATGGCCGTGATAGACAGTGAAGAATGCTCCAATAGATAGCAGGCCTGTTTAATTCGAAACATCGTCAGATATTCTTTTGGTGATTGTTTTAATACCGTTTCAAAAGAACGGAATAAGTGGCTGCGGCTGACACCAACATATTTGGCAATATCCTCAATCGTAATCGGATAGGAGTAGTTTGCCGAAATATATGCAATTGCAGTCTGAACATAGCTGCCAGAAGTATTTAACTGGTCGCTATTGGTGGAATTTTTCATAAAAAGAGCGAGCGTTCGGTAAAGTCGACCGGTCATTTCAACGGAATCAACAAAAGCATTGCCGCTGGCGTCGTAAATGCCTAGCAAATGCTTACGAATATTGTCGCTGGTCGGCCCAGTCGCAATCATGGGATGCTCCTTGGAAAAATCCGTCGCTTTTAAAATAATTGCCGCATCGCTGCCGTTAAAACCCACCCAGGTATATTCCCAAGGGAGGATGCTATCGGCATAATAAGTCACCTCCGTTTGTGGGTAGACCAAAAACGTATCACCAGCCTGTAATTCATAGGTCGCGCCGCCAACTTGATAATAGCCCTTACCGCTAATAATATGGTGAATCAGGTAATGGTCACGGATACCCGGTCCCCATTGGTAGCCAGATTCACACTTCTGAAAACCTGTATTATAGACCGCAAGGGAAACTAATTCTTTTTTTGTGTTTTTATATGAATTCTTATATTTGTGTTCCATTTTTAACCCATCCTTTGTAGCTATTATAATCAAAAAAAAGAAACTGTGCAACATAATTACATATATCGCAAACATTTAGTGCTGTTATGGAAATGCTAAAAAAGCTATACTAAAAAAGTAGGAAGTGTTAAAATAAGAAAAAATCATTATGAGACAAGAAAAGGAGATGCGTGATATGTCAATTTTAGTTACTGGCGGAGCTGGCTACATTGGAAGCCACACATGTGTAGAATTATTAAATGCTGGATATGAAGTGGTAATCTTAGATAATCTATCGAATTCAAGTGAGAAATCCTTGGAAAGAGTAGAGTCATTAACCGGAAAGAAAGTAACCTTTTATAAAGGTGACATCTTAGACCGTGATATATTGAATGAAGTATTCCAGAAGGAGAGCATTGAGAGCTGTATCCATTTTGCCGGTTTAAAGGCAGTTGGTGAATCAGTTGCAAAACCTTGGGAATATTATAACAACAATATAGCTGGAACCTTGACCTTAGTTGATGTGATGCGTCAGAATGGATGTAAAAATATCATCTTCTCATCCTCAGCAACCATCTATGGTGACCCAGCAATGATTCCGATTACGGAAGAGTGTCCAAAGGGACAGTGTACCAATCCATACGGTTGGACCAAGTCCATGTTAGAGCAGATTTTAATGGATATTCAGAAAGCTGACCCAGAATGGAATGTCATTATTCTGCGCTATTTCAATCCGATTGGTGCACATCAGTCGGGAACGATGGGTGAGAATCCAAATGGCATCCCGAACAACTTAATGCCATATATCACTCAGGTGGCAGTTGGTAAATTAAAAGAACTTGGTGTCTTCGGTGATGATTATGATACTCCAGACGGAACTGGTGTCAGAGATTACATCCATGTAGTTGATTTGGCAGATGGTCATGTCAAAGCATTAAAGAAAATCGAAGCAAAAGCTGGACTTTGTGTCTATAACTTAGGAACTGGTCATGGCTACAGCGTATTAGATATTGTGAAAAACTTTGAAGAAGCAAATGGTATCGAAATTCCATATGCAATCAAAGAAAGACGTCCTGGCGATATCGCAACCTGCTATTCCGATGCAGCCAAAGCAAAAGAAGAATTAGGCTGGGAAGCAAAGTACGGCATTCGTGAAATGTGTGCTGATTCCTGGAGATGGCAGAAAAATAATCCGAACGGATATGAAAGCTAAAATAGAAATGTGGAAGCTGAACTGGCTTGCATAAGTTGGAACAAAATTTGAACTGACTCCCAAAAGTTAGACTTAAAAAGCTAACAATTGGAAGTCGGTTTTTTTTGAATTTTTGCTTGTCCAACAAAAAATAAGGTATGGGAAGAGCTGTCCGCTCATAGTCTGTAACAAGAAAGTATATGCGGAGATAGGACAATGCATGACGCTTTAATGTTAAAAAAATATCATGGCCTGGGAAATGATTATCTGGTATTAGACCCGATAAAAAATGAAATACAGTTGCAGGAACGGCATATCATCAGACTGTGCCGGCGAAATATAGGAGTTGGTGCAGATGGTATTTTATATGGACCAATCATTGAGGATGATAAAATTTATGTGCAGATATTCAATCCTGATGGCAGTGAAGCCGAGAGAAGCGGTAATGGTGTGCGAATATTTGCTAAATATCTGTTAGATGAAGGGTATGTCGAGAAAAAACAATTTGTTTTGACCACGAAAGCAGGGGACGTAGTAATTGATTTCTTAAATGAGGATGGCAGTCAGATGCGTGTCAATATGGGGCGGGCGCAGTTTGCCGGGGGCGTAATGCGGACCAACTATAAAGACGATGAAATTATTAACGAGCCATTGCTTTTTAATGACCGACTCTACAATGCAACCTGTGTATCAATTGGCAACCCTAACTGTGTCATTATGATGGAAGAGGTCAACGACAAGAAGGCTAAGGAATTAGGACCGCATGTTGAGAATGCCAGTTATTTTCCGAATCGGATTAACATGCAGCTATGCAGGGTAATTGACCGCAGTCACGTGCAGGTAGAAATCTATGAGCGTGGAGCCGGCTATACATTAGCATCTGGTACGGGAGCATGTGCGGCAGCAACAGCAGCATATCGGTTGGGGCTGGTTGATAGTCCAATTCAGGTGAAGATGCCGGGCGGTGAGTTGTTAATTGAAATTACCGATAATATGACGGTCTACCTAACTGGTGATGTAGAAAATATCGGCACCTTTTATCTGGCAGAGAACTTTTTTGCATAGAAAGTTTTGACAATTACGCATTCTATGTATAGAATAGAAAAAAGCAGAGCTTGTCAGAAAAATGACAGCATGGAAAGGAACGAAGGAAAATGAAGAAAATATTAGACTTGATTACCGACGAAATGGTAATGGCCTTTGAAGCGGCTGGTTACGATAAAAAATATGCCAAGGTGTCCTTGTCAAACAGACCGGACTTGTGTGAATATCAGTGTAACGGAGCAATGGTGGCAGCCAAAGAATATAAAAAAGCCCCAATTCAAATTGCAGGTGAAGTTGCAGAAAAACTACAAGGCAATTCATTGTTTGCAATGGTTGAGGCAGTAAATCCCGGCTTTTTGAATCTAAAGCTGTCCGCCGAATACTTGGCCGAATATTTAAATGAAATGCAGGCAGATAACGAGCGCTTAGGCTGTGAAAAAGTAGCCAATCCAAAAACAATCATGATTGATTACGGCGGACCAAACGTGGCAAAACCACTGCATGTTGGTCATTTGCGTTCGGCAATTATCGGTGAAAGTGTCAAACGAATCGGCCAGTTTATCGGTCATAATGTGATTGGTGATGTTCACCTCGGTGATTGGGGCTTGCAGATGGGCTTGATTATCGAAGAATTAAAGGTGCGAAAACCGGAGTTGGTTTATTTTGACGAGCAGTACACCGGTGAATACCCTGTGGAACCGCCATTTACAATTTCAGAGCTAGAGGATATCTATCCATGTGCTAGTGGCAAATCCAAAGAGGATAGTGCGTTTAAGGAATTAGCGATGCAAGCGACCTTTGAACTGCAAAATGGCAGACGCGGCTATCAGGCTTTGCTACAGCATATTTTAAATGTCTCCGTAACGGATTTAAAGAAAAATTATGAAAATCTAAATGTATCATTTGAATTGTGGAAGGGTGAATCCGATGCCCAACCATATATCCCGGAAATGGTTCAGCAGATGAAGGACGGCGGCTATGCTTATATCAGCGAGGGAGCCTTAGTCGTTGATGTTAAGGAAGAGACAGACACCAAAGAGATTCCGCCATGTATGATTTTAAAATCAGATGGTGCATCCTTATATAACACCACTGATTTAGCAACAATTGTATGGCGGATGAAAGATTACAACCCAGATGAAATTATCTATGTAGTTGATAAACGTCAGGAGCTTTATTTTACACAGGTATTTCGTTGTGCCAGAAAGACAAAATTAATTGACGACAACACAACCCTTAAATTCTTAGGCTTTGGAACGATGAACGGCAAGGATGGCAAACCATTTAAGACCAGAGAAGGCGGCGTTATGCGGCTGGAAAAACTAATTGCTGGAATCAATGAAGAAATGCATAAAAAGATTACCGAAAATCGTACTGTGGACGAAGAACATGCCAAGGAAACGGCCAAGGTAGTGGCACTTTCAGCAGTAAAATATGGTGACTTATCCAATCAGGCGGCTAAGGATTACATCTTTGATTTGGAACGATTTACGTCTTTTGAAGGAAATACTGGACCATACATTTTATACACCATCGTTCGGGTGAAGTCGATCTTAAATAAATATAAAGAAGCGGGAAAAGATGCATCTGGCAAGATGATTCTAACCCCACATTCCGAAAGTGAAAAAGCATTGATGTTAGAAATTAGCAAATTTAACAGCATGATCGAAAATGCATATGAAGAAACTGCACCACATAAGGTCTGCTCCTACATCTATGATTTGGCGAATGCGTTGAATCATTTCTATCATGAGACAAAGATTATGACTGAAAGTGATGAGGCAGTTCAGGCATCCTATATCAGATTGTTAGAACTGACCAAACGGGCATTGGAAATCTGCATTGATGTATTAGGCTTCTCTGCACCGGAACGGATGTAAGATGTTAAAGAAAATGAAAGGCGCCATCTTCGATTTGGATGGAACACTACTTGATTCAATGGGAGTATGGCGCCAGATAGATATCGATTTTCTGGGCAAAAGAGGTTTGATGGTGCCAATTGACTATTTGCAGGCGATAACTGCAATGAACTTTGAGGTGGCGGCAGATTATACGATTACGCGTTTTAAATTGCCAGAGACACCAGCGGATATCATTGCGGAATGGATGACAATGGCGGCACATCAGTATGCCCATGAGGTGCAGTTAAAGCCATATGTAATCGAGTATTTAAAGCAGTTGAAAGCACGAGATATCAAGATTGCGGCGGCAACCTCATCGGACCGTCAGCTTTTCGAACCATGCTTAAAAAACAATTGTATTTATGAATATTTCGATGCATTTGCGGTAACCTCGGAAGTAAAGAGAACCAAAGGTTTTCCCGATGTATATGAAAAAGCCGCTGACCGCCTGGCGCTTGAAGCATCCGAATGTGTGGTCTATGAAGATATTTACAAAGGCATTGAGGGTGCTAAAATGGGCGGATTTTATGCCGTTGGCGTCGAGGACGAGCATTCCCACTATGAAAAAGATATGATAAAAAGGGACGCTGATTATTATATTGAGTCATTTTTGGAACTGTGTGAATAAGTTCTTGGAATATGATGTATTTTAATGCGAGGAAAATTTAAATGAACAAGAATTTGAAAAAAATGATATCCTATTACCGGCCGTATCTTGGGATTTTCTCAGCAGATATGTTTTTTGCCATCCTAGCGGCAGGGATTACCTTATCGATACCATTGCTGGTACGCTATATAACGACAGAAGTGATTTATTTTCCGAAGGAACAGGCGATTGGAAAAATAATGATGATTGGCATAATCATGGTGGTACTAGTTGCGATTGAATGCTATTGTAACTTCTTTATCTCTAATTATGGTCATGTGATGGGAGCGAGAATCGAATATGATATGCGGGCAGAAATATTTGCTCATTATCAGAAGTTGTCGTTTTCCTTTTTTGACAATCAAAAAGTAGGACAGTTAATGTCAAGAATAACGACGGACCTGTTTGATATCAGCGAACTGATGCATCATGGGCCGGAAAATATTGTGATTTCGATTATTAAAATTACTGGAGCCTTTACCATACTGTTGGGAATCAGCCCGAAATTGGCGTTATGTGCCTTTGCCTTAGTGCCATTTATGGTGGTCTATGCCTATTTCTTTAATCGTAAAATGAAACGGGCGTTTAAGCAGAACCGGGTAAAAATTGCTGAGATTAATACCCAGATAGAGGACAACTTGTCTGGGATTCGGGTGGTGAAATCATTTGCCAATGAGCGTGTTGAGCGGGAAAAATTTAAGATTGGCAATGATGGATTCTTGGCGGCTAAAAAGAACAGCTATCTTTATATGGGTGGTTATCATGCCGGACTGGGAACCTTTACAACGATGATTTCGATTGTAGTCGTGGTTGCTGGTGGTCTGTTTATTGCTGGTGGTACTGTAGAAATCACCGATTTGCTGACCTTTTTACTCTACATTGGGATTTTTACCGACCCAGTCAAAACGCTGATAGATTTTACCGAACAGTTTCAAAATGGCTATTCCGGTTTTGAGCGTTTTCTTGAAATACTAGCGGTTGAACCTGATATTCAGGATAAGCAGAATGCCATTTCGATAAAAGAAGCGAAAGGTGATATTACCTTTGATAACGTATCGTTTCGCTATGAAGAAAATACCGAAAAGGTGTTAAACCATATTAATTTAAAAGTCGATGCCGGTTCCTATATGGCCCTGGTGGGTTCCTCGGGAGCGGGAAAAAGTACGCTGTGTTCCTTGATACCAAGATTTTATGATGTTACTGGTGGCAGAATTCTTTTGGATGGTATTGATATTCGTGATATGAAAATAAAGAACCTGCGAAATCAAATCGGTATCGTCCAGCAGGATGTGTATCTATTTGCCGGAACGGTGTATGAAAATATCTGTTATGGAAAACCAGATGCCACCGAAGCGGAGGTAATTGCAGCGGCAAAAAATGCGAATGCCCATGAATTTATTACAAATTTGCCAGATGGATATCATACCGATATTGGACAGCGTGGCGTAAAATTGTCGGGTGGTCAGAAACAGCGTTTGTCAATTGCCCGGGTATTTTTGAAGAATCCGCCAATCCTAATCTTTGATGAAGCAACTTCGGCACTGGACAATGAAAGCGAAAAAGTAGTGCAGGAATCCTTAGAAAAGCTGGCTAAGAACCGAACCACCTTTGTCATCGCTCATCGTCTAAGCACCATTCAAAATGCCCAGAAAATCCTTGTGCTGACTGAAAACGGCGTTGAAGAAGAGGGAACCCATGAGGAGCTAATTGCCAAGCAGGGAATTTACGAAAAACTCTACCGGATATCGGCGAAGGCTTGATAGTAAGGATTGTTTAGAAAAATTTCACTTGTTTCTATTGGGATATTCTGCTATATTTCTATGGAAGAAAGATAAAGCGTTTGACGTATGTAATAGAAGAAAGAGGTATATATTATGACAAAAATTGATATAATTTCCGGCTTTTTAGGGGCTGGAAAGACAACCTTTATCAAGAAAATGATTGAGGAAGCATTTGTTGGGGAGAAGCTGGTACTGATTGAAAATGAATTTGGTGAAATCGGCATTGATGGTGGTTTTTTGAAAAATGCTGGAATCGAAATATCAGAGATGAATTCCGGTTGCATCTGCTGTTCCCTAGTAGGTGATTTTGGTAAAAACCTAACCGAAGTAATTGAAAAATTTCATCCCGACCGTATCTTAATTGAGCCATCCGGTGTTGGAAAATTATCAGATGTAATGAAATCTGTCATTGACGTTGAGGAAAGTCATGATGTCAAATTAAACGGATTGGTAACCGTTGTAAATGCGCTGAAAGCTTCAAAGCAGATGAAATCCTTTGGCGAATTTTTTAACAATCAGATTGAATATGCAACGACTATTGTTTTAAGTCGGAGCCAGAACGCTTCCCCGGAAGAATTGGAATTTTGTGTAAAGCAGATGCAGACATTGAATCAAAAGGCGGCAATTATTACAACTCCGTGGGACGAAATAAAGGGCGAGCAGATTCGTAAGGTAGTCGAAGGACAAGACTCCCTGGAAATGAAATTGCTGGCGGAAGCGCAGCATCATGACCACGAGCATGAACACGGCCACGAACATGCAGAACATGAGCATCATGAGCACGGTCACGACCATGCAGAGCATGAACACCATGAGCACGGTCATGACCATGAAGAGCACGAACATCACCATGAGCACGGTGAGGATTGCACTTGTGGCTGCCACGATCACGACCATGATGACCATGAGCACCATCATCACGACCACGGCGATGACTGCACTTGTGACTGTCATGACCACCATCACCATGCAGATGAAGTATTTACAAGTTGGGGCAAAGAGACCCCACACAAATATAGCAAGGAAAAGATTGAAACAATACTAAAGGCTTTGTGCGACACCGAAGATTATGGCGTAATATTAAGAGCCAAAGGCATGGTTGAAGATGTGAGTGGTTCTTGGATATATTTTGATATGGTTCCGGGTGAGTATGAACTGCGGGCTGGTGAGGCGGATTATACCGGAAGATTATGCGTAATTGGAACCGATATTGATGAGCATAAATTAGCGGAATTATTTGAATTGGTATAGAAAATAAGGTAAAGGAGTCCTATATATGCAGGAGATACCAGTATATTTATTTACAGGCTTTATGGACAGCGGAAAGACGACACTGATTCGTGAAACGCTGTTTGAAAATAACTTTGGCGATGGCTACAAGACTTTGATTATTGTCTGCGAAGATGGCGACATTGAATATGACAAGGAAAAATTAAAAAGCATTCATGCCGAGGTATTAATGCTTGAAAATCAGACTGATTTCAACGAGGAAAATTTGAAAGAAATCAATCTGCAATATCAACCAGAGCAAATATTTATTGAATACAATGGCACATGGGAAATGGCGACTTTATTGGAAACCAAGCTGCCAAAGGGCTGGGTAATCGTTCAGTCATTGGCGACCGTGGATGCAACAACATTTGAAATGTATCTAAATAATATGCGCTCGATGATAATGGAACAGTTGTTTCGTGCGGATGTAGTTATCTTTAACCGTAGTGATGATGATACACCAAAAGGCAAATTCCGCCGAATTGTAAAGGCGCAGAACCGGCCGGCTCAGATTGTCTATGAGCGTAAAGATGGCAGTGTGGATGAAAATTGGGAGGAAGAATTGCCATTTGATATTGAGCAGGATGTGATTGAATTAAGTGATGCTGATTATGGTATCTGGTACATGGATGCCACGGATGATGCAAAAAAATACGAAGGCAAGAAGATAAAGTTTTTAGCACTTATCTATAATCCAGATAAGATGAAAAAGGGCATGTTTGTACCAGGCCGATTTGCGATGACTTGCTGTGCCGATGATATCACTTTTATTGGCTTTAAAACGAAATACGCAGAATCAAAAAAGATAGAACACAAATCATGGGTAACGATTACCGCTGAAGTGCGAATCGAATTTGCGAAAGAATATAAAGGCAAAGGACCAGTGCTTTATCCGGTAGAAATTGAACCCGCCGAAAAGCCAGAGGATGAATTGGTCTATTTTTCATAAAATAAAATACCGTCAGCAAGCCTCAGGGGAGAGGTTCAAGCTGACGGTATGTACTTGAGCAAGTACGAGTTAATAATAACATATCGTGCAAATTCAATTTGTCGAATCGTGTCGATAGTTTAAGCAATTATAAAAAAACACCAGAAACTTTACGTTTCTGGTGTTTTTCGGGTTGGGCTGTTATTGAAAAATAACAAGCAGTCCGTACGGGAATCGAACCCGTGATTCTGCCGTGAGAGGGCAGCGTCTTAACCCCTTGACCAACGGACCGTTTATAACAATACCATAGGATGTCGAAAAATGCAATAGTTTTTGGAAAAAATTATAAGTTTGCCTAAGGATAATTTGTATTGTATAATAAACGAAGAAACTGCAATCGAGGAAATGTCATGAGTATACATAAACTTTGCCCTAACGCAATCAGAATAATCTGCATTATCATAATGCTGGTAAATGGAATTGGATATGAAAGCCTTCATACCGATTCTGTTTTTGTTGTGGAACAAAGTGGAACTCAAGCCTTTCGTAGTCCAGAGGCAATGGCGAGGGCAGAGGTGCTTCTGCTGGCAGAGCAAAATAGTCACAAGGCACAGGCGTTAGCTGCCGAGTTATTTGGCGGCAGTCGCGGGCAGCTGCAACGCAGAAATCAAGAAGAAATGCTGATGGCAATACTAGTTGTGTTACTATTTGTATTCATAACGCTGTTGCAGGGGTATTATCGACATAAGCGTGAACGAGTCACAAAAAGCATGTTGCAGGTTTTGTACATGCGAAGGGCGGACGGCAAGAAACAAATCATCACTATCGAAGCTTAATATTTCAAGTAACAGGGAAAATATAAAAGTGGGGTAGAACCCTAATTTGAACGCTCGCAGGAGCGAGCAGATGGGAGCAATGATGAATTTTATAATATGGTTTACAGTAATAGTTGGTGGAATCGTAGGAATCTTGTCGATTCTGTATTTGTGCTTAAGTATGCCGGTGATTTTTATCTGGAAATTATATCGCAAGATAAAATATGGTTATTCATTAAATGACTAAATGTAAAATTTTAAAATAAAAAATGGCATCTTTCGCGAAAAGATGCCATTTTTTCGGGTTGGGCTGTTATTAAAAAAATAACAGAGCAGTCCGTACGGGAATCGAACCCGTGATTCTGCCGTGAGAGGGCAGCGTCTTAACCCCTTGACCAACGGACCGTTTATTACATTATCATATAAAAAAGAAAAAATCAACCTTTTTTTCAAAAAAACTTGCATTTATCAAACCAAAGTGTTATGGTAGTAAAGATAACAAGAATGAAATTACTTTGAGAGTGGGCGCGGTCCACTCTCAATTCACGTTTTAGAGTAGGAAAGGGGTAATTGATGTCCAGAAAAGAAAGTTACGAACGACAGACGGAAGAACTGATTCAGCCGCTTGTCACGCGCAATCAATTTGAATTGGTTGACGTGGAATATGTCAAAGAAGGTTCCGAGTGGTATTTGCGGGCCTATATCGACAAGGAGGGCGGAATAACCGTTGGCGATTGTGAACTAGTTGCCCGGGAGATGAACGAAATACTTGATAGAGAGGACTACATAGATGGTGCCTATATCTTTGAAGTAAGTTCACCAGGGCTTGGAAGACCCTTGAAAAAAGAAAAAGATTATATCCGCGCAATGGGAAAGAATCTGGAGATTCGCACCTATCGCGCAATTGAGCGGGAAAAAGAATTTACCGGCGTATTGACCGCTTATGATAATGAAACTGTAACAATAGAAAAAGAAAATGGAGAATCAATGACCTTTGAGAAAAAGGATATTGCACTTATTCGTTTAGCATTCGACTTTTAACAGAAAAAACAAAAAATAGGAGGAAGAAAAAAATGAACACAGAATTGTTAGAAGCGTTAAATATATTAGAGCAGGAAAAAAATATCAGCAAGGAAACTTTATTAGAAGCAATTGAGAACTCTTTGTTAACCGCATGCAAGAACCATTTTGGTAAAGCGGAGAACGTAAAGGTAATTATCGACAAGGATACATGTGAATTTCATGTATATGCAGAAAAGACCGTAGTTGAGAATGTTGAAGATGAAATTATGGAAATTTCCCTGACCAACGCCCAGATGAAAGATTCAAAATATCAGTTAGGTGATATCGTGAATATTGAAATCGAATCAAAAGAATTCGGCCGAATTGCGACGCAGAATGCGAAAAACGTAATTTTGCAGAAGATTCGTGAAGAAGAGCGAAAAGTAATCTTTAGCCAGTATTACAGCATGGAAAAAGATGTGGTAACGGGAATCGTTCAACGTTATGTTGGCCGAAACGTATCAATCAATTTAGGTAAAGCAGATGCGATTTTAACCGAGAATGAGCAGGTGAAGGGCGAAATCTTCAAACCAACAGAGCGTATCAAGTTATACATTCTGGAAGTAAAATCAACCCCAAAGGGACCAAAGATATTAGTGTCCAGAACTCATCCAGAATTAGTAAAACGGTTATTTGAATCCGAAGTTGCCGAAGTAAAAGATGGCATCGTAGAAATTAAGAGTATTGCCAGAGAAGCAGGCAGCCGAACCAAAATTGCGGTTCACTCCAATGATTTAGATGTTGATCCAGTCGGAGCTTGTGTCGGAATGAACGGAGCGCGTGTCAATGCAATTGTAAATGAGCTGCGCGGCGAAAAAATCGACATCATAAACTGGAATGAGAATCCGGCAATGTTAATAGAAAATGCATTAAGTCCGGCCAAAGTAATTTCAGTAATTGCCGACGGCGAAGAAAAGACAGCCAAAGTAGTCGTTCCCGATTACCAGTTGTCATTAGCAATTGGTAAAGAAGGTCAGAATGCCCGCTTAGCAGCCAGACTGACCGGTTTCAAAATTGATATCAAGAGTGAGACTCAGGCCAGAGAATCAGGCGAATTCATGGATTATGAAAATGACTATGAAGATGATGAGTACGACTATGAATATGATGAAAATGGCGAGTTTATCGGCGAAGCAGAAACAGAAAATGGTGAGTATGTAGATGACGACAAGTAAGAAAATTCCGATGCGGCAGTGTGTAGGTTGTGGGGAAATGAAATCCAAAAAAGAGATGATACGTGTCATTAAGACCACGGAAGGTGAGATTTTATTAGATGATACCGGACGGAAAAATGGCCGTGGAGCGTATCTTTGCCCAAGCAGTGAATGTTTGAAGGCAGCCGAGAAAAGCAAAGGATTATCTCGTTCTTTTAAGATGGAAATACCAAAGGAAATCTACCAGGAGCTGGAAAAGGAGATGCAGAAAATTGAAAACAAAGCCAAGTAAAGTATTATCATTGCTGGGAATTGCCGCTAAGTCAGGAAGTGTGCAAAGTGGCGAATTTTCCACTGAAAAAGCAGTGAAAGAAGGAAAGGCATATGTAGTGCTAATTGCTCAGGATGCTTCCGATAATACGAGAAAGAAATTTTCTGATATGTGTAAATTTTATGAAGTCCCATGTTATATCTATGCAGACAAAGATGATTTGGGACATTATATAGGAAAAGAATTTCGTGCGTCATTAGCAGTGACCAACGAAGGCTTAGCAAAAGAATTAGTAAAGCAATTGAATGTAATAACAACTGAATAATGGAGGAAGCAATTTTATGGCGAAAATGAGAGTACATGAACTCGCAAAAGAATTAAATATAGAACCCAAGGAAGTAGTAAATATATTAAAAGGAACAGAATACGAAGTGAAAACTTCGGCAAATAGCATTGAAGATGGCGTACAGAGTTATGTGCGTGAAAAAATTGGCAAAGGAAAGGCAACACAAACTCCAAAGTCGGAGCAAACTCCAAAGTCGGAGAATACTCCAAAGGCTACCCATGCTCCAAAATCGGAGCAGACTTCCAGTGAAGGTGGCGCCAAGTCAGATGAAAAATCAGCAGATCAAAGACCAAAGAAAAAATCAAGTATATCAGCGGTCTTTAATCCACAGAATAGTAAGCAGATGAATGGAAGACGCAAACAAGGATATCATACCAGTTCCGCAGAAGCTCAGCAGAATGCAAAAGCAGCAGGAAGTCGTCCGGCTCAGGCACCGAAACCAATTCAGGCAACCGAAGTGAAGCCAGCTCAGCCTGTAAGTGAAGTGCCGGTACAGCCAGTGAGCGAAACCCCAGAATCGGCTCCAGCAACAGTAAAGCCAGCAGTACAGCAGGAACCACCACGTCAGGTAGTAAATGCGAAAATGGTTGAAGAGCGAATTGCCGCTCAGGCCAGAGCTGCTCAAGCGGCCAGAGCTGCGCAGGGAGAACATCCACAAAGTGAACGGTCACAAAATGACCGTGGAAACCGTCCATATGGCAACCGCCCACAGGGTAATCGTCCACAGGGCAACCGTCCGGGGGGTAACCGTCCACAAGGTGATCGTCCACAAGGTGATCGTCCATATGGTAATCGTCCGGGGGGAGACCGTCCATACGGTAACCGTCCGGGGGGAGACCGTCCATACGGCAATCGCCCACAAGGAGACCGTCCACAAGGTGATCGTCCATACGGTAATCGTCCACAGGGAGACCGTCCACAAGGAGACCGTCCATACGGTAATCGTCCACAGGGAGACCGTCCATACGGTAATCGTCCACAGGGAGACCGTCCATATGGTAATCGTCCGCAGGGCGACCGTCCATACGGCAACCGCCCACAAGGAGGAAATGGTCAGCAGGGGTACAACAATGGAAATAATACGAGAAATTATCAGAATTCCAGACCGGGTGCGCCTTATTCGCAAGGCAATCAGAACAACCGGGGAGGTAATCCGAATTATCAGAAAGACTCGGGCAGACGATTAGATCAAGATATCAATCGTTTCAATAAAGATGCGACCAAAGCAACACCAGATGACATCCGGGCAAAAGCAAGTCGCGAAAACCACGACCGTAACGTAAGTCGCGTCAATAAAAAACAAGAGTACGATAAACTCGGCGGCAAGCGACAGGAACGTACTTTAAACTTAGAGAAGAACGGTGGCAAAAAGAAGCGACCACAACCACAGCCACAGATGCCAAAAGAAGAAGATACAATCCGGACCATTATTCTGCCAGAATATATGACCATCAAAGATTTAGCAGACAAAATGAAAGTGCAAGCATCTGCTGTTGTTAAGAAATTATTCTTAAAAGGCGAAATGGTAACGCTAAATCAGGAAGTAAATTATGAGCGGGCCGAAGAAATTGCCTTAGAATTTAACTGCATCGCTGAGCCAGCAGAGAAAATTGACGTAATTGCTGAGCTTTTGAAAGAGGAAGAAGAAGATGCAAGCACCTTAGTAGCAAGACCACCAGTAGTTTGTGTTATGGGTCACGTTGACCACGGTAAAACATCACTGTTAGATGCGATTCGTGATACCCATGTAACCGACCGTGAGGCCGGTGGAATCACCCAGCATATTGGTGCATATACCGTAAAAATCAATGACCAGAAGATAACCTTCTTAGATACACCTGGACATGAGGCATTTACGGCAATGCGTATGCGTGGTGCAAAATCAACCGATATCGCAATCTTAGTAGTAGCCGCTGATGATGGTGTCATGCCGCAGACGGTTGAAGCAATCAGCCATGCAAAGGCAGCGGGAATCGAAATTATTGTTGCGATTAACAAAATAGATAAGCCAAGTGCAAATATTGACCGTGTTAAACAAGAACTGTCAGAGCATGAATTGATACCGGAAGATTGGGGCGGAAGTACCATCTTTGTACCAGTATCAGCCCATACCAACGAAGGAATTGATACCTTGTTAGAAATGATTCTGCTGACCGCTGAAGTGGGCGAATTAAAAGCGAATCCAAACCGTCAGGCGCGTGGTGTCATCATTGAGGCACAGTTGGATAAAGGCCGTGGTGCTGTCGCAACTGTATTAGTGCAAAAAGGAACGCTGCATGTCGGTGAACCAATTGCTTGCGGAAGCGCTTATGGTAAAGTCCGGGCGATGATTGACAACTTAGGTCGTCGGGTCAAAGAAGCTGGACCATCCACACCAGTCGAAATTTTAGGTCTATCCAGTGTTCCAGATGCTGGAGAAACATTTGTTGCCTGTGAAAGTGAAAAAGATGCCAGAAGCTTTGCGGAGACATATATTTCCGAAGGAAAGGAAAAACTGTTAGAAGAAACAAGAGCACGGTTATCCTTAGACGACTTATTCTCACAGATTAAGTCTGGAAATGTCAAAGAGCTTGGTATCATTGTCAAGGCTGACGTTCAAGGTTCCGTAGAAGCGGTAAAACAGAGTCTGTTGAAGCTGTCGAATGAAGAAGTAGTTGTAAAAATCATTCACGGCGGCGTTGGTACTATCAACGAATCAGATGTAAATCTGGCGCTGGCATCCAATGCGATTATTATCGGATTTAATGTTCGTCCAGACCCAACAGCGAAAATGACTGCTGAAAATGAAGGCGTAGATGTTCGCTTATACAAAGTGATTTACAGTGCAATTGAAGATGTAGAAGCGGCAATGAAGGGAATGTTAGACCCAATCTTTGAAGAAAAGGTACTTGGTCATGCCGAAATCCGTCAGATTTTCACAGCATCTGGAATCGGAACCATTGCTGGCTCCTATGTTCTTGACGGAACCTTTGAACGTGGCTGTAAGGTGCGCGTTACCAGAGAAGGAAAACAGATATTTGAAGGTGATTTAGCATCCTTAAAGAGATTTAAAGATGACGTGAAAGAAGTTAGATCAGGATATGAATGTGGTCTTGTTTTCGATGGATTTAATCAAATAGAAGAATTAGACCAGGTTGAAGCATATAAGATGGTAGAAGTAGCGCGATAAACTGGTCAGAAAGAAAAAGGACGAAACAGTTATGCGAAAAAATAGTACAAAAAATATGCGGGTAAATGGCGAGGTCATGCGTGAACTTTCCAATATCATTCGCGGGGATATCAAAGACCCGCGAATCAACCCGCTGACAAGTGTGGTGGCGGTCGAAGTGGCACCGGATTTAAAAACCTGTAAGGCTTATATCAGCGTCTTAGGCGATGAAAAATCCCAGCGCGATACGTTGGCAGGTTTGAAAAATGCGGAAGGCTATATTCGCCGTGAGCTAGCTAGAAATATTAATCTAAGAAATACCCCAGAAATAAAATTCATTCTGGACCAGTCCATCGAATACGGTGTGAATATGTCCAAAATGATCAATGATGTAACGCATAAAAGCGAGGATGAAGAAGTATGACGTTAGAGACGCTGCTAAATCAGGTGAGCAGTGTCGGGCTTGCTGGTCATCAAAAACCAGATGGAGATTGTGTTGGCTCGACATTAGCAGTTTACAATTATATTAAGATGTACTATCCAAATATTGATGTAACCTTGTATTTGGAGCCAATTCCTAATATTTTCAAGTTTCTGAGCCGGTCAGCAGAAATTGAACACAATTTTGAAGCAGAGCAGAGCTATGATTTGTTTATTGCGTTAGATTGTGGTGATGAAGGACGACTCGGTGGGACAGCAAAATATTTTCAAGCGGCGAAGAAGACACTATGCATTGATCACCATATCAGCAACAAAGAGTTTGCTGATGAAAATTATATTTTCCCACAGGCTAGCTCGACGAGTGAGCTCGTCTATGAACTGTTGGATGAAACAAAGGTGACCAAAGAGATTGCTGAGTGTATCTATGTCGGAATAGTCCATGATACCGGTGTATTTCAGTATTCCTGTACATCTGCCAAGACGATGAACATTGCCGGCAAGCTGATGGAACTGGGTATTGATTTCAGCAAGATAGTGGATGAAACATTTTTTGAAAAAACGTATCAGCAGAATCGTATCTTAGGTCAGGCTTTGATTGATAGCCGTCTCTATTTAGATGGTCGTTTCATTGTAACAGTAGTAACCAGACAGCAGATGGCAGAGTTTCAAGTGGAGCCAAAGCATCTCGAAGGAATTGTACAACAGCTACGGGTAACCGTTGGTGTGGAAGCTGCCCTGTTTTTATATGAAACAACGTCAGGTGAATACAAAGCCAGTATGCGTTCCAGTGGAATCGTAGATGTGGCAGCTATCCTGATGAAATTCGGTGGCGGCGGTCATATTCGGGCAGCCGGTGCAACGATGAGCGGAACAGCAGAAGCAATAACAGCAAAAATAATGGCAGAGGTAGAGCTGCAATTAGGACTAGAATCATGAATGGAATAATAAATATATATAAAGAGGAAGATTACACTTCCTTTGATGTCGTTGCAAAATTGCGCGGTATCTTAAAACAGAAAAAAATCGGGCACACCGGAACGCTGGATCCAAAAGCGCAGGGTGTGCTTCCGGTCTGTTTAGGGAAAGCAACCAAGGTTTGTGACCTATTAACGGACAAGGATAAGGAATACGAGGCAGTATTGTTATTAGGAATCACGACTGATACCCAGGATATGACGGGTGAAATATTGGCCAAGCAACCGGTAACATGTGAAGAAAATATCGTGCGTCAAGTGATAGCCGAATTTGCAGGGGCGTATCAGCAGATACCACCGATGTACTCCGCACTGAAAGTAAATGGCAAAAAGCTATGTGATTTAGCAAGAGCAGGTATCGAGGTTGAACGAAAATCAAGAACGGTGACCATCCACGAAATCGAAATCTTATCAATGGAGCTGCCCCGCGTAAAGCTGCGGGTACATTGTTCAAAAGGCACCTATATTCGAACACTTTGTCAGGATATCGGTGAGCAACTAGGCTGTGGCGGTTGTATGGAATCATTGCTGCGAACCAGAGTGGCTGATTTTGCGTTAGCCGATGCAGTGAAGCTGGCAGAGGTTGAGAATGCTGTCAGAAATGGCACACTCGATGAGCTGATTGCTTCTGTCGATTCCGTATTTATGCAATATCCCCGCACCACGGTGATGGACGAGTATGATAAGCTGTTGTATAACGGCAATCGCTTACCAATCGCTTGTTGCAAGGAGTGGCAGAAAGAATGGTCAGCCGGTTATCTACGGGTCTACGATGAAAAAAACAATTTTATTGGAATCTATGAGTATCAAGAGCAGCGAGGCGAAATAAAACCCATAAAGCTATTTGTGGAGTAGGGTAGGACAAGTATGGAATATATAAGAGGAACAACAAAATTTCAGATTGGACAGCCAAGTGTACTTTCACTAGGGAAATTCGATGGTCTGCATCGTGGTCATGAAAGCTTGCTTCGGCACATGTTTGATAAGAAAAATCAAGGCTTAAAAACGGTCGTATTCACGTTTGATATACCGCCCAAAAAGCTGGTCCATGAAGAGGATACCAAAGTCCTGACGACAAATGCCGAAAAGCATCATATCTTTGAACGGATTGGGATGGACTATCTGATTGAGTGCCCGTTTACCGAAGAAATCATGAGCATGGAGCCATATGACTTTATCAAAAAAATTGTCGCAGAGCTTTGTGCAAAATGTATCGTGGTTGGAACCGATTTTCATTTTGGCTGTAAGCGTGCTGGAGATTATCGAACCCTGCAGCAATATGCTGCCGAATTTGGTTACGAAGTATTGGTTGTTGAAAAAAAGCAGTATGAAGGTCGTGATATCAGCAGTACCTTTGTGCGGGAAGAAATAACCTGTGGCAATATCGAAAAGGCCAACCGTTTGCTGGGCTATTCCTATTTTGTGCAGGGAACGGTCGAACATGGTCGTCACATGGGAGGACCGATATTGGGCTATCCAACCGTCAATCTACTGCCGCCAGTCACCAAATTACTACCGCAGTATGGTGTATATGTAACTGAGACGACAATTGGTGACCGCATTTATCAGGGGATTTCTAACGTCGGCTGCAAACCAACGATTGAGGGTGAGAATCCGCCAGGGGTAGAAAATCATATTTTTGATTTCAGTCGAAATGTCTATGGCAATCAGGTGCGGGTAGAATTTTTGCGGCGCATTCGTGAGGAGCGTAAATTTAATTCGATTGAAGAATTAGTAGTCCAGATGCAGGAAGATATTGCCGCAGCCAGAGCATATTTTCAAGAAAATTACTAATTTATTGGAAAAAAAGAATAAAAACATCTGAAATGTTACATTATTATTACATAAATGTGTTGACAATGTAATAAGATAAGATTATACTTTTGATTGGTAAGAAATAACAGAAACCAAATGGAGAATTGAACATTTAGGAGGTTATATTCCATGAAATTAAAACTGACAAAAGCAGCTGGCTTTTTTGCAGTATGCGGATTAGCAATAAGCATCGTACAGATTCCAGCTCAGGCACAAGGCGTTAATTCAGGAGTTTTAACAGCGATTGGTTCTTATATGATTGCTTCAAATGTACAAAAAGTGAGTGCTGATACGGCCGTAACCTTAACCGGACAGACAGAGGATACAACGATATGCGGATATACCAATCTAGGTATTGCCGTTGTCGAGAGTAATTTAAATGTAAGAGAAACTGCTGATGAAGCAGGTGAAATAGTTGGTAAGTTGCCATCGAATGCCGGCTGTGAGATTCTTTCACAGGAAGGTGATTGGTATCAGATTCAATCAGGAAAAGTAACTGGCTATGCAAAAGCAGAATATATCGTAACAGGCGAAGAAGCGAAGACCTTAGCGGTTGAAGTCGAAACAACAATTGCGAAAGTAACCACTCAGACATTAAATGTTCGCTCGGAGATGAATACCGATTGCACGATTCTGGCATTGATGCCGGAAGGTGAAGAACTAGTTGTCTTAGAGGACCTGGGCGATTGGGTAAAAGTAGATTTAGATGGTGATGAAGGCTATGTCAGCAAGGAGTATGTAGAAATATCCCAGCAGTTGCCAAAGGCACAGACCATTACAGAATTAAAATATGGACAGGGCGTATCAGATGTACGTGTATCATTAGTATCATTTGCAACCCAGTATGTGGGCAACCCATATGTTTGGGGTGGAACCAGCCTGACTCGCGGAGCTGATTGTTCTGGCTTTGTATTGTCTGTCTTTGCCCAGTATGGTGTCTACTTGCCACATTCATCAAAATCACAGGCGAACAGTGGAACCAAGATTGATGCATCACAGGCTCAGCCAGGAGACTTGTTCTTCTACGGCGGCAAAGGCGGAATCAATCACGTTGCCATTTATATTGGTGGTGGTCAGATTGTTCATGCCAGCTCACCAAAGACGGGAATTAAGATTTCCAATGCCTATTATCGTTCGCCAGTAAAAGTGGTTCGCGTATTAGCGTCCACAAATTAACGGACGCCGAAATTAATAGAAAAACAAGTTTACAAAGAAATGGATATATGGTATACTTTGCAAGGTATGAAAAAGCCCATATTCGGTAGATGGACACTCCGACCTTTTACTGAGTATCATACTTACAGCGTAGGGCGTAAAAATAATATTAGGAGGTTAACGATATGTTAGCAAAGGAAAAGAAAGAAGCAATTATTGCTGAATACGGAAGAACACCAGGAGACACTGGTTCACCAGAGGTTCAGGTAGCACTTTTGACAGCAAGAATCAATGAATTAACAGAGCATTTAAAAGCGAATAAGAAAGATCATCATTCCCGTAGAGGACTTTTGAAAATGGTTGGTCAGAGACGTGGAATGTTAGCTTATTTAAAAGATAACGATATTGAAAGATATCGTGCGTTAATTGAGCGTTTAGGCTTAAGAAAATAATTCTTTGGATAACAGCACGTACAAAAATAGAGCGGAGCATTCCGCTCTATTTTAATAATGCAGAGGTGTTACCGAGACCACTGAAGTTTACAATCATGGGTTGTATAGTTCAGTAGTTTCGGGCTTCTGCTATAATAATGGCGAAGTAGGACTTCGCAGAAGAAAAAGGAGAACAAGTATGTATCAAAGTTATGCAATGGAGCTTGCAGGCAAAACTCTTACCGTCGATATCGGCAGAGTGGGTAAGCAGGCCAATGGATGTGCACTTATGCACTATGGTGAGACAACCGTATTATCAGTAGCAACAGCTTCCGAGAAACCAAGAGAAGGAATTGACTTCTTCCCTCTAAGTGTGGAATATGAAGAAAAACTATATGCGATTGGTAAAATCCCAGGTGGATTTAATAAACGTGAAGGAAAGGCATCTGAAAATTCAGTTCTGACCTCTCGTGTAATTGACCGTCCAATGCGTCCGTTATTCCCAAAAGATTATCGGAACGATGTAACCTTAAACAACCTAGTAATGAGTGTCGATTCAGAATGTCGTCCAGAAATCGTAGCGATGATTGGTTCTGCAATTGCAACCTGCATTTCTGATATTCCATTTGATGGACCATGTGCAACCACACAGATTGGTATGGAAAATGGGGAACTGATTGTCAATCCATCACAGAAATCATGGGATGATGGTGATTTACAGTTGACTGTTGCCTCAACAATGGAAAAAGTAATCATGATCGAAGCTGGAGCAAATGAGATTCCAGAGGATAAAATGATTGAAGCTATCTACATGGCACATGAAATCAACCAGACCATCAATGCATTTATCAATAAAATCGTAGCTGAAGTTGGAAAAGCGAAACATGAATATACAAGCTGTGCAATTCCACAGGAGATGTTCGATGAAATCAAGAAAATCGTAACGCCAGAAGAAATGGAAGAAGCAGTATTCACTGATGAGAAACAAGTTCGTGAAGGAAATATTCGTGAGATTACCGCCAAATTAGAAGCAGCATTTGCTGAAAATGAAGAGTGGTTATCTTATTTAGGCGAAGCAATCTATCAGTACGAGAAAAAGACAGTTCGTAAAATGATTTTAAAAGATCACAAACGTCCAGACGGTCGTGCAATTGATCAGATTCGTCACTTAGCAGCAGAAATTGACTTGATACCAAGAGTACATGGTTCAGGAATGTTTACGCGTGGACAAACTCAGATTTGTGATATCGTAACCTTGGCACCACTATCAGAAGTACAGCGTGTCGATGGACTAGACGAAAACATCAAAAATAAAAGATATATGCACCACTATAACTTCCCATCCTACTCGGTTGGTGAGACAAAGCCATCCAGAGGACCGGGACGTCGTGAAATCGGACATGGTGCATTAGCAGAAAAAGCTTTAGTCGCAGTTCTGCCAACAGAAGAGGAATTCCCATATGCAATTCGTGCCGTATCCGAGACCTTTGAATCAAATGGTTCAACCTCGATGGCATCAACCTGTGCATCATGCCTGGCATTGATGGCAGCCGGTGTACCAATCAAGAAAATGGTAGCAGGAATTTCTTGTGGTCTGGTAACTGGTGATAGTGATGATGATTATTTAGTATTAACCGATATTCAGGGCTTAGAAGATTTCTTCGGCGACATGGACTTTAAGGTAACCGGAACTACCGAAGGTATTACGGCAATCCAGATGGATATTAAGATTCATGGCTTAACCAGACCAATCGTAGAAGAAGCAATCCGTCGTACCAGAGAAGCAAGACTGGTCATTATGGACGTTATGAAAACCGCAATTGCAGAGCCAAGAAAAGAAGTTGGTCAGTATGCACCGAAGATTTTCCAGATTCAGATTGACCCACAAAAAATTGGTGATGTAGTTGGTCAGCGTGGCAAGACCATCAATGAAATCATTGACCGTACTGGCGTGAAGATTGATATCAATGACGAAGGTGCAGTAAGCATCTGCGGAACCGATAAAGAAAAAATGGATGAAGCGGCAGAAATCATTCGCATCATCACCACTGACTTCCGTGAAGGTCAGATTTTTACCGGAAAAGTAATCAGCATCAAAGAATTTGGTGCCTTCATCGAATTTGCACCAGGCAAAGAAGGCATGGTTCATATTTCTAAGATTGCGAAAGAAAGAATCAACCATGTTGAAGATGTTTTATCAATGGGTCAGGAAGTAACCTGTATCTGTATGGGTAAAGACAAGATGGGCAGAATCAGCTTCTCCATCAAAGATGTGCCAAACGCATAAAAAAATAAAAAAGATAAAAATTATGAGGAATAGGTTTGCAGTAAAATGCGGCCTATTCCTTTTTTTTGCGTTTGTGTTCTATTTGTGTTGCTGTTGTATAATAAACTTTAAAAAAAGTTAGGAGAATACTAGATGAAACAAATTATCAAAAGAAGTTTGAGTTGGTTATTAACATTTTGTATGGTGCTATCACTGCTTCCAATCACCAGTATGGAAGTCAAAGCGGAGCCAACTCATTCTGAATTGAAGGAAACGATTGAGAATGCCGGTTTCTCAGCAGAGTACAGTGAGGGTGATACGGTACTGACTGTTACTGGCAATCAAAATGGTAAGAAGCTGGAGCTGACGATTCCGGCAGGAATTACGGTTAACTGGCAGGCAACGTTAACCGGTGGCAGCGGCGGCGATGCTGTCAAAATTCTAGCGGATTCTGATGCCACCAGTGTCTTTCGGGTAAACGGAATCATTGGCGCTGGCAGTGGCGGCTATGGTGTATACAATGCCGGTCCGGGCAGCATTGTCGTAGCAACTGGCGGTAGTGTCAGCGGCGGTAGCGGAAGCCCTTGCGGCGGCATTTACGCAGAGGCAGCAGCGGGCAATATTACCGTGGAGACTGGGGCAACTGTAAGCGGCGGAACCGGAGCAACTACATATGCCATCAATACGGCATCCGACTATAATGGCAGTGTGAATGTCAATGGTAATATTAGTTTAGGGACAGGTGCGACCAATAATTACGGCATCTATATGACCGGAACCGGAACTGGAACCCTGACAATGAGCGGAGCGCAGATACTTGGAGACGCATTATATGTTCAGGCAGTTTCACTAACCAATCAGAGTCAAAATCATCGTATTGAAAACAGTACGATTACTTGTGGTACGGTAGATGTAATAAATAGTCTTGTGAGGCAGAATTCTCCAGCCGCGATTGCATTGGGGGCAGATGCGGGACTTACATTGGCTGGCAGTACAGTAGATACGGCAGGGCCAAAGGGTATTACGAGTGCCGGTACATTGCATGTTATGGATGGAAGTATCATCTATGCAAAGGGAGACGGCGGTGATAATCAAACCGATAAATGGTGTGTTTTGATTACTGGCGGAACGACAACATATACGGATAGTCAGGCAATTTGCTGGTATGGAAACTGTTTCCGTAATAACGGGGGAAGTTACTCCTTAAAAGGAAATACAGCCCTTTTGCAAAGAGCGGTTACAGAAACACCACCAGCAGACATTGATGCAAATGTGGTGCAATGTACCACTGCCTGTTTTTTAAATCAAGTATATACAGTTACTGAGGAGAGCGCCACAAACTTGTATGGTGACCCAGCTTTGGTAAAATGGATGATAAATGAAGCGGGCAAAGAAGGAGTTTATTACGAATTAAATGATAATATTGGCTTCATCGATTATAGTGAGAAAGTTTCTATAACACCTTGGTATGCAGTTCTAACCGATGCAGGATTTTCCACAAGCTGGAATGAAGGCAAGACAGTTCTGACCGTTACCGGTAATCGGACTGGTGTAGCCCCCCTGTCACTTGGCATTCCGAAGGATGTAACGGTTGACTGGCAGGCCGTGATGACGTCATCGGCAAGTAATGATGCCGCAATCACATTGTCTGGGACTACCGAAGCGAGTGCTGTGTTTAAGGTTAGCGGGACCGGAAGCATTACCGGTGGCAGCGGTGCGAATAACTACGCAATTCTAAATAACGGAAAAGCAACCATTGAAGTGAGCAACGGCGGAAAGGTAAAAGGCGGAAGCGGTACTAATAGTTATGGAATCAAGCAGATGGATGGTACATCAAGTACGATTATCGTTGACAATGGAACGGTGGAAGCCGGAACTGGAAGTACAAGTTCGACGGCAATTCATATACCGATTAATACGACAACACTGCTTACGATTATCAACGGTTCCGTTATCAATGGCGGAACAGGCACAAATAGTACGGGAATCTTATATGGCAGTACCAATGTGAATAGTGTGATTCAAGACAGTACATTACTGGAAGGTGGAAAAGGAACAGCAAATGGTGCGGCATTATATCTCGCCAAAAATGAGACCGCAAAACCAGTCCTTACCATAACGGACAGTGTGATAAACACCGCGGGTGACACAGGTATTCGTAATGCCGGTATCATCACCGTGGAGAACTGTAGAATAGATGTAAAAGGCGCAAGTGCCATGGGTATCAGAAATGTTACGAGTACAACGGCGTCAGCAACTATAACGGACAGTCAGGTAGTGGCAGTGAAAAGTACACCATTCCAGGGCGAGTCTGGCACCACCATGAGACTTATAGGCAAAACCGTTGGGGTTGGTACATCAAAACCGAACACCAATTATGTGACAAGAGACAGTGACGTTATTACATTTACTTGGGCAGTTGCAGATACAACCGGAAAAACATATAGCGTTGGAACAAACACAGATTTAAATCACGCATCATTTCCGCCGGAACCAAGCACAACCGTTCTGAAATGGAATGGAGATACGCAAGGAAACTCGGGTATTTCTTATGCATATGGTGAGAATGTCGGCTTCCTTAATATGGAAGTTTATGGTGTAAATGTACCAACCATTGCAAAAACAATTAAGAGTGCCGGATTTGATGTGTCATGGAACGAGGCTGGTGATACACTCACCGTTACCGGTGAAAAAACCAATGCATCAACACTGACATTGACGATTCCAGACGGTGTCACAATTGACTGGCAGGCTGAAATGGCAGTTGTTTCCGGAAATGCCATCGTCATTGCCGCTGATTCAGCCGCGGATGGTGTCTTTAAAGTGAGTAACGGCGGCAGCATTACCGCAGGTAGTGACGGAAGCGGTATTTTAAGTAACGCCAACGGAGTGGTAATTGAGGTCGGTGAGAACGGAACCGTTTCTGGCGGAAGTGGAAGTTATAGTGCTGGAATTGACATATACGCTACGGTAACGGCTACGGTAATTATCGATCGAGGAACTGTCAATGGCGGAAGTGGCAGCGGACAGTCTTCCGCATTAAGTTTGTCATCGAAAACAACGCTTACCATGAACGGCGCAACGATTCATGGGGGCAGTGGAGCTACCAGCTATGGAGTTGAAAATTACAACCCAAGCACAAGCACCAGAATAGAGAACAGTACCATAACTGCGGGAAACGGAACTGGTTATGCTCTTTATAATGCGGAAGATTGCACACTCGAAGTGATAAATTGTACCATAATTGCCCAAGGAAATCAGGGGATAGGAAATATTGGAACCATGCTTCTTGATACATCTACATTATACGTATTAGGAGATGATGGTATAATTTCAACACATGGTATCTATAATGAAGGAACGATGACCGTACAAGACAGTATCTCAATTGTGCGATATGGAATCGCTTATCAGAATGTCGGAACATTAGATTTAATGGGCAATTCAGTTGGTCTTGGCGCTGCCGATAGTTCCTATTCAACGATGGATGAAGATGTCATCTTAATCAAATGGACCGGTGCAGATGAGACAGAGTATACAGCGGCAGGGAAAGCAGATTTAACGGTTAATCCGTCAACGGCTGCAGTAAAATGGGATTTTGGCACTGAAAATGAATCTGGCATATCCTATGAGAAAGGCAGTAATATCGGTTTTATTGACCTTGATGATTACGTTGTAGTGTCAACACTTAAAAGTACAATCGAGCGAGCAGGCTTTACCACAAGCTGGGATGCGGCGAAAACAACCTTGACCGTTACTGGAACCGCGAATGTGACCCCAACTGCGACACTTAAGCTGTCCATTCCGGATGGAATAACCGTTGACTGGCAGGCTGAGCTGACCGCAGCAAGCGGAGCGGCAATTGAATTAAAAGCAGATTCAGCAGCGAATAGTGTATTTAGAGTAAGTAATGGCGGCAATATTACCGGTGGAAATGCTTCCATGCCAACCACAAACTACGGTATCTACAATAAAGGAACGGGAACCGTTGAAGTAAATGAGGACGGAGTCGTAAACGGTGGAACTGGTGTTTATAACATGGGAATTGCCATGCTTGAGCATGTTTCCGGTAAGATTATTGTGAATAAGGGAACCGTAAATGGCGGCAGCGGCACCGCCACGGTTGGTATTTATATACCAGATGGAACAACGCTTTTAACTGTCATTGACGGAACCATAAATGCTGGAAGCGGCATGATAAATTTTGCCATCGGGAACGGCAGTTCCAATGCAAATAATAAGATTAGCGAAAATAGTATTATCAAGAGCGAGGTAGAAACTCAGACTTATATTATCCAAAACGGGGAAGGCTGTAAACTCACAATCGAAAACAGTACCGTAATCACACAATCGACAGGTGCTATTAGTAATGAAGGAACATTGCTTGTAGATGGTTGTGAAATAACCGTAGTGGGTACAAGTGAACTGCCACTGCCACTGATTGGTATTTATACTTGTGATGGTGCAACCACCGTAAAAGACAGCGTGGTAATCGTCAGAGGCGGTCAGGCATTTGATGATGAAGATGGCGATGGGGAACTTCATTTAACCGGCAATACGTTTGGTTTTGGCTGTGATGCAAGCAGCTATACCGATGCAGCCGCAGATGTCATTTTAGTAAAATGGTCCGGCGCAGATGAAACAGAATATATCGACGGAACAAAGACTGATTTGACGATAACGCCGGTTGGAGCCACTGCGAAATGGACCCAGGATGAAAGTGGAAAGGCCGGATTGTCCTATGAAAAAGGCAGTAATACAGGCTTTATCAATCTAGCTGACTACATGACAATCACTAGTATTATCATAACGCTAAGAGATGCCGGATTTAATGTAAGCGAGAATGAAGATAAATCCGTTCTGACCGTTACCAATAAGGATGGTGTAGTGCCAACCGGTAATCTGAAGCTGAGCATTCCAGACGGTGTAACGATTGATTGGCAGGCGGAGTTGAACACTACAAGCGGAAACGCAATTGAAATTAACGCCGATTCAGCGGCTGATAGTGTGTTTAAAGTAAGTAATGGCGGCAGCATTACCGGTGGTGACAATAACGGAATTGGTATTTTGAGTAAGGCCAGCGGAGTAACAATAGAGGTCGATGAGAATAGTACGGTAAGCGGCGGAAGTGGTGCGAACCCAATTGGAATATATATCGACCAAGGAGTATCGGGTGCAGTTATTATCATAGATGGCGGAACTGTCATCGGTGGAACAGCAACGGATGGTCCGACAGCAATTTGTACGAATCGGAGTACAGCAACAAAATTGATTATAAAGAATGGTGCAGTTATCAACGGCGGCAGCGCACCTGATGATAAGTGGAGTTATGCAATTGAATATGCATCTTCTAACGAAAATAGCATCATTACGGATAGTACATTGATTGGTATGGGAAGCGGCTATGCACTTTATTATGAGGGAAGTGATTCGCTCACAATTAGAAACTGTGAGCTGATTGGTGGTATCGAAAATGAAGAAAGTCCTTTAAATATTGACAACTGTACAATTACCAGAAATAGTAGCTCAGGATATGCCCTGATAAGCTATAAAGGAAGCGTAACGGTAAATGATAGTATTGTAATCGCAAGAAACGGAGCACCATTTAAAAATTATATTGTAGCAGGTGGTACTTTGAATCTGACCGGCAATACCGTAGGCTTAGGAAAGCAAGATAATGTTAACATAACAAGCAAAACGGATGATGTCATCTTAATCAAATGGTCCGGCGCAGATGAGACAGAGTATGCCGCCGGAAGCGATGGTGATTTAACTGCTGACCCAAGCGAAGCAACTGTAAAATGGGCACTTGGCAGCAACAATGAGTCTGGAGTATCCTATACGTTGGGCAGCAATACCGGCTTTCTGGATCTTGATGACTATGTCTTAGTATCGACGCTGAAATCAACCATTGAGCGTGCTGGATTTAACGTAAGCGAGAGTGAAGATAAAACAGTTCTGACCGTTACCAATAAGGAAGGTGTGACACCGACTGGGAATCTCATACTGAGTATTCCAGAGGGAATAACGGTTGATTGGCAGGCGGAGTTAAGTGTTACGACAGGAGCAGCAATTGTCATAGCCGCTGATTCAGCAGCTGACAGTGTCTTTAAAGTAAGCAGCGGCGGCAGCATTACTGGCGGTGACAGCAGTGGAAGTGGTATTTTGAGTAAGGCCAACGGAGTGACAATAGAAGTTTGTGAAAATGCCACCGTTACTGGCGGAAGTGGTTTTTCATCAATGGGAATAAGGATATATGATGGAATTTCCGGTACGGTTATCATTGATGGCGGTACAGTAAATGGCGGTACAGGAACGAACTATTCTACGGCAATTTATATTCCACAACATACAACGACGTGCCTCATCGTGAAGAATCATGCGGATATTGATGGCGGTAGTGCCAATACGAGCTATGGCATTGACTGTTATAGTACAAATGAAAACAGTATCATTGAGGACAGTACCATCACTGCGGGCAAAGGAAGCGGCTATGTCATTTGTTATGAGGGAACCGAAGAACTTCTGATCCGCAATTGTGAGATTAATGCGCAAGGTAATGAAGGTGTTTTGATTATAAATGGCTATACAACGGCAAGTGTTGAAAGCTATGCAAAGATTGAAAACTGTACCATAACAGTAGCTGGAAATAGCAGTTCGGCTTATGGCATCTCAACGGAAGGAACGACAATCGTAAAAGACAGTATCGTAATCGCCAGATACGGAAAGGCATTCGATAATGATGGGGGAACCTTAACCCTAACGGGTAAAACCGTTGGCTTTGAAAAGGCAAGCAGCTCCTATACAAGTAAAACGGATGATGTCATTTTAGTTGAATGGTCCGGCGCTGATGAGACAGAATACAACGAAGGAACGGAGTTAGATCTAACAGTAACACCATCAACGGCGACCGTTAAATGGAAGGAGGCATTGGATGGAAAAGCGGGAATCTCTTATGAGCAAGGGGCGAATACCGGTTTTATAAACCTCGAAGCTTATATGACCATCAACAGTATTTTGAAAGTAGTCAAAAATGCTGGATTTAACGCAAGCTGGAATGATGTGACAAAAACAGTTTTGACTGTTACCAATAAAGACGAGGTAGTGCCAACTGGAAATCTGACGCTATCCATTCCAGAAGGTGTAACGATTGACTGGCAGGCAGAAATGGCAGCAGCAAACGGCACCGCAATTAAAATAAATTCCGATTCTGCTGCAGACAGTATCTTTAAAGTACGTAACGGCGGAAGTATCACTGGCGGAACGAGCGGCAGCGGTGAAAGTGCCGGCATCCAAAACGACAGCGATGGAACTGTTCGGGTCGATGCAGAGGGTATGGTATGCGGCGGAAGTGGCGGAACAGCAGTAGCAATCCTTCAAACGCAAGGTACCTCCGGAAAAATTATTATTAATCAAGGAACCGTGAATGGCGGAAGCGGCAATACAACAATAGCTATTTCGATAAAACAAAGCGATGCCCTTTTGAGCATTACCGGTGGAACTATCAATGGCGGAAGCGGAACAACGAGCTATGGTATTTTGAACGGCAGCAACAATGAAAATAATATTATTACCGGAAACAGCACGGTAATCGGTGGCAAGGGCACTACGGCAGCCATAGTAACAATCAACAATGCGAAGCTGGTCATTGAAAATAGTACGATAACTGGAATTGGCGGAGCGATTGTTGACAATAATGGAACGATGAAAATCGACAATTGTGTATTGGAAAATACAAACGATGGCAGCGGTAATGGTGTCCAAAATACAGCCGGAACAATAACCGTCAAAGATAGTGTGGTAATCGCTAGATATGGTAAGGCTTTTGAAAATAGCGGCGGTCAATTATACCCGACGGGAACCACAACCGGTTTTGGAAGTGTAAATAGTGGATACAGTATGCTGCTCGGTGATGCAATCATCATCAAATGGACGGGTACGGATGAAGCCGAGTACAAGGAGGGCATGAATACGGATTTAACCGTACAACCAATCGATGCGACCATTAGCTGGAGATACAATGGTGCCGGAAAAGCAGGTGTTGCATATGAAAAAGGAACAAACAGCGGCTTTATCAATCTAAGTACTTACGACGTGACCGTCATCAGTATTGAAAGCATCCTCGTAGATGCTGGCTTTGACGTAAGCTGGAATGAAGCAAAAACAGTTTTGACCGTTACCGGCACAGCAGACCCATCCCCAGCTTCAACCCTGACCCTACGTATACCAGATGGTATAACTGTTAACTGGCAGGCAACCCTGATTGCAGACGAAGGAGCTGCCATTGTCATTGATGTTGATTCAGCGGCCACAGGAGTATTTGAGGTGAGTGACGGCAGTATCACTGGCGGTGAAAATGACGGCGACGACAGAAGCTATGGAATTTTAAATAAAGGTGCTGGAACCATCAAAGTAACCGGCGGAACCGTAAATGGCGGCAATGGAACGACCAGCTATGGAATCTATGACGAGTCAGAAGCAGATGTAATCATCAGCATGACCAGCGGAACCATAAACGGCGGCAATGGAACCGCAAGCTTCGGTATATATATACCAGCAGAATCAACAACCGCACTTGTGACAACCGGTGGAACCATTGATGGCGGAGCCGGAAACCCAAGTAATGGTATATACCTCGGAAGTTCAAATGCAACCAATAAAATTGAGAAGACAACAGTAACCGGCGGAACCGGCAACGGTTTTGCAATCCGAATGACGGCAGAAAACAGTGTGCTGGAGATTAAAGAAAGTACAATCACAGGATTGGGTGCTCGTGGTGTCTACAACGAGAAAGGAACCCTGACTGTCAATAAGAGTACCATTATTGTATCTGGCTCAACTGGTTCACCATACGGAATTGCTGGCGTTGATTGCGATACAACGGTAACTGACAGTACGGTGATAGTCAGATATGGAACCGCCTTTGTTCAAAATGGCGGTACGCTGAACCTGAATGGAAATACAGTAGTATTGGAATCACAAAGCAGTGCATATACAAACAAAGAAAGCGATGTTGTGATGATTCGATGGACTGGTGATGACGAAGATGAATATCTTGAGGGTAATAAAGATAACTTAACCGTCGTCCCAGCCGGAGCGGCCGCTTGGTCAGTACAGAATGGTAAATCAGGAATTTACTATAGTAAAGGCGATAATCAGGGCTTTATTGATTTAAGTAATTACGTTGTCGTAATAAAAATGTATACGATTACTTATAGCGGCAATGGCAGTACCAGCGGAACAGTGCCGTCCACAAGCGGTACAAAATACCGGACCGGAACAAGTGTAACCGTATCTGGCAACACTGGCAGCTTGGCAAAAACCGGTTATAACTTTGCCGGCTGGAATACCAAAGCCAATGGAACCGGAACAAATTATGCGGCTGGAGCCAGCTTCAACATTGGTGCAGATACCACCTTATATGCTAAATGGACGCAGAATTACGTTGCGGTAACAAACATTACCGGTGTACCAACGGCTGGAAAAGTAGGAACAACTCTGACCTTAGCAGGAACAGCAGCACCGTCAAATGCGAGCCAAAAGACTATTACCTGGTCGATTGTCAGCAAGGGCAGTACCGGAGCAAAGCTAAACGGTAAAAAGCTGACCTTTACAAATGCCGGAACCGTTAAGGTACGGGCGACAATCAAAGATGGTGTAGCAAAAGGAACGGATTATAAGAAAGATTTCACAATCAGAGTAAAATTCAATGTAACCAAGGGCAAGACCTATACCGTATCCGGCTTAAACTACAAGGCAACGTTAGTCGACAACAGCGGCAAGAAAGGTGTTGAGGTTTCGGTAACTGGTTTAGCAAAGAACAACAAGAATGCGAAAACAGTAACAGTTCCAAAGACTGTAAAAATTAAAGGTGCAACTTGTAAGGTAACATCGATTGGTGACAAAGCATTTAAGAATAATACAAAATTGAAAAAGATAACCATCGGTGACAATGTCAAAACAATTGGTATATCAGCATTCATTTATTGTACTTCTTTAGAAATAGTATCCATCGGAACAGGACTGACCGAGATAAAGACACATGCATTCTGCTACGATAAGAAGATAAAGACGTTTACCATCAAGAGCAAAAATTTGAAAAAGATTGGAGCGCCGCATACCTTTAATCAAGTGAAGGGCACGGTAAAAGTACCTTCCTCCAAGCTTAGTGCATACAAGAAATTATTTAAAAATCAAAAAGGTACCGAAGGTATCAAATTTAAAAAGATTTAAGTCATAACGTAAAAAAAAGTATCATGTGAAAACATGGTACTTTTTTTGCGTTTGTGTTCTGTTTGTGTTTGTCTTGTATAATATCCTAGAAGATTTATAATAATAAAGTTAAACGTATAGATGAGGTGAAAACATGATACAGAGAGAAAAAATGAATTACTTGCCACTAATTATTTTGCCAATGATACTTTTTATCTGCTTTGGACTGTGGTTTGTCAATGTCGACACAATTCCCACTGAGCACGTAGATTTTAATGAGGGTATCTATGATATGCGCCAGATTGATTTTAGCAAGACTTATGGTGGAATACATAAAGATGTAGAGTATATTCCAGGAGTTTTGCTCTCACCAGAAGAATTTAATCAACGAGACGATACGTTATTTGGTAATATTCCGGATGGAACCCGGGTTTGCACTGCTCGCATTCGGGTACTCGTGCCGGAAAATAAGTATTATGGAATCTTAGGATATTCGATGAACTACGCAAGCAGAGTGTATATCAATGGCAATTGGGTGTTTGACGAAGGTAAACCCGGGCTGACGTTAGCGGAGGAACGCTCAAGTGAATCCTATCGTTTATTCAGTGCGGTTCCGCAGGATGGTGTCATTGAGATTTTGGTACAGACAAGCGCATTTTCGAATATTGATAACACCAGTGGTATGGAATGGTCATTTGGCGAATATGAACCAATCCGGATATCCTTTATCAGGCAGATTGCAACTCATATTATTGTGATGGCATGGTATTTGATTGCCGCAGTTGTATCACTGCTTTTATTTTTGGCATTGCCGAAGTATCAGGCCAATGGCTGGCTGGCCCTGCTGGGCGTGCTATGGAGCCTCCGAGCCGGATTAAAAAGTGTCAAAATTTTGCTTACCCTATTTCCGTATTTTGAATGGCCAGTTATTTATAAAGCCGAAATATTGACTTGTCCCCTTACCATTATTTTATTTGTCCTGATTTTGCATTCGTCTTTTCCGCAGGCATTCCCTAAGTGGCTGCGTTTTGGCTTAATTGGTGCGGCCGGTACTTTTATAGTAGTGATTTTTATCCTGCCGTGGTATCGATTCTTCGGACATAGCAGTATCACAAACATGGTGATTTATCTCACACTGGCAATTTTACTTCCCTTCATTGTGTTTTCGGTATGGAAAAAAAAGGCCACATTGCCCCAAATCATTATATTAATCGGTGTAGGTCTGTCCATCTTTGCATTTGCGTGGGATGCTGATTATTTTGCACATGGAGCGGCCCCATTTGCGATATCACAACCAATGATGCTCTCGTTTATTCTATTTATGACGGCATCGGCGTTACTAGCGACAATGGAGCAAACGGTTGCCCAAGAGGTTTTACTTACGCAAACAGTGGAGCAACAGAAAAACGAGTTGTCGGACGCTCGTATCTCGATCATGCTCGGTCAGATACAGCCGCATTTTTTATATAATTCTTTAAGCGCCATCAGCAGATTGTGCACTGGCAACCCAGATGCAAAAAAAGCGTTGATAACATTTTCCGAATATCTAAGAGGGAATATGGACTCGCTTGCTCAAAAAGACTTGATTTTATTTGAAAAGGAATTGGAGCATACCCAGCAATATCTTGAATTAGAAGGACTGCGTTTTGAAGAACGGCTCCAAGTAGTCTATGATATACCGATGAAAGATTTCATGCTTCCCACCTTGACACTGCAGCCAATTGTTGAAAATGCGGTGCGTTACGGTGTGCTTAAAAAGCACTCAGGGGGAATAGTAACAATCCGTACGGAAGAAACAGAAAAGAATATTCTCATCACCGTGATTGATGATGGTGTTGGTTTTGATCCGAATGCCCCCATGTCTTGTGACCGTAGTCATACTGGTATATCAAATGTGCGTGAACGGTTGGCGGCCATGTGTGGCGGAACATTAACAATTACAAGTGTTCCCGGTGAAGGGACCACGGCGCTCATAGTGATACCACGGGGAGGTGACGAGCATGAATATTCTAGCAGTAGACGATGAACGTCATGCATTAATTGAATTAGAAGAAGCGATTCTAAGTGTGGAGCCAGATGCCACTGTGACTTGTTTTTTTTCGGCGAAAGAAGCACTCGCTTACGCAAAAAAAAATAAGGTGGATGTAGCTTTTTTGGATATTGAAATGGATGAAATGAATGGGTTGTTTCTGGCAACAAAGCTCAAGAATATTTATTGTTACACCAATATTATTTTTGTCACAGGCTATAGTGAATATGTGTTAAATGCTTTTGCAATACATGCCTCTGGCTATGTCATGAAACCAATCAATCCGGCGCGCGTGGCAAGCGAATTAGAAAATTTACGAAATCCCATAATTTTACCTGATACTGGGGTACGGGTGCAATGCTTTGGAAATTTTGAGGTGTTTGTGGATGGTGTACCAATAAGCTTTGGCCGTCCCAAGGCGAAAGAAGCATTGGCCTATTTGGTGGATCGAAAAGGTGCTAGTGTCAGTAAGAAAGAGCTTGCCGCCGTTTTGTGGGAAGACGAATCATACACCCATACCATGCAATCACATCTTTTTATATTGATTTCCGAAACAATAAATACCTTAAATAAATTCGGCGCTGGGGATATCATTATTAAGGGACGTGGTTCTTATGCTGTCGATGCCGCTAAAATTAACTGTGATTATTACCGTTATGTAAAAGGAGATGCAGCGGCGGTTAATCAATATCATGGTGAATATATGACCAACTATAGCTGGGCTGAATTTACCGCCGGATATTTAACCAAAGAAAGAGTGAAGAAGTAAAAAATCGTTTGTGTTCTGTTTGTGACGGCTTCTGTATAATAGTCTGTGTCTCGGCAAGAGAACCTACAAAAATAAAATTTACGGAGGAATTGTAAATGAAAAAAGCAACCAAACGAGTAATTACCTATCTGCTGGCGCTAGTGATGATGGTTAGTCTGATGTCCGCATTAGATATGGGAACAAAGGTATACGCGGCAGAGGGTGTCGGTAATAAAGTATTAATTTGGTCGATCGATAATGCAACCAAAATTAATTTTATATCGAGTTCTCATTTGGCGCCACTGATGGGCGTGTATGAGGATCAAGGGGTGGTTTTAAGCGATCAAACTGCTAATACGGATCATTTTGTATTAGGCACGGATTTATCAGAATATGGACTGGTATGGATATATCTGCCAATGACAGATTTGACGGATGCAGATATTACGGTACTTGGAAACTATCTCAAAATCGGTGGTCGAATCATCATGCAGGCAGAAAATACAGGGTATTCAGAAACAGAGAATGGTGTTCTTTCCCGGGCGGCCACGGCTTTAGGTGGTGGCTTTACCATCACGTCGAATGTTAGTTATGATCAAACCGCGCTGTTAAACACGAATTCAAAATTAATTAATGATTCCGACAGTGAGGTAACAACACTAAAACCTCAGGTTGTAGCCGAAATTGATTATGAAGCGCCAGCTAAGTGGATTGCTAAGACTGGTGATGGAGTCGCATTTATTGTAGATCAGGCCGTGCAAAATGGGCGGCTAACGATTCTATCAGATGTTGATTTTTATAGTAGTAGTAATACCAATGAAAGTGCCAAAAACTTTATCTATAATATGTACACCGATTCAATGACAAATATGACGAAAGTTACAAACGGCTTAAATCCAAATACCAACTTCGGAGATGATGAAATCTTTAGCCTGACTTATGATGGGAATGGCAATACGTCAGGAACTGTACCGGCTAGTGAGATGTATGCAGCGAATGGGCAGGTAACTGTATCAGAAAACACTGGTGAGATGGAAAAAGAAGGATATTTTCTTTATAGCTGGAATACCAAGGCTGATGGCAGTGGAACAAGTTATGTGCCGGGTGCCCAATTTGACATAATCGAAAATACAACATTATATGCATATTGGATGGAAATACCAGATACATATCGTGTAACCTATGATGGAAATGGCAATACGGCAGGAACTGTGCCGACCGATACATTCGAGTATCCGGAAGGAGCAACCACAACTGTACTTGACAATACTGGCAGTTTAGCAAAAGATGGTTATACCTTTGCTGGCTGGAACACGAAAGCAAATGGTAGTGGAACTAGCTATGCGGCAGGAGCAACCTTTACGATAAGTAGTAATGTTACCCTCTATGCCCAGTGGAATGCAGTTAACGGAGATAACGACGGCGGCGGAGATAACAACGGCGGTGGAAATAACGACGGTGGAAATGACGGCGGCGGAAATAACAATGGTGGCAATAATACCAACGTACCAAAGACTGGTGACAATCAGATGGTAGCATGGTTAACATTGTTAGCAATTCTGTCATTGGGAACAAGTGGGCTCTATTTCTATAAGAGCCGCAAAATAAAAGCATAGTTCACGGATTAACCAATCGTAGAAGAAGTATTTTGAAGAATAGGTTTGCAAAAAATGCAGCCTATTCTTTTGGCTCTATGTCAAGTGTTGGGGTGCGATTCTTATGAATCGCGCTCCATTTGTGCATTTGAGGTTGATTTGATGTTTTGACAAAAAGATATACTTTTTGCGCATGACAAATAGACCCTCAAGTGCCAGTCTTATGAAATTA
>JAVBTX010000032.1:0-47674 GCA_031555935.1 Lachnospiraceae bacterium | reverse complement strand
CGTCGGATATCTTAACTATAGCATGACAAAAGGAGAGCTTTCACTCTCCTCTTATTTGTAACACCACTTTCGCTAATGGTTTTTATTCTATTTGTAATTATCTTTCCCGCTTAATCGGGAATTTCATTTTTCAATTGAGGGCCATAATTTTCTGCCATAATTTTCTGCTATTTTTTCTGTATTAACGTTTCATCCTGGCCACAAGCATCGAAAGTGCGACCACACCCATTCCTATAATTACGGAATTACCGAAGTTGTTATTCGAGCCTGCCAGCCATGATACGGCAATGCCAATAACTGCCGCTCCAACCGAAAAGCATCTCACGAGTATTTTCATTTTATGAAATTGTTGTTCACTCATTGGAACATTTTCATGTGAGACAGGAGCGAGAACAAAAATGATTATCATTGATATACAAGCAATCAGTATTGCTAAAAATAGTGTAACATATGGAATCATCCCGATGACTACCCACCATCCAATATACATAATTAGAAAACAATTCAAATGTGTTTTAGCGTGATAACCTCCACCACAGCTTTGCAAGGGAATAACAATCATAAGTAAAGCAACGCTTTCGAGTACCCGATTAACAAATAGCGCCGAAATCATTACTGCTGCAATATTAATTATGGTAGACAAAATCAGTTCAAAACCATATTCATATATATCTCTGTCGAAGTCATCAATTATTTCATTGTCCACCCAATATCCAACGGTTTTTTTTATAATTGCTGTAAACATCTGGTCTCCTTTGACAATTAACATTTATTCATCTGGCGGTAATAGCGGTAGCATAATGTGTGTCTCAAATACCCCTTTTTCATGTGTTCTTACAACATGCCCCTGATATTTTTCGACAATCGAGTCGATGTGTAGAATCCCGATGCCGTGCAACGGTTCCTTCTTAACCGTAAAATAACGATTGCCTTTCTGCTTTAGTTGATTATTATAACTATTACTTACGGATAACAATAGATTTTTCTTTTTTATTGTCATTGAAAAATCAATAAATTTCTTTCCAGTTGTTTCTCCCATCCGGGCACATGCTTCAATGGCATTGTCCATCAAATTACCCACGATTGCACAAAGGTCGTTATCACTAATACAATTATTCACTGGATATACAACTTGATAATTGACTTCAAAATTTTGTGATTGTGCCATCCATAGCTTGGAACTGACAATCGCGTCCAAGACAAGATTTCCGGTTTGGATTATTATCTGCTTTTGATATGTTTCACTGGATATATTGTCGATAAAATCACGGGCTTTTTCGGTTTCGTTGTGATCCACTAATGCTCGTAATGCACTGAGATTATTTTTATATTCATGCTGCCAGGTCCGCATATCCGAATAAATATGATCAATTTCTTCGAAAAAGCTTGTTTCCAATTCAAGGCGCTGCAATTTCATCGCTAACTCTACATTTTTTATTTCCTCGCGAATGAATAGTTCATATATCATGAATATTGCAACCATTACTAATAATGCACCGATTGCAAACCACACCAATAGAGAATTTTGTTGCACCTGCTGATCTGATAACTCTACATGGACACGAATCATAATTAAAAAAGTAAAATCAACAATTGCCGCTGCGCACAACACCAAGGCCGGCCGCCTTTGCAAATTGTGATTCACTACCTGCCTTTTGCTGAGAACATAGAATCCAACCACCTGCATCATTTTAATAAATAAAATGGCTAGCATTCGTGAAGTATCCTGATTTTCCAATGTGTGTTCTATCGTTGTGGATTCTATGACAGAAGCGATTCCTGCACCCACAATAGATAATCCTATTTCAATTGTACAAACTGCCAAAACACCAAAAATTTTTTGTAATATTGAGCCATCTTTAAAAAGTATTAAATATACCAGCATTATGCCATAAGCTGCTACACCGTATATATCTAAGGACGATACTGTAGCAAGCAAACCACATATGACTAATATGCCCCATGTCACTAATTGCGGCCAGTACCATTTGTATTTAGAATTATAACGGCTATTCAAAAAATATAAACATGTTAAATTTTCGACTAAGACAGAAACCGATTCAACAGCCATCCATTCTATACTCATCTTACCTTCACCCCCTGAATAAACCTACAAAAGTATCATTAACATCCTTAGCGTTTTTCCGGCTAATCGGAAGCTTTTCTCCGGTTGATAGCAAGAGTGAATTATTATACACACAATCGACTTTCAGCAGGTTCACTATGTAGGAACGATGGCAGCGGATAAAGTAGGATGGAAGCAGCTTCATCAAACCCTCTGTTGTTTTTCTGACTTCATATATTTCATTTTCTGTATGTAATTCAGCTATATGTGAATCCATTTTGATATAGTATATGTTTCTGCAAAATAGTTTAAATTGCCCAAATTCGTTTGTTACCAGTACCACGTCTTTTTCACGTGAATACCAAATATCGTAAGCTTTATCCAATACCGCAGTAAGCTTGACTGATGACAGCGGTTTGACTAAAAAATGAAGTGCATCCACCTCATATCCCTTCAGACTATATTGTTGAAAGTTTGAGGTGAATACAATTAGAATATTTTTATCATTTTCCCTTATCTTCTCTGCTAATTTAATACCAGACATTTCTTTCATTTTGATATCTAAAAATAAAATATCTGCCACAATATCTGGCCACACAAATAAAAACTCTTCCGCACAATTATAGCACAGTAAATTGACTTTTATTTGTTTCGTATCCGCCCATTCATTTATGGCACTTACCAAACATTTCTGTTCGTCATTGTTGTCTTCACAAATCACAACTCGCATAGTATCCCCCCGTATTCGCAAATGCGTCTATTAGATATTGTTACTACTCACCCGCCATTAAGAAACATTAGCGGGTGGTCGTAACAAAAGGATAACATTTGAATATTAAATTGTAAAGACTTTCACTATTTAGAAATTCGTTTCGGGACTTTTGGCTGATACCATCCCCAACGGCTTATTACACCTGCTCCAGCACGTGCGGAGGATAGGGATGCCTTTGCCACTAACCCATTCATTTTGGTAATCAAGTTCTTCATTTGTTCACCTTCTTTCCTTTGCTTGTGATGTTGTTTTACCTATGCTAGACTATATCTGAACCAACCAAAATTTACCATGCCTTATTGGTTGGTTTCAATCTGGAAAACAGTTGGTTTTCTATTTTTTTCACAAGGAGAGAGAGTCTATGAAAGATACATTGAATAGTTCCGATTTTCTGCGGAGACTTTTGCAGGACTGCATTGGAACGGTAATAATTGAAGCCTCACAATGGAATTTTCCAGATGGCGGATTTGAAAGAGCTTACTTTAATGACCGTCTAAAATATGAAAAAACAATTAACCCTTTAACCCAAAAACGCCTGCTCTTTGTATTCTTCCACCTATTCCATCCACAAAACCGTAATGGCAGATTTGGCGAGATACAAGCTGTTGAGGGTGCAAATGCCCTGATTTCACTTTTGCAAGAACTATTTTATGTTGATTTTTCTTTCTTAAGAAATGAATATGGCACTAATAATGAATCCAAGCGCAAGAAACTGCTTAACATATTAGAGACTGTTTTAAATATTTCACAAAAATGTGTCCATTTGGATATCAAACGCATTACAAATATCTTAAAGCCGATTCATGAACAGTTAACCAGAAATCCCACATTTCCTACTAATACTTATCCTGGATTTCTGACTATTTTACCCTCTGCTCCAACGGAATATTTTATCGGACGTGAATACATCTGCAACGAAATAGCTGACTTGCTCAGCTCTGGCATCTCATGCTTTTTACATGGAATCGGTGGCATTGGTAAAACCGAAATAGCAAAAAATGTGGTTAGAAAAATTCAAAATTGTCCGATTGAAGAGTCAGGAATAACCCATATTGCCTGGATTGATTACATTGAAAATAATCTTGGTCTTTCCCTCATCCAAGGATTTGGTGTTTCGAAGAGTAACTCTAATTATAACTGGTCACTCCAGAACGTTTTCAATCTTATTGAACAATATGGAAACCGATTATTGCTGGTTATTGACAATGCCGAGAACACAGAAGATGAAAATTTATTAAAGATAAGCAGCTTTCTGTCCTGCCGTATTCTTATTTCAGGCCGTATGGATGGCTTGCATAACCTTAAAAAAATATCTATAAATGAACTTTCTTTTGATGATTGTACGAACCTATTTTACCATTATTACCACAATCAACACGACGACTTTTCTTTGCAGAAAATCCTTCAGCTAGCTGATCAGCATACTGTTACTATTGAACTGCTTGCCAAAATAGCTGATACAGAGGAGGTTCTTCTGACGGATTTTTTACAAAATTTAATTGAATGTGGTTTCTCTCTAAGTGAAGAAGAAGTATCTTCTACTCATGGTAAATTACAGACCGATGCCCGCATCATTGAGCAGCTTCAAAAATTATTTCATATTTCTGACTGCACAGAATCAGAAATGCAGCTATTAGCCAAAATTTCCATGATTCCCTCGCTGCCTTTCGGCTTTGCAAAGGCCAGAACCTGGTTTGGTTTAAAGAACCGGACTGACCTGAATCAACTGGCAAAAAAGGGCTGGCTTAAGAAGATTGCGCAGTACAATAATGAGCAGTGCCACTATCAATACACTATCCATTCCGTCATCGCCTCTGCCACACGCGCACAGTTTTCTAGCATTTTATATCCAATCTGTCATGATTTTATTATTAGGTTCGCCAAAGAGCTGGAACAAATTCAGAAAGAAAACACCACAAAAAAGAATGAGCTTATTCAATTTAGCTGGTCCATAAATGATATCTTCCACAATAATTTTTGCCAGGAAATTGATACTGATTTTCTACATGCTGTAGCAGAAATTTACCATCATCAATGCTGTTAATAGAGTATAAAAAACACAAAATGTATTTGCTGGCAACGTAAAACTGCCAGTGTGAAACACCCACTGGCAGTTTTTATTGTCTACTTGACAGATGAAGTTCATTTAGTGCGACAACCCCATTATTATAATGCTTTATGAAGCTTCTCCCTTAAGCAGTTTTTTAATCATGGTAAATCCTGACCACACATACAGTGCGTAACCTACTCCTAAATCCCTTACTATGTATCTCACTATTTCCTTATCAGTCCAGGAAAATTTCAGTAGTTCTATATAACCTACTTCATTTACGATATCCATTCCCACTTCCACAATATATGCTACAATTAGTGAGAGGTTTACCGATACAAAAATCATAACAAAGGATAAAATCACGCAGAATATCGCGCCGAAACGATCCAATCTTCTACCCAGCATTTTGTATCCCTGCATTGCTGCTCCCAATATTGCAACACCACAGATACCAGCAATAAAACCGATTCTGTCAACGGCAAGCCACAACGCTACGCCAACCAAAGAACCAATTACCGCACCAATCATTCCTAAAAGGTAATTTACCTTTACTAGTGGTTCAGGTTCCGCTGTCGTTGTGCTGTATTCAAACTGCTCTTGTTGTTCATAATTGCTAACATCTTGTTCTTCATTGTTGTTGAAATTTCCATCCATTGTACTACTCCTTTTTTCCTTTGTATACAGTTAACATTTTCCTTTTCATCTTAGCATTATGAATTCAACTTTGCAATATCATATTTATTTCTTAATTTTTCCTACCATTGATTCATTATATATCGCTGACGTCGGACACGCTTTTTTGCACTCACCACAGCGAATACATTCCGCATGATTTGGCTTAGTCGCCACCGGAACCTGCATCTTGCATACTTTTTCGCATTTGCCGCAGTGGGTACATTTATGCTCATCCACCGCCATACGGACAAAGCTGACCTTATTAAATAGGGCATAAAAGGCTCCCAACGGACAGATATATTTGCAGAAAGGACGGTAGATAAAAGCTGATGAAATCAAAAATAGCAGTAATAACGCCATTTTCCAGCTAAATAACAGTCCTGCCGCCTGTCTTAAGGTTGGATTCGCAAGCAACAGTGGAATACCGCCTAGTAATGTACCGGAGGGACAGATATATTCACAGAAATACGGTGATGCCATGCCAAATTGATTCGTCAAAAACATTGGCAATAGAATTACCATTGTCAACAGTATCACATATTTTAGATACCGCATTTTGGTATCTACTTTCGTCGGAATGGTTGCTTTCTTTACTTTGATTTTATCAATCAAATCCTGCACCAAACCAAAGGGGCAGAGCCAGCCGCAGATAAAGCGGCCAAAGGCTAGTCCAAATAAGGACATCAAACCCACTACATAAAAAGAAATTTGATATTTGGCACTGCCAATAACGGCTTGCAGTGAACCAATTGGACAAGAGCCAAGTGCTCCGGGACAAGAATAGCAATTCAGTCCCGGAACACATATCTGCTTGGATTTTCCCTGAAAAATGGTCCCTTGAAAAAAGCCCTTAAGATTTAAGTTTGTTATTAAAAAAGTTGTTATTTGAGTTATCAGTCGTTTCATATCTCACCTAACCAATCCCAATGCACTCTAAACAGATATTGACTGCTTTTTTGAATACCATATCTATTTCGGAACGATAGCAGCCATAGGCAATCATACAAATACAAGCCAATAGAATTATCATTCGTGCTATATTTAATCTTTTTGTCATGTGCACACCAACTTATTCTTCGATTAATTTCAGATGTTCATCAATTGCTTTTTGGTAAGTTTCTACCACATCTTCCGATGGCGCTCCGACCATTGGTTCACCAACGATGTTTCCATTGCGGTCCACAAAAATCGTAGTCGGCAGTGACTGGATGGAAGAAAGGAAGCCCTTGTTCATCTCTTCGTTTGCAGATATGTTGGTATAAGTCACCTTACTCTGTTCCAAAATTTGCTGTGCCAGCTCATTTTCATCCTCACCATCGGTACAGATACCAAGCAGATTTACTCCTTCTGGAAGCTGCTTGTAAAGCTCCTCTAACTCTGGAATTTCATTGACACATGGACCACACCAGGTTGCCCAGATATTGACTAGTGTTAGTTTATTCTCGGCAAAAATATCGGCGGAGCATGCCTCGGTTCCATCGAGTTTTTTCGTTTCAAAGGACACTTCCCCATTCATTTCTGACGCGGTATCATTTAGTCCTGTCAATTCAATATTTTCTTCAATTTCTGACAGTTCAGAATGTAAAGCGTTGAAGGTTTCCTTATCCTCATCATCAAGCTCTGATATATCTGGTTTCGAATTATACAATAAGGTATAGGTCGTATTATTAACCTTGCCCAGTTCTTTCCGGTCGGTAAATTGCGCAAGCATTTCGGCATCTTCCTCTGCTCCGTCTTTAATAACCATAAATGCACAAATTGGAACGGCGGTGCCGTATATCTCCTCAATCATCTCCATCTGTTCATCGGTATAACTCATCATATCAGTGTTTTCAGCCATACTTGCTTGCAACTCGGCCATTTTTTCTTTTCCGCTTTTTGAAAGCATGGTGAATCCGAGTCCATCCGTATAATTTTCAATCTGCAGCTTCTGACCACCATTAACCTCTTGATACCAGGCCGATGGCAAATCAAACTTAAAACCGAGGTAGTCCTCTTCCAGCGTCTTTATATCCTCAAATTCGCCTTCTGTTGTTTCCTCAACGCTTCCCCTTATTGCCCCATTGCTTCCCTGTGTTCCCTCTAATTCCTGATTGTTCGCATTCTTGTTGCCGCAACCGCTTATCATTGCTATTGTCAATGCGGATATCAGCAAAAAACTTAGTGTCCGTTTTTTCATAAATGTGTTCCTTTCTCTTTTTGAGTGTAATTAATTTTTCATTTTAATTAAAACATAAAACTGTGTTTTTTATTCTTTCAAATTATTTATTTTTTCTTAAGATTGCCAAGTCCCATTTATCAAATAGTCATCTACTTTCTTTCTCGCTCTTGCAACAAGTTCCGTCCCGTATCCCATCAAACGCAATAACTCAATTGCATTTCTGGAATGTGATACGCCTTGATGAATTTTGAAATCAAAGAACATCCCCTCCGCTCTGACCTCTTCCTGGAAATGATAATTTTCATAATTTTCCCCAAGCATATTCGTTAGCTCCCGGTCATGGGTTGCGACAATACAACTGGCATTTCGTTTGGCAATATCGCTTAAAATCTCAGAAACTGCTGCAATTCGTTCCACGGTATTTGTTCCGCGCAATAACTCATCGAAACAACAAAGGATTCGTTCTTCCCCATCTGCGGCCTCTAGAATACGCCGAACTGCTTTTATTTCCGCCATAAAGTAGCTGTCATTGGTAAAAATACTGTCTTTTATTGATATCAATGTGATGACCCGATAAAATGGCGCCTGGTATTTTGAGGCATAGACGGTATGAATACTTTGGGCCAAAATCGCGTTCATTGCGACCATTCTTAAAAAGGTTGACTTTCCAGTAGCATTTGAGCCGGTGATTAACATTGATCTGGAAACTGAAATGGTATTGGGGACTGGTTCTTCTAATAAGGAGCAGTATCCATCCTCAATAATCAGCCGATTGCCGCCAAGCTCTGGGATACAATAAGTTTCGTTTTCGTCAGCGCTGTCTTGCAGTCGGTGGCGGAGCACTGCTACCGAAAGCATACTGTCGATAAAGCCAACCTTTTCACACCATTCAATAATCGTATCAATATTGCTTTCGATGAACTTTATAATCCTCGGGCAGAACAGCAAGTCCATATGCATAATGACTTTTACATAGTCACCGACTGCTTCAAACTCACCTACCACACCCTTTCCTTTCATCATTACATACTGCATGTACTTTCGGTACTTCTTTTGCATTTGCCTAACTTTTTCACTGTGAGCGAAATACTCATCTAGTTGTTTTACACCGGTTTTGGATTCAATAAAAGTAAGTTCTTGCAACACCTTATTCAGTTGGGTAAAATTCGCCATATAACGGTCTACTTTCGCACGGTCCCGATAATACGTGTAAATATTTGCTACAAGCACCAGAAACGCTAGCGTGACTCCCGTCTCCAGTCGATAAAAGCATAATATAATTGACAATATCTGCATCAGCGGAATTAATACGTGTACCCACAGCGGATATGAAACGGCATCTTTTAAGGTATTTTTAAATTCATAGATGCTATAGTTCCCCTGCTTTCCAATTGCATACATTGTTAGCAACAATTTATTTCTGACCTGCTCATTATCTCCAAAAATTCGAATAAATTCTTCACGCTCTAACAGTTTTTCTTCGGTCATCTCGGGATTTCTTAGCATGTCATACAAACTCATCTCGCCCATGTCGGTCTGAGTATGGTTCATTACGGTAAATGCACCATCCATTTCTAAATCATTCCAGGTGATATCATCTATCCGTGGCTCTTGTTTACGATATACTCCATAAACTTCCCGAAGCTTCTGCATCTTTTTTCCATCGATTATATCTTCGACATGTTCATCCCATACTTTTTCGATGCGAACTAGATTTCGAATCGCCCGATTCTTTTTTCGGTAAAATAATACGACAATTCCTATGCTTACTAATCCGATTATGATTAAAATACTGATTATAGTTTCCACGTTTTTGCTCCTATTCTTTTGTCTGTCTCATTAATGTTGAAGACTAAGTTATTATATCGGTTTGGAGCACTGCTTGTAAAGTAATACAAGAAAGAGTTTGCCAAGGCATTCTCTTGCGCCGAGCTTTCCTATTAAATAAAAAAACCGCAGTGTCTAGTCTTACCCAAGGTAAAAACCAGATACTGCGGTTTATGATGAAATTTATTAATTAACTGGTACCAATTCAAGCCAGTTCAAGTTGAAACCACCATTCGAAACTGCCAAGCGAAGCGTAACAGTGCCTTGATTCAGATGGAAGTTTCCGGTAGTAACTGTACTCCAAGTCGTATTGGTGTATACATTAGCACTTGTCAGCGCTGTATTGTTCGCTGCTACGGAAACTGAAGCATCGGTATTCCAGCCATTTACTCTGAGGTCCATTTTGTAATTACCTGTTGCCGGAACGTTAACGGAATATTCCATCCAGTCACCGCTGTCAATCCAGCCGACATTTCTGCCGCCGCCAACATCACCACAGTTTTCTGTCTCAACACCCTGCATCGATGTGTAATCTTCGGCTTCTACCCGCACAGTTGTCGCACTGCTTCCATTTCCGGAATTACCTCCGAATACTTCAAACTCCCATAAAGAGAAGCCATAGCCGGTTGTTCGTGTAGCACCATTCATTCTGACATATCGTGCATTAACGGTATTGAAGGAAATGTTTTCGGTTCCGCCGTTACCGTTTGTTTTCTGGTATACCGTCGTCCAATTAGAAGCATCACCAGAAACATCAATCGTATAATCTTTGCCTGCGGCTGCTTCCCATGCAAGGCGAACACCGCTGACATCATAAGCATTTCCTAAGTCAATATACATCCACTGGTTATCTGCATGTTCCGATTCCCAACGGGTTCCTAAATCTCCATCCACTGCACTGGCAGCAGTATTACCACCCAGATTGGAAGATGAATATGTTGTTTTTCCAAGTGCAAGATTGGTCGTAGTCGGTTCCACTGGAGGTGTTACCGTTCCTGTGCCGCTGCCAATAAAAGAAACCACCTGCTGTCGCTGGCCTGCTATTGTCACCGCATCACCCAAACCATTGATGACATGGGAAATACCCGGGTTGCCAGCTAACATAACAGTACATGCATTTTGAATGCTTATGCCGGTTACATCAGGAACTTCAATGGCATTTTCCAGATTGATAGTAGCATCCCGATGGAATGAATAAATACCAAGGCCATATGCCTCGTGATTGGTTACATTGTCACCTACTTTGTAAGAAGCGTAGCCATCTACCGTGCCGTCATGGCTTTTCCAGCTGGCCTGATTTGGTACATCGTAAGGAATCTCGCTCTGATAGAAGAAAAGCTTACCGTTATTACCGTTCCAAACGGTTTGATATTCGTGGAAGTGTTCAACGAATAATCCGTACATTGTTACGTTATCACCATTAATGACAATTCCGTTTTCAGTTTTATTCAAATCCCATGCTACACCGTCGCCATGGTCAGCACGCCATACCCAGAAATTATCACCAATTACATTTTTGCTGTTGATAATGATGCATGTCTTAGACTGTGTTACACCAGAAGCAGCACCGCCAACACGGAAAAACAAATCACTTAATAACGTTGGATTGGAAGCATGTCCTGCCGCAGCGCCGCTTGGACCTACTTTTAATAAGGTTTCCGTGTACTGCGGACCAGCATCAAATAACATACCGCTGACCGTAACACCATCTACATCAGCAACTTCCATACAGGCATTCATGCCGGTTGGATTAAGCGTCGGATAACCGAGACCTAATACGATGGTATTTGCATTGTTTACTTGAATTGCTTTGTTTAAATTATAGTTACCCGGTGTCAGAATCAGGTGCTTGCCGTTAGCCAGCTGAGCATTGATTGTATCAACAGAATCGCTCGGCCGAGCAATGAAAAACTGGTCGATGCTAATGGAAGTACCCGGAGTTGTCCCATTTGCCCAGGAAACATTATTGGCATTTGTTCTCAGGGAAGGAACGTAAACACTATAATTGCCATTGCTGTCAATTGTTAAATACGGTGTTTCTCTGATTACTGGAGAGTTCTCAACATTTGTGTAGTATTGATAATCACGTCCCGGATCAGACCAGTTACTGACAACTGGATTCTCCGTGCCTTGTTCCTTCAAGCCTGATTTCATACCTACAAAAACCGCATTCCAAACGCCACCTGCCCATGAGCCAAAATCGCAGTTACGTGATATATATTGTTGTTCTGACCATGCTGCGGCAGTATCCTTTACAACACTGTCAGCAATATAACCGCCACTTGCCCATCCCTGTCCCCATTGGTCCAGTGCCAGCCATTCATCAAATTGCATATGCCTTAATGAGGTTGCCTGTGCGGCTGCCCATGTTACTGTTTTCTTAACTCTTAAGTTCTCTGCCGAACGCCAGAAGTTACATGTCGCATTCGCGCCCATCCAGTCAGCATTACAGTCAAATTCATTAATTGTCGTATCACCAGGGTTCAGACCCAGACCTGCTGCCTGAGTATAGAAGCCCATTTTCATTCTGACATTGTCATAAGTTCCCGGCTTGAATAGAACCGCAAAGCGTTCCGAGCCAAATTGATTTGTTTCCTGGATGGAATAAATTGAATCGATTGTCGCCTGAATATCAGCAGCAGAGTCACTTGGCTCAAAGACGTATACGTTTGGTCCAAAGATACTGTCGTTGCCAATACCAATCGGAGTTGCAGCCTCTGCAGTCATTGGTGCATAAGCCTGAATCAGTGATAGTCCCATCATAAAAGACAGGCTAATAGAAGCCATTTTCTTAACTAAACCTTGCATTTTCATAAATCTCATTTCTCCCTTCAAAAATGTTGTAAAATTGATAGTTACCAGCGCTTTTACCTTTTTTCGTTTTAACCCTCTCCCTTCTTACAATATTTACGACTATTTAAGTGTAGCACAGATTATGTTAAATTAGAGGTATAATAATTTACAATTTGGATTATTATTTTCGAAAAAAAGCTGATATGGGCTTTCACCCATACCAGCTTTTTTATTTATAATACTTTGTCAGCTTTTTGGCGCTATATTCGGATACGTTAAATTGTCGCCAGCTCGTATCCGTATTTTCCCAGTGGAAGGAAAAATTCATTATTATCTGTTGCAGTTCCTCCTTGTCTTGTGTTTCATTTTCCATTATCTCTAATAACGCTGGTGCTGCATCGCAGGATAACGTAGACAGGTAATAAGCATCACCATAGTCGCTCAAACACCGTGTTCTTGTATCGGATAAACGCTCTGTCTTCATTGCTTCTAAATTATACTTCGCAATAAAATAGTCTGGATGAGAAAAGGATAATGCTACATATAAAACAGTTACAACAATCATGCAATAGCGAAATAACGGAAACGTATCTTTGTAAATGGAAATAATTACCCCTGCCATAACCAGAAAAATAACCACCAGAAACCAAAGCACAAACATTCTTAAAAACGTCAAATTATATTCCCTAATATATAAAAACATCCGCAAAGCACTAGATACAATCATTATAAAGGTACAGGAAGAAACGACCGTAAGAAGCATTTTTAGGAGCTTGCTCTCCTGAAAAAAATGAATACAGGCCAAAACCAAAACTAAATTAATCAGACAAACCAGCAGCAACTGGAAGAATCCTTCCCGCGCATAGGCCGCATATGTGATTCCTTCCGGAAGCTTAAGCTGACCCAAAAACAAACCGCCAATCTGGACGCCACAAAACAAAAGATAAATCAACGATAGAACTGAAGTAAGGGTAATCGCAATCACCGGCTCGGAATTTTTGTGATTTTTTACTTCCGCTCCAATGGAACTGCTTGCAAGTGCATTTAGCAACCAGTACATAAAAAGATATACAAATACTACCGTAAATAAAATTCCAATAAAATCCTCTGGAATCAGTTCCAGTTTTTCAAAGAAATTCCATGCCATATTTCCAAATATCACATCTGCACTGCTGAGGAGTGCTAAAACAATAATTAAGAGTGGACTGGAAATCAGCAAACCAAGGATTACATACCCAATCTTTCGATTATCCCTTTTTTGCTTGCTTCCGATAAAGGAAACCATATCCATAACCGGACTTCCGAAAACAGAAAAGACCTTGCCCAATATATGAAATCCAGCACTAATATATTTTTCAAGTGTCCATCTGGAATCATCATAAAAGTGATGTAGCATAAAGATTCCAAACAGCATCATCATACCGCAATAATTCATCAAAATAATGCGCGGGTCTGCTGTCAGGAAATTAGATACACTAAGCAAACAAATGCTTATGATATAAAAAACAGCATCTCTTTTCAACGCAATTCCCAGCTTTTTAAAACTAAACCAAAAGTAAAAAATTGTGCCTGCTGCAAAAATGGGATTGGTTATGCCATGACTATTTTGATACAGACAAAAAACAAAAAATACAGAAAATATAATCGTTGCCACTCCAAAAAAACGATAATTATTTTTTATAACAGCTCGGTACCTGTTCTCTGATTTTATCGGCTCCGCAGGCATTATTACTTTATTTTCATTCACACATTCCATCTCATTCATAATTTCACCATATCTTTCTAATCACTTACCCAATTATTTACTTCTCACCAGTTTCTTCATCTGGGATATCTACATATTGAAGGATATCCCCCACTTGGCAATCCAAGGCTTTGCAGATGGCCTCTAAGGTTGAAAAACGGATTGCTTTTGCTTTGTTGTTCTTTAATATGGATAAATTAGCCAAGGTCAAATCTACCTCACCAGCCAGTTCCGTTAAGCTTTTTTTGCGCTGGGCCATTACCACATCTAAATTTATATTAATTGGCATTGCATACCTCTACTTTCTGCTGTTTGTATTTATGGGGCTCTATATGGTCAAATCATTTTCCAGCTTATATTGCACCGCTTTATCAAACACAAAGGATAAGACCTTACTGAATAGTCCCGCAACAATAAATGCAAGTATCACCGCCAGCATCGCCGCTGTCATATAAACAATGCACCTGACCAAAGCCATTACCGCAATAATAAAACTATACGTTCCCATTCGCTGCAAGCTGACCACATTTTCAATCACAAAACAATCGTCTGCAACTACAGTGCGAAACATTTTTCGCAGCTCTCCAAGAACCAATACCGCCAGAACCCCCAGAATGAAATAAATAATAATACTCTCCCGTAAATATTCCGTCAGCGATGGAAAATAGGAGCGCACCATTTTCAAACTGATCGGCAAACTCAATGTCACAATAATGCCCGCAAAATACATAAAGTTCATTAACCACTTTGTAATTCTTATAATTGTTTCCTGCTTCATTTTTAGCCTCCTTATATAACCGTTTGTAAAATCTCAAACCCTCAATTTTTCTCAAATATATCATGTCGCATCATGAATGTCAATAACTTTTTATTGTTTATCGATAAATATTTATTGATATTCATGTGTCTCAGTTCTGGATGGGGTGAGTTGTAATGCGAGGTGCCACTTGTAATCATTTATATTGATTTTTACCCCTTAAACTATTTTTCCCTTCCCTGTCAATTGATATTTTTCACAAAATAACATTTTAATATTGACAAATTTTGTAAAAGAGGATAAAATTCAAATTAGTTAACCGATTAACCTCTTGTTAACTGGTCACTTTAGAGATTGAGCTATGAAAGGAAGGTATTTTTAATGAAGAAATTTTATCAACGTTTCATTACCGTTATGGTAGCAATTACCATGGTAATTACGAACCTCACATTTACGGACGAGGTCTTGGCCGCTAGCACCCGGTACGAAGCCGAAGCAGGGGTATTATCCGGCGGTGCCGTAACAGCAACTGACCATAGTGGATATTCAGGAAATGGTTTTGTTGGTGGTTTTACTGATTCAAACAAAGGAACCGCAAAGATTTTATTTAACATCAACGCCTCTAGTGCAGGCAGCTATGATATAGGAATCCGCTATGCGAACGGAACGGGAAGTGAAAAAACCGTAACCTTACAAGTAGATGGGGTTACGAATAAACAAGTACGTTTGGCTGCAACCAGTAATTGGGACACCTGGAGCACCGTTACGGAGGGGCTTACCTTATCAGCCGGAAACCATACCGTTGCTTTGTTTTTCGGAGCATCTGACAGTGGAAATGTAAATTTCGATTACATTTCACTGGGAGCAACTTCTACATCACAGCCAAGCACCACCGGCACAATCTATGCCCAACAAGCGACGCTCTCCGGCGGAACAGCTCTCGCTTATGACCACACTGGTTATAGTGGAAGTGGTTTTATTGGCGGTTTCACTGATAGTAATAAGGGAAATGCAAAAGCTATATTCAATGTTAGCGCATCAGAAAGCGGAAGCTATGACATCACATTACGCTATGCAAATGGGACAGGCAGTAGCAAGACACTGACATTGCTGTTAGATAATGGCACCGTAAAGCAGCTCCAATTACCGGCCACCGCGAATTGGGATACTTGGGGAACCATAACCGAACAATTAACGCTCTCCTCTGGTAATCATCAAATTGCTTTATTTTTCGGAGCATCCGATAGTGGAAATGTAAATATAGATTCTCTTTCTCTGGAGAAAAAAGCTGGCTCAACAGAACCAACCGATCCAACTGACCCTACCGATCCAACTGACCCATCAACGGAGGAGCCAATTACCGAGCCTGCTGATGCCGGTGCGACGGTATCATATGTCGAATGCGAAGCAGAAAATGCAGCCACCAACGGAACCATTTTGACTGATAACCGTTCCTATTATACGGTGCAATCCGAAGCTAGTCAGCGGAAAGCAGTGAAGCTCTCGGCTACGGGAAACTATGTCGAATTTACACTTCCTGCATCAGCCAATACTATGGTAATTCGTTATTGTCTGCCAGATAGTTCCGATGGGACTGGAATAAACGCCAGCTTAAGTATGTATGTAAATGGAAACCACTCACAGGATGTCAGCCTGACTTCAAAGTATTCCTGGATTTATGGCGGTTATCCTTATGTGAACAACCCTTCCGCCGGAAATGGACATCGTTTCTTTGATGAATCAAGAGTATTTTTTACCGCCGGAACCTTGGCCGCAGGTACCAAAGTTCGTCTGCAAAAAGATGCTGGTGATACTGCTGGTTACTATATTATAGACTTCGTTGATTTTGAAAAAGTAAATGGTGCTTCGACGATGCCAAGTGGTTATCTATCAATTACAGATTATGGCGCAGTAGCCAATGACGGAAACGATGATTATAGTGCTATTACAGCTTGTATCCAGGCCGCAAAATCACAGGGAAAAGGCGTCTGGATTCCAGCCGGTACATTTAACCTTAACACCAAGCAAGTAATCAATGTAAACGGCGTTACCATCAAAGGCGCGGGAATGTGGTATTCCAATCTGTATGGCGCTGGCGCAGCCTTTAAGGTCGCGGGCACTTGTAGATTCTATGATTTTGCTATGACAGGAGTATCGACCATCCGTGATGATAGCGGAGACCTTGCCGCCTTTGAAGGATATGAAAATTCCACCAATGTTGTCATTGAAAATATCTGGATTGAGCATGTAAAAGTAGGTTGCTGGTTCTATAATTCCACGAACCTTACAATTAAAAACTGTCGGATTCGCAACACCTATGCCGATGGCATCAACCTTTGTTCCAATGTCAATGGTTCCACGATTGAGAATAACAGCCTAAGAAATACTGGTGATGACAGTATCGCCATCTGGCCTTGGACCGCAAACAGTTCGAATAACACCATCAAGTATAATACGGTTCAGATGCCAACCTTGGCAAATGGTATTGCTGTTTATGGCGGTGGAAATAATGTCCTGAACAATGCCGTATATGACAGTGTTGTTAATGGTTCTGGTATTTGCATCGGAACTGACTACGAAACACCAAACAGCTTTACTGGAACAACTACGGTAGCAAATAATGTATTGACCCGATGCGGCTCCTATCATGCTGATTATGGTTATCCAATTGGAGCAATCTGGATTTGGGCAACCAAAAGTCCAATCAATGCAACCATAAATATATCAAATAACACTATTTATGATACCACCTATGAAGGCATCTTAATTGATGCATACAATCAGATTTCCGGCATTACCTTTGCGGATAATAACATTTACAAAGCCGGTCTATATGGTGTCTTAGTAAGAGGAAATGCTGCCGGCTCCGCTACCTTCCATAACATTGGCGTATCCAATTTTGGAAGCAAGCTGTTTTCGCTTGAGCACACCAGCTTTACGATGACTCAGACGGGAAAAGGCATTTATGAAATCAAGTAAATAGAAATAATAGTCCAACGGGAACATTTATCCTAGTTGGACTATTATTTTGTTTCTTTATGATATTCGTTGAACATCCACGTTTCTAACATAAGTACCCGGTCCGACCTCTTCCGAAGTACCGTCTGGCAGTTGGATTGTTGCCTGCACGTTGCATGGAATCTCAATTTCAAAACGGATGTTGTCGCCTTCATACTTCCAAGCGCTTATCAGAAGTCCGGCTGGGGACTGATATTTTGCAGTTGCATAACCAAGGGTTGGGTGCACTGTAGGCGCAATTACCACATTTTTATGGTTGTATTGAATTCCTCCAACACCGCTTATCAGCCAGCCTGCAATTGCTCCATAGGAATAATGATTTAATGATTCCTTGGGTACGCCCTGCTCATTTATTCCATCCCACGTCTCCCATAAGGTGGTAGCTCCTTGCTTTACCTCATAGAGCCAGCTCGGCATTTCTTCCTGCAAAAGCAGACGATATGCTGTATCCACATATCCATAGCGCGCCAGAACACCACAAATGGATGGAGTTGTCAGAAAACCCGTATTCAAATGATAACCATTATCCTTTACGAGCTGATTCAATTGCTCTGCTGCCTTACCAGCCTCCGCTTCTGATAATAGTTGGAACTCTATTGGGCGCACATATTGACACTGTCTGGTTGAATGGATTACGCCATAATCGGTAAATTTTTCCACAAATGCTTTCCTGGCCAGTTCAGAGATATTTTGATAATATCTGGCATCCTCTTCTTCTCCAAGTATTGCTGCAATTTCCGAGAGGAGCTTGCCAGAATAGGAAAAAAATGCAGTGGCAACATCATAGTTTCCATTTCTCATTCCCTCAATCGGTGTGCTTCCAGGCTCACACCATTCCCCATAATTGAGACCGGTTTCCATGGTATACCGGCGATACTTTCCTTTGGTAAACAGATTTCGGATACTGGATTTTTTTGCCCTCTTTTCTAAAAATGTATACCAGTCCTTCATCATCGCGTAGTTTTCCTGCAGAATCCGAATGTCTCCATAACGCTGATACAGTTCATATGGAACGAGAATACAAGCATCACCCCAGCCCACCGAGCCAGAAAGCATTTTGGTAAGAAAGCCGGGATTATTATTCGGCGGCGCTATATTTGCCACTCTTCCGTCTTTGTATTGTCCATACCGACATTGCGCCAGCCACTTCTGATAAACCGGATAGCTATCCATCAGGGTCAGTCCGGTTTTTACAAAAAGACCCGCATCTCCTGTCCAGCCGGCTCTCTCCCGCGTCGGACAGTCCGTCGGAACATCACAGAAATTACCTTTTTGACTCCAGATACTATTTTTGACTAACTGATTCACCAGTTCATTCCCACAGGTAAATTCAGCTGTTGTTTCCATGCTTGAATATACTGCATGAGCAACAAACTTCGCCTGCGAAAGGTCTGCCTTCGTCTCAACCTTCACATACCGGAATCCCATAATCGTAAAACGTGGCTTATAATGATTGACACCTTCCTTGCAAGTGTAAAAAATCATTTGATAGGTTCCACCCTCTTTGTGCCGCTTTCGATCCTGAAAATTTTCCACTGTAAAATTTCCTTTTTCATCCAACGTTTCTCCATGAGTCAATTGCAAGGTATCGCCTGCCTTTGCAGTCAGACTAAATTCTACATATCCAGCCAGATTCTGCCCAAAATCAATCACTGTCTCGCCATTCGGTGTTATCATTATTTTCCCTGGCAATTCTTCGTTTTCAATAATGGGAACGGTATTTGAGGCACAAAGCAATTCATAGTCTACCGACTCCTCATTGAGCTGATGCCATGTCCTGCTGTCTGCTTGAAACTGTTCTTCTTTTCTGGCATCATACACCTCTCCCTGCTGCATATCATTCTGCAAAAGCGGACCTTCCTGATGTGCCTTCCAACTGCAATCCGTCATTGCAACAACCTTTTTATCTATCTCAAGCTGCGCCAGCACACTCAGCTTGTTTCCAAATAATGCCCGGTCGCCATCGACCCCTGATGTACTTCGATACCAGCCGTCTCCTAAAATAATTTCTATGGTATTTTCACCTTCTGTCAGAAGCTTTTGAACATCATAGGTCTGATAACAGACCTCGTAATTATAATTGGAGCACCCCGGTGCCAGTACCATATTTCCTACTCGTGTGCCATTCAGCCATGCCTCATACATGCCAAACGCCGAAATATATAGTCTTGCCTGTGCCACAGCTGAAACCGAAAATGTTTTCTTCAGGTAAGTTGCGGGCTGATGCGGAGCATACTCTTCTCCCTTTTTGTGTTTTTTCTGGTCCCAGGCATTTTTAGCGAGCCGGTTGATTCCATCCTCACAAGAAAAAGCAGGCGCAATACCGATTGCCGGTGCAATCCAGATTGCCTTCCAGTCCGATACCTCCAACAGACCCATTTCATAGTAATTTAAGTCACTCCACACGCCTTCCTTATGCACTTCATCCCAAAGGCGAACTTGCCAGCTTAATCGTTCCCGACTATGCAGCGTTGGTTTAACAAGGCAATGCATATCTGCTGATTCGACCTTTCCGGTGTCATAAATCATTCTGCCGTCAGCATATATCTGCACCTGATATGCACTCTGATATTGTCCCCCCTCACAATTCCATGATAAAAACTGTTCTAATGTATCAATGCCAGCCGGTTCTCGCATATGCTCTGTTTTACAGTTAGTTGCTTTCATCTCCGTCTCTCACCTTTCCTGTTACGGTACATAACGTTTTAAAAATTCAGCACTTCGCTCAAAAGAATGAATCGGTGATTTATCAATCCAATTTCTATGACTCTCCAAAATGATTGCATCCACCTCATTTTTCTTCGCAATTTCGACCATTTTGGTAAGATTCATATTTCCAAATCCGAGCTCCATACTATCAGATTTTAATATCGAGCCCTGCGGTCCCGTCACTTTTGACCCCCGATCATTGATATGATAGAGTTTCATCCGTCTTCCCAACCGCTCCATCCAATCTGCGGCATCGACACCTGCCTCCGTTGGCCAATAGGAGTCAAACTCGAAATTGACATAATCAGGATTTGTTCCATCTACAAGCATTTCATATGCTGTTTTTCCATTTTCTAGCTTACGAAACTCGCAGTTATGATTGTGATATAGGAATTGCAAATTATAATCGGCTAGTTTTTTTCCGGCTTCATTTAAATCTCCAATCAGTTTATTTACGGCTTCTTCATTCATAAAATCAAAATGATGCATCCCGGTTACAACAACATATTTCGTATTGTAACTTTTCGCTTCTGCCGCAACTTCTTCCGTTCGTTTTAATATGCTGCCTAAATCCTCGTGTATGCTCACCACCTTAAGCCCTGACTCAGCAATCAGCTTATGCCAGTCCAGCCGCCCGCTTTTTCCCATTGGCATGCCGGCCAAACGGGTAATCATACGTATGGTTAATGACATTTTATTTATCATAAAAGAGCACAATTCGATACCGTCATAGCCAGCCACCTTCATTCTCTGTATGGTTTCTTCTGCACCCTTTTGTGTTCCGATAACTGTTCTAAGCTGGAACTGCTGTACTGCCTTTATCATCCTTCTCACCTTCCTATCGTTTTCTGATGCTAATCCTCCGATTCATTTATTGTTATTTTGGAATCTGCTGCAATGCCGTATTCAATGCCTTAATCTGTTCTGGACTGACGGCATCCCCAGCCTGTTTCATCAGGCTTTCCAATGTCATTGCGCTCATCATTTTTACCAGATTCGGGTTATCCTTTACACTTTCCGCCACATCACCGCGGCTAGCCGAAGCCTGTGCCATCATTGCTCCAACGATTGCTCCGGTCTTAGGATTGCTTTGCAATACTGCCAGCGTATCCTTGATTGAAAAATATCCCTCTTTGAAATCCTCTTTATCAAACCAGTTGACAATGTCTCCGGTGGTTCGGAATTGATATTCCAGGTTTGGTTCACTGACCCTGCGAATCGTGATGGTATCTACACAATCTCCTGCCTCAGCTTTCACTGTATGCTCGGCGTTGATTGGCACCATGAAACGAAATACACAATTGCCTCGCTGGCTCTCAACGAATGCTCCGTCTATGTATAATGTCACCTTGTCCTGATTGGAATATACGGTTACTTCCGTCACTCCCTCGGCACGGTCCACATATCGCCTTCCGCATACGTGAACAAACGCTTCTTTGCTCCAATGTGCCTTGTAGAGATAAAATGCATCCTTTTTTATGTTCCGGTCCATTGTCACAAGACCTTTCTGATTCTGACCGTTTTTGCCGCCCTCGTCTCTACCATCCGCCGCAAAATCAAACATATTCCAGACATGTGTCGCCCATAGATATGGACGCTTCTCAATCATACGGATTATATGTTCATGATAAACACACTGGTAGCCCTCGGTATAATCTCCCTTCTCCGGACTCGACGACTGGAATGCCGGATTGGCATCGGCTCCATACTCGGAGAATCCAATACAGCGCTCTGGGTAGCTCCGATGATACTCGTCGAAGAAGTTGTCATTTTGAGAAAGCTCTCCCAAATACCATCCAAAATACAGATTATAGCTTCCGATATCCGGGATTGCTAACAGTGGACTATCTGTCTCCAGCATAAATACATGGGCCATTGTGGTTGGACGAGTCGCATCAAGACTGTGACACAAATCATTTAACAACCGATGATTCTCCATTAAATCGTCTGTGACACCGCCACTTGCCGTAATTTCATTCGATAGTCCCCAGCAGACAATGGATGGATGATTATAATTCTGCACCACCAGTTCCCTCATCTGGCTCATGGTATTTGCTCTGCCGCTTGGCATATGCTGAGTAATGTATGGAATCTCTGCCCAGAGAATCATACCATATTCATCACATAAATCATAAAAATACTGGCTATGCTGATAATGTGCCAAACGAATGGTATTTGCTCCGATTTCGCGGATAATTGTCAAATCTTCTTTCTGCATCTCTTTTGTCAATGCATTTCCAACTCCCATGCGGTCCTGATGTCTTGACACACCCCGCAGCGGATACTTGCGTCCATTGAGAAGAAAGCCCTCCTGTGGATCAAACGCAATCTTACGACAGCCAAATCTGGTCGAGATGGAGTCGCCTTCTGCTCCCGTAAGCTCTGCCGTAAGCGTATATAGATAAGGGTCATCGACACCATCCCAAAGATGTACATCTTCTATTGTAAATACACTCTTGGCATGTCCGTCGATGATGCCGGCCTCCTGCACTTGACCGCCAATGGAAAAGCGAACCTTCTCCGCCTGACCTTCCACCCATGCTTCGGCGGTTACAATGGCGTCTTTCCGTGTCACCTCAGGCGTCACCTTGATTCCCGGACCACCGTCATATCCAAGGGCAAAATGCGCTTTGGACACCAACAGCAGATTTACTTCCCGATACAGACCGCCATAAAAGGTAAAATCTGCCTTCTGTGGATATACCCGGTCATTTTCTGAATTATCCACGGAAACAGCCAGCTGGTTTTCTTCCCGTAAATATTCGGTCACGTTCACCCGGAAGGTGGAATACCCGCCTTCGTGATGCGCCAGCAGTGCTCCGTTCCAATACACCTCTGCCGTCATCGCGGCACCGCCAAATTCCAACCAGACTTCGTGCTCCGCTTTTATTTGCGTGAGTGCTTTTCCCGTCACTTCTGCTATATTAAGTTCTCTCGTGTACCAACAAGTTCCGCGGTAATAGTCATTTCCACCATCCTGTCCGTCCACGGCATTCCAGGTATGGGGAAGCGTTACCGCCTCCCCCTCCGTCTGCAATGCCATATTTGCATCGGCGGCAGTTTTCACAAACTGCCAGCCGTTATCTAATAAAATTGTTTTACGCATATGTTTCTACCTCTCCTCAAAGTCATACCTGTGATGACTCTTCTTCTGCTTTTATCTGCGCCTTCTTCTCCTGAATGTTCTTCTGTACCTCGACCATTTTTTCTTTTGATAATGGACTGAATTTCAGTGCTATCAAGGTGCAGATCCAGCCAACAATCGGCAGACCATACATCAATACCAATGCCATTAAAATAATTGCTGGTGTTCTTTCATCGGTTGGCTGCGGCATTACCTTCGTATATCCAATCAGCGCCACACATCCTGCGGCAATGGTTGCTCCCAGAGAAGAAACCATCTTATCAACAAAACTATAAACACCGGTCATGGTTCCCGGCATATATTTACCGGAACGATCCAGCTCGTAATCAATAATATCTGCCAGCATGGCACCGGTTGCCGTTGTTACACACATTTTAAAACCGTTCGTAATCAGTGTCAGAACAAAGAAGACAATCAGCAGCGGTGTAACCTCTGCTATTTTTATCGTGCCGCCAAATACGGAGGTCAAGATAAAGAATGCGACCATAACCCCAGTTGCAATCAGACATAAACGTGTCCATATAATGATGGATTCTTTATTTCCATGCCGGCCGGCATATCTGGCCCCATAAATGGCAAACAGAATCGATGGAAGCATCGCAACCATAGTCACAATCATGGAAAGCTGCATATTTCCAATCACAATTCCATAAATCATGGTCGTGACAATCGCCTGCCCTGCCGTCTGCATGGCTAACTTGTCAGAGGTTGCCGCAATAATATAGGTTTGCAGTGCACGGTTTGATTTGAGAATTGTAAGCATATCTTTTAATTTTACCTTATCCTGGCTATTGACTGTTTGGACTCCCACGAAGTTTTCCGGCTTATCTGCCGGTGAAATACCAATGCAGGACAACAGCTCGAGGACAAAGGATACGGTGACGGCAAACCCACAGGCTGCTGCCAGCATCGGAGCGGTATATTCATTACCATATTTCGGCAGGATTACAACCGTAATTCCCATTGATACTACCATCGGTACAATGTAGTTATAAATCGTTGCCCACACACCTACCACTGGGCGCTGTTTCGGGTCATTGGTCAACACCGGCGGGATAATCTGTCCTGCCATGTTGTTCATGGTATAACCGATAATGTATAGAATATATATAATAATAAACATGACGACGCCATGTCCTTTATTACTGAACCAATTGAACATCATGAATACTGCCAATGTTTCAATCAACCAGCCGCCAAACATGAAAATACGCAGCTTTCCAATCCGTGTATTGACCTTATCAATCAAAATTGCCAGCAGCGGGTCCGTGATTCCATCAAAAATACGAGTTCCGGTAATTATCATTCCAACCAGTGCCGTTGCCACACCATACCCCACATTTCCAGCATAGCTGGCATACCCTATCAATATGTAAAAACACATGGCGGCACCGCTGTTTAGCTGGGCGAGGGCAATCTGCCAAGTTTTTGCCCGCCTGTACTGTACACCATCAATTTCGCTCTGTGTCTTTTGCTCTGTTCTTCCCATGTTATTTTTCCTCCTTCTCAAATGTGAACCTGTCTTATCGCTTCATCAGGCTGCCAAGCACCTGTAAACTTTCTTTTGGATACCGTGTCTGTGTGGTTCGGTCCACCGCTATTAATCCGAAGGTCATACCATAGCCCTTCTGCCATTCGAAGTTGTCTAATAAGGACCAGTACATATATCCTTTTACCGGAATACCATCGGCAATACAAGCCGCAATTCCGTCGGCTGCTTCTCGGATAAATGCACAACGCCTGTTGTCATCTGTGGTTGCAATGCCATTTTCTGTGACAATCAAATCGCCATGAAAATCTTCTGCCACCTTACGGACAACATTCGCAATCGCTAACGGATAATCCTCATAACCCATCTGCGTTCTCAGGCATCCCGCTTCTGCCTGTGCACCACCATTTTCGTCAAATCGTTTTCTGGTATAGCATTGTACCCCAAGGAAATCATCGTCTTTGATGTACGGCAGATAATGGCGGAATTCTTCCTCCCATTCTTTTTTGGCAAATGTCTCTCCACCCGGATAAGGCTGCATGTCATGCAAAGACAGCGTCAATCCGACTTTTAAATGCGGGCATGCTTCCTTCATTGCTGCTTTTGCCGCTTCATGTGCCTTCATCACGAGCACGTCACCTTCTGGCGTACACTGGGATACAAACGTGTGGACTGCGCGTGGGTCCTGTAATCCAAATGCCTGTGCCGACTCCATCATGCCAAGCATCATATTTTCTTTATTTATATTGATGCCAACCTGCACATCGCTTTCTTTTGCTGTGTTTTTTGCAGCATCGACCTGCTGACCTGCCATCCGCAGCATCATTTCCTTCATCAGTGCTGCAAGCTGAAGACGCATATTAGCCTCGTTAATTGTACAGACATATTCCAGCTTCTCACCTAATTCGCTGACAAGCCGTTTGCAATAGGATGCAAATTTATCTACTACCTGAGGATTCTCCCAGCCGCCCTGAGAAATCAACCATTTTGGCGAAGAAAAATGATGCATGGTAACCATTGGACGGACATTATTCTGGTGACAGCAGTCAAGTACATCACGATAATGCTGCACCTCGGTCTCATCCCAAGCATCCGGCTGTGGCTGAATTCTTGCCCACTCAATTGAGAAACGGTACGTATTCAGTCCTGCTTCTGCCAACAGGCGAATATCCTCCTCATAGCGGTTATAATGGTCCACAGCATCTAAAGACGGTTCATTGAAAATCGAATGCGGAACCTGTTCCTGAACCCAGTAATCGCTGTGAATGTTGTTTCCTTCGACCTGATGTGCAGCCGTTGCTGCTCCTAACATAAATTGTTTTTCAAACATAATTTTCTACACTCCTTAATGTTGTTTTTCATAAAGCGCTTGCCCTAGTATTTGTGTTCTATGATTCAATTATAGATGTTTTTGATTTAATATGAGTTCAAAAATTCATGTTTTTGTTTTTATTTTTAGAAACATTGTTGCATTAATTTTTTAACATATTCCATAATTTTTTATTTAGTTGTTGGTTTAAGTGTATTATAATGTAAAAAAGGAGGAAGATATATGCATCTAATAAATAATCTTAATGTGATTCATTTTTTATCGGACATAAATAAATGTCAAGGCTCTGTTTACTTTGAAACACCAGAAGGAGATTCGCTGGTCTTATCTTCAGCATTAAGTCAATATATCTTTTGCAGCATTGTGAAAGAGCCGGAATTTATCCAAAGAGGCGAAATCCGCTTGGCAGAACCTGACGACGCAAAAGTACTAGCGGAATATTTATGTGAATAGGAAGGAAATCATGATGGATATCAATGAGAAGCTTTCATTTTTTCAAGAATTAATTTGCTGTAACTACAATGTTTATTTATCGCGCTATCAGCCTGACTTGACCTTGGAGTATACCAACTGTCCACCAGAATTTGTGACCAACGATGTGCTGTTTTTTCTACATTTTGCAGATTCATTGATGGAGTATGCAACGAATGGCGGATGTTACCCATTTATTTTGGATACCTCCTTAAGTTTGTTATGGATTGCGGCATTTGAGCGTGAATGCGGGGAATTGAAAAAAATACATTTAATCGGACCAGCGTTTACTGGTAAAAATTCGCTGTTATTATTAAGGCAGGAATTAGACCAGAGGAATCTGAGTGTGAAGCTGCGTGCAAAAATTTTCCAGCAAATCGAAAATATTCCGATTATACCCACCACCACCTTATATCAGTATGCTGTTATGATGCACCACTGTATTACCGGTGAACGGATTACGACACATGAAATTCAGTTTTCGAAGGACCCCGAAAAAGATACTGCCGCAGATATCAAACTGATTTCCGAAGAACACCGTGGTATCTGGATGACTGAGCAAAATCTCCTGTCAATGATTGAAAACGGAAATCCTGATTACAAAGCAGCGCTCGATAAATCAATGTCTTTGAGCAATGGCATTAAATTTGATATCGGCAATCCTCTGCGTCAGCAGAAAAATAGTGTCCATGCTCTTTTAACACTCTGCTCCCGCGCTGCGATTAAAGGCGGCTTAAATCCGTCTATCTCTTACACGCTATCAGATTATTACACACAGCATATTGAATTGTCTGAGACTACCTCGGAGCTGTCATCACTTTGCCGGATGCTGCTGGATGATTATGTTGGTCGAGTGCGCCAAGTCAAAGAAGACAGTGACACATCCAAGCAAATCCGCAATGCCTGTGATTATATTAAAATCCATATTACAGAACGGCTCACGATCAAACAGCTGGCGAAACAAGCCGGTTATACAGAGTATTATTTTTCTCAGAAGTTTAGCAAGGAAGTAGGTTGTAGTGTAAATGAATATATTTTAAAAGAGAAAATCGAACATGCCAAGCTATTGCTTAGCGCCTCGCAGATGAGTATTCAAGAGATTAGCGAAAGCCTGGCCTTTAATTCCAGAAGCTATTTTTCAACCACTTTCCGGAAACATACCGGGCTTTCACCAAATGATTATCGGGAACAAAATCTGAAGCTGTAGGATGCGGTTCGGGCACTTGGCAAGCTTAAACCGACTGCCGCCGCATCAGGATGCGGTTCAGACACTTGGCAAGCTTAAACCGGCGCTCCCGCATCTTTTTATCGCTGTACACGTCCGGAACCGTCACCGCCAGCTAGCTTCAGCACTTCATCCATACTTACCATGTTGTAGTCGCCTTCAACCGAATGCTTTAAGCAGGATGCTGCTACCGCAAATTCAATCATCGACTGTGCATCATAACCGTTCAGTACTGCACAAATCAATCCGCCGCCAAAGCTATCGCCGCCGCCAACACGGTCAACAATGTGCATCTGATATTTCTTACTGAAATAATAATCTGTTCCATCATAGAGCATTGCTGACCAGTTATTATCATTGGCAGAGTGCGATTCGCGGAGAGTGATTGCGACCTTTTCAAAGCCAAATCGTTCGGCAAGCTGTCTGGCAACATCCTTGTAGCCTTCATGGTTGACGGTTCCGGTTGTCACATCGGTATTGGCGGCATATATTCCAAATACATCTGCGGCATCTTCTTCATTGGCAATGCAAACCGTCACATACTGGCACAGCTCACCCATTACTTTCCCGGCCTTTTCCTTTGACCATAATTTATTGCGATAGTTTAAATCACAAGAGATGGGAATTCCCATATCCTTTGCTGTTTTACATGCCTCAAGGCAGATTGTTGCCAGTTCATCACTAAGTGCCGGTGTGATTCCGGTGAAATGAAACCATTCCACATCCCGAAAAATTTCCTGCCAATCAAAGTCTTTTTGCGAAGCTGCCGCAATGGCGGAGCCAGCCCGGTCGTAAATTACTTTGGACGGCCGCTGCGATGCTCCTTTTTCTAAAAAATAAATGCCGACACGTTCGCCGCCGCGTACAATCTTAGTCGTGTCGACGCCATACTTGCGAAGCGAATTGATTGCTGCCTGCCCGATTTCATGCTTCGGCAGTTTTGTCACGAAGCTTGCGTCAAAACCATAATTAGCCAGTGACACCGCTACATTTGCTTCCCCACCACCGAAGGTTGCCTGCAGGTTTTCGGCCTGAGTAAAGCGATAGTACCCCGTTGGCGCCAATCTTAACATCAGTTCTCCAAATGTAACTACCTTCTTTGCCATCTTTCTTTCCTCCAATCTAACCGCGAATTTGTTTTCGGATTGCCACTGCTTCTTTGGTCATCCGTTCGATATCGCCAAAATTTTGTGTATTTATCAGCGCATCTGCCACCATCCAGCTGCCGCCGCAAGCAACTATTTTTTCATATCCCAAATAATCTTTGACATTTTGCGGATTTAGTCCCCCGGTTGGCATAAACTTTACCATGTGATACGGCGCTGCCAATGATTGAATCATCTTTAAACCGCCAGCTTGCTCGGCAGGAAAAAATTTCACTACCGCAAGTCCTGCTTTTACTGCCTGTGCCACTTCACTTGGGGTAATTGTCCCAGGAATCACGGTAATTCCTTCGGTGATGCAATAGTCCACAATTTCTTGATCAAATCCCGGACTGACGATAAATTCGGCTCCGGCATTTACAGCTCGTTTCACTTGCTCAATCGTCAGAATCGTTCCGGCTCCAATTATCATTTTCGGAAATGCTGTTTTCATTATGCGAATTGATTCCTCTGCTGCCTCGGTTCGAAAGGTCACTTCTGCGCAAGGAAGTCCGCCTTGACAAAGTGCCTCTGCGAGCGGCTTTGCATCTTTGCTGTCGTGTAACACAACAACTGGTACGATTCCCATCTGTTCTATTTTTTCTAATATTAGATTCATTCTAATCGCCCCTTTTCACTTTTTTCAATTGCTTCCCACAACCCGTTTAAATAGGTCGCGCCTAATGCCCGGTCATATAGTCCGTAGCCGGCTCTTCCGGTTTCACCCCAAATCATCCGCCCGTGGTCCGGTCTGATGTATCCATCAAAGCCGTTATCATACAGTGCCTTCATAATTTCATACATATCTAGACTGCCGCAGGAGGATAAGTGCGCCCGTTCCTCAAAGCCATTGTCCAGCACCTGTACATTGCGCATATGGGCAAAATGGATGCGTCCCTGTTTGGCATATTTTGCCGCCATTCTCACAACATCATTTTTAGCCGAGCAGCCAAGGGAACCGGTGCATAAGGTAATTCCATTGTGGGAATCATCGACCAGCTTTAAGAAGCGGTCAAGATTTTTTTCGTCCGTAATAATACGTGGCAATCCGAAAATACTCCAGCATGGGTCATCCTCATGAATCGCCATATTGACATCACATTCTGCCGCTACCGGAATGATTTTTTCCAGAAAATATTTAAGATTATCCCACAGCGTTTCTGCTGTTATCGCCTGATATTCTGTTACGATAGATTTTAACTCGGCGGGTGTGTAGCTGGCATCCCAGCCCGGCAATGTTAAGGACGAAGTGTTGCCGCCGTCGCCTGCTAACGGATTAACCTCGTCGACCTGCTCCTGATAATATACAAGTGTGGTCGAGCCATCCGGCAGGATATGGTCAAGCTGAGTTCTCGTCCAGTCAAATACCGGCATGAAATTATAGCAAATGCATTTCACTCCCGCTGCTGCCACACGGCGGATATTTTCACAGTAGTTTTTGATATAGCCATCCCGGCTCGCTTTGCCAAGCTTAATATCTTCATGTACCGGAATACTTTCAATGACTTCAAAATGCAGTCCCGCCTGCTCAGTCTGGGCTTTTAATTTTGCAATGCTCTCTTGCCCCCATACCTCACCCACCGGAACATCATATACGGCCGTTACAATCGAATGCATCCCCGGAATCTGGCGGATATTTTCCAGTGTTACCTGATCGTCTTCTCCATACCATCGAAATGATAATTTCATACTGTTTTCCTTCTTTCCTTCATTTTAAAATCCGAAATATTTTTTTACGTTGTTGTGGCAAATGTCCTGCACCAGATTGGCAAGGTTTTTTTCAGTGTCCGGGTAACGGCCGCTCTCTACCCATTCACCAATTAAATCACAGAAAATTCTGCGAAAATATTCATGTCTGGTATAAGATAAAAAGCTTCTCGAATCGGTCAGCATGCCGATGAAGTTTCCCAAAATCCCCAGACTTGCGAGAGAGGACATCTGTTCGCGCATCCCCATTTCATGGTCATTGAACCACCATGCACTGCCTTGCTGCATCTGTCTAAAGCAGCCCAGCATCGTTCCAATGACGGCGTTATCATTCGGATTCAAGCTATATAAAATCGTCTTGGGCAGAAGCTCGCGCTGGTCTAAATCATTTAAAAATGCTGTCATTTGTTCCATTGACACATGCGGATAAATCCCGTCAAACCCGGTATCTGCCCCTAGCTTGGCAAACATTCGGCTGTTATTGTTTCTGGTTACACCGACGTGGAACTGCATGACCCAATCTCTTTTGGCATATTCCGTGCTCAAAAATAGCAGGAGTGCCGTTTGAAATTGATGGATTTCGTTATCAGTAAGAAGCTCACCACTAAGCCGCTTCCAAAATATATTTTCAATTATGCTTTCAGCTGCCACCTCATACGGAAGATAGGAAAGCCCGTGGTCACTGCCCAAACAGCCACGTTCTGCAAAATAATCCAGCCGCTTCTGCAGTGCCGCCTTTAGCTCTGTAAATGATGTTATCTTCACCCCCGATGCCTGCGACAACTGCTCCAGATAAGTAAGATAGTCCGCTTTTTCAATTCCAACTGCTCGATCCGGCCGCCACATTGGTAATACACGCGGTGTAAAGGTTTTATCCTGCTCAATTTTTTCATGCCATACTAAATCATCAATTGGGTCATCCGTTGTTCCTATCACCGCCACATTTGATTGCTGAATCAAAGACCTTGCGCTAATGCCATCGGTTTTTATTTTTTGGTTGCAAATATCCCAAACCGCTTTTGCTGTTTCCCCATTTAGTGCACCATCATATCCAAAATAGCGTTTTAGTTCTAAATGGCTCCAATGGTAGAGGGGATTGCCGATTGCCCGCGCTAAGGTTTTCGCATATTGTTCAAACTTTTCAAAGTCACTGGCATCCCCGGTAATAAAGTGTTCTGCCACTCCATTGGAACGCATCAGGCGCCATTTGTAGTGGTCGCCATACAGCCAGATTTCGGTGATATTTTTGAATTTTTTATCTTCTGCTATCTCCCTTGGATTGATATGGCAGTGGTAATCGATAATTGGCATCTGTTGGGCATATTCATGATAGAGCTTTCGCGCCGTATCTGTCCGCAGCAAGAAATTTTCGTCCATAAATTTTTTCATAGTAACCTTGCCTTTCTCAAATCCACTTTTTCACACTGAGTAGGCGGAGAACCCACCGTCAATCGGAATTACAATACCAGTTACAAAGCTCGCTGCCTCCTCAGAAGCTAAAAATAACGTTGCACCAATTAGTTCATTGATTTCACCAAAACGTTCCATTGGTGTCCCTGCCAGTATCTTTTTGGTTCGGTCCGTTGGTGTGCCATCCTCATGAAATAACAGCTTGGCATTTTGGGTGGTTGCGAAAAATCCTGGCGCAATCGCATTGCAGCGAATACCGACCTTGGAAAAATGAACTGCCAGCCACTGCGTGAAATTAGAAACCGCCGCCTTTGCTCCCGAATACGCCGGAATTTTAGTCAATGGCGTATAGGCATTCATCGAAGATATATTGATGATGCTGGCTCCATTTTTTTCTGCCATATCCTTTGCAAATACCTGTGTCGGTATCAACGTCCCCATAAAATTCAGGCTAAACACAAACGACACACCCTCTGTATCCAAGTCAAAAAATGTTTTCATTTCGCCTACATCTTCTGGTCGATAGTACTCATTATCAGTGGTTGCTTTCGGGTTATTGCCGCCTGCCCCATTGATTAAAATGTCGCAGGTTCCAAAGTCCTGCAGAATTTTCACACGTGCCGCTTCACAGCTTCCTTTTTCTAAGACATTGCATTGATAGCCTTTGGCTTGATAGCCCTTGGCGGCAAGTTGACTTGCATTTTGCTCTGCCGCTTCGACATTTAAATCGAGCAGTGCCACTTTCGCACCGTTCATTGCCATTGCCTCGGCGATTGCTGAGCAAATCACACCTCCTGCTCCGGTTACTACTACCACTTTATTGCTTAAGTCAATCTGAAAAGGTATCTTCATCGATACGTCCTCCTTGTGTTTTATCTTCTTCCCTTATCAAATGCAAGGGCTCTTCTCTCTTTTCAGTATAGTAAATCTACAGCATTTTCCAATGGCAATACTTGTTGATGACATTGCAAAAATTGCGGTGGCGATTTATAATAAGAATTAAGGGAATTAGAAGCAATTCATCAAAGTGCAGGAGGTACGATATGAAGAAGAAATTAAGTACAGAATTTAATACCAGGCAATATCTCAAAGACCCTAATTATGAAATCTTCTATTATCACGATGTGGGGTTACATCATATTTCTCCCCACGCACATAGCCATTATGAATTTTACTTTCTTCTGGAAGGAAATCTTGATTACCAAATAGATGACTTGACTTATGACCTCAAACCTGGAGATTTTTTACTGATTCCACCTGGCCGCAAGCACAAACCGCTGATTCATTCCGAAGAAATCCCTTACCGGCGGATTGTCCTGTGGTTCAGCCAAGCTTATTACGAAAGATTACTTGCGCATTGCGGTGATTTTGCTTACGGATATCAATTTGCATTATCCCGCCGTCAATACCGCTTTCGGCACGACTTTATCACCAGTCAGGATATACAGGGAAAGTTATTTGAATTGATTGAAGAAATACAGGGACAGCAGTCCTTTCATGACCTGCACTGTGAACTTAAAATGGCGGCCTTTCTTGCTTATATCAACCGTCTCATTTATGAAATGAATACGCCTGCGGCGGCTGCCCACGAGACGCCGCTGTATTTACGTCTCTGTGACTATATCAACACACATCTTACGGAGGATTTGTCACTGGATGTATTAGCCAAAGAATTTTTTTCAAGCAAATACCATATTTCACATTCTTTCAAAGAACATATGGGACTAGGTATTCATCAATATATTACCAAGAAAAGACTTCATGCAATAAAAAGCGGCATTCCTTTCGGAACACCGCTGACTCAGCTTGCAAGTGATTATGGTTTTTTAGATTATACCAGCTTTTACCGGGCATTTAAAAAAGAATATGATTTGTCTCCGAAGGAATATCGAGAACAGCATCAGCAGATTGAGGATTACAAAAGTTTGTAAATATTTCCCCGTAAGTGGTCACCACGTTATATACTCTAGTTGGACTATTTTTCGTCAAAGCTCTGCATTGAGCCAGAAATGAGATTCCAAATCCCTTGGATAAGTTCTACATTACTATCACTGACATTATCCTCTGGCATAATTATATTTGAATCATTTTCAAATGTAAGATTGACGTTACAACTTTTCATCACTGTATCTTTCTTTAATTTGAAATCTTCTAGTTCAATATTAATTAAATCATTTTTTTCATCAAGCTCAACACGATACGTTCCATACTCGGACGTCCCATTTAATCTTATACCATTCTCTAGTTTTTCATAACTCATACCAATCATCATTATGTAATACATCATAGTATTTTGCTTCTCTTGCTGGACCACGCTTATTGTGTTCATTATTTCACTGATATCCATCCCAAAGATTTGCTCTGCTTGTGAGAGTGTCATATAACTTCCGTCTTGCCATTTTGGGGCCAGCATTCCCAAGATTGGAGATTGCTCAATAATACGCTCTCGAATCGTCGAATAAATCATTTCCACATTTATCAATGTGTCCTTTTCATTCGAATAAATCTCTGTCAGCGGCTGTTCCAATGCCGCATAATATATCTTTGCATACAGAGCTTCTTGATTAAATGTTCCTTCTAAACGTACTTTATTGTTATTTTCCGGCTCAGCACCTAATATTTTTGTTAGTGTTTCTGCAAACGCGTTCTGTTTGTCTGTAAAACTAACGGTATCCAGATTTATTTCGATATTGAAAACAACTGCATCCGTATTCAATTTGCTGCTGATATAGTTTGCTGCATGAAGAACTGGATAAATCCGCATTGTTACTACTATTCCACAGCCTAACAAAATTACTAATACAAGTGCCGATATTGACAGTATTATTTTCTTCTTATTCATTGCCTGTGTCCTTTCAGCCCTTTCATTTTAGGACTTATCCCTATTAACTATCGCTGCAATAAATACAAGATTACCAAAGGTCTGCCTGTTTTTGTTGCGTTCGCAGCAAAAACAGGCAGACAGAAGGCCGATAAAATCAATGGGAGCGATTTTAATATTTTCCGAAATCATCACCCAAAGATATGATTCGCTCATTTTGATTTGCTTTACTATATCCATTATTATTTACAAATGAAGATGAAGTATTTTCTACCGGAGCATGCATTAAGTATCCACTTTCTTTTAATTTATAATTTACAATCAAGTTTCTAAGTACTTGTGCCTGTTGTGAAAGCTCTTCACTTGCCGATGCACATTCTTCACTTGTTGCAGAGTTATTCTGAACAACCTGTGATACTTGTGATATCGCTTGATTAATCTGTGAAATACCGGTTGCCTGATCATTTGATGATTTCGCAATCCCATCTATTAATTCGGCAACTTCTTCAATATCCTTCACAATCACATTTAATGCTTCTGCGGTCTGATTCGCCAGCTTTGAACCACTATCTACTTTTACAATCGAGGACTGTATTAAATCCGCTGTTTCACTCGCTGCTGTAGCACTCTTTTCGGCAAGGTTTTTCACTTCTTCGGCAACTACCGCAAATCCTTTTCCATGAACTCCTGCTCTGGCCGCTTCTACGGTAGCATTTAACGCTAAAATATTCGTCTGGAAAGCAATATCATCGATAACTTTGATAACTTTTGAAATGCTGTGTGAAGAAACATTAATATCTTCCATCGCAATAATCATATTTTTCATTTCGTCATTGCTTTTTATTGCATGATTTTTTACATTCACAACTAAATCATCCGCTGCGGTTGCCTGTGTCGCATTTTCACCTGTTTTTCTGGCAATATCGGTCATTGAAGTGGTAACCTGTTCAATCGCACTTGCTTGCTCTGTCGAACCTTGGGCAAGATTCTGACTTGCACTTGCCACCTGATTAGCACCGGTGGTAAGCTGCATACTTGACTCTCTAATATTACTAAGCATTTTATTATTTTCATCAACTAATTTTGCAATTGCATGACCTAAAGCATCTGCTTCTGATCTTGGTTTTACATCCATCGTGAGATCACCCGCTGCTATTTGTTGGGCAATTTGAACGTGTTCTTTTGTGTTCATAATCATCAGTTCAAATTCATCCGATAATTCGCCAAGCTCATCATTCGCATACTTTTTAAGCTGAATATCCATATCTCCAAGTGCCATTTTTTTAGAAGCTTCGATAAGGCTATTTAACGGACGTCTGATCGATTTTGTGATTTTCATTAAAGAAAATACTGCAATCATTATACCAGCTATTGTTGCCACACCAATTAGCAACATCGCAATTGTATACTCATCCCATTTTGCCTCTGTCAACGCGTCTGCTTTTTGCATCATATAAGTTGCATAGACACCGACAAAAACTACAAGACTACAAATAATAAAATAGCTTACTCTAATTCTATTAATAATTTTTCCACTTTTCATTTTCATAATGAAACACCTCCACTAATTTTCTTCCATAATTTTTTCATTTGATAAATCTTCAAATACTTCCAGTTCTTCATTATTAAGAATTTTTTCAGGGTCTAACAGCAATTTCACTTTTTCCTTAACTCTTCCAAGTCCGTATACATATTTATTTTTTCCATTCGCAGAAGATAATGATGGTGGTGGAGTGATATCCCCTTCATCAATCGTAACGACATCTTCTATCTTTTCTACGATTAATCCGACCATTGCTGATTTTACATTAATAATAATTATACAAGTTCTATCATCATATTCGATGAACTCTTGCTTAAATCTTAATCTGACATCAATTACCGGAATTATTTTACCGCGAAGATTAATCAGACCTTTGATGTACTCCTCTGTCTCCGGAACCTCTGTGATACTTTGAATTTGAATTATTTCACATATGTATTTCAATTCTATTCCAAAATATTCATTTCCTGACTTGAAGGTCATATACTTTCCTTTTTGGGTATCTTCTTCAAGCATTTCAATTTGTTCTGTCATTCACACTTCTCCTTTCATTTAAAACAATCCACCTGCATCAATTATTAGAGCAATTCTTCCATCTCCAAGCTGTGTACATCCGGAAAGTCCTTTTATTTTTTTTATGTAACCAGGTATTGGTTTTACAACTATTTCCTGTTCACCAATCATGTTGTCGACAAACATTCCTAACTTTTGTTCTTCATGCTCTAAAATAATCATGATGCCGGAATGGATATCCCTTGATGCATTTGATATACCATAATGCTCTTCTAATCGAACGACTGGTAAACATTCTCCACGAACCATTACAAATTCTTCTCCATTTGGATCATGTATCAAATTCTCTTCCTTTACGCTCATTATTTCTTTTACCGCGCCGGTTTCAACTACAAATGTAGAATTACCAACCGTCATCACGATACCATTTATGATAGCAAGGGTAAGCGGTATCTTTAATATCATAACACTACCGTTACCTTCTTCGCTGTCAATATCAAGCACACCGCCTATTTCCTCAATGTTTTTTACTACAACATCCATTCCTACGCCTCTTCCAGAATATTCGGTTACTTCTTCCTTGGTAGAAAATCCTGGGTATGTAATAAATTGATACATTTCCTTCTTCGTAAAATCACTTTCTTGTTTATCACCAAGCAAGCCATTTTTCTTAGCCTTTTTATATAAATTAGAAGCATTTAATCCATTACCATCATCCCTTACTGAAATAAATACTTTACCGCCTTCATTTTTGGCTTCAAGAACAATTGTACCTTTTTCGCTTTTGCCTTTATGAACCCTGTCTTCTGGCATCTCAATACCGTGATCTACTGCATTTCGAATCAGATGCATCAATGGGTCGGATATACGTTCAATAATATTTTTATCAACTTCTGTATCTGCTCCAATCATCTGCATATCAATCTGTTTTCCTAATTTTCTGGAAATATCAAACACAACTCTGTTCATCTTCTGAAATGTATTGGTCAGAGAAACCATTCTCATTGACATAATTACATCCTGCAATTCTGATGTAAATTTTGTCAGCTGGGCAGCCGCTTTTTGAAAATTAGAAAGATTGAGTCCCGGAACTTTCAAATCCTGGTTCTGCAATACGACTGATTGAGCAATTACAATTTCACCAATTAAATCCATTAATTCATCCATTTTCTTTATATTTACACTGATAAATGATTGCTGCTCAGGCTTTACTGGTGTGTTTTTAGCAAGCTGTTTTGGTTTACCTGGTTTCTTAGACTTAATCACATAGTCACCTGGCTTTGGTTCTTTACGCTTTGCCGCTGCGTCTTTTATTCTCTGGTTATTCTCGATTGTTTCAACGTCTGAGTCCAAATCAATCATAATTTTTGCTGGTTCTATTTCAAAACCATGTTCAAACTCTTCCTTCGTACATTCATGCATATCGATTGATTCTACACCCGAACCGTCAATTAGACTTTTAACTTCTTCTAAACTGCTCTTTGTCTGCAAAAACATTTTAAAGCCTTCTGCCAGTATTATTTCCCCACAGCTTTCGTCCAAGACAATATCCTGTGGTTCATAAAATAATTCTTCAGCAATCTCTTTCAATGAATAGATTGCCGTATAGGCTCTTATATTTACCATCTCTGTATCATTTCTATAATTCATAATGATATGGTAATATTTGCTCGACTGCATCGCTACCGGAGCTATATAAAACTGTCCCGGCTCGACATACTTATTTTCAGGTGGTAACTCAACACCTCTTTCGCTCATATTACTTTTAATTTTCACTAAGAATGCCTCAATTTGTTGTATCAATTGTTCTGAAGAACCGTCTGGTGCATCTCCATTTCCTATTTTATCAAATTCTCCAGATATAAAATCTGCCACTTTGAAAATATAATCCACTAATTCTAATTGTGGGACATTATCAGGATGAGTTTCTCTTAAATAGTAGAAAACATCTTCCAACTTGTGAGCAATTTTGGTGATATCATCAAACATCATAATTCCCGAAGAACCCTTGATGGTATGCATTACTCTGAAAAATTCGCCAATTGTAACATCATCAAATTTTTCATCATCTTTCTTTTCCAGCGTAGTTGCTTCTAATTGTTCTAACAGCTGTCTATTTTCATACAGATACATATCTAACATGCCTTCTGCATTAAACTCTTCTGCCATTCCTGTTCCTCCTTCCTGTTATGAACGATTATCTATCGGTTTACTTTACTAATTTTAATTTTTTTAGTACATTTTCAACCTTATCTAAATCCAGCGGTTTTGCGCAATATACGGTACATCCCATTTCAAATGCTTTTGTTACATTCTTCTCTTCATTTAAAGCCGTCATCATAATGATTTTTACAGCCTCATTTTCTTCTATTCCCTTTTCCTTTTCGATATTCCGCACCATCTTTAAAACTTGATAACCATCCATGATTGGCATCATAACATCCAGGCAGATCAAATCATATGGTTCACCTTCCTCGACGGCAATCATAAATGCATCTACTGCTTCCATACCATCAACAGTAATATCACATTCTCCATACTTCTCCAAAAATTTCTGAATGGCTTTCCTACTTGCATAATCATCTTCTACTATAAGTATCTTCATTTATATACCTCCAATATCATTTCAGCAAATTATATATTTTATTTGCTATTTGATTTATATTAAGCTGGTACTCAACAGCTCCTAGCAGATAAGCCTCCTTTGGCATACCATAAACAACACAACTGTTTTCATCCTGACCTACTGTTGAAGCCCCTGCCTTTCTCATCTCCAGAAGACCTTTGGCACCATCTGCCCCCATACCAGTGAGAATAACACCTACCGCATTCCTTCCAGCGACTTTAGCAACTGATTCAAACAATACATCTACCGATGGACAATGACCATTTACCGTATAACCCGTTCTGCATTCAACCTGATATATTCCATTCATTTTCACCAGTTTCAAATGTGCATCACCAGGTGCGATTAATACTGTTCCCCGTGTAATGATATCCCCTGTTTTTGCTTCTTTTACATGAACTCTGCATTGCCGATTCAATCTATCGGCATACATTGCCGTAAACCCTGGCGGCATATGCTGCACAACAACAACCCCCGGTATATCTACATCAAATTGTTTCACAACTTCAAAGATTGCTTCGGTGCCTCCTGTGGATGCACCAATTGCAATAATCATATTAGAATTTGATAGATGCTTAGATATATGTGCAATATCACTCCGCGGCCGTTTCAGATTACTCACATCCACCGTTGACGCAATTTTAATCTTAGTTACCAATTCATTTTGCATGAATTCTGATAATTGGGCTGCATTCATCCCTGATGGTTTATTAACAAACTCTACCGCACCTGCGCTTAATGCATCAAAAACTTTTTCATTTAATGCACTGATAACAACTGTTGGGATTGGATACTGCGGCATTAATTTCCTAAGAAATTCGATTCCATTCATTCGCGGCAGTTCAACATCCAATGTCATTACATCCGGTTCATATTTGATGATTAAGTCTCTTGCCTCATATGGATCATTCGCAACTGCCACTACCTCAATGACAGGGTCTAAGTTCAAGCTTCTTACCAGTAATTCTCTAAATACTAACGAATCTTCTACAATCAAAACTTTTATTTTTCTCATATCCACTTACCCTTTTTTATTTTCTAAATATAGATGGTTTTATATATTGAAACTCTGTATAATCCTTGTCAATTGCCTCTGTTGCACCGATAAACAAATATCCACCCGGTTCCATTACATCATATATTCTCTTAATAAGCTTCCGCTTAGTATCTGTATCAAAGTAAATCATAACATTTCTTAAAAATACAGCATGTAATCTTCGTTTAAATGGTAATGGATTCATTAAATTAAATGTTCGAAAAAGTACTGCTTGCTTTATTTGTGGAACAACCTCAAAGACATTTTCATCAACCTGTGTAAAGTTACTTCTTTTCCATGATTCAGGAACATGCTCTAATTGTTCTCTTTTATACCTTCCGTCAATCGCTGTCTGCAACACTGTTTGTGAAATATCGGTGGCAAGGATTGTGGTATCCCATTGCCCATACTCAATTCCAAAGAATTCTTTGATAACCATTGCTATCATATATGGTTCTTCACCCGTAGATGCCGCACCACACCATAGCCGCAGGTCATGGGTACCACGATTTGATTCAACAATCTGCGGCAGTGCAATATCTTTAAAATACTGCATTTGTTCAAATTCTCTCATAAAATATGTATGATTCGTAGTAACCAAATCGATTAAATCTTTTGTCTTATCACCACTAAAATCCATTTCAACATCCTGCATATATTCACCGCAGCTGCTGTATCCATTTGTTCTTAGGTAATTTTCCATTCTGCCTTCAATTAATTTCTTTTTTCCGTCTAAATCAATTCCCCACTTTTGATACACATGTTCGCGTACCTTCATAAACTCTATATCTGTCATTTTTTTTCCTCTGGTATCTAGTTTACTTTCATTCTCTTTACTAACTTATTAAATACATCAACAATATATGGGTCATAAATCTTGCCAGCATTATCATTTATATACTGTATCGCCTCTTCCTGCGTTATCGCTGGTCGATATGGCCGATCAATAACCAGCTTATCATATATATTTACAATCGAAACAATTCTTGCCGACAATGGAATATCTTCACCTTTTAATTTATTTGGATAACCACTTCCATCCCAACATTCATGATGATTCTTAATAATATCGATTGACATCTGAACAAATTCATTATCTTGATAAGATGGATATATCTGTTGTATTACTTCAGCACCAATCGTTGTATGTGATTTTACCATTTCTATCTCTTTCTCACTCAAACCCGTTGGCTTAATAAGTATTTCTTTTGGTATTGTAATCATCCCGATATCATGTATAATTGCTGAAATCCCGATACTTTCAGTAAATGTTCCCGATATTTTATTCTCATATTTTTTGGAAAAACTCAAACCTTGGGCAAGCAGCCTTGAATTATATGAAATATTCTCCAAATTATTGTCATTACTAATTGATTTATGACTTTCAACTAAAATAGCTAATGCTTTCAAAATGTTTTTTCGTTCTTGTTCTATCTTTTCACTCTGTTCACTTATCACCGTATTAAGCCTTCGATTATTGATTTCCAGCTCTCTTTGCATATTGTATATTTTAAGCTGGTTTTTGATTCGAATTGAAATCTCGATAAACTCATAAGGCTTTGAGGCAAAATCAGCCGCACCTGCTTCAAATGCTTTATGCTTATAATCTGTATTATCTGCTGTTGATATAAATATAACTGGGATATGTCTTGTGTATGGATTTTTCTTAATCATCTCACAAAATTGATACCCATTTGTTTCTGGCATAATAATATCTGAAATAATTACACTTGGAAGTCTTTTTTCCATCTTTAAAATTGCTTCATCAACACTATTGGCACAATCAACCAAATATCCCATATCTTCTATCATCTGTGCTAACAAAGAGGTATTAATTTCAATATCATCAACGACTAATATTAATGGTTTCTCTTCAAAATGATACTCCATGTATTCCTCCCGTTCTTAAACTAGATATATACCTGCTCTAATCCACTTATCTCACTTAATTGTTTCAATATATCTACTGTCTTCGTATAGTCTTCTTTTCTCACTGCCATCAGCAATTTGAATACGATACTTTTATCTTCGCTTTTTCCGCCTTCAAAGAGACGTTTTAAATTACCAGCAAATACTTCTGCTTTATCCCATGCATCCATCTCAACACTGATAATTAATTTTTCTAAATTCATTTTAATGCCTTCTTTATTTTCCTTACTTCCATATATATATATCGCTTCTAACTTTTCACTTTGTGTAATTTCTATTTCTTTTCTGATTCCAATGTCTGTATCTTCAGACAGCTCCTGTTCACACCCCAAAACTGCGGAAAAGATAAATGTACTTCCTTTCCCTTTTTCACTGACAACGCTAATATTTCCTCGCATCAACTCAACTAATTGTTTACTTACTGCCAGTCCAAGTCCTGTCCCACCGTATTTTCTTGTAGACGATGTATCAACTTGCGAAAAATTTTTAAACAGCTTGTCTTGTGCCTCTTGACCTATTCCGATGCCAGTATCGATAACGAAAAATGACAATTCCATCTCATTCTTTAACTGCAATGTCTTATATACTTCAATTTTTACATATCCAATATCTGTGAACTTTACTGCATTGGAAACTAAATTGTTTAAAATCTGAATCAGACGTAATTCATCTCCGATTACAACTTCTGGAATATCATCTGATATTGTCGCCATCAGTCTTATGCCTTTTTCATTTGCAACCGTAATACTTGTTTCGATGACATGATTTATTGCACCTCGAATATTAAATGGTTTGCTGTCTATCGTGAATTTCCCCGCCTCCAGCTTAGAAAAATCCAAAATATCATTAATCAGATTTTCCATATTAATACAGCACTGTTCTATAATTTCTAATGTCTTTCTATTATCTGGTAAGCAATCCCGCATGAGAATATTTTTTACATGTGCTTTGATTCCATTTACCGGTGTCCTTAATTCATGTGTTATATTAGCAACAAATTCTTTTCTCCTCTTATACAGGTTCTCCATGTCAATTTCAGTTTTTTCCAAAATCTTTTTGGTCTCATTTTCATCAAAGACATTAATAGCCATTGCTACATTTAAGAAATCAATTGACTCAAGCTTAACAAAACGTACTTTTGCCGGAAAATATGTTTTATTTTTTCTGGATACAAAAATTTCGAAATCTCTCATCTCGTTAGGTACGACAAATTCAGAAATTGATTTCCCTTTCATATCTTTGAAAATATCTTGGATAAAAATACTCTCAACGTCACTCATCAAGTTATATCCTAATTCTATTTCTGCCATATTGTTCAAATATGTAACCTTACCATCATCATCAAAAACAATAGTGATACATAGATTCATTTTTAAAAATTTATTCATAATGCTGTACCTCCATTATTTTTTATGCATTTTTTATACATTTTTTTACATTTTTTATTGTATCATTTTTCACCATTTTATTCAACAATTGTGCGACATTTGTTTTTTTTCCGGTTTTTTTTCACAAAAAAGTTTTAGCCGCTGCTACGGTTACCCATACACAGCGGCTGATACAACATACATTTTTTCATATACTAATTCTTACCAATTCCGCAACACCTCAAACGCTTTAGAAACATCCAGCTTCCCATAGCCCCACTCCCGATTTGGATATACCATACCAAAATCCTGCATTACCCCACGAATAAAGAAGTTCTTTGCATCTATACAATTCACCCGCGTATAACCAAGCCTCGTGGTGTACTGCAAAAACAATGCACTCGCTCCAGCCGTGATGGCCGCCGACGCACTGGTTCCTGTCAGCATCTGATAGCCACCTCTGTTGGTCGGTCCATAGACGTTTACACTTGGCGCTGTAAAATCCGGTTTTACACTCCCTTCAACCGTATACCCTCTTCCTGAATCAATATCGAAACCGCCCCCTCGACCGTCGTATCCGCCAACGGTGATGCTGTTGTAGCCGTTAGATGGAACAATGATGGTTGTATATGGGTCAGAACGGATAAAGAATACCTCTCCATTTACCATTGCCTTCATTGGCAGCCAGATATGATATTGCTGGCCGGTATAATTAATTCCATACACCTGGATAGTCCAGATGCCTTTGGTTGGATTTTCAAAACGTAAATCAATAATCTGACCACCGTTCTTTAAGCCCACAATTCGATTTTCTATGTAAACTGTGGTCTTTTCAAATATAAAATGATGTGTTTGTTGTGATGATACTCGAGAAATTAATTGCGGTGTTGATTCACCGGTTGGTGATGTGACAATAAGCGTGTATAGCTCCGGCGATGCAACCCAGAACTCGGCCATGAAGCTCTTAACATCTGCCCCGACGTTAAGCTCTATATTGTCAGACCATGTCTGTGGATCAAGTCTTCCACTAAAATGACTTCTTGCATTCGATTCATTACCCGCTGCTGTCACAACTACGTGCTGCCATTTCCTGCCAATAACATTCAGATAGTCACCAATGATATTGTTGCCGCTATGACTTCCAGCGTTGCTGCCTAATGCAAAACATAGTACCAAGGCTTTTCCCTGACGTTTTGCCAATTGACTCAAATAAAATACACCAGATATAATATCGCATTCTTCGTAAATATCTGGCGTATTTTCAGGAATCATATAATAATCAAGCAGATATGGCTTGGCACATTTTAATTTTACTACTGCAATCTCTGCATGCGGCGCAGCACCAATAAAATTTCTCGATAAATCTGCTCCACCTGCTGCAACTCCGGCAAGAAAGGTGCCGTGACCATTTTCATCCATTGTTGGAACTCTCTCCAACGGATTTGATGATTGTAATGCCTGGTTGATTTCCTCCGCCCAGTATTCCGTTCCATAAAGAAGGTCTTCCGGCGGATTCCCCGGGATGGTCTGATCCCAAATTGCAGATATTCTCGTACTGCCGTCACTACAGCGAAAAATCGGATTTGTGTAGTCAATTCCGGTATCCACAAAGCCGATAATTACGCCGTCCCCCTTTAAGTCCAATGAGGGCTGATTTTGAACATCCAAAATTCCGCTTACTTCTATTGCCGAATGGTCCAAAAGGGTAAAGCATTTCGGAATATCAATATATTCTGTTGCTAATAACTCCTTATCTGTAATGCTATGCCGTGGTATATAACGAATGCCATAATAGATATCAATCAGTTGAATACATTCAGCTTGTAACTCCTCTTCCCAGGCATATTCCTGTTCAAACATTAAATCAAAATAATCATTTGAATAAATTCGTTCTTCACAATCCATAAGCAGCCTTTTAAGTACAATTATAATATTTTATGTTAAATGCCTGGCAATGATTCAAGCATAGCGTTTCATACTATTTTAATTTTTCCTTAAAAAAATCGATAATTCTATCCCATACCTCATCCTGATAGAAATGCACATCTGCATGATTTGCCCCCTCAAGGGTTAACAGCTTAACATCACATTCGGCTGCCTCAAGCTTTTCATATAACTCTACTGACTGTGTATAAGGAACCATCATATCTTTGTTTCCATGAATAATTAAAAAAGGTGGTGCGTCTTTTGTTACCTTTGAAACCGGACTGTTCTGATAAGCCTTATCCCGATTTGCCCAAGCTCCAAATCCCAGCAGAAGCGATTCGGGAGATGATGCACTCACAACTTCTGACTCATAAGGAAACGTCGCCAGATTCGTTGGCGGATACCAAGGGCATGCCGCCTGAACAGCACTAGAATAATCCAGATACGCGCCCACCTCATTCAATGGCTCTGCATCCAAAGCCGACATACAAGTGAGATAACCGCCGGCAGATTCTCCCATAACACCAATATGATTTGCATCAATATTGTACCTGGCCGCATGTGCCCGCAAATATCTGATTGCCGCTTTCACATCTTGAAGCTGGATTGGAAACGGACCCTCATTTGAGGTGCGGTACTCGACACTTGCAACTACAAAGCCTGCCTCTGCCAACTTGTTCAGGTGATAAAGGTGTGCTGATTTATCCATCTGCAACCATGCACCTCCACATATCCAGACAACACATGGATACGTATTTTTCTCCATATCAAAGGGATAAGTAATATCCAGTTTTAAATCTCTTCGGCAATGCCCGAACCAGGAATCCACCTGTGCAAATGTTACCCCAGTTGTTGTGACATATTGGGGCTTTTTAATTTTTACGTTTAATTTCTCTATCATGTAACCTTCTTTCCAAAACCGTTCCTCTTCTGCTACTGCATGTAAACTACAATAGTATTATAACAGAGTGGCATTAAAAAATCTGTAATACAAAAATATATTTTATACAGTAGTAACCGGTATACAGATTCCATATCAGCGGTCTACATAAATGAGTTCTTAATTAAAAGCGTTTCCTACCGACTCCACCTAATTTTCTCATCAGCTCGTTTACCACTGCTCAAAAGAATAGAAAATTTGCTTGATTTTTTCAATTCTCTATAGTAGAATATATGTGTAAGAAGCGAGTTGATTTACCGGTCGGGAATGATTTCTTAGGCGGGGGTACCCGTTTCTTTTTTTATATTCTGAATATCATATAAGTACAATTCCCCATCTTGGGAATGCTGTACAAGCAGCAATGCTGAATATTTGTTATATGTAATTTCTTTAGAATCTTCATGGTAAATAGGAATTGCAAAACGGGTTTCATAATAATGCCAACCATAGCGTGCACTATTTTTATGCCTTTCCTTTTTA
>JAVBTX010000016.1:0-61209 GCA_031555935.1 Lachnospiraceae bacterium | reverse complement strand
GATTTGGTCTAGTATCGTTACTAGACCAATATCAGTTGAAACACATTTAGTTATAAGATTGAACCGCCGTGTACCGAACGGTATGCACGGTGGTGTGAGAGGACAGATAATCAATTAATGATTATCTTCCTACTCGATTGTTGGTAATATTAACAAATGCATCTTGTATAAAAAATTGGATGTATTATAATGTAATTAGGGAAAATAAGGTCGGTTTGGGAGAATGTAAAAAAAATACGGATGGTGACAAGATGATAAAAAACAGAACAGTACGGGTAAAATTATTACTAATGACAATACCACTCATTATTACATTGATAATTGGGGTCTTATACTTCAGCAACCGATTATATAATGTGTATCATGAAACAGAAGAAATTTTTTATGACCAGCTATATACCATGCAAAGTTTATTGCTGAATGCTGACCGTGATTATTATCAGGCGGCTGTGGCGGAACTGGAATTAGTTTACAATCAGCAGTTGGGGGCAGAGGAGAAGTCCAATCAGGCAGATGATTATGCAGAGAACATTGGGCAGACAATAGAACGTACCCAGGCGGCCATTGATATTGCGAAGCAAGACGCGGCATTTTATAGTGAATACACAACAGCATCGTTATTTACGGCAGTTTATGGAGCTGATGCGGATGATCCAGATGGATTTTTAAATAAAAAGCAGACGATAGCTCAGCTTGAAGAAGCATTATTTAGTGGCATAGCTTCCTGGCAGAATATTTATGACCCGATAACAGGGCAGGGTGACTTTGAGAAAAAGCAGGAAGTATTTGCAGTGACGAGAGAGTACATCAATGAAATGACGGATTTGATAGAACTTTATAGCGTATATGAAGGTACTATATTACTAAAGAATTTAGAACAATCCATTATTATTACGATTGCCATTGCTTTCGGTATATTAGTAGTGGTGTGTGTGTTTATTGTCATAATTTCAGAATATTTATCAAAAGGAATTAAAAAGGTTACTGCAAACATGAAGAGCATGGCGGCGAAGGATTTGTCTTTTGTGCCGGTAGATTTAGACAGCAAGGATGAGTTGGGTACATTATCAAGGGCGGTAGGTGAAGTCACTGATTCATTAAAAGATATTATTTCAGGTTTGAATGAGTCGGTCGTTGAACTTGTGGATTCTGCGGATACGATGGCAGAAACAACCGAAAGTGTGAATGATTCGATTCATAGTATGAAGGATGCTGTCAAGGATATTGCGGATGCCTCCACACAGCAGGCAACAGAAACAGCACAAGCAGTTATTCATGTTAAGGAGATGGAAGAAGCAATTATCCAAAATCGGGAGAGTGCTCATAATCTAGTTGGGGCAAATGAAAAGATTGGTGCGGCGACATCCAGTGGAATGCAGATTTTAAATGAGTTGATGCAGGTTACCGAAAAGAATCAGAAAGCATTTCAACAGATATTTGAAGTGATTGATAGAGTCGGTGAGAGTACAAATAAAATCGGAGAAGCAAGTGTGCTGATTTCAGAAATTGCCGATCAGACCAATTTACTTGCGCTGAATGCCAGTATTGAAGCTGCCCGAGCAGGTGAGTCTGGAAGAGGTTTTGCCGTGGTGGCAGAGGAGATTCGTAAGTTGGCAGAGCAATCGGCGGAGTCAGTTTCCGTTATTGATCACATGCTTCATGACTTGAAAACCAATGCTGAGGTGGCAGGGAAACAAAGCCAGGAAGTAAGGGTTGGTGTTGAGATACAGGAAAAAGGTGTTGTTAATACCAAAAATCAATATCTGGAAATTATTGAATCTGTGAAAGTAGTAAAGAATGAGGTTGAGCAATCAGAAGCGATTAATCAAAAATTAGAAAAAATATTTGTCCTTATTTCGGATATGACAGAAGGGTTGTCAGCAATATCTGAGGAGAACGCGGCAACAACAGAAGAAGTGGCGGCAAGTGCAGATTTGATTGCAGAGAGTATGAGCAGCATCAAAAAAACGGGAGTGGTCGTGAATAAGTCGAGCAAAGGAATTCATGACATAGTTGCAGAATTTCGCGTCTAAATCAGACAAACTATTTTTCTGCGGGGGAAGTGTATGACAAAGGATTTGTTAGAGGAACTGCGGAAAGTGACACCGGAAGAACAACGTATTTTAGGCGGTGAGCACGAAATCGAAAAAGATATTTACATGTCCGCAGAACAAGATATCGTTGATGCAAAGAAGCTGTTGGAGGCTGGGAAATTGATACAGGTGCGTACCCATACACGTTTTATTCATTTTCCGAAACACAGCCATAATTATATTGAAGTTATCTATATGTGTTCAGGCAACACGCATCATGTGATTAATGGGAAAGATGTAGTGTTACAGGCCGGAGAGCTATTGTTCTTAAATCAGCGGGCTGAGCAGGAGATATTTCCAGCCGGAGAAAATGATATTGCTGTAAATTTTATTATTTTACCGGAATTTTTTGACTACGGTTTGAAAATGATGGAGGCGGAAGAAAATTTGTTGCGGGATTTTGTGATTGGCTGCTTAAAGGGCAAGAATGAGGCCTTGCGATATTTACATTTTAAGGTGGCAGATATACTGCCGATTCAGAACCTGATTGAGAATCTGATTTGGACGATTTGGAATAAACAGTCCAATCGAAGAAGCATTCAGCAGGCGACGATGGGGATTCTGTTTCTTCACCTGATGAACTATATGGAGCGGGTCGAGACCGATGATGCAGACAATCGTCAGCCACTTTTGATGCAGGTCTTAAGTTACATTGAGGAACATTATCGCGAAGGTGAATTGGCTGAGCTTGCCAAAAACCTGCACTATGATGTATATTGGTTATCGAAGGAAATCAAAAAGAAATCAGGTCAGAACTATATTGAGCTTTTACAGACAAAACGCTTACATCAAGCTGCGTATTTGCTGGTTCATACGGGGATGTCAGTGATGGATGTCGGGATGGCAGTGGGGTATGATAATTTAAGCTATTTTCATCGTATATTTCAGAAATATTTCGGTATGACACCACGGAAATATCGGTTGGAAAACCGTGAACTGATGAAAAAGGAAAGAGAAATAAATTTGGGGTGAACGTATGGTAAATGGGAACATAGCAGTAGTGATTTCAGGCTGGGAAGCAGAATTTCAAGAACGTCTAATTCGAGGAATTTGGGAGCGAGCTCAGGAAGTGGGCTATAATGTCTCGGTCTTAACCTGTCAGGGACGCACGGATGCCACGCGTGGATATGATATTGGTGAATATAACATTTATGAGTTACTTGAGCAGAGTCATTTTGATGGCGTTATCGTGGCCAGCAATACGATTATGGCTTTGAATATCAAAGAAAATATTATTGCTATGCTGCGTGAACGAGGTATTCCGACGGTAAGCCTAGAAGAGCCATTTGAGGGTATTTCCTCGGTTGGCATTAACAATTATACTGCGATGAAAAAGCTGGTAAAACATTTGACGACGGGACATCTCTATCGTGATTTATGTTTTGTGGCCGGTCCCCGTGACAACTATGAGAGCAATCAACGCTTGCAGGCTTACATAGATGTGGTAAATGAAAACAAGGGACAACTGAATGTTTGGTATGGTGACTATACATTTGAAAGCGGCAGGCGGCTAGGCGCTGCCATTTTGACCATGCGGGAAAAATTACCCGAGGTTATTCTCTGTGCCAATGATGGAATGGCTTTGGGCATATGTCATGAGCTAAAAAGCCGAGGACTGCGCATTCCAGAGGATGTCAAAGTGACTGGCTTTGATAATATCTATGATGCCGCCCACTATTCGATTGGCATAACTACTGTGGGCCGGCCCAAAGAAGAATTGGGATATACGGCATGTGAGATGCTGTTACAACAAATTGGCGGTGCCAAAAGTCAGCGTAAGGTACTAGATACCAGTGTGGAAATTCGAGAAAGCTGCGGCTGTCGGCGACATGAAAAAGTTGATTTAGAATCTTACTTAGAAAAAAGCTTCTGGATACGTCAGCAGAATATTCAAAATAGTGCTTGCTTTATGGAGCGTAACGACGAAATTATGGAATGCAGGGATTTTCGGGAGTTGCTTTCTTATGTGGAACGAAATATTCGGGTCACAGTCGAAGAAGAGATTTTCCTATGCTTAAACAAATCAACCTACTATCGTCTGGTGGGAGCATTTGAGCAACAAGGAGAAGCAGATTATCGCATCAAGGGTTATGAAAGTGAGATTTGTATTCCGTATCTACGCGGTGAGAAGTCCGAATTGGATTGCAAAGTATTTCATTTAAAAGAAGTGTTTCCACAATTGTGGGAGAAGCAGACGGAGTGTAATATTTATATTTATATCCCGCTGCACTTTAGCAGTAAATGTTTTGGCTATGTGGTATTAAAAGGCAGTATCCAACCGCTGACCATCCCGTTCTATAACACTTGGATTAAGAGTATCAGTAATGCAATTGAAGAAATGCAGAATATTCAAGCAATGAACAAAATGTTAGCAAAAATGGATGAATTGTCCATGCGTGATTCGCTGACGGGTGTATTTAACCGCTTTGGCCTAGCCAGATACATACCAGAAATGGTTCGACAGTCGAAAGAAAAAGAGCAGAGCTTGTTCTATGAATTTGTTGATCTCGATAATCTAAAAAAGATAAATGATCAATATGGTCATGAAGCAGGTGACCAGGCCATCAGTATTGTTGCTGAAACACTAAAGAATATCTTTAATCAGCAGGAAATCCTGATTCGCTATGGCGGTGATGAATTCTTGTTAATATGCTCTGGTGGCACAAAAGAAGAACTTGAAGCAAAGAATCGTCGCGTCGAGGAATGCTTGAAGGATAGCATGGATAAAATTAAATTACCATATAATTTATCGGCTAGTATTGGATATTTTCAAGAAGAGTGTAGGGACAGCCACTCGATTGAACATTGCATTAAGCAGGCAGATGAGAATATGTATCATGTGAAATGTGAGAAGAAGAAGCGAATGTAATATATTATTAGCAAATAAGGACACTTTTTCCGCCAAAAGGTGTCTTTTTTTTGTGCCCCAAACAAGTTAATCTAAGAACAGAAGGAAGTAAGGAGGTTAGCCATGAACACATATTACCTAGCGGTCGATATCGGGGCATCTAGTGGACGCCACATTTTAGGATATATTGAACAGGGCAAAATGATACTGGAAGAAATATATCGTTTCTCCAATGGACTGGTAGAAATAGATGGAGAGTTATGCTGGGATATCGACAAATTGTTTGTAGAAATTAAAACAGGAATGAAGAAATGCTTAGAGCTTGATAAAATACCGGTGAGTATGGGCATTGATACATGGGCAGTTGATTTTGTACTACTAGATAAAAACAATCAAAGAATCGGAAATTCCGTTGGTTATCGCGATAACAGAACGGATGGTATGGATAAATTAGTCTACGAAATCATTGACGAAGAGGCTTTGTATACCAGAACCGGAATCCAAAAACAGAAATTCAACACCATCTATCAATTAATGGCATTAAAACAAAAACAGCCAGAGACGTTGGCACAGGCAAGCACTTTTCTAATGATACCCGATTACTTCCATTATCTGCTAACTGGCAAGAAGACGACCGAGTACACAAATGCCACAACAACCCAGTTGGTCAGTCCGCAAACAAAGACTTGGGACGATGAACTAATCAAGCAACTAGGGTATCCGCGTCAGATATTTCCTGAAATCAAGACACCGGGAAGTACGCTTGGCGGTTTAAGCGAAGCAATCATCACTGAAGTCGGATTTGATTGCCAAGTCATTTTACCAGCCACACATGACACTGGTTCGGCGGTAATGGCAGTGCCAAGCACAAGAAAAGAGACATTGTACATCAGCTCAGGAACATGGTCCTTAATGGGAACGGAACGACCGGTGGCTGATTGTACCAAGGAGAGCAGAGAACGGAACTTCACCAATGAAGGCGGGTATGAATACCGCTTCCGTTACTTGAAAAATATTATGGGTTTGTGGATGATACAATCAGTAAAAAAAGAAATTGGGGCAGATTTAAGCTTTGATGAAATATGTAAAATGGCATCAAAGACGAAGATAGGATCGCTGGTGGATTGCAATAATGAACGTTTTTTAGCACCACAAAGCATGACCGAAGAGGTACAAAAGGCATGTCGGGAAAACGGCCAACAGGTCCCTTCCAAGTTGGCAGAAGTCGCGGCGGTGATTTACAACAGTCTAGCCAAGTGTTATGCCGACACAATCAAAGAAATCGAGGCAATGACGGGCTATCGCTATACTCAGCTTCACATCGTCGGGGGCGGAGCGAATGCCGATTATCTGAACCGATTGACGGCGAGGGGCACGGGACTGACGGTCTACGCTGGACCGACTGAGGCCACCGCAATTGGCAATCTGGTTGCTCAGATGATAGCAGCAAGCGAGTTGACAGATTTGACAGCGGCAAGAAAATGCATTTATCAGTCGTTTCCAATATCAATTTATGAACCATAACGAAAAGGAGAATAATTACTATGACAAGATATGAATCAGCAAAGGAAATGTATGCACAGTTGGGCGTAGATACCGACCGGGCAATGGCAATCTTAAAAGAAATTCCTGTGGCACTGCATTGCTGGCAAGGCGATGATGTGACCGGTTTTGACCACGACGGACCATTGACCGGCGGCATCCAAACCACCGGAAATTATCCTGGCAAAGCCAGAAACCCAGAAGAACTAATGCAGGATATGGATAAGGCAATTAGCCTGATGCCGGGAACTGCAAAATTAAATATTCATGCTTGCTATGCTATTTTTGAAAATGGTGAATACGCAGACCGTAATCAGCTTGAGCCAAAGCATTTTAAAAAATGGGTAGAATTTGCCAAAGAACGAAACATGGGAATTGACTTCAATCCGACCTTTTTCTCTCATGAAAAAGTAAAGGACGGTTTAACTTTATCTAGTCCTGACAAAGAAATAAGAGATTTCTGGATTGAACATGGTCGCGCATGTATTCGAATTTCCCAATATTTTGCAGAAGAAACAGGAATGCCTACGGTCATGAACATCTGGACTGGCGATGGTTTTAAGGATGTTCCGGCTGACCGCATGGGACCAAGAATGCGTTATAAGGACTCGATTGAACAGATATTAGCGGAGCCATTTGACAAAACAAAGGTAAAACCATGTGTGGAATCTAAGGTGTTTGGTATTGGTGTTGAATCGTATACGACCGGCTCGGCGGAATTTACCTTAAGCTTTGCGGCCTCTCATGACGGTTGTCTGCCATTAATGGATAATGGACATTATCACCCAACAGAGTATGTTTCCGATAAAATATCATCATTATTATGCTTTTATCCGGAAATCGCCCTGCATATCACCAGACCGGTGCGCTGGGACAGCGATCATGTGGTCTTATTTGATGATGAGACAAGAGAAATGGCCAAAGAAATTGTTCGCGGAGATGCAATCGACCGAGTTTATATGGCGTTAGATTATTTTGATGCCAGCATCAACCGAATTTCAGCGTGGGTAGTTGGCTTCCGCAGTTGGCAGAAGGCAATGCTGCAAGCGCTATGTACGCCAAATGAAGAACTTGCAAAGCTTCAGGACGAAAATCGAATGACTGAACTGATGGTGATGCAGGAAGAATTAAAAACATATCCGTTTGGAGATATCTGGCAGGAGTACTGCAAACAGTGCAATGTAGCGGATAATTTGGCATGGTTGAAAGAAATTGAACGCTATGAAAACGAGGTATTGGCAAGACGGAAATAAATTTAATAAAATTTCACAAAAAAATGAAAATATAGTTTGAAAAATTGTTGAATTTGGAGGATAATAGAGATGGAGATTTTAAAAGCAAATTTTGTGCAGGGATTCATCCGTATGGCAAATGACGGATGGGAGCAGGGGTGGCATGAGCGAAATGGCGGCAACCTGTCTTACCGGATGAAAGCAGAGGAAGTAGCGTCTGTAAAGGAGAACCTTAGACCGGGGGATTGGCAGCCGATTGGAACAAGTGTCCCAGTGCTTGCCGGGGAATACTTTCTGGTAACAGGAAGTGGCAAATATTTTCGGAATGTAGTAATACAACCGGAAGATTCTATCTGTATGATTGAATTAGATGGTACGGGCGAACAATATCGCATCGTATGGGGACTTACAAATGGCGGAAAGCCAACGAGTGAGCTGTCGTCACATCTGATGAATCATGAGGTGAAAAAGCAAACAACAGATGGAAAATACCGGGTAATTTATCATGCGCATACGACCAATGTAATTGCGTTAACATTTGTACTGCCGCTCAAGGACGAAGTATTTACCAGAGAGCTGTGGGAGATGGCAACGGAATGCCCAGTCGTGTTTCCGGGTGGAATCGGTGTAGTACCTTGGATGGTTCCTGGCGGAAGCGAAATTGCGGTGGCAACCAGTGAGCTGATGAAACAGTATGATGTAGCAATTTGGGCACATCATGGTATGTTTGCGGCTGGTGAGGATTTTGACCTTACCTTTGGACTGATGCATACGGTCGAGAAGTCAGCAGAAATCTTAGTGAAGATGCGCTCAATGCGACCAGATAAATTACAGACAATTACAGCTGACGAATTCCGCATGCTTGCAAAAGATTTTCACGTAACACTGCCAGAAAAATTTTTATTTAAGAAATAGGACACTTTTGGCAGCGTTCAATAACAGAGAGGAGATGCTGTCAGATGAAGATTCAAGAATTTATGGACTTATCCAGATTGCAAGAAATTCAGGACAAGTTTTCAGATGCAACGGGGATAGCTGCAATCGCAGTAGATACGAAGGGAAATTATATTACAGAAGCAAGTAATTTTACGGATTTTTGTATAAAATATACGAGGGGTAGTGAGGAAGGCTTGAAGCGCTGCGTAAAATGCGACAATGAATGCAGCGGAACATATTTTTGCCATGCTGGCTTAATGGACTTTTCACAAGACATTCTGGTAAATGGTGAAAAAGTCGGGGCAATTATTGGCGGTCAGGTATTGCCAGAGGAACCAGACGAAGAAAAATTTCGTCAGATTGCAAAGGAACTGAATATTGACCCGGACAATTATATTCGAGCATTGAAAAAAGTAAGTGTTCGTTCCGAAAAATCAATTCGGGCCGCAGCCGATTTGTTAGGAGACGTCGTAAACGAGGTGGTCAATTTGGAATATATGAAATACTATGACACCAGCCGCCTAACCACGATGGAGAAGGAGCTTGAAACAGCGACCGAAAAAGTTGGCAGAATCAACTATTTGACTAAGGATTTGACCAGTATTGCATCCAAGCAGAACATTCTGTCCTTAAATGCGTCAATCGAGTCCGCCAGAGCCGGTGTCGCAGGAGCAGGCTTTACCATTGTAGCAAAGCAGATGGGTGATTTGACGGAACAATCCACCAAGATATACAAAGAAATCAGTGAAGCAGCACACCAGATCGAAAAATCCGTAATGCAGATGAATCGAAAAAAAGAGCAAGAAGCAAAAAAATAAATTAAATTAAGGAGTAGTATTATGGCAAACAGATTTATTTTGAATGAAACATCTTATCATGGAGCAGGAGCAATCAGTGAGATTGCAACCGAAGCAAAGGGCCGTGGCTACACGAAGGCATTGGTCTGTTCAGACCCAGACTTAATCAAATTTGGGGTAACTGGCAAAGTAACTGATATTTTAGATGGAGCGGGACTAGCATACGAAATCTATTCCAATATCAAAGCGAACCCGACCATTGAAAATGTGCAGTTAGGCGTAGATGCTTACAAGGCGGCCGCAGCCGATTACATTATCGCAATTGGCGGAGGTTCTTCCATGGATACCGCAAAGGGCATCGGAATTGTCATTGCAAATCCAGAATTTGCCGATATTCGCAGCTTAGAAGGCGTAGCTCCAACAAAAAATAAATCTGTACCAATCTTTGCGGTACCAACGACAGCCGGAACCGCAGCAGAGGTGACGATTAACTATGTTATTACCGATGTCGAGAAGAACCGTAAAATGGTTTGCGTAGACCCAAAAGATATTCCAGTCGTAGCATTTGTTGATTCAGAAATGATGAGCAGTATGCCAAAAGGTTTGACCGCAGCAACTGGAATGGATGCACTGACACACGCAATCGAAGGATATATCACGGCAGGAGCATGGGAAATGTCAGACATGTTCCACTTAAAAGCAATCGAAATCATTGCCAGAAGTCTGCGTGGTGCGGTTGATAATACAAAAGAAGGCCGCGAAGACATGGCATTGGGCCAGTACGTAGCAGGAATGGGATTTTCCAATGTTGGCTTAGGAATTGTGCATTCAATGGCACATCCACTAGGCGCATTGTATGACACACCACATGGTATCGCAAATGCAATTATTTTGCCAACCGTAATGGAATATAATGCAGAGGCGACTGGCGAAAAATATCGTGATATTGCAAAAGCGATGGGTGTAACAGGAACTGAGCAGATGACTCAGGCAGAATATCGCCAGGCTGCAATTGATGCAGTTAAAAAATTATCCGAAGATGTTGGCATTCCAGCAGATTTAAAAGAAATCGTAACAGCAGATGATATTCCATTCTTGGCACAGTCCGCTTATGACGATGCTTGCCGACCTGGTAATCCAAAAGAAACGAGTGTGGCGGATATCACGAAATTATATGAATCCTTACTGTAAAAGTTAAAATAGAAAATCCCTGACCGTGACGACGGTTGGGGATTTTTGTGCGGAGGAAACGATGAACAAAGAAACATTAAAGTATTTAGAACAGCTATCAGAGAGCTATCCAGCAATCAGTATGGCATCGACGGAGATTATCAACTTGCAGTCAATATTGAACCTGCCAAAGGGTACAGAGCATTTTTTGTCAGATATTCATGGTGAATATGACGCCTTTTCCCATGTGTTAAAAAATGGTTCCGGTGCAGTCCGCAAGAAAATCGATGACGTATTTGGGCATACGTTAGGAACGGCCGATAAATGCGGTTTGGCGACCTTAATCTACTATCCAAAAGAGAAAATAGAACTGGTCAAAGACACCGAAAGCGATATGGAAAACTGGTATCGGGTAACGCTGTACCGTTTGATTGAAGTGTGTAAAACTGTTTCCTCCAAATATACCCGTTCAAAGGTGCGAAAAGCATTGCCAAAAGACTATGCTTATGTCATCGAAGAGTTGATTACCGAAAAACCAGAGGTACTGAACAAAGAAGCATATTATGATTCGATTGTATCTTCTATTTTGGAGATAGGCTGTGCCGAGCCATTTATTATTGCGATGGCCGAGCTAATCCAACGGCTTGTCATTGACCATCTGCATGTGCTTGGTGACATTTTTGACCGTGGTACCGGTTCGCATATGATTATGGACCGTCTCCTGGCATATCATTCGCTTGATATCCAATGGGGCAATCACGATATTGTCTGGATGGGAGCTTCGATTGGTCATGCGGCATGTATTGCCAATGTGATTCGCAATAGTATCCGCTATGGTAACTTAGATGTATTGGAAGAAGGCTATGGAATCAACATTCTGCCTTTGGCAACAATGGCGATGGAAGTATATGAAGATGATGAGTGCAGTCGTTTCTGGGTTAAGGGGGAAAATGGCGAGCATAGTACCTGCACAGCATTAGAATCGAAAATGCACAAAGCGATTGCCGTCATTTTGTTAAAATTGGAAGGACAGTTAATTGAAAAACGCCCAGAGTTTCATTTGGAAAGTCGAAACTTGTTAAAAGCAATTGACGTTTCGACTGGTGAAGTGGAGATCAATGGAAAGCGTTATCAGATGCAGGATATGAAGCTGCCGACCATCGATTGGAAGCATCCAAACCGACTCAGCGTGGAAGAAAAAGAGGTTATGTCAAGACTACAGGCTTCCTTCCGTCACTGCGAAAAGTTGCAGCGGCACAGCGGACTGTTGCTCAAAAAGGGCAGTCTCTATAAAATCTATAACGGCAACCTCTTATATCATGGCTGTATGCCGATGAATGAAGACGGCAGCTTCCGTCAGGTGGATGTGTATGGCCGAACCTACAGTGGTAAGCCCTTGTATGACGTGCTCGAGTCCTACGTCCGCAAAGCCTTTTTTTCCTTAGATGAAGCAGAACGGAAAAAAGGTGAGGATATCATGTGGTATCTGTGGAAAGCGCCAGATTCACCGCTTTATGGACGGGATAAGATGGCCACTTTTGAACGCTATTTTCTGAATGAAGTGGAGCTGCAAAGCGAGCAGAAGAATCCATATTATCAGCTAATCGAGCAAGGCGGCATCGGTGAGAAAATATTAACAGAGTTTGGTCTTTCGACGGAGCATAGCCATATCATCAATGGTCATGTGCCGGTTCAGCAAAAGGAAGGCGAAAGCCCAATCAAAAGCAATGGCCGGCTGATTATTATTGATGGCGGATTTTCTGGCATTTACCGCAAAAAAACAGGAATTGCAGGTTATACCTTAATCTACAATTCCTACGGTTTGACACTAACTGCTCACGAGCCATTTGAGAGTGCCGAAAAAGCGGTGCGTGAGGAGTTAGATATTGTTTCAAACCGGGTCGCAGTCGAAAATTCGATGAAACGAATCTTAGTTGGCGATACGGATGGCGGCAAGAAAATCGAGGAACGAATCGCGGAGTTAAAAGAGCTAATCAAAGCATATCGACTCGGAATCATATTGGAAAAAGATAGTAAGAGTTAATTAAAATACATAATAATTGAGCACCTAAATTCCAACTGGTGAGCTTCAAAGGTGGCATTGCCATGATATTTTCTGGCGGTAGTGCGTACCGAAGCATGCCCAATTCCAAGTCCATCCCGCTTGCTTGAAAGAAGAGAATTATTTTTCATCCGATATTCTCCATCAAAGCTGTTATCAACGGTAACCACTAAGGTAGTGCCTTTGGTAACAGCTTTTACCGTTATAAACCGGTTGCTAGTCTGCTGTCGGCGGCAGGCCTCAAATGCATTTTCCAGACAATTACCAAAAACAATACATAAATCAGCATCTGCAATCCCGGTTTTGGCGGGAATATTTACATCCACGGAAAAGTTGATATCCGTGGCCTTGGCTGCATAATGGAGAATTACGGAGTTAACAGCCCGATTTTCGCAGTAGCGATATTGGCGGGAAAGGGCATCCTCTGGCTCCAATTGCAGCAAGTAATTTTGCAGAGCATCAAGATTACTGGTGTCAGAATATTCTTTCAAAACCGCCATATGATGCCGAAAGTCATGCCGGAGTCGTTCAGTTTTGGCAATGCTGTCACTAAGCATCTGATATTGCTCGGTTTGTAAAAGAAGCTGTTCTTTGAGAACAATATTTTTCTGATACTGAAGATAAACCTCTCTGGCAATGATACCGCCGATAATCAGAATCAGAATAAAGCAGGCCAACTCAATATACCAGCCGGATACGATTGGCTCATACATATATAGGATTCGGTCCATAACGATAGCGCAATCGAAAATAAGGATGCCCGCTAGCATGGCCTTGGCGTTGGTCAACTGTCGTCCCTTGGCAATCGTTATGACCAGCGAAAATGTAAGATAGAAAGCAACCAGCCATTTGTAAAGAGCCATTAGGTTGGAGTAAGAATTCAGCAGTTCAATGGAAGCATTAGGAAGAACCAACTGCAAAGCCACCGAAGAGATACCGGTAAGGATACCAAATACAATAAAAAATAGTGAATAGTGATTGTCTATGCCGCAAAGTCGTTTTTGCAACAGCATCACCGTGATTAATATGCCAATAAAACAAAGGTGCTCCAACAGATAGGTTGGATAGAACCAACCGGCAAACAGATGGAGAACCGGATAAGCAGTATATCCGGCAAACATAAGACAGGTTGCCAGATAATAAAGCCAAAGGTTATTTGAACGGCTAAAGAGCCAAACCAGCAAAGTAATAAGGCCGAGAATCAGCGTGATAGCCAGAACGCCACTGTGGAAAATCGTGCGCAGATTGATGGTGTTACTGATGCCATCGGGTGTGCCCAGGGCAGGGGGATAAACCATGCCACTGTAAAAATAGGAATAATCCGATACCGCAATGATAATATCAATCTTACTTTTCGCATCAAACTGAATCATTTTTTCGGCAGTTGCTGGTGTGTATTCCCCTGCCGCCGGATTGCCAAGTTGCAAACGTTCCTGCCCATTAATATATAAATGATAAGCAGAAAAGATTTCCGGCAAATAAAGTGAGTAAGTGTTTACCTCATCAGGAATTTCGATATTCAAATGGTAGCTTGCCATACCATGTGGATTATGCATATCATTATCTAATTCAAAGCCCATATTTTGCCCAATAAATACGATTTTATCAGGTTGTATCCCGTCATTTTCTAATGCATCGGGGGTAAGGAGCAAATTCTCGTAATATTCCCAACCATCGACAAGCCACAGCACAGAGGTTTCTGTTAACGTCTCATCCGTAATGTGAAGGGTACCATTTTCGGCCTGCGGTCCAGTTGCTGTATATTTATTATCAAAATAATACAGTGCTGTAAAAATCGCAATAAAGCCAGCACACAGCGCCAATAGTACCATCAAATATTTCCAATTAAACTTAAGTCTATCCATGACGTTTTCGCCTCAATATCCATGTTGTTATGCCTGTTCCAACAAGTGATAGCAAAAGGACAGCAATCGGCAGAGTCTTTTCGGACATCTGAAATTGTTTTGGTTGCAGAGCCGTAAAAGTAGATGCCTTGAGTGAGTTGTTGACCGGAATGACATCACTTGTATTGCTAGCGGTGGCTCTGTCTGGTTGATTGCTGATGGCTTCGGGCTGTTCTATCTGTTTGAATTTATTATTAGTACCACCGATTGCGCTGGCGATGGAATCCACTGCCGGGAGGTTGTCCGCCGAATCAATCAGTGCAATCACATCCTCATGTTCTTGAGGAATAGAAGGTTTGTCTATTGGTCGCGGTGTGATGCCAGGCTTATCGTTATCATCGCCGGGCTTATTGTTATCATTGCCAGACTTGTCGTCATTCTCGTTAGGCCTATTTGTTTCTTCACTCTGGCGCCCGTCTGTTGGATTGCCAGGTGCAAGAGAATCTTTGCCATCATTAGGATTCAAAGCATCATTATTATTATCATTATTATTATTATTATTGTTATTGTTGTTGTTGGTTGGTAATTTCCGGTCACCGCCGTCACGGTCGCCGCTGTTATCACCATAGTATTCGCCTTCAAAGCTGTTAATGCGAATGATATTGGATTCACCAACACCCGGCAGCTCTAGCTGGAGCTGAATCGGGGGCTGTAAGCCGTCCAAATCAAGGGAAAACAAATGATATGAGGAGCTATTTTGCTGTGATATATCTCCCCATTTTACATTCGGTGCTTCAGTAATATCATACCATGTTGAACCACCGTCGTCAGAGCGCCAAAGGATATAACCTTCCTGTAAATCCTCCGGGTAATCCGTCCAAGCCTCCACCCAGGTATTTCCGGTATACCAATCCTCGCCCCAATTGAACCAGTCATCACTGAAATTAAACGTTGTAATGCATGGCAGAGCGGCGTCTCTGGTATGGATGCTATAAGCAGGGGAAAATTCATCTTCCAGTCCTAAACCCTGCAGACCATCGGGCAGAATGCCCGGCAAAGTAACAACGCCGGTTTTCATCGGGTCAAAGGTATCCATCGCGGACATATCTAACGGCATATAGATATCCAGGGTGGAGAAGTTCCCATCCTGATCGACCAGCAATAAACGCGGCCATGCCTCGCTGTTAATATAAGGAATCGTATTGCTCTGCTTGCGAACCAGATTTAAATTACCAAAAACATCGCAAATTCGGCGCGTAATCGTAGGCAAATCACCGGCACTCGGATAAGCGGTGCAGGTATCCAGTGTAATCTGCCGGTTTGCAATCCGAGCATTATCACCAACCGCAGATAGATGACAGAAGGTAAGGGTGATTTCGTCACTGGCCGATACGGCGACGCTATCCGTTCCCTCAACAGCGATATCCATACAGTTAAGATCAATTGCCGTATTCAGCTGCAAACCCACCGCTCCGGTGCCGTAAGAACGGATAATGCCAACTGCCGTGGTATCTCTTGGGGGAATGGAATCGACGATTTCTACGGCCGTGCCGCCGATACCACCTCGCCCAGTGGAAGTGACATTCAAACTATGCAGCGTCAGATTCATGCCCCAAAAGTATACCGAATCAATAATCGTTACAACCGGACAATCAACACCCTCGCCGGTAATAACTGAATTGGCAAGGTCACCGTTGTCCCCACCGTCAAATATCAGTCCAAAAGAACCGGTATCAATCGTGATGAGAGGGGCATCTTCGCCAAGATATGCTGGTGGATAAAGACTTTCTTCCAAGACAATCGAAGCCGACAGCGTAACCCGTCCACCGATTTCATAATTTTCATCAATCCATGCTTGCAATTCCTCCGGGCTAGACACGGTTGCATTTTGATTTTCGGTTGCGGCAACGTTGTGAACCATTGACGACGCAGAAATAAATATAACTAATAATAAGGAAGTTAATTTTAAAAAAGATAATTTCATAAGATTCTGTTTACCATCCTTTTTTCAGACTTTTTTCGACTTTTTACTCTAAAATTATAACATACCAACCATAGAACACAACGGTAAAACTTACCACAAAAAACAGGGAATTCGCCACAAGTTTCGAATGTGTGTTCCAATATCTGGCAAAAAATCTACCACAAGAGATGCCCAATATACCACAAATCGATAAAATTCAGATTGGAAGATGATACAATATGAAAATAAAAATATACTTTGAAAAGTTTATGAAAGGAGCAAGCGTTTAAATGAAATTTATCGTAATAGACCAAGACCTGAAAGCGCTTTATCAGTTAATGCGTTGTTTGGAAGAAGAATATCCAGAAAGTGAAATTGAACCTTTTTTTGACCCGATGTTAGCTGTTAAATATGCCTACAATCATTCGGTTGATGCTGTCTTTACCGAGCTGAACATGAAACGATTAGATGGGTTTGAAGTAAAACGCTTAATTCAAGGAGTGCAGGCTAAAACAATGTTCTATTACATAACCGGCGATGTTGGTGACATTCCTTTTATTGATGACGAATCAGAACAAGTGATACTAAAGCCAATAAGCAAGGAAAAAGTCGGAAGTACAAAAATAAAATTATAAGGAGAATAAAAACATGAAGAAACTAACAAAAAAATGGAATTGGCTATTTGGTCTATGTATCGCATTTTTAGCAGTGGCAGTAGTGAATATGCCAGTGAAGGCAGCGACAACGGCAGCAGAAATGGTAAGCGAAATTAATGCCTGGGCAGCAGAAAATGGATTTGACCCGGAATACGGAATTTCTGCAGCATTAGATGAGAATGACAGTAACTTGATTCAAATTACTGGCGAAGGTACCGCATCTACCACACTTGCGCTTGATTTTCCAGATAATGTGAAGGTAAACTTTAAAGCTTTTTTGAGTAGCACTGCGGATCCAGCAATTAACATTGGTTTCGATTCAAGCTTTACTGGGACACAATTAAAAATTGATCATGGCGATGTTTTTAATTTAGGGTCTGGTAGAAGTATTCGTAACCAAGCTAATGTTGAACTAGTCATTGCAGGTGCCCAAATGCGTGGACAAATTTTTACCGTACATGGTATATCGACTAGTCTGAACGGTGGTCGCCTCATTTGTACGAGTGGTACTGCTATTGACGGCAATATGGATGAAGTTAATGTTGTAGGAACCACGATTTTTTCGAAAGGTGAATTAAGAGAAGGAATTACCGTAGATGATACGGCCCTTATCATCAATTGGAGTGGAGAGATTGGAGATACATACACGGCAGGCAGTAACACCAATTTGAGTCTAAGTAGAGAGGACGGTATTGTTAATTATTACTGGACGCAAGAGGATGATTGGTGGCCAGGTGTTTATGTGCAAGTCGCAAATGGGAGTTCTTTTTACCCACTTTATGCAAATGACGTAACAATCGTATCAGCAAATACTTATACGATAACTTATGACGGGAATGGTAATACTGCTGGAACCGTACCGGTAGATGAAGCCTCATACGCTGCAGATGCAACTGCAATGGTAGCAGAAAACACCGGTGGATTGGCAAGAGATGGCTGTATATTTGTTGGCTGGAATACAAAAGCCAATGGAAGTGGAACCGATTATATCGGTGGAAATGCGCTGACAGTAACCGGAGATATAACCTTATATGCACAGTGGCGGGCAGACATCGATTATTTCTTCGTAACCTATGATGGAAATGGTAATACAGCCGGAACTGCACCGACGGATGGAGTTGGATATGTAAATGGTGCAGCCGTCGGGGTAGCAGATAATACTGGTGGACTGGCAAAAGATGGCTGTACCTTTAATGGCTGGAATACATCAGCAGACGGCAGCGGAACGAGCTATGCAGCCGGTGCAACTTTTAACATTAGCGGTAATGTGACACTTTATGCACAGTGGAATGCTGCTGGCGGAAGTGCTGGTGGAAGCAGTAGCGGCGGAAGTACAACCAAGGTACCAAAGACTGGTGACAATCAGATGGTGGCATTGTTAACACTGTTGACAATTCTGTCAGGTGCAGCAAGCGGAGTTTATTTCTACAAGAGTCGCAAAGCAATAAAATAAAGAATAGAAAATAAAAATGGTGGTAAGGCATTCAGCTTTACCACCATTTTTGTTGAAGTATCATTGTCTCATTTGAGAAAAGAGAAACGATTCATATTCTTTCATAACGTCATTTTTTCGATATTGTCGAATCAGCAATTTTTCATTATTTTCCATGATAAATGAATTCGGCGTAGCAGAGCGGATTGCCTCCATATTGACAAGATAGCAGCGGTTGCATCTTAAAAATGTATGACTAAGCCCAGTTTCCTGGATTTTATTTTCAACCTCGCTTAACGGCAGCCTTAGATGAAAGGTTTCTTCGCGTAAATAAAAGGTACAGATGTTATCCCGCACTTCCACAAAGAGAATGTCATTTAAAAAGACTTTTCGTATCGTTTTGCCAGAGTTAAGAATGATATAGTGAGATTTCTGGTTTAGTTTTTTGATGCATCGCGAAACGGCCTCAGAGACTTTGTTACTCGTTAATGGCTTGGTCAAATAATGCGTTGCCTCTAAGTCAATCGCATCAATGGCATGGTTAAAGCTGATCGTTGTAAATACAAGTTGACAGTTAGCATCTACATCGCGAATGGCTCTTCCAATGTCAATACCGGTGCAATCTTTTTCGGTTAAAAAAATATCGAGAAAGACAATATCATAACTGTCGGTGCGAAAGTTTTTCAGAAAATCATTGCCGCAATCAAAGACGTCTACTTTTTCGAGAGATATCTTGTTTTCCGAATAGTAATTATTAATTAGCTTTTTTAAGGACATTGCTTCTTTTGCATTGTCCTCGCAGATTGCTATTTTCATTTGCTAAAATCTCCTAAATATCTACAGATTTCGATTTGTTTACATGATAATTCTATTACATTTTTCGCACCTCATCAACTGGAAAATTTACCACAAAAATGTAACAATATACCACAAAAGGGAACCAAAGGGTGCTCGGTTCTGTTCACATTTTCCGCCGACTTGCATTGAAAATAACTTCCTTTCATGCTAGAATAAATTCAAACCTAGAAGGAGGAAATTTAGATGAGTATAGAGATAGAAAAGATGCCCAAATTAGGCTTTGGCCTGATGCGTCTGCCAGAAACGAATCATGCGATTGATATGGAACATGTCTGCAAGATGGTAGACAGCTATATGGACAAGGGTTTTAATTATTTTGATACTGCCTATGTCTATCACAGCGGCAAATCTGAAGGAGTGGCGAAGGAGGCAGTGGTCAAGCGTTATCCGCGTGACAGCTTTTATCTGGCCACCAAGCTGCCAGGCTGGGAGTTGAAATGCGAGGATGACCGTGACCGGATATTTAATGAACAGTTAGAGCGTGCTGGCGTAGACTATTTTGATTTTTACCTGCTCCATAGCATCGAGGAAGGCAATAACTATAATTCCTATGTAAAATATAACTGTTTTGAATGGGGCAAGCAGAAAAAGGCAGAAGGTAAAATCAAGCATTTTGGCTTCTCATTTCATGGAACCCCAGAGCTGCTTGAGGAAATCTTAAGCACCTATCCAGCAGTGGAATTTGTTCAGATTCAGCTAAACTATGCCGATTGGGATAATCCGTTAATTCAGTCAGGTCGACTATATGAAATACTGACCAAATACAAAATGCCGATGATTATTATGGAACCGGTCAAAGGCGGCACCTTAGCGAGCACTACGCCGGAGTTAGAAGCGATGATGAAGGAAGTGTGTCCAGATTCGTCGATTGCTTCCTGGGCATTTCGTTTTGTGGCTTCTCTTGACGGGGTTATGACCATCTTGAGCGGTATGTCGAATGAGGAGCAGATGGCAGATAATCTGAATACCTTTACGAATTTTGAACCATTAAATGAAACCGAAAAGCAGGTGTTGAATAAAATCGTAACCGCAATGGCAGAACAGCCGAATATCCCATGTACGGCTTGCAAATACTGTGTTGATGGCTGTCCGCAGGGCATTCAGATACCAGAGATATTCAAGGTGGTGAATACCTTGCGTACCTACGGTGAGGATTCACGTCCGCAATTTTTCTATAACAGCTTGACTGGTGGCGGCGGTAAAGCCAAAGATTGCATTGCCTGCGGTCAGTGTGAGGGCGTTTGCCCACAGCATTTACATATTATTGATTTGCTAAAAGAGGCATCAGAGAAGTTGGACCAATAAAATTATTTTTCAGCATTGAATGGATCTGGGAACCTAGAAATATAAGGTTCTCAGATTTTTTTACTTGTAGGCAGCATAAAAAAGGACTATAATAAAAAAATAGGGATTGCGGGATACGATTTGATTCTAAGTGAGGGATATGTATGATGAACGACACATTAGAGATTAAAAAGGAATCCGCACGGGAGAAGTACGAACGTGGAATGAAAAATTTAAAAGGAATAGCACATGAAAAAGATGTGGATGCAGCAGTTATGTGGTTGAAAGCTGCCGCAAAGCAAGGTGAGGAGCATGCTGACTATGAGTTGGGAAAGCTCTATTTTTTGGGTGCAGGTGTTCCTATTGATTATCAGCAAGCAGTGTTATATCTACGTCGGGCGGCCCAGATGGGAATTGCAGAAGCTAATTATTATATTGGAATGGCTTATTTTGAAGGCAACGGAGTGCATCGGGATTATACCAGAGCAATTCACCGTTTTGCGATTGCACAGAAGGCGCGCGTACCAGAGGCGTACTATGCGCTGGCGATGTGTTTGGAAAATGGATATGGTTGTGAGCAGGATTTGAATGCCGCATTGAACCTTTATCAAGAAGCTGTTGAAATGGGCAATGTAGATGCCAAAATTAAGTTGGCGAAGTGCTATATGAATGGGTTCGGTGTGGAAAAGAACTTCAAAAGGGCGTTCCAATTATTAAAGGATGCAGAAGCATCTGAGAGTAGTGAGGCACCATTGATGTTGGGAAAGCTGTACTACAACGGCAAAGGGACAGAAAAAGATTTGACGTTGGCGGTAGAGCATTATTTGATTGCGGCTAATCGTGGAAATATAGAAGCATGTTTTCGCTTAGGAGTATGCCTTTTTGGTGGAATAGGAGTCAAGGCTGACGAAGCAGAATCGGTAAAATACATTCTTAAGGCGGCTGATGCGGAATATGAAAAATCCTATTTCTATGCCGGAACATTCTACTATCAGGGAAAATATGTCGAAAAGGACTTGGAAAAAGCGGCTGGTTATTTTGCTCAGGCTTATGAAGATGGAATAGAGGAAGCCAGAGTATATTTAGAAAAGACAAAGCAGGAAATACAGGAACAAAAAGAAGAACGGAATCGCCGGATTCAAGAGGCTCAAAAGGAAGTTGAGAAAAAGCTTATCGAGGCTGAGCCCGAAGAGGATGAGGGAGACTTAGATGATGAGTTTGACCGCGGTATGGTGGGAATGGATAATTTTATTTCCCTGCTGGAGAAGTCAATGCCAACAGAGAAGTCAATGCCAACAGATAAGTCAATGGCAACAGATAAGTCAACGCCCTCAGAGAACAATGCCCTCAGAGACAATGATATTAAGAACACTGATTTTCCAGGCGAAGCCTCCGAGGAAGATAACCGGCTGACATATGAGAAGCAGAATGCCGCCGTTTCTGATACCGTGGCATGTGAACTGGAGCTGCTAAAACTAAAACAAGAATTTGAACAGTTGAAAAAGTCGGCCGAGAGTGGTCAGGCGGAAGCAGAATATATGCTGGGTAATGCTTATCTGGAAGGAAATTGGTGCAATGGACGTCTGTCAGTAGCAGTGGATTATGAACAGGCAGAACTCTGGCTTCGCAGAGCTGACCGGCAAGGATATGTTGAAGCACATAAAAAAATTACGGAATGTGCAAAACGAAAAGCGGAAAAAGTGGCAGATGAAGTCAGAAAGAACATCGAAGAAAACCATCGAAAAGCGGAGGCAGAGAAGCAGGAACATCTGCGGAAAATGGAAGAAAAGGAGCGTCAGGAGAAAATTGAGGCTCAGATTGCGTTAAATGAATTTAATATGCTGGTGGACTATGCCAAATCAGGAAATTCCGAAGCATTGTATTGTTTGGGTGAAAGTTACATGAAAGGAATAGTATGTGGCAAGACCGTAGTGGTAGAAATCAATTATGACCAAGCCTTGAAATATTTGGCTAAAGCTCTAACCGCTGGGCATTCAGGGGCGATTACGTTACTTGGTGAGTGCCAGAAAATAGTAAATGATATCGAACAGCAGAAAAAGAAGAAGATGCATGCTGTAGCGGCCAAAAATGAATTTAAATCATTGGTTCAGTTTGCTCAAACCGGCAATCCAGACGCTCAATACTTCTTGGGAATGAAGTATATTGAGGGTGAAAAATTGGATGATATTACGATTGTTGAGCCAAACCATGAGTTTGCCGTGTTCTGGTTAAGCGAAGCGGCAGAAAAAGGGCAAGAGCAGGCGCAGGAAATTTTGCAGACCATGTATTAAGTGTATTAGTACATTTTAACTATTTTGGATGGTAATTATTGGGAAAATTGTCAATTGCAATTTTCCCATTTTGGGTTTATGATTTATCTTAGCTGCATTGAAAACGATACCGGTAACGGTGCGTTAGAGGGGGGAGGTGCAAGAAAGCGTGAATCTTAACGCTTTTCTTTGTGGTGAGTAACGTATTTTGTACATAACGTAAAATATGAGAATGCGTACGTAGAAGACGAAAATTATGAAAAATTAAGGAGAGAGAAAATGAAAATGAATTTCAAAAAGATAGCCTTGTCTATCTGTGTGCTTATTCTGACCGTGTTCGGAATCAGCATGTTTGCAGCTCGCACAGATTCTTATGCGGCCAATTCCATCACTGTCCATTATAAATGGGAGTCAGGAACGCCGAACATCTATTACTGGAACCAAAACGGACAAACAAATAACCCTGTATCATGGCCGGGAGTGCCAATGACCGCAGAAGGAAATAATTGGTATACTTACACATTTGAGAATACCTCTAGTACCAATCTCATTTTTAGCTACCAAAGCTTTCAGACGGTGGATTTAAGCCGGACTGGTGGTGAATGGTGGTTTGTTGATGGTACTTGGTATAATACCAATCCAGAGACGCCAGTTGACCCAGACTTATCCGACTATACCCTTGTAGTACACTGCAAAAGCCCTTGGAATGGTGCTAATATTTATTATTGGAACCTCAATGGGAAGACAAGCAATCCAGTGAGCTGGCCAGGTGTGCCAATGACTTACGAAGGTGATGGCTGGTATAAATACAGCATCGCAGATGCAGCTAGTGCCAATATAATTTTCAATTATGGCGGACAGCAAACGGCTGATTTAAGTCGGACAAGCGGTGAATGGTGGTATAAGGATAGTAAATGGTATAGTTCTAATCCAGAGATTGGGATTGATGATCCAGATGACCCAATTGATCCAGACGACCCAGATGATCCAGACGATCCGGATGACCCAGATTACCCAGTAACACCAGAGAGAACCGACTTTAGAGATGAATCCCTTTATTTTGTAATGACCACTCGTTTCTACGATGGCGATACCGGCAACAATGTTCATTGCTGGGATGATGCACAGGCTGGAAACAGCGATGCAGATCCAGCATGGCGTGGTGACTTTAAGGGACTGATTGAAAAATTAGATTACATCAAGGCACTTGGTTTTACTGCAATTTGGATTACCCCAGTAGTAGAAAATGCCAGTGGCTATGATTACCACGGCTATCATGCAATCAATTTCAGTAAAGTGGATTCCCGCTATGAATCAGACGGTGCTACTTATCAGGATTTAATTGATGCAGTGCATGAAAAAGATATGAAAATTATTCAAGACGTAGTATTTAATCATACCGGAAACTTTGGTGAAAGCAACTTATTCCCAATGTTTGAAAAAACCGGAGATTTATCAACCGCAGACTGTCTGGATATTTTAGCAGACTCTGGTTTGCCAGCAAATTATGCATCCTTAACACCAGGACAGCAGTACAATGCCAGAATTAATTTGATGAAGGATATTAGCAAGACCGGAACTGATTCTGACAATATTTATCATCACTATGGCAACTTTAACTGGGATGATTATGATTCACAGTTAGCTCAGATTGCCGGCGATTGTGTGGATTTAAATACCGAGAATCCATTGGTATACAATTATCTTATCGATGCTTATACCCAGTATATTGATATGGGTGTGGATGGTTTCCGTGTCGATACGACCAAGCATATTTCACGTTTGACCTTTAACAAAGTATTTAATCCAGCCTTTAAGAATGCTGGTGGCAGCGACTTCTTTATGTTCGGTGAAGTATGTGCCAGAGATCGTAATTACTGGTACCGCAATTTGCCAGCACTTTCTACGCCATTCTATACCTGGAAAGAAAGTAAAAACTATCACTGGAGTGAAACAGATCAGGCAGCAAATGTGGCAATGACCGAAACCCATTTTAACGATAATCGTGATACTTCAACACAGCCAACTAGTACCAATGCATTTTTAAGTGGAAACACTTATCATACACCAGATTACAGTCAGAAATCAGGACTTGATGTTATTGACTTCCCAATGCACTGGAACTTTGAAGATGCAAGAAGCGCATTTGGTGTAGCATTAGCTGGCGACCAGTACTATAATGATGCAACTTGGAACGTAACCTATGTAGACTCACATGATTATGCACCAGACTGTGCACCAGAAGGACAGCGTTTTGCAAAATCTCAGGATACATGGGCAGAGAACTTAAACCTGATGTTTACCTTCCGTGGTATTCCATGTATTTACTATGGTAGTGAAATTGAGTTTATGAAAGGGGCACAGATTGATGTCGGCCCGAATGCACCACTGTCAGCGACTGGACGTGCTTACTTTGGCGATTACATTGAAGGCTCAATCAATGTTACCGGCTTTGCAGAATATAACAATGCAACTGGTGCAATTGCTGAAACCTTGAATCACCCACTGTCAAAACATATCCAGCGGTTGAACAAAATCCGTTTAGCTATTCCAGCACTGAGAAAAGGTCAGTATTCAACGGAAGGCGTAAGTGGAGATTTATCCTATAAGAGACGTTATACCAATTCTGCTGAGGGCGTAGACAGCTTCGTATGTGTATCTTTGACAAATGGTGCTACCTTCTCTGGTGTGCCAAACGGAACCTACAAAGATGCCATTACTGGAAACGTAAAAAATGTTACCAATGGTACCTTAGTAGCGGAAAGTACATCAAAGGGAAATATGCGAGTTTATGTATTAGACACCGCTCAGACACCAGCTCCTGGTAAAGTTGGAACAGCTGGAACTTATTTGAAATAGAATAGGATTGTTGTAAATGAACAAGGACCGTTGAGAATAGAAAACTATTTTCAGCGGTTCTTTGTCTTGCGAAACAACGAAAAACAAGTTATTATATAATGTGGATTTAGTAGAGGACAAAAGTAAAAAGAAAAGAGGATAAAATATGGGTGGCTTTTTTGGCGTTGCATCACAGCAGGATTGTGTATTTGATTTATTTTTTGGCGTAGATTATCATTCTCATTTAGGAACCAGACGTGGTGGAATGGCGGTTTTGGGTGAAGAGGGATTTAATCGTGCGATTCATAATATTGAAAATGCACCATTTCGAACCAAATTTGATAAAGATATGCAGGAGATGAAAGGAAAGTTCGGCATTGGCTGTATTTCCGATTATGAACCACAACCACTTATTATCCGTTCCCATCATGGAACCTACGCGTTAACAACGATTAGTAAGATAAATAATACAAAAGCTTTGACGAATAAATTGTTTGACAAAGGACATTCCCATTTTCAGGAAATGAGTGGTGGTGAAATCAATGCAACCGAGTTAATCGCAGCGTTGATAAATCAGAAGGAAAACCTAATCGAAGGAATATCTTATGCGTTAGATATGGTCGATGGCTCCCTTTCCATTCTGTTGATGAATGAGGTGGGAATCTATGCAGCACGTGATAAAAGTGGTCGGACACCGATTACAATCGGTCGCAAAGAAGGGGCATTTTGTGCATCCTTTGAAAATTTTGCATATAAAAACTTAGGTTATGCTGATTACAAAGAACTTGGACCTGGTGAAATTGCAGTAATGACAGATAAAAACTGTATTACCTTATTAAAGCCACAAGACAATATGAAAATATGTACATTTCTGTGGGTTTATTATGGATATCCGTCAAGCTCCTACGAAGGCGTCGGAGTTGAGCAGATGCGCTATAATTGTGGTGTCAAAATGGCTCAGCGCGATACCATCAAACCAGACATTGTTGCTGGCATACCAGATTCTGGGACAGCCCATGCAATCGGTTATGCAAATGCATCTGGCATACCATTTTCACGACCATTTATAAAATATACCCCAACATGGCCGCGTTCGTTTATGCCAACTATCCAGAGCCAGCGTAATCTGATTGCAAAAATGAAAATGCTTGCTGTTGATGAATTGATCAAAGATAAGAGCCTGCTGTTAATTGACGATTCGATTGTCAGAGGTACACAGTTGCGCGAGACAACGGAATTTTTATATCAGAGCGGAGCCAAAGAAGTGCATATCCGTCCAGCGTGTCCGCCACTGTTATATGGTTGTAAATATTTGAATTTCTCACGTTCATCCTCGGAAATGGATTTAATCACCCGCCGCGTGATTGAACGCTTAGAAAATGGAAAAGTGACTGATGAAATTTTACAGGAATATGCCAACCCAGAGTCAGAGAAGTATGAGAATATGGTTGAAGAAATCCGCAAGGAACTGAGCTTTACCTCACTGCGCTTTAATCGACTGGATGATATGTTAGAATCCGTAGGGATTGACAAATCTAAACTATGTACCTATTGCTGGGACGGAAAAGAAGACTAATGGAAACATTAAAACTAAAACCAGCTAGCCAAACGCAGCTGCCATTGATAAAGAAATTGTATAAAAGAGCCTTTCCGCGAAGTGAAAAGAAACCATTTTTCGTAATTACAAAAAATCAGAAGCGAGGACGCATGGAAGTGTTATCGCTGACGGATAATGATGATTTTGTTGGTCTGGCGATTACAATTATGCATGAGGAGTTGGTGCTGTTAGATTATTTTGCAATTGATAGCATGAAGCGGGGCAGCGGTTATGGCGGCGCGGCACTTGCATTATTACTAGAACGCTATCAGGGGAAGAAATTCTTGCTCGAAATCGAGCGGCCAGAAGAAAGCGCTATTAATAATGAAGAGAGAGTCAGACGAAAAAAGTTCTATTTAAACAATGGTTTTTCGGAAACAGGAATCGATATAAAACTATTTGGTGTAACGATGGAATTGTTGAGTTACAATTGTTCGCTGACCTTTGAGGAATATCAGGGGTTGTATAAGCATATCTTAAGTAATTTTATGGTTAATCAGTTCGTCAAACGAAAAACCATAAATTACAAACAGCTCATTCATCCGGATTTAAGAAAAATAGCACAGAAAATCCCGTTTAATGTCACAGTGATCAAAATGGCAGTGCTTGCACAGACCTTGATGCTGAAAATGATACGCGTACCGAGCGAGCTTCAGTGTCGAAAAGTTACAGTGAAAGGGTATGAGGGATTAGATGTTTCGGTAGAAATATTTGAGCCAAAGGATGCAGCCGAAAAATTGCCGTGCTTGCTTTATCTTCACGGTGGTGGTTTTGGTTATCGGGCGGCACCACATCATAAGAAGCTGGCATGTGTATATGCGAAAGAAGCAAATTGCCGAGTGGTTTTCCCAGATTATCATTTATTGCCACGGTACTCATTTCCGGCGGCCTATACCGATGCGCTTGCTGTTTACGAGTGGATTTGTAATCATACCGAGGAACTTTTGATTGATTCAAAGCGGATTGCCATCGGCGGCGACAGTGCTGGCGGAATGCTGACTGCTAATTTGTGCAACACCGTGGAACAACATGGATTGAAAAGCCCATGTGCGCAACTGCTAATTTACCCCGCGACAGATGTCAGAATGCAGACGGAATCCATGAAAAAATATTACGACACGCCGTTGTGGAATGCAGTGAACAACCGGAAGATGTGGAACATGTATCTGCCAAATGCGAGCGCAGAAGAACGAGCTTTAGCATCACCAATGGAAAATAAATTGCCCCAGCAATTGCCGAATACTTATATTGAAACGGCCGAATATGACTGTCTCCACGATGAGGGAATTTTATATGCCCAAAAACTGGAGCGTGCCGGTGCTAAGGTGGAATTATATGAAACCAAAGCCACCATTCATGGCTACGATGCTGCCACCACCAGCACGATTGTGAAAGCTAGTGTGGCAAAAAGGGTAGCAGCACTGAATCAAGCATTTAATACCGATTAAACATATCGGTATTTTTTCTTGTTGGTTAGGAAAAAAGAGGAAAAAAACATGAAAATATATGTAGATGCAGATGCCTGCCCGGTTACCCGCATTGTGGAAAAGGTGGCAAAATCACATCAGATACCGGTGGTTCTTTTGTGTGATACAAACCATGTGTTGTCGTCAGAATACAGTGAAATCAAAGTAATTGGTGCCGGTGCGGATGCCGTTGATTTTGCATTGGTGAGTTTATGCAAAAAGGGCGACATTGTCGTAACACAGGATTATGGCGTTGCTGCCATGATCCTTGGCAAAGGCGCATTCGGAATCCATCAATCAGGAAAATGGTATACGAATGACAATATCGACCAGATGTTGATGGAACGACATATCAGTAAAAAAGCACGAAGAGCTTCTGGGAAAAGTCATCTGAAAGGGCCAAAGAAGCGTACGGAGGAAGATGATAAACGATTTGAGGAATCATTTGAGAAATTAACACGAAAAGTAAGAAATTAAAACGAGGATGTCTCAAAGCATTTTACCGCTTGGGACATCCTCGCTGGGATTATTGCACTATTTTTTGGCGATTCGAAGCACCAATTTTACCAATTCAGAAAGCACAATGATACTAATTGACACCGCGAATAATTTCAGCCACATCATCGGCGGCAACGGAATCGTGCCAAAGAAAGCACCAGCAAACTGGATAATTACAATTTGCAACGCAAAGGTAATTGAAATAACCACCAGCATCAGACGGTTTTTGAGTAGATGCTTAAAAATACTTTTCCCTTGCAGTTCGCGGCAGTTAAATGCGTTAAATAACTGAAAGAGTGCAAATAGAGTAAATAGCACCGTTGGTATCTGAGCATCAGTCGCACCTAAAAAGTTAAATACATATTGAAGCAGAAAGACCACCGAAATATATAATCCGGTAATACCAATCCGGCTCAGCATTGATTTGGATAAAATATTGTCACTGCGTTTTACTGGCGTTCGTGTCATCAGGTCATCATAAATCGGCTCTAGTCCTAAGGTCAAGGCCGGCGGTCCGTCCATAATAATGTTAATCCATAGCAGCTGCAAGGCGGTAAATGGAGCTTTAAAACCCAGCAGAATTGATGTTAAGACAACAATGACCGAGGACACATTAACCGTCAACTGAAAACTGATAAAGCGTTTGAAATTCTCATAAATACCACGTCCCCAGCCAATGGCATTGACGATTGTCGCAAAGGAATCGTCAAGCAAGACAATATCACTGGCTTCCTTCGACACTTCAGTGCCGGAAATACCCATAGCAATACCAACATCGGCATTTTTAAGGGCTGGCGCATCATTGATACCGTCGCCGGTAACAGCAACAACATTGCCCATTGATTTTAAAAGATGAACCACCCGCATTTTAATGGTCGGGGTACTTCTCGCGATAACACTGATTTTAGGCAGCATTTCGATTAGTTGCTGGTCAGATAGTGATTCGATATCTTTGGCTTCCACCGCAATGAGTCCATTATCAAGGACATGAAGCTCGTTTGCAATGGCGGTGGCGGTGACAATATTATCGCCGGTTAAGATTTTTAGGCTGACCCCGGCTCGTCGGCAGGTGTTTACAGCGTCATAGACATCACCCCGCAATGGGTCGGAAATAGCGACAAAACCATCGTATTCCATCTCACTCTCAATACTTTTTTCGTCAAAATAAGGACATTCAGGATAAATGCGATGCGCAAATGCAATAATCCGGCAAGCCTTTTCTTGATAAGCGGTAATCTCTTTTTGAATGACCTCCCATTCTGCGGCAGATAACTTACATGAATGAAAAATCTTCTCGGGACTGCCTTTGGTGTAAGCGATATAGTGGTCCGCCTTCTGGACAACGGTGGTCATATCCTTTTCTTCAGAAGTAAATGGGAAGACATGAACACTCATGGCATCTTGGCGAATGCTCCGATAATCCAGACCAGCCTTGGCGGCACCATTTAACAAGGCACACTCCGTTGGATTGCCGATAAAAACACCATTTTCGCCAATGTCAGCGGTACTGTTAATACAAATATTATTCAATATCGTTTCATCCGAAATATCGCCAATGACGGTCATTTTATTTTCGGTCAGAGTTCCGGTTTTGTCAGAACAGATAACGTTAATGCATCCAACGGTTTCAGAGGCAATCATTTTCTTGACGAGAGCATTTTGTTTTGACAGCTTAATAATATTGATGGATAGCGAAACGGCAACAATTGTCGGCAGACCTTCCGGTACAGCAGCAACAATCAGCACAATACTGGTGACAAAGGCTTCCATCACTTCTTCTAAAATAAGGCCGTCATGCATGGCAAAGGAAATCAACTGGGACATAAACACAATCGTTGCCGCAATCACACCAAAGATGGTGATTACCTTGCCAAGCCGTGAAAGCCGTTCCTGCAACGGTGTTGAGCTTTTGTCGGTGCCAGAAAGTTCCTCCGCAATTTTTCCGAATTCGGTGTGGTCACCGACAGCAGTAACGACCATTTTGCCAAATCCATTCGTGATATAAGTGCCGGAATAGAGCATGTTAAATCGTTCAGCGACCGGAGTCTTTTCATCGGAAATAATACAGTCAGCACTTTTGTGAACTGGTAAACTCTCTCCGGTCAGAGCCGATTCATCGGTGGATAGTTCGGTACTTTCAAGCAATCGGCCATCGGCAGGAATCTTATCGCCGGTAGCGAGTAATAAAATATCACCAGCAACGATATGCTTCTGACCAAGAATAACCGGGGTTCCATTTCGCAATGCTTTGACCATCGTGTCCTCGTTAATTTTGCTGAGCGCCTCAAAAGCCTTGGCACTTTTTCCTTCCATGACAACGGTAATGACAACCGATAGAAAAATGGCGGCAAAGATACCGACACATTCCAGAAAATCAGCTTCACCACCAGTCGAGGAGCGAATGATATTGACAATCAGGGCAATTATTCCAGCCGCAATCAGCATGACAATCATGGGTTCTTTGGCAGAATTCCAGATACGTTTCAAAAGTGAATCCGATTTGGTGCGGGTCAATACATTTTCACCATATCTGGCAGCGTTTTTTTGTACCTGCTCGGCAGTCAATCCATTGTCCCCTCTGGTATTCAGCTCAGTTAAAAGGGATTCCTCGGGTTTCATAAAATCATTCATTAGCAATTCCTCCATGAAATAAAAAGAGACTCAGCACAGCTAATTGCTATACATGAGCCTCATAAATGACAATAAAAAAGACCTATGCACAGCTAGATGCTATACATGAGTCTCGTTAATTAAGACAAGCCAGACCGAAAATGGGTCAGTATGTTGACTTGACACGCAATGCAGGCACTGCGCAAACTACTCCCTCACGAGTGTTTCTATTTGATACATCTTAACAAAAGAAGATAGTTCTGTCAATCCATTTAGGAAAATAAAAAATTTAAGTTAAAACTTAAAAAATTTAAGTTAAAACTTAAATTGACTGATGTCAAAGAAAGCCTAGAAAATCTAAGGGTTTAGAGCTTTGTTTGAAGATGTAGTTTAAAAAGTTAAGTAAAAACAATGGGTAAAAGTGCATAAAAACAGAGTGATTTTGTCTATTGTTTTGTGCAAAAGTGCTTGAAAATGAAAGAGCCATGCAGTAGTATAAAAACAGGAGGGGAAGAAAGGATGGGATAAGATGAGTAAGAAAAAGTTAAGTACGATATGCTCCATTTTTATCTGGGGCAGCGGACAGTTTTTGGTCTGTCGCCAACGCCTGAAGGGGTTGCTTTTGCTTTTCATTCAGATGCTGGTAATTGGAATTGAATTATTTAGTGGCTATTGGCTGGAAGCTTTGTCTGGTCAGATTGAACACTTTTCCTTGCGTCTGCATGGGGGATTTTTTACCAGAGGAATTTGGGGCTTGATGACTTTGGGAGAAAAGCAAGGTGGTCGAAATGGAGACCACTCAACAATGTTGCTGATTACGGGGATCATTGTGGTGCTGCTTTTGGCAGTTCTGCTGGCTATTTATAGTTACAACATCCGAGATGCTTACCGGATGGGCAGGCTGCTGGATGAAACGGGGACGTGTCCAACCACAAGAGAATATTTTAAGAATACATATGCGAAATCTTTTGCCTACGTCATCTTAATACCAATCGTGGTGTATGTCGTGTTTGTGGTGGTAATGCCGATAATTTTTGCCATTCTGACGGCATTTACCAATTACAATACCAATCATATGCCGCCGGGAAATCTGATTGAATGGGTTGGCTTTCGTAACTTTGCGAAGTTGTTTCAGATACCAATCTGGTCAAGTACATTTTTCTCGGTGCTGCGATGGACGGTGGTATGGGCGGTGCTGGCGACATTTTCAACGTTCTTTTTCGGCATGTTCCAGGCAATCCTGTTAAATAGCAAATATACGAAATGCCGCAGTCTGTATCGCGGAATCATGATTTTGCCGTGGGCAATTCCACAGTTGATTTCATTGCTGGTATTTCGAAATTTCCTCAATGGACAGTTCGGGCCGGTTAGTAAATTGCTGGTGGATATCGGACTGGCCGACCACCGCATTGGTTTTCTGTCAGACCCATTGATTGCCAAGATTACGATTTTAGTTGTCAATCTGTGGCTGGGATTTCCGATGTTTATGATTATGATTCAAGGTATTTTATCGAATATTGATAAGAGCTTGTATGAAGCGGCGGAGATAGACGGCGGGGGCAGTTATCAGGTGTTTCGTCATATTACCTTACCACTGGTGCTTCGGGCAACGGCACCGCTGCTGGTGATGAATCTGGCGGGAAATTTTAATGGCTTTGGCGTCATTTATTTCCTGACGAATGGGGGACCGGTCAATGTCAATTATCAGTTTGCTGGGGATACGGATATTCTGATTTCCTGGATTTATAAGCTGACGTTAGACCAGAAGCTATATGACATGGCGGCAGTAATGAACATTTTGATATTTATTCTGGTTGCCGCAGTTTCAATCTGGAACTTTAGAAGAACCCAGGCATTTAAGGAGGCGTAGCAGCAATGTGGAATTTAAAAAGAAAAATAAAAACAATTTTAGTCAATGCTGAGCTAGCCATTGTATCGTTGATTGTGTTAATACCGGTGGTCTGGATTGTGATGTCTTCCTTTAATCCGGGCCAGAATCTTTCGACAGCGAGCTTTATTCCGAAACAACTATCCTTGGAAAATTACGGGAAATTGTTTGAGCAAACAGCTTTTGGCAGTTGGTTCATCAACAGTCTTGAAGTCGCAACGCTCAATGCCATCTTGTCGGTTATGTTGATTTTAATTACGAGCTGGGTGTTGTCACGGTTTAAATTCAAGGGTAAGAAAACTGGGCTCTTAACGCTTTTGGTACTGTCGATGTTTCCCAGCTTTTTGTCGATGACGGCGGTATATACGTTGTTTGTCGTGTTAGAGCTGGTAAATAAACCGATTGCCTTGGTGATTTTATATGCGGCGGGGGCAATTCCTTATAATGTCTGGCTGGTCAAAGGTTATATTGATGGCATTCCGGCATCACTTGATGAAGCGGCATATATTGACGGCAGCAGTAAATTAAATACTTTTGTCAAAATTATTGTCCCGATGTCGAAGCCGATTATTGTCTACTGTGCAGTGTCTCAGTTTATGATGCCGTGGATGGATTACATTATTCCAAATCTGTTGTTGACTGGTGACCAGAATAAGACCGTGGCAGTCGGGTTGTATGCAATGATTTCGACGGACCAGAATGCGAATTTTACGTTATTTGCAGCGGGGGCAGTGTTGGTTGCGGTTCCAATTACGGTATTGTATCTGCTGTTCCAGAAATTTTTAGTGCAGGGAATTGTCGCGGGAGCAAGTAAAGAATAAGTACATAAAGGAGGATTATGATGAAAAAGAAAATAATAATGATTTTGGGTATGGCTGCATTGCTGGTAAGTATTAGTGGCTGTAAAAAAGAATTGCCGCTAGAAGATGATGATATCTATGCTGGCAGTGGTGCCGAGTCAGTTGATGAAATGGTTCCAGAAAAGGATGCCAAGCTGATTTTTTGGACTGGCAACAAAGACTATGGTGACGCGATTGCAAAAGCCTTTGAAGACCAATATGGGATTCCAGTGACTGTGGCCCAAGAAGGACTGGGAACGATTGACAAAATGGCCTTAAGTGGTCCGGCCGGTGAGGGCGCAGATGTCTTTGTCACCCCACATGACAATTTTCAAAAAGGCCTGTCAACGGGCGTGTTTATGCAACTGGAAGCGGCAGTGCAAAAAGAAGTGACGGAAAAGATTTCGCAGACGGGTATTGATACGGTTACCAGTGACGGAAATATGTACGGAATACCACTATCCATTGAAGTAAACTGTATGTTTTATAACAAGGATTTAGTTGCAACACCAGCGGCGAGCTTAGAGGAAATTATTGAGGGCGCAAAAGATTTTAACGACCCGGCAAATAATAAATTTTACATGCTGTGTACGATTGGTGATGGATATTATGAATTTCCGTTCCTATCCGCGGAAGGATACCAGTTGTTTGGTGCTGAGGGAACCGACGGTGACAATCCGGGATTTGATACCGATGAATTTGAAAAAGGGTTAGCACTAATTGCCGCTTTGCACGAGACAATGCCAATTTCAGCGACCGATTTAAATAATAAAAGTTCCGTTAAGGCCAGCTTTATGGAGGGCAATGTTGCCTATTATATCAGTGGACCTTGGGATGTCAGTCAGGTCGAAGAGAGTGGAGTCAATTTTGGAATAACAACACTGCCAACTTATCAAGGGAAAGCACTAACCCCATTTGCAGGTGTACAGTGTGCGCATGTTTCACCGTTTACTAACTATCCGGTAGCGGCCCAACTATTAGCAGCATTTTTAATCAGTGATGAGGGCGCTAGCATTCTATATGAAAAAAGTGCCGGAATAACCACCCTTAATAATATTGAAAATGTCGCTGGACTTTCAGCGGATGAGAACTTATCAGCCTTTGTGGAGCAGTTTGAAAATGCCGTCCCAATGCCGGGGGTGCCGAGGATTTCTTATTTCTGGTCGATTATTCAAGACATTGACCGGGCGGTCTTTGATGGCCAGTTGACACCAGCCGCGGCACGGAAAAAAGCAATTGAAAACTGGCAGGCGTTATTAGCAACGGAATAGGAGAACTTATGAATATAGCAGCACTTTACCATTGTCCCAAGAGTAATTATGCCTTTGCAAATAGTTTATCGGAGATTCGGATTCGTTTTCGGACAGCCAAAGACGATGTACAGTCGGTACGGCTTTATTATGGCATCAAATATGATTGGGCAAATAAAACATCAGTCATGATGGAGCGCATTTTTAGCGACCGTTATTTTGACTATTATCAGTACAATATTAGACAAGAAGATATCCGGCTGGGATATTATTTTGAAGTCATTGAAAATGATAGTATCGGAGATGAAACCGTAATCTATACTGAGGCGGGAGTTATGCCCGAATTTGATGACAGCAGGGCACATTGCTTGTATTTTCAATATCCAAGTGTTCATTCAAATGATATTCCAAGCAAACCAGCTTGGTATGGCGATGCGGTTTTTTACCAGATATTTGTGGAACGTTTTGCCAATGGAAATCCAGATATTTCCCCAAAGGATTTAGTTCCGTGGGATGCAGCTCCGACACCAACAGCCTTTTATGGCGGTGATTTAGTGGGAATTCGAAAGAACCTTCCCTATTTGCAGGCTTTGGGAATCAACGCCATTTACCTGACCCCAATTTTTGAATCAGTTTCCAATCATAAATATGATACAATTGATTATTTCAAAATTGATCCGCATTTTGGCGACAAAGAGGACTTACGGAAGCTGGTGGAAGGCGCCCATGAAAAAGGCATTCGAATTGTCTTAGATGCTGTATTCAATCATTGCAGTGAAAGGTTTGCACCATTTCAGGATGTGCTAAAAAATGGCGAGCAGTCTCAGTTCAAAGACTGGTTTCACATTAAAAGCTTCCCGGTATCAATGGAAGAACCAAATTATGAAATGTTTGCCAGCGTTCCTTATATGCCAAGGCTTAATACTGAAAATCCTGAGGTTCAAAAATATTTATTTGAGGTGGTTACATATTGGACAACAGAATTCCAGTTGGACGGCTGGCGCTTAGATGTGGCAGATGAACCGGGGCATTGTTTCTGGCGGGAATTTCGCAAGGTGGTCAAGAGCCTGTCTGAGGATGTGATAATTATTGGCGAGCTTTGGCATGATGCGATGCCGTGGCTGCAAGGGGACCAGTTTGATACGGTAATGAATTATGCAGTGACACATCAGGTTACGAATTACATTGCCAAGGAAAATATGGATGCATTAGAATTTAGCGAAAATCTGGCAATGCAACTCATGAAGTACCCAGACTGTGCCAATGAAATGATGTTTAATCTGCTTGATAGTCATGATACCGAACGGTTCCTATATCTATGCGAGGAAGATGTAACAAAGTTGATGAATGCTGCTGCCTTCCAGCTTGCATATCTTGGCACACCATGTATTTATTATGGCACTGAAATTGGCTTGAGTGGTGGTTATGATCCGGGCTGTCGACGAGGATTTAACTGGCATCAGGAGGAATGGCATCAAGCATTACATACATTGTATCGACGGTTAATTCAGCTGCGGAAAACGGAGCGGGTATTGCGTGATGGCAAGATTTCGTTTCGCAGTACGAAGGAGCTGTTTATTATGGAGCGCAGTTTGGCGGGGGAGACGATTTATATTGTGATAAATCAGACCGGTCAGAGTCAGACGTTACCGCCTGAGCTGATTTCGGGGGATGTTCAGGAGCTTATTTACGGACAGCCAATCAGTGGGAAAATGCCGCCGCATTTGGCGCATTATTATAAAAAAATATAAAAGAAAGAAGGAGCAGGAAAATGAAAAAGATCATGAAAAAAGTATGTGTGGGAGCATGGTTGTTAGTATTTGGGATGACATTGTTGTTGCAAAGTGTCAACACAATGGCAACCGAGGCACCGTCCGAAGGTGCAGCAACAAAGCTGTATTATTTCAATGAAAATAGCTGGGAAAAAGTATATTGCTGGGCCTGGACAATGGGGGATAATGTGAATCTGGCCCAAAATGCCTGGCCAGGCGATGAGATGACCGACTTAGGCGATGGTTGGTTTGAGTATGAAGTTCAAACCGATACGAATATCGGAATTCTGTTCAATGATGGGGCAGGTGCTCAGACGGCGGATTGTGCCGATATTGAAGCGGCAAAGACGCACTGGATTACCAATGGCAGTGAAGAACTGTTAAATGAATCAGGCATGGGCGGCGGCACGAACATCGTTGCGGCAGCAGAACCAAAGGCGGGCTGGCCGGAAGGACCGGAAGCGGATGAAAGTGCCGAAGCACCACAGGCAGAAGCGGACGATGCAGGAGCGGACGGTGCAGAAGCAGACGATGCGGAAGTAGATGATGCAGATGACGTTGATTCGTCAGATAGTCAAGCAGATGAAGCGGCAGATAAGGATAGCAATGTAGTACCATATGTAATCATTAGTATTGCGGCGATTGTAGTAATTGCCGGTGTGGCAGTAGTTGTTGTAAAGAAAAAGGGACAGAAATAATTAGTCCCCATCCGGGCGCAGTAAAATCTGATTATCCGGAACATTCATATTTTCAAGACGAAGGAGCTTTTCTAACGCTTTTACAGCGATAGTGGCCTTCGTCTTGTTTTTTATCGAAATGGTTTTTGTATCCGGCAATAATAGCTGGGACTTGTCAAATGCCGTGACGACGACAAGCTGGTCATTACGGATATAGCGTTCCGCTTCAAGTCCAAGGATTTCACCAAGCACAAGCCCATTTTCATTTTGATGTGCCAATAAAAATTTCCGCAAATCATTCCGGCCATCATTGATAAAAATTTTATCTTCATCAAAATGGCTGGTAATCATGTCGGCTAATTCCTCATTTAAAATATCCTCCATAACCAGAAACAACTGCTTGCTCTGAAGCATTCGTTTGGCTCTTGCAATCACATATTCATAATCGGGATAAATGCGGCAAAACAGTGGGTCATTGATTTCGCAATCTAAAAAGATAATCGGGACATAGTATTTCTGGGTTAGCTGACGGACATTACTGGTGTGAATATCAATAATAAAAGCAGCATCTAACGAACGCTTGGAAATAATATCAGCCTCTTGTTCTAAGGTATTGGTGGTGGAAATAATCGTATCATACCCAAGCGCAGATAACTGCATCTGCAATTCAATCGCCAAATCGTAATACAACATTTTTTTACTCGCGGTCTTGCGGGTATTCCAGTTGATAATGATGCCAATTAAATCACTTTTTTGATGCATGATGCAACGCCCTTTTACGGGCGCATAGTTCAGCCGGTTGGCAGTCTCTAATATTTTAATCCGGGTTTCGTGACGGATATGCTCTTTTTCTGAATTGTTGATAACATAAGAAACCGTGGCAACAGATACACCGCACAAATCGGCAATATCCTTCATGGTTGTTTTCTTCTTCCCCATACAAAATCCTCCGTAAAATGATTCCATAACTAAGTATTACATATTGAATTAGAAAAATCAAAAGAAATGTGGAAATATCATGCAATGTATAGTAATGTTAAAGAGTATTAAATTTGAAATGGAGATTCTGATTTATGAATAAAAGAAAACCAATTACAATCTATTTATTTGCGATTACATCATTATGCATTTTACTTGTAAGTACACGAATTGCCGTGTCGATTTTTTCAAAGTATTATGGGCTGGTGGTAGGAATCGGATTGATGCTCGTAGCAATCCCACTGCATATTGCGGCAAAGCGATTGCCACGATTATATATACTTAGCTTTTTGATAAACGCGATTGGCAGTGGCTGTTCCGTTTCAGCTTATTATTTAATGAAGCATATATCCACTGATTTGATAAAAATGGTGATAGCTGTAATTCCTGCGGTCATAATATTGACACTGGTTTGTATTGCAATACGAACAACTTTTGGGCAAACGTATATGAGACAGACGATCCTTATTTTTGTAATCATAAATGTCGCGCTAATAATTTTAGCAGTTGTTTTTTTGATTATAACTGCAGATGTTTTATATAGCTTTGGATTCTTTGGCTTGGTGTTAGCGGGAATCTATCTGTGTGTGCTTGGTGTTTTAGTCAAACATGAAGAACGTCTGGTACTCCGCGATATTTCATTTGGCAGCTTTGGTGCATTTATTATTTTGACGATAGTAGTTCTGACTATTTTATCCGAAGGGGATATGTTGGATGGCTTACAATTTGACAGAAAAGGTAAAAAGAAAGATTTTTAAATGGGAGAATTAACATGAAAGAAGTATGATGTGTAGATTGATTTTTCAATTAAGATTCAGCTTTTAAGGAGGAATTAGTTATGATTTATCCATTTATGACCTTAAATGATAATACAGAGATTGTTCATTCTGAAATGCTTCAGAATGGAAAAGTTAAAGTTTATATTGAAAAACCAGATGAAAAAGTATGTTTTCGTCACGCTACTTGCTGGCTGCCGGAATATAAATGGGAGGATATTTATGAATTTTCTAAGGATGAAATTGCTGAATTCCAAGAAATCATTGAGTCTACAGCACACTTAATTATGGAGTTTTCGCAAGAAGGAGGTTTTAACAATGCCTATTATTGTTAAGAAATAAAATGATTATTTTTGATTAGTTAAATAATGGATATGAGTAGATTGTTTAAAAATTTATTCATATCCATTGCATTTATAATGAGGAGAAAAACAATTTATAAATCATCCGCATCCTGAATCGGTTCTTCGCCATCATCCGGTACGCCGGTGTAACTGCCAAGGACATCGGAATTGATGTCATTGGAATTGTCTGGATTGTTATTTTGAGATTCTGCGGTTTCTTTAGTAAATTTTTTGGTTCTATGGCACATGTTAAAGGCCTCCTTAATAATTAATAGATATAGTATGTATCTGAGGTTGAAAAAATATGCAGAGGAGATATCACTATATATGGAAAACAAATTTAAGATAATCTGTGATGAATATGCACAGAGTAAAAATTTCAGTGGCGTTTGTATGATAAAATCAAACGAACAAACTTATTTTTCCGGTGCTTATGGCTACGCAAATCGTGCCTTCCATATTCCTAATAAAATAGACACAAAATTTGACGTTGCTTCAGTAACAAAGATATTTACTGCTACAGCGATTCTCTCTCTTATTGAGAAAGGTTCATTAAAACTAAGTGATAAAATTACTGATATTATTGATTTACATAATACGGAGATTCCCAAAGACGTCGAAATTCGCCATCTGCTAAATCATACATCAGGCATAGCCGACGATGCCGAAGAAGAGAACGGGGAAAATTACTCGGATTTATTTGTGGAAAGCCCGAACTATGCCATTCGGTCGTGTAAAGATTTTCTGCCAAATTTCGCATATAAGAAACCAAATTTCAAAGCAGGGACAGATATAAGGTATAACAATTGTGCATTTATTCTTTTGGGACTTGCAATAGAAAAAATCACAGCGATGGATTGCCGTGAATATATGGCGAAAAGAATTTTTGAACCATGTGCTATGTATAATACAAAATTTCTTGCAATGGATGGAATCAACGAAAACACCGCAGAGGGCTATGTTGGTGTTTATGATGAAAATGAAAATTTAATTGGCTGGAAGAAAAATATATATAGCTATCCGCCGATTGGTACGCCTGATGGTGGAGTGTATACAACGTGTGAGGATTTGAATTCTTTCATGAGAGCATTAGTTTCGGGTAAAATTTTATCACGGGAATACACCGATATTTTATTAACCCCACAATGCCAATTTTCAAGAAAATCATATTGGAATATCGTTCCTAATACAAACATCAGATATGGATATGCCTTTGAGTTTACCGAAGTAGATGGTCACATTTTCAATATATACAAAGATGGTGTCAACGATGGCGTTGCTGCAATATGTGCGTTTTATCCCCAATTAGATATAACGATTTCGATATTGGCAAATCAATCCTGTGATGTATGGGAAATGCATCGAAAGATGCAGACTGTATTATATGAAGTGAGATAAAATGTGGCAAAAATACTTATACTCATTCTTGCTGTATATCGCCTTTCAAAAAAGTCATATGATAATGACTATAAGGAAGATGATATTCAAGAAGAAATAAGAGCTGGAGGTAGCTGTGAAATATGAAAATGGCAAAGATATTTTTCCTGATAAACTATTAAGACAAATTCAAAAATATGCGGCTGGTAAATTAGTATACATACCCGCTGGCGAAGAAAAACGCTCATGGGGTGAAACCTCGGGCTATCGAAAATATTTATATGAACGCAACCAAGAAATAAAAAACAAGTTTAGTCAAAGCAAAGAAATAGAGCAATTGGCAGCTGAATATCATCTTTCTTATGAAACCATACGAAGAATCGTATACTCAAAGAAGGAGGAACAATTTATGGAATACAAATGTACATTATCATCGGCAAAAGAATACGCTAAATACGGGAAAACAGAAGAATGGATACACGCTTATTTATTATCGGATGGTCACAATAAAGATTTTTCAGAAGGGCTAAAAATTTTGGACCGGTTCTTTATCGGTCCAGTGAAGATGCCACTTGATTTATTGTCTAGATGTTGTGGACCAGAAGAAAATATGAAGTACAAAATTGATGGCGACTGGTTCGAGCATCATGTTACGGAACTGATGGAGGTAATAAAAAAGGAAAAAGATATGCCGCCGTTAATCGTCCATTATGTGGAAGGAGGGTTTGAGTTAAATGATGGAAATCATCGCTTGGAAGCTTATGCAAGATTGGGAATTACGGAATATAATGTGATCATTTGGATTACTGAGCAGGAAGAATACAATGAATTTACATGTAGATTTCAGTTTGAAAAATAAGCGTGGTTAAAATACCAAAAAAATTTGCATATGCACAGGATATTTCTTATGAAAGTATTATTTGGGTATTAAGGCAATTGCTTCATTAGATATTATAGATATTATTGCAAAGCTGACATACTGTTGTCTACTTTGATAAGCTATACTGATAAAAAAATGCAAGGAGGATTTACAAATGAGCAGATACGAAGAAGGATTACAATTAATTGAGGAAAGATGCGGTAATGGGAAAGACAATCTCATCGCTCTTTCAACCATTGCAATCGAACCAAACGCAGGGGGAGCACCTCGTCCTTATGTTCGTGATGTCGATGCATTTTATGAAGACGGCGTATTCTATGTTTCAACTTGGGGGCTATCAACCAAAATGCAACAGATAGCTAAGAACAGTGAGGTTGCATTTGCAGTTTGCGGTGAGTGGTTTTCGGGAAATGGAATCGGCGAAAATATCGGATGGGTGTTAGACCCGAAAAATGCTGAGATTCGGGCGAAGCTGCGTAAAGCATTTGAATGGTATGATATGGCAAATAATGAAAGTGATGAAAACTGCTGTATTTTAGCAATCCGCATCACCAGAGCCACAGTTATTAAAGACCACGGTGCAGTGCGCTATAATATGGATTTTGTCAATAAGGTAGAGACGGAAGAGGGAAGAATTTTTTAAGTACAAGAATAAGAAAGGCATCAAAAATGCAAATAGAACGGCTGTTTAAAATTGTATATCACCTGCTTAACAAAAAGAATGTCACCGCAAATGAACTTGCCGAAATTCTCAATGTATCAAAACGCACTATTTACCGCGATATGGATACATTGAGCCTTTCGGGGATTCCTGTTTATGCAGAAAAGGGACACAAGGGTGGGTATAACCTAACGGATAACTTTGTGCTGGATAAATCAATTATCACGGAGCATGAGCAAACTGAGATTTTGTCAGCTTTGCAAGGTCTTTCCGCGGTTAAAACAGAAGAAACAGAACAGGTTTTGCAAAAACTAAGCACGTTCTTTCGAAAATCGCCCCCAAAATGGTTCGATGTGGATTATACGAGTTGGGGAGACGGTGGTGGAATTGAAGACTTTTCCGACATAAAAAATGCGATTTTTGAAAAATATATAATTGAATTTGATTATTATAATACAAAAGGCGAGAAAACGCACCGACGCGTAGAACCGATTAATATGTGGTTTAAAGCACACTCTTGGTATTTCAACGGCTTTTGCCTGGTGAAGCAAGGGATGAGATTGTTTAAACTATCAAGAACAAGAAATATTACCGTTACCGACGAGCAATTTACACAACGTGATTTTGCTGCTGAAAATGAACACTGCGAGCAAATCGACACATTTCCCAAACGAGTTACGCTGGTTATGAAAATTGCGCCCGAAATGGCTTATCGGGCGTATGATTTTTTCGGCGATGAGGATATCATAATAAATGATGACGGTAGTTTGACGGTAACACAGTGGGAAGAACCGGAAGATAACGGAATGTATGGATTTATTCTTTCTTTCGGAGAATATGCCGAGGTATTGGAGCCGAAACATATACGGGATATTATTAACGAGAAAGCATTAGCAATTTCAAGAAAATATTCTGAAAAGAAAATCTACGAAACGTAGGTTGTCGCCCTCCATGATTCAATGTTACAATGGCAGTGTGAAGAGAATTTCTTAGGCGCTAAAGGACACCGCCTAAGAAATTCTCTCGAAGAATGCAAAAAAGCATTCTTCCTTGTGGGAAGGTTGAAAAAAATATGGGAACAGATAATAAAAGAGAACTAAAGGAGCAGTATAAAAATCGTGTGCAAATCGGTGGTGTATATCGTGTGAATTGTGAAGGCAGTACCAACACTTGGTTGCGCGCAACCAAAAACATGCAGGGCACAAAGAATCGTTTTGAATTTTCGGTGTCAGCGAATTTCTGCCCCGAGGCGGCGATGACAAAAGACTGGAATCAGTTTGGCGCATCGGCTTTTACCTTTGAAGTGCTAGAAGAGTTAAAAATGGGCGAAGCTCAGACCGAGAAGGAATTTGCAGACGATGTAAATACCTTGTTGGAAATATGGACCGAGAAGATAATCGGACCGAGAAAATAATCGGACCGAGAAAATAATCGGCTGAAACTAGAGCGTGAATAAAATCCTTTATGTATCAACTTTCGTATATGGCAGCGATATCATGTATTCTGCGTCTCATTTCTGTGCGAATATGCAGCGGCTCTACACACTCGCATTTATCCCCAAAGCTGAGAAGCATATCATAATAATATTCTTTCTCAATGAATGGGAAGTTCACAATGAAATGCTCATCTCCATCTGGTGTAAAGTGGTCATAAGCACAAAATTCAAGCACTCTATCCATCACCGATTTATGAATACGGATTTTGATTTTTGTATGCATAGCTTCCCAAATATCTGCAAAGTCTAAAATCGGTTTGGGATAATCTCGTAGTGCAAAAGTTTCCTCTTTCATTTGTAGGTTTGACATTCGGGATAGTCTGAATAAGCGAAAATCATTTCTATTATGGCAATACGCATGTAAATACCAATGACTACTTTTCAATACAAGCTGATATGGCTCAACTATTCGGGTGGCTCTATTTCCGTGGTGGGCTAAATATTCAAATGAAAGTAGCTTGTTTTCCTGCAAAGCTGATTTGATAATTTCTAAAGATGGTTGTATGTTGCTGTTGCTCATCCACGGACTTAAATCTATACATATTTGATTAACTTTTAATTCAATATCTTTCACTCTGTCGGCGGGAATAAAACTCTTGACTTTCGCAAGGGCATTTACCAGCTCATCACCTCGTATCATGTTGGAGAGATTGGAAAGCCCCATCAAGATAGCAGAAAGGTCGGCAGTCGAAAAAACTTTTCTATCAATCTTGTATTCCGGCATAATTTCAAAACCGCCACCTACTCCCGATGTTGAACGAACAGGAATACCAGCGATGTTGATAGTGTCAATGTCACGGTAAATTGTGCGGGGCGAAACTTCAAACATATCTGCTAATTCTTGTGCGCCTATTCGCTCTTTATCAAGGAGTATCATAATAATGCTAACAAGCCGATCAACTTTCATCTGATAGCCTCCTCTTAAAATTTGATTACATTATTATATATTGTTGCCATACTGTTGTCAACAATTGCGTGATACAATATAATCATCGAAAAATGAACAAATCATTCAAACATTAGGAGGAAACACTATGCAGAAAAAAGCCTTAGTAATCATTGATATTCAAAATGACATAACTAAAAATTACAAGGATATCATTGATAATATCAATGAAGCTATCAGTTGGGCAGTCAAAAATGATTTACATGTTATTTATATAAGGCATGAAAATTTATCAGCCGGCACGAGGACTTTTAAACCCAATACACATGGGGCTGAATTAGCTTCGGATTTGATAATAGAGTCAAAAAATGTTTTCACAAAATACAAAGGAAATGCATTGAGCAACGAGGAGTTTGCAGACTTTATTACTAAAAATGAAATATGTGATTTCTACATTACAGGGGCAGATGCGATTGCTTGTGTTAAATCAACCTGCTACAACTTACGAAAAGCAAATTATAACGTAAATGTCTTGTCGGATTGCATTACTAGTTATGATAAAAAGAAAATACCCGAAATGCTGCGTTATTATGAAAGTAAAGGCTGTAATATAATTAGTTTGAATGTTCTATTGAGGTCTTAGAGGATTTTTCTGCAAATAAGACTTCCGGTAATGCTGCGGTGCCATCCCGTAATACTTCTTAAACATCTTACTAAAATGATACACATCTTCATATCCAACAGCTCCGGCAATATCTCTGATATTGCCATTCCCCGGCTGTTCTAAAATGGCCTTGGCCTTTTCCAACCGAATCTGAATCAGATAGTTAATCGGCGATTCACCCGTTTCCTCCTTGAAAATTTTCGAGACATAAACGGGACTTAAATACATATTATGCGCAATCTGGTCTAGGGAAATCTTCTCCGCGTAGTGCTCATTTAAATAATTGAGAATCCGTTTGACCGCATACGTTTTGTTGTGATTTTCAAACATATATCCAGTCTGGCTGATTTTTGGTGCATCAAGAATTTCCCGCATCATCAATAATAAAATCTGAAGCAGGTGTGCTTTTAACATAAAATATTTGCCAAGCTGATTCGTCTCGCTTTCGGCACACATTTCATAGCAAATATTTGAAATTTCAGTTCTGGTATCACCAGTTAATTTGAGAATATAACCATCGTCCTTTAAACAGATGCAGTTAGGCGGCATATCTTTAAAATGAAAATTCGAAAAGCCAGCAAAAAATTCAACAGTTGGTTCCTCTTTATTGGTAAAAAGACTCTGGTGATGGACACCGGGATTACAGATAATCATATCTCCGGCTTCGACATCGTATAATTCATCCTCAATCAAATAGCGGCCCTTCCCCGAGAGGATATAGGTGATTTCTGTAAAATCTTCATGGGCATGATAATGGCCGTCGTTTAACATTTTTGACTTAAAAGCAAAATAGATGCTGGGGTTCAAATCCTGATAAGTTAAATCGTATTGCGTATTACACATGTTATAGCTCCAATCTGTGCATTTTCATCCGTGTATTAATATATTAAAGATACCACAAAAGACAAGTCAAAATCTACCCACATTATGAAATACTACATGATAAATATAGAAATCTACATTTCATTTTAAAGCCACGCCGTTATAATTTACTATATTACGTTCAACAACTGAGGAGGAATTTTTATGACAGCTATGCAATGGTTTTTTTCATTTTTGAAAAAATACCGATTATCGTTAGTGGTGGCGCTGCTATTAGTGACAATTGTGTCACTTTGCACGATTATCAACCCGAAAGTATCGGGCATCATTGTCGATGATGTAATCAGAGGGGGAAAATATGAGTTATTGCCAAAGCTGATCTTAATTTTTATTGGGGTAACAGCATTTCGTTCGATACTCAAATACATATATTTATATCTTTTTGAAAGATCGTCACAGGATATGCTGTATACAATGCGTAACCACGTTTACCGCCGGTTACTGCAACAGGATTTTTCATTCTACAATAAGAACCGGACCGGTGATTTGATGTCGAGACAGACCGGAGATATGGATGCGATTCGGCATTTTGTGGCCTTTGTAATCTATAATATTTATGAAAACTCATTACTGTTTATCATTGCTGTGGTGATGATTTTTACCGTGGATTATCGGCTGGCGTTGTGCCTGGTATGTGTTGTTCCGTTGACCGTTTTAATCACGGCAAAGCAGTTAAAAGCAATCAAGCCAACCTTTCATAAAGTCCGTCAGCAGTTTTCGAGTCTGAATACCGCAGTGCAGGAAAATGTCAGCGGCAACCGGGTCGTTAAGGCCTTTGCCAAAGAAGATTTTGAAATCGAGAAATTCAATAAAGAAAACGATGCATACCGTGAGGCAGAATTAGATGCGGCTGATATGTGGAAAAAATATGTCCCAGTCTTTGAATTTTTAGCGAGTATCTCAACCGTGATTCTGTATTTAGTTGGTGGTATTATGGTCGTTCAAAAGACGATTACGCTGGGTGACCTCGTTATGGTCAACGGTTATTTATGGATGTTAAATAACCCACTGCGGATGGCCGGTTGGTTGGCCAATGACTATCAGCGATTTGTTACATCGGTTGAAAAAATCTATTCGACCATCAATGTCGAGCCGCATATCAAGGAGTTGGAAGGTCCATATAAGACACCAAAGGCAAATGGCGGCATCGAGTTTCGTCATGTATCATACAAGGCCGAGCGAGAAAGTCGACCAGATTACTGCTTAGCAGAAGAGGGCGAGGTTATCCTTAAGGACATTAATTTCAAAGTAGAACCAGGTCAGACGGTGGGAATTATCGGGGCGACCGGCTCTGGAAAATCAACGTTAATGAATCTACTCTGTCGCTTTTATGATCCAACTGATGGCGATGTGCTGTTAGACCGAGTCAATTTAAAGAACTACGATTTATATAATCTGCGTGACAATATCGGCATGGCGATGCAGGATGTATTTTTGTTTTCCGATACCATTGAAGGAAATATTGCCTATGGACGACCGGATGCAACCTTCGAAGAAGTCAAGGAAGCAGCAACAATTGCTAATGCTGATGACTTCATTATGAAAATGCCGGAGCAGTATGATACAGTCGTGGGAGAGCGGGGAATCGGTCTCTCCGGTGGGCAGAAACAGCGAATTTCGCTGGCCAGAGCATTGCTTAAAAATCCATCCATCGTTATTTTAGATGATACGACCTCTGCGGTCGATATGGAAACGGAGTCCATTATCCAAGAATCCTTGCACCACCTTGCTGACTCAAGAACGGTATTTCTAATTGCGCACCGGATATCCTCAATCAAAGAAGCGGACCTAATCTTAGTCTTAGATGATGGGCGGATTGTGGAATCGGGAAATCATGAAGAATTACTAGCCAAAGAAGGATATTACCATAAGGTGTTTAATCACCAGTATGGAGAATTTAACCAGATTAAAAAAGAACGTAAGAAAGGAAGGGAACATTTCAATGGCTAGAAATAAAGTAGATGTCGATGAAACACTATTGACCGAATTTAATATGGGTCATTTAAAAAGATTGCTTGGCTATATCACACCATATAAAAAAGAAATCTTTATTACGATTTTAATTATGACAATTTCAAGTGCCCTTGGAATGCTCACTCCGGTTATTCTGAAACAGATCATGGACGTATATATTGTCAATGAAGATATTCGTGGAATCGTGATGATTAGTATTGCATTTTTGGTTATCAACCTAATCATCGTAATCAATCTGCGGATAAAAATCACCCTCACGTCGAAGCTGGGGCAGAACATTATCCATCAGATGCGCAGTGATATTTTTAACCATTTGCAGGAATTACCATTTTCCTATTACGATGAGCGTCCGCACGGTAAGATTCAGGTTCGCGTGGTGAACTATGTCAATAGTTTAAGTGATTTGCTCAGCAATGGTATTGTAAATACAATAACTGATTTATTCAGCTTGTTTTTTATCGTTGGCTTTATGTTTTATTATGATGTCAGATTGACCCTGTTATGCTTGGTCGGATTGCCGCTACTGATGGGGGTTATCTTTATTATCAAACGGAAACAGCGGGTCGCATGGCAGATTTCCAGCAATAAGTCCTCGAACCTAAATGCCTATATTGCCGAGAGCATGAACGGCATTCGGGTTACCCAGAGCTTTGTCAGGGAGCAGGAAAATATCAAGATATTCAATCATCTTAGCAGCGATTACAGCAACGCTTGGATGCAGGCTGTCAAACTGAATTTTATTTTGTGGCCAGCAATCGATAACATCGCCACTTGGACGACCGCGGCAATCTATATATTGGGAGTAAACTGGATTTCGAGCGGCGACATGCTGACAACCGGTACATTGATTTTGTTCACCGCCTATATTGGGCGTTTCTGGGCACCAATTAATACACTGGCGGGCTTTTACAATTCGCTGTTAACGGCAATGTCCTATCTGGAGCGAATCTTTGAAACAATTGACGAACCGGTGGATGTAAAGGATGCCGAAGGAGCCGTTGTGATGCCAGAGATTAAGGGTGACGTGGAATTTAAAAATGTCTGGTTCAGCTATGAAGATGATGTCCCAATTTTAAAGGGCGTGAACTTTAACGTAAAAGCAGGCGAGACATTTGCCATTGTCGGGCCGACCGGAGCTGGTAAGTCAACCATCATCAATCTGCTCAGCCGTTTTTACAACCTCGATTCCGGTGAACTGTTAATTGATGGAATTGATATTAATACCGTCACCATCGCTTCGCTACGAAAACAAATGGGCGTGATGTTACAAGACAGCTTTATCTTCTCCGGCACTATTGCTGACAACATTCGTTACGGTAATATGACGGCAACGGATGAAGAAGTCGAGCGGGCGGCGAAGACAGTCTGCGCGCATGATTTTATTATGACGATGGAAAACGGCTATAACACCGAAGTAAATGAACGCGGAACGAGATTGTCAGCCGGTCAGCGGCAGTTAATTTCATTTGCCAGAGCCTTGCTCGCTGATCCCAAGATACTGATTTTGGATGAAGCAACCTCCAGCATCGACACCGAAACGGAGATATTATTACAGGAAGGATTGGCCAAATTGCTAAAAGGCCGCACCTCATTTATTATCGCCCATCGTTTGTCAACGATAAAAAATGCGAATTGTATTCTCTATGTTGACCAAGGACAGATTCAGGAGATGGGTAATCATGACAAGCTGATGGCGGAAAAGGGATTGTATTATGAACTATATATGTCGCAGTATGATTTTTTTAAATAAAAAACGAAAATGGGCCGGAAATCTTTGAAGAGGTTTCCGGCCCGTGTTTCGTTGACAAAAGAACCAAAACAACATAAAATTGTTATAAATCAAACAAATAACAAGCAAAGAAAAGGAATGGTGAAAAATGTATCAAAAAGTGTGTGAATGTTTTCAAGCAGTTCAGGAAAAAATTGATTTTAAACCAGAAATAGCGCTGATATTAGGCTCCGGCCTTGGGGATTTTGCTGAAACAATAGAAATAAAACAAACCTTAGCATATGAAGATATCGCAGGTTTTCCACAGTCAACGGTAGCTGGTCACAAGGGCCGCTTTGTCTTTGGCTATGTCGGGGAAGTTCCGGTCGTCATTATGCAGGGGCGGGTGCATTATTATGAAGGATATACGATGAGTGATGTCGTACTGCCGATTCGCCTGATGAAGATGATGGGGGCAAAGACCTTGTTTTTGACTAATGCGGCCGGCGGAATCAATGAAAATTATCAAGTCGGTGATTTCATGATGATTCGCGACCACATTTCCAGCTTCATCCCATCACCATTAATCGGAAAAAATATTGAGGAATTTGGACCAAGATTTCCTGATATGTGTGAAATCTATGATAAGGACTTGCGGGCAGTGATTCAAAGTGTTGCCAAGGACTTGAACATCGGTTTGCAGGAAGGGGTCTACATTCAGTTTACCGGTCCGGCGTATGAGTCGCCAGCCGAAATAAAAATGAGCCGTACGCTTGGTGCGGATGCCGTTGGAATGAGTACCGCTTGTGAAGCGATTGTAGCAAATCATATGGGGATGAAAATTTGCGGCATTTCGTGTATTTCCAATATGGCGGCAGGGATATTAGACCAGCCGTTGAATCACCAAGAGGTGCAAGACACTGCTGATCGAGTAGCACCACAGTTTAAAGAGCTGGTGCGAAATGCAATCGTGCGAATTTATCAAGAAATGAAAAAATAGAAGTGTGAAAAACTCATACTATAAATTTTTCACACTGACTTTGGCAGAATGGAGATTAGAATGAGCGCAAAAAGAGTCTTTTTAATTGTTTTAGACAGTTATGGAATCGGTCATGCACCGGATGCAAAAGACTTCGGCGACGAAGGCAGCAATACCTTGGCAACGATAGTGAAATCACCAGAATATGACACACCCAATATGAAGAAGTTAGGACTGTTTAATATTGATGGCGTTGATTGTGGGGAAGCAGAGACACAGGTGATCGGAAGTTATGGCCGCTTGACCGAGGCTTCACGCGGAAAAGATACCACCATTGGTCATTGGGAGCTCGCCGGAATTATTTCAAGGCAGCCACTGCCAACTTATCCAAATGGTTTCCCAGCCGAGCTGCTGGCCGAATTTTCAAAAAAAACCGGTCGTGGAATATTATGTAATCAGCCATATTCTGGTACGGCGGTAATTGAACGATATGGCGAGGAGCATATGAAAACCGGTGACCTGATTGTGTACACATCAGCAGACAGCGTTTTCCAGATTGCTGCCCATGAGGATATTGTACCATTAGAGACATTGTATGAGTATTGCAAGATAGCCAGAGAGATGTTACAAGGCGAGCATGGCGTCGGCCGGGTGATAGCCAGACCATTTATTGGCGGCGAACAAGGTTCGCCGTGCGCACCTTGTGCACACAGCGCACCTTGTGCACTGGGAAGCTTCAAGCGCACTCCGCACCGCCATGATTACTCGTTGGTGCCACCGGCAACGACAATGATGGATGTCCTGACCGAGCATGGTCTGGCAACGAAGGGTGCTGGAAAAATATACGATATCTTTGCCGGAAAAAACATTCAGACAACGGTTTCGATTGCAAATAACGTCGATGGAATGGAACAGACCTTGGCGATTCAAAAAGAAGATTTTACCGGTCTTTGTTTTGTGAATCTGGTTGATTTTGATATGCTTTATGGCCACCGCAATGATATTGATGGTTATGCCAAAGCAGCGACGGTGTTTGACCAGCAGTTAGCCACGTTTATGCAGGGGATGGAGAAGGACGATATTTTGATGATAACAGCGGATCATGGCTGTGATCCGGGTTATCCGGGAACTGACCATTCCCGCGAGTGCATTCCGCTGTTGATTTATGGTGACAGTATCAGAGCGGGCGTCTCAATTGGAACGAGGAATACCTTTGCTGATATCGCGGCAACAATATTGGATATATTTGGGGTACAAGGTGATATCGAAGGTAAAAGCTTCTTAAATGAAATAATGAAAGCATAAAGGTGAAATCAGATGGAGGCAGGAAAAAAGGAATTATATCAGAAATTGATGGCAGAAGCTTTTGAAGCTCAAAAAAATGCATACACACCTTACTCGGGATTTCAGGTGGGGGCAGCCTTACTTGGTAAAAGCGGAACCATTTATCATGGCTGTAATATCGAAAATGCTGCATACTCACCAACCAACTGCGCGGAACGGACGGCATTTTTCAAAGCCGTATCGGAGGGCGAGCGGGAGTTCACGGCGATTGCGATTGTTGGCAATCTTGAGGGTGTGGAAAAAGGAAATGGCGAACTGTGTGCGCCCTGTGGTGTCTGCCGACAGGTGATGATGGAATTTTGTGAGCCACTAGAATTTGAAATTATCCTGGGAACAGATGAAGATAAATATCAGGTGTTTTCATTAGCCGAGCTGCTTCCGCTCGGTTTTGGCAAGGCCAATTTGGAAACAAAATAAATGGAAGCATAGGAGAAACAAAACCATGAGAATGTATGATTTAATCGAAAAAAAGCGTAACGGTGGCGAGCTGAATGAAGACGAAATCAGTTATATGATTGATGAATATGTGAACGGTAATATTCCTGATTATCAGATGTCAGCCATGCTGATGGCGATATTTTTTCGCGGTATGACCGACTTGGAAACATCGGTGATGACTGACCGCGTTGCTCATTCTGGTGATATGGTGGATTTATCTGGAATCGAAGGAATTAAGGTGGATAAACATTCAACCGGCGGGGTGGGTGATAAGACGACTTTGATTATTGCGCCAATTGTGGCGGCCTGTGGTGTTAAAGTGGCGAAGATGTCTGGCCGTGGCTTAGGACATACCGGTGGCACGGTCGATAAAATGGAAGCTATTCCGGGCATGAAGACATCGCTAACCCGGGAAGAATTTTTTGATACGGTGAATCAAACTGGACTTAGTGTAATCGGACAGTCGGGCAATATGACCCCAGCCGATAAGAAGCTGTATGCGCTTCGTGATGTGACTGCAACGGTCGATAGCATCCCGTTGATTGCAGTATCCATTATGAGTAAGAAATTAGCCGCCGGAAATGACTGTATTCTGCTTGATGTGAAGACTGGCAGCGGAGCATTTATGAAGACGCTTAAGGACTCCATTGCTTTGGCCGAAAAGATGGTAGCGATTGGTGAGAATGCCGGCAAACGAACGGTCGCGTTGATTACCGATATGGACACACCGCTTGGCAACAACATCGGGAATGCCCTAGAAGTGGCCGAAGCAGTAGCAACCTTAAAAGGCGAAGGGCCAGAGGACTTGACGGAGATATCGCTTAATCTGGCCGCTAATATGCTGTACTTGGCTGGCAAAGGTGACTTAAAGCAGTGTAAGCAGATGGCAAGAGACGTGATTGATAATGGCAAGGCGTTAGAGCGATTGATTGCGATGGTGGAAGCACAGGGCGGTGATGCATCAGTAATTCGCGATACCGAACAGTTTACGAAATCACCATATCAATTCGAAGTGCAGGCGAAGGCTTCTGGCTATATTACCCATATGGACACGGAAGCTTGTGGCATTGCTTCTGCCATGTTAGGCGCAGGCCGTGAGACGGTGGATAGTGGGATTGATTATGCTGCGGGTATTATATTAAAACGCAAGGTCGGTGATGCTGTAACCACAGGTGAGACAATTGCTATGTTATATGCCTCAGATGAAGCATTATTTGTCTCGGCAGAAAATCGTTTCCAGCAGGCAGTAACCATTTCTGAAACAAATGTAAAGCTGGCGCCGTTGATTTTTGCCCGGGTTGAAAAAGACAAGATTGAGAAATTTATATAAATCGTATAGAAATTAGATTGAAAAGAGGAACAAGATGGAATCAAAAGAAATGTTAAAATATGTCGACCACACATTGCTAAAAGCATTTGCGCAATGGGAAGACATCCAGAAGTTATGTGACGAAGCAATCAAATATGAAACGGCTTCAGTCTGTGTACCGCCTTGTTATGTCAAGCGGATTCATGATACCTACGGCGACAAGCTTAATGTCTGTACCGTAGTAGGATTTCCACTCGGCTACAGTGTGACTTCCGCGAAGGTTGCCGAGGTGCATCAGGCGATTGCTGACGGTGCGAATGAAGTGGATATGGTAGTCAATATTACTGATGTAAAAAATGGTGACTTCGAAGCTGTCGAAACAGAAATCAAAGCGTTAAAAGAAGCTGCTGGTGACAAGATTCTAAAGGTTATTATTGAAACCTGTTATCTGACCGAAGAAGAAAAGATTGCAATGTGTCATGCGGTAACAAATGCCGGTGCAGACTATATCAAAACTTCAACTGGTTTTGGTACTGATGGAGCAACCATAGCCGATATAAAATTGTTCAAGGCAAACATTGGTCCAGCGGTAAAAATGAAAGCCGCCGGCGGAGTGAAAAATGTTCAGGATATGGAGAATTTCATTTCTGAAGGCTGTGCCCGGATCGGGACGAGTTCAGCGATTAGTATCATTAATAGTGAGCAGGTGAACGGTTATTAACAGCAAAATGAATCAATATCTTTTACATACATCGTCGCAGGATATCACAATTGAGGTAATCAGCAGTAGGCGAAAGACATTTGGTCTGGAGATTAAGGATGGTGCGGTGAAGGCCCGAGTTCCATTTCGGATGCCAGAGCGTGAAATAAAAAAATTGATTGAACAGCATCAGTTATGGATTATCAAGAAACTACAGCAGACCGCCGATAGAGAGCAGGCTTCACTGGCAATCGTTCCACTACATGAGATGAGTGAAACAGAGCTTGCCGATATGAGACATAAATTTTTCGAACGGGTATCATATTATGCGAACCTGATGGGCGTGACATATGGCCGAATAACCATCCGTGACCAGAAGACGAGGTGGGGCAGTTGCAGCAGTAAGGGAAATCTGAATTTTAACTACCAACTGTATTTTTTGCCGGAAGAACTGTTGGATTATGTTGTTGTTCATGAGCTTGCCCACCGAAAGCAGATGAATCATTCACCGGCATTCTGGCAGGAAGTGGAATATTATTATCCAAATTATAAGAATTGCCGAGGTCAATTGAAGCGAGTTGGGATTAGAGGAACTTGTAATTAGAATTAAAAATACATACTATAGGAGGCTAAGTGAAAATGAATAGAACATCATGTATGCTGGCAATCCCAGTGAATGTAGAGGAAATACTACAACCGGAGCAGTTAATTCATAATCTGAAAGAAAGTAAAGATTTTCAGGTTCTGTCGGCAACCGTTGAAGAACATGAACTTCAAGTACAAGTGGTATTTGATAAATGTCGCTATGAAGTGCTGATTTATCCAACTGATTTTCAGTTGCCGCGATTTTACCGGATGCAGCATTTTTTTCCGGATGTCGATATGGAGGAGCTGGCAGCCAAGGAAGACGGACTGGTTATTGAAATGAATTTTGGCGAGGATGCCCTTGCCGCATATCATTTGCAACTGAAGCTGATCCAGGCGATGCTGCCAAATCTTTTAGCAGTACTGGATGAAAGCGCGGAAAAAATATTGTCTGGTCGTTGGATTGCGTTAGCGGCATCCTCCAATGTTCCGCCTGCACCGAGATATTTATATACGATTCAGGCAGTGTCGGGAGAGGATGGGCAGGTATGGATGCACTCACATGGTTTGAACCGCTGTGGTATTACGGAGTTGGAGATACTTGGTGCAACCAGAGAAAACTATCAGAGTCAGTCGAACATTATTGAATCAATGGCAAGCCGGATGATGGAACGCGAGGAACCGTTAGAACCAATGGAACCTTTGTTTCTGGCGCGTTTGTCGCAGCAGCATATTGTGATGGCGACCTATATGTCATGGGATAAGGCAATCGAATTTTATGATGCCGACATTCTTGGCGGCAAGGCTGATCGGGAGGAAGGTCATAATCAAGACACCAGTTGTATCTTTGTATATCCAACGGAGGAAGATTACAATAAGGGTGTTGTTGGGATGGTTTCTATTTTTGACGAATTGCTCGAGCAAAATCCGATGTACATGCTGTCACAAAATGAAACCGAACGAATGAAGGCATTGGCATTGGAACGTTTGGCATATGTAAAGAATATCATGGGAACCGAAGGTGTCAAGGTACTGATGAAGCTAGGTTTAGAAATTGATGAAGAACATCGGACGGAGGATAACTTCAAAGAGCATATTTGGTTTGAACTGTTAGAAATATCGGGTTTGACGGTAACGGCAAAGCTGACGCAGGAGCCATATTATATTAATGACTTGCATGAGGGAGCCGTAAATGAATATCCGATTGATTGTATCACCGACTGGATTATTTTTACACCGGATTATCGGGTGACACCGGACGATGTTTATTTACTCGATTTATAATGCCTCTATTATCAATAATGTGAATACTTCCATTTTTGTTGGAAATAATAACCTCGAATAAAACCACGGAGGTGTTCACATTATGGTATCACGAAAATCAGTAATCACATTTGGCATGGTAGCAATCCCAATCGGGATGTACACAGCGACACAGGACAATGACATTCATTTCAATCAATTACACAAAGAAGACAATAGCCGCATTCGCTATAAAAAGACCTGCGCACACTGCGGGAAAGAAGTGAAAACGGAGGATATTGTCAAAGGCTTTGAATACGATAAGGACAAGTATGTCGTTGTCACCGATGATGAAATTGAAAAAATAAAAACCGAAAAGGAAAAATCAATTCAGATACTGCATTTCGCGCAGTTAAATCAAATTTCCCCTGTCTATTATGAAAAAACATATCAGGCAGCCCCGGAGGCCGGTGGAGAAAAGGCCTTCGAGCTACTGCGTTCCGCTTTAATGGCAGAACAAAAGATCGCGATTGGCAAAACGGTTATGGGTACGACCGACACGCTGATGGCGATTATTCCGCGTGAAGATGGAATCTTAATCTCGACCATGTACTATGCGGATGAGATAAAAGAGCTGCAAAAGCCATATACCAAACCAGAGGTGTCAACGCAGGAGCAGGATATGGCAAAAACGCTGATAAATTCAATGGACACACCGTTTGAACCAGCTAATTATAAAGACGAGTATCAGGAAAAACTGCGCGCTCTAATCGAAACCAAGATTTCCGGCAAGGAAATAATTGCGCCTGAATCCGGCAATGAAAATAAAGTCATCGACTTAATGGAGGCATTAAAAGCCAGCGTCGAGCAAGCCAAAAAGGATAAGGAACCGGCATAGTAAGGTGATGGATAAATTAAGTGAATATAATGAGAAACGAAATTTTGACAAAACGAATGAGCCAATTGGTGAGGGGGCGAACGCAGCAAACGTAGCCTTGGATGCAGTGGAGAAAGCAGTTGCAGACGAGTCACCGGAGCTGCGGTTTGTCATCCAGCACCATTTGGCGAGGCGCGACCACTATGATTTGCGGCTGGAATGGAATGAGGTACTGTTAAGCTGGGCAGTACCGAAGGGTCCTTCCTTTAATCCAAAGGATAAGCGGCTGGCGGTTGAGGTAGAGGAGCATCCGTTCGAATATCGAAATTTTGAAGGGACAATCCCAAAGGGAGAGTATGGCGGCGGAGTGGTTATGCTTTGGGATGAAGGTTACTGGGAACCACTTGGAAACGTCGAAGCCGGACTGCGGCAAGGAATGTTGAAATTTACACTCAAAGGAATCCGGCTTAAGGGGCAGTGGGCGTTGGTGCGGATGCAAGCCAAGGCTGGTGAAAAGAAAAATAACTGGCTATTACTCAAAGAAAAGGATGCATATACTCAAACAGAAAACGGAATAGACCATTTCATTACCAGTGTTCGGACTGGCCGAACGATGGCAGAAATCGAAAGAGGAGAGCAGGATAAAACGATTCGAAATCCATTTCAAACGGCAGTTGTGCAGCTTGCCAAGTTAGTAAATACAGTGCCTGAGGGCGAGGAATGGCTCTATGAATTGAAGTATGACGGTTATCGTATCATTGCCTATGTGGAAAATAACAGCGTTCGGCTGCTGACCAGAAATGGCAATGACTATGTGCACCGTTTTTCTGACGTTGCTACGGCACTGGTTGATTGGGCAGGGAATCGGGCGATGGTCTTAGATGGTGAAATGGTGGTTACAGATGCGGCGGGAAAAACTGATTTTCAAGCATTGCAAAATTATCTAAAGAATCCAGGAAATAAGAATCTGGTCTATATTATTTTTGATATTCTGGCATTGGATGGGGAAGATTTGCGAGAAAAATCATTGCTGGAACGCAAGGAGATATTATCAAAGTTGCTAGCAGGTGCACCATCAAAGCTGTATTACAGCCGCTACGTTCGGGGCAATGGCAAAGAGAGCTTTGCTGCGGCTTGTGCGACCGATATGGAAGGAATTGTCGGGAAAAAAGCAGAGTCGACTTACAGCGGAACCAGAAATGGTGACTGGATTAAAATCAAATGTGATAAAAGACAGGAATTTGTGATTGGCGGCTATACGCTTTCCGATAAAAAAACGAGTGGCATAAGCTCACTGCTCTTGGGCTATTATGAGGAACGTTCCTCTCACGTTCATTTATCGGTTGGTGAAGGAGAAGACTTAGTCTATGCGGGCCGGGCCGGCACTGGATTTGGCCGAGCCGAGGTGAATCAGTTAGAAGAACTTTTTGCCGATAAAATCAGGCCAGAATCCCCTTTTGCAGAAGCACCGAAAACACGGGCAAATGAACAGATCACCTGGTTGGAGCCGGTGCTTGTGGCAGAAATTAAATTTGCTGAATGGACGAAGGAGAATCAATTACGGCAAGCCAGCTTCAAAGGAATTAGAACGGATAAAAATCCCCATGAAATAAGGCGGGAAATAGCGGAGGAAAAAATGGCAGAACCAATCGAAGTGAAAAGTACATTCACCGAAAAGAGCATTATAATCCGAGGAATCAATATCACCAGCCCAGATAAAAAGATGTATGATAATCCGGTTATCACCAAAGCCGAGGTGGCACAGTATTATGAACGGGTTGCCGAACGGATGCTGCCGTATCTTGGCAGTCGAATTCTCAGCACCGTCCGCTGCCCCAAGGGCATTATGAATAACAGCTTCTATAAAAAGCATCCAGCAGCAGATAGTGAGAGCATTCGAACGATTCTGGTCGCAGGAGCAGAAGATAAGGAAAGTGAAGAATATTTTTATATTGAAGATGCCCGTGGCATAATATCAGAAGTCCAGATGAACACGATCGAATTTCATATCTGGGGGAGCTGTGTAAACGAACTAGAACACCCTGATATGATGGTCTTTGATTTAGACCCGGATGAGGGCATGGAGCTTAGCCGGATTCGTGAAGGGGTGCGGGATTTGAAAAGCATTTTAACGGAGCTTTCCTTGAATTCCTATCTTAAAACGAGTGGTGGCAAGGGATACCATGTGGTCGTTCCGCTGCGGCCGACAGCTTCATGGGAAAGATTTCATGATTTTGCCCGCAGTGTAGCCGAGGTCATGGAACAAAAATGGCCGGACCGTTACACCAGCAATATCAGAAAAGCGAAGCGGCAGGAGCGAATATTTATCGACTGGATTCGCAATGGCCGCGGTGCGACAAGTGTTGCGCCGTATTCTTTGCGGGCGAGAGAGGGCGCAGCGGTGTCGATGCCGCTGGCCTGGTCAGAGCTTGACATGGTTGCGCCGAATGGAATTAGTATATCAGAAGCACTTTTACGGCTGGAGCGTGATGACCCTTGGAAGGATTTTTTTGAAAATGACCAGATGTTGAAATAGCTACCGCCCCACCCTCAATTGAAAAATGAAATTCCCGATTAAGCGGGAAAGATAATTACAAATAGAATAAAAACCATTAGCGAAAGTGGTGTTACAAATAAGAGGAGAGTGAAAGCTCTCCTTTTGTCATGCTATAGTTAAGATATCCGACG